>NZ_BAAAMW010000015.1:0-206129 GCF_039529475.1 Actinomadura chokoriensis | reverse complement strand
CGTTGAGGCGTTCGGTGGTTTTGGCGAAGGGGAAACACCCGGTCCCATCCCGAACCCGGAAGTTAAGCCCTTCAGCGCCGATGGTACTGCATGGGAGACTGTGTGGGAGAGTAGGACGCCGCCGGACTTGAATTGGTCGAGGGTCGCCCCGATTTAACGGGGCGGCCCTCGACGCATGTCGTGGTCCTGCCAAAGTAGGCTGCACGTATCCACGAACACCTTCAAGAACAGTGACGGACGTGATGAGCGCGGAAGAGGACGGCCGCGGCGACGACAGCCGCGAGCGGCGGGGCGATAACGGGCGGCGGAACACGCCGCCCCGTCGTGGGGGCGGCGCCCGCAGTGGCCAGGGCGGCGGACCTCGCGGCGGTGCGCCCCGCGCCGGCGACCAGCGGGGCGGTCGCGGCCGTCCCGCGGGCGGTGGCTGGAAGGACCGGGACTCGCGCGGCAAGCGGGATGACCGCAAGCCCGGCCGTCCGTTCAAGCGTTCCGACGATCGGCGCCCCGACTCCGGTGAGGGACGCTCGGACGACCGTCGCGACGGTCGCTCCGGCGGACCGCGCCGCGACCGCGGTGAAGGCCGGTTCGACGGCCCGCGCGGTGGTGGGGGCAAGCCCGCGGACCGGCGGCCCGGAGGGCCTCGGGCCGGTCAGGGCGGGTCCGGCGAGCGCCGGTTCGGCGGTCAGGGCGGTAGCGGCCAGGGCCGGCCGGGTGAGCGTCGGTATGAGGGGCCGCGAAGCGGGTCGGGGAAGCCCGGCGAGCGGCGCTTCGGCGGTCAGGGCGGCGGCTCCGGCAGGCCGGGCGAACGACGGTTCGAAGGGCAGCGAGGCGGGTCCGGCGAGCGTCGGTTCGATGGACCGCGCCGGGGCAAGCCCGGTGAGCGGCAGTTCGGCGGTCAGGGCGGCGAGCGCCGGGAAGGGCGTTTCGGCGGCTCCGCCGGGCCGCGGCGTGAGGGACGTCCCGGTGGCGGCCAGGGCGAGCGCCGGTTCAAGGACCGTGACGACAGGCCGAGGCGCGACGAGGGCCGTCCCGGCGAGCGGCGGTTCGAGGGACGGCCGCAGGAACGCCGGTTCAAGGACCGTGACGACCGCCAGGGCGGGCGCCGGTTCGAGGGCAGGCGTGAAGGGCGCCCCGGGGACCGGGACAGGCCCTTCGGAGGACGCGGTCCGAAGCGTCCCCAGGACGGCGGACGCTCCTACGGGCCGCCGCGCGACCGGCAGGACAGGCGGGCGCGGAACGAGGAGCAGGAACGCCCCAGGCACGATGATCCGCTGCTGCCGGACGACGTCACCGGCGAGGAGCTGGACGCCGACGCGCGCGCCGAACTGCGCACGCTGCCGAAGGACCTGGCGGCGAAGGTGGCGCGGCACCTGGTGATGGCGGGACGGCTGGCCGAGGACGAGCCGGAGCAGTCCTACAAGCACGCGAAGGCAGCGCGGCGGCTCGCGTCGCGGGTCGGGATCGTGCGGGAGGCGGCCGGGATCGCGGCCTACCACGCGGGCGAATGGGCGGAGGCGCTCGCCGAGCTGCGCGCCGCGCGGCGGCTCGGTGCCGGCGACGACTCCTACCTGCCGGTGATGGCCGACTGCGAGCGCGGCCTCGGCCGTCCCGAACGCGCCCTCGACCTGATCAAGTCGCCGGAGGCGGAGAAGCTCGACCAGGTCGGACGCGTCGAGCTGCGCATCGTCGAGTCGGGCGTCCGCCGCGACATGGGGCAGTACGACGCGGCCGTCGTCACCCTGCAGATCCCCGAGCTGCGCGACCGGCGGCTCCGGCCCTGGTCGATGCGGCTGTTCTACGCCTACGCGGACGCGCTCGCCGAGGCGGGACGCGAGGACGAGGCAGCCGACTGGTTCGCGCGCGCGGCGGCGGCCGACCGTGACGGTGAGACCGACGCCGCCGAGCGGTACGCCGAGATCGAAGGGCTCCACATCCTCGACACCGAGGAAGAGGAAGAGGAGCACGGAGGGGCCGGAGTCGTTGAGGAGGCGGTCGACGCCGAGGGCCTGATCGCCGCCGCCGCCGACGCCGATGCCGAGGGCCTGAGCCCCGCCGCCGACGACGACGACAGCGGTGGCGTTGCCGAGGAAGAAGCCCTCGCAGAGCCTGAGCTTCCGGCGGAGCCCGAGGCCCCGGCGGAGCCTGCGGCGGCGACGGACATCGCGTTCAAGCCCGCCGAGCCCGAGGTGCCGAAGGCGCCCGACGAGGACGCTCCGGAGGCCCCGGCCGTGTTCCTGGAGCCGAAGCCGGCGGACGGCGAAGAGGAGCGGCCCCCGGCAGGGGAGTGACCACCGGTACTTGACTGGCGGGTAGGTTTCCCGGATATTCACGGGACCGCGCCGTTCGGGGGCCGCCGGATCAGTCCGGCGGTGATCGACTCTGAGGAGAGTCATGTCCCTGGACCGACGTATGTTCCTGCGCGCCACCGCCGTCGCCGGCGGCACGGCCGTGTTCTCCGGGGCCCTGTGGCAGCAGGCGTTCGCCGCGGGGCCCGCACAGCCCGGCCCGAGCCCGTACGGCCCGCTCGGGGCCGCCGACGGCAACGGGCTGCAGCTGCCGGACGGGTTCACCAGCCGCATCGTGGCGCGGTCGCTGCAGCGCGTCGAAGGGACCCGGCACACCTGGCATCCGGCGCCCGACGGCGGTGCCTGCTTCCCCGACGGGGACGGCTGGATCTACGTCAGCAATTCGGAGGTCCCCGTCGTCGGCGGTGTGTCCGCGATGAGGTTCGACGCGTCCGGGAAGGTGACGTCCGCGTACCGGATCCTGAACGGCACGACGCTGAACTGCTCCGGCGGGGCGACGCCGTGGAACACGTGGCTGTCATGCGAGGAGCACGACTTCGGCCTCGTCTACGAGACGGATCCGCGCGGTCGGAACGCGGCGGTGGCGCGTCCCGCGATGGGCAGGTTCAAGCACGAGGCCGCCGCGTCCGACCCCGAACGCAAGGTCGTCTACCTGACCGAGGACCAGGGCGACGGCTGCTTCTACCGGTTCCGCCCGAAGACGTGGGGCGACCTGTCGTCGGGGACGCTCGAAGTCCTGGTCGGCTCCGGGACGGGCCCCGTCCGGTGGGCGAAGGTGCCGAGCCCGCAGTTCTGGCTGACGCCGACCCGCGAGCAGGTCGCGGACGCCATGCGCTTCGACGGCGGTGAAGGCTGCTACTACACGCACGGCGTCTGCTACTTCACCACCAAGGGCGACAACCGTGTCTGGGCCTACGACGCGGCGAACGAACGGCTGGACATCGCCTATGACGACGACCTCGTCACCGGCGGCGACGCGCCCCTGCACGGCGTCGACGCGGTGACCGCCACGGCGACCGGCGACCTGTACGTCGCCGAGGACGGCGACAACATGGAGATCAACCTCATCACCGCCGACGGGACCGTGGCGCCGTTCCTGCGCGTCCTCGGCCACGACGAGTCGGAGATCACCGGGTGCGCGTTCAGCCCGGACGGCTCGCGGCTGTACTTCTCGTCCCAGCGCGGCAAGAGCGGGTTCATCGCCGGGACGGACGGCTGCACGTTCGAGGTCACCGGCCCCTTCCGCTGATGACACCGTGCACGGAGTCGGCGCGGCGGACGCTCACGCATGCCGGCTCAACGCGTGCAGGATGCCCGTGACATTGCTCTCAGCGCTGTTCAGCACCTCGTACTTGGCGACGAGGGCGGGATCGACGTCGTCGGCCATGATGGCGTAGCGGTCCCTGGTGTGGTCCACGACCATGGCGACGGCGTGGTCGAGGTCGAGGCCCTGGTCCTTGGCGTCCTGGACGGCGTCCACCCAGACGCGCAGCTCCTCCGCGGAGCGTTCGAGCGTGTCGTCCACCTCGCTGACGGGCCCGTAGTGCGCGAACAGCAGCCGCTGCGGGCCCAGCGACCGGAACTTCCCGAGGGACTCGAGCGCCGTCTCCAGGTCGAAGTCGGGCGGCGGCGTCGCGGGCTTCACGTCCGCCGTCTCCGGGATGTAGATGCCGGCGGCGTCGCCCACGTACAGGTCGCCGGTGTGGGAGTCCATCAGCCCGACGTGGTGCTTGGCGTGGCCGGGGGAGTAGTGCGACTCCAGCCGCCGGCCGCCGCCGAGGTCGATGACGCCGGTGTCCTCGACGGCGCGGATCCGGGACGCCTCCGTCGGCTTCAGCTCCCCGAACAGGGTGTCGAGGCTGTCCCCGTACACCATGCGGGCGCTGCGCATGAGCCGCGACGGGTCGGCCAGGTGCCGCGCGCCCTTCTCGTGGACGACGACCTCGGCCCCCGGGTACATCTGCGCGATGTCGCCGACACCGCCCGCGTGGTCGAGGTGGATGTGGGTCACGACCACGGTCGCCAGGTCGTCCGCCCCGACGCCGAGCTCCCGCAGCGCCGCCTGCACCACGGGCGCCGAGCCGGACGTGCCGGGCTCCACCAGGCATGGCCGGTCGGACAGGATCAGGTATCCGGCGGTGATGCCGCTGTAGCCGGCCATCCGGGTGTCGATCTCGTAGACGTCCCCGCCGAGCGGTGTGATCGTGGTCGCGGTGTCCATCCCCCGATCATGGACCCTCGGGGTCGTCCGGGTCGAGAAGCCGCAGGACGAGACCGGTGCGCGGCTTCGGCCCGAACGAGGTCGACTTGCGCGGCACCCGCTCGCCCTCGCCCGCGATGGCGAGCACGTCCGCGACCTTCAGCGGGTTCAGGACGACCGCCGTGCCGCCCGCGCGCCGGGCGCGCGCGATCGCGGCGGACGGGTCGTCGTGCACCACCTCGATGGCGTCCTCGTTCTCCGGGACGTTCCACAGGCCGCCGATGAGGAGGTAGTCCAGGACGGCGGTGTCGAGCCTGCACCAGCGCGTGGAGTGCCCGGAGGGCCTGCAGCGCGCGATCGCGTCCTCGTCGGGGTCGGTGAGGAGGTGAAGGGCATCGCCCCCACCGAGGAGGAACGCGGGCCCACTCGCGTTGGCGAGGGCTTCGATGGCGGACGCCTCGTCCGTGAACTCGGTGACGCGGAAGGCCTTGCGCGCCCTTTCGGCCGCGTCGTCCGGGCGCAGGCCCGGCAGGACGCGGTGGATGGCGCCCAGGTGCGGCGGGTAGCGCGTGGAGTCGACCAGGAGCGCCAGCCCCTCGTCCCACGGCCCGGGGCCGTCTCCGGCCGCGTGGCGGCGCGCCTGGAGGGCGCGGTAGGTGGCGTAGCGGTGGTGGCCGTCGGCGATGAGGGCCCGCTTGTCGCGCAGGTCGGCGGCGACCCGCGCGTGCGCGGCGGGGTCGGTGACGCGCCAGAGCCGGTGCGTCAGCCCGTCGTCGGCGTCGAACTCCACGAGCGGCGCGGACGCGGCGGCCTCGTCGACGATCGCGGCCGCGTCGCCGCCGCCCTCGTACACGAGGAAGATCGGTTCCAGGTTGGCGTTCGCGGCCGTCATCAGCGCGAGCCGGTCGCGGACCGGGCCGGGGAAGACGTTCTCGTGCGGCAGCACGACCCCGTCGGCCTCCGCGCGCAGGCCCAGCGCGCCGATGAGGCCGCGCTGCAGGACCGTCCCGCCGCGGGACGCCTCGTAGACGTACAGGGCCGGTTCGGGGTCGACGGCGAGCGCGCCCTCGTCCAGCCAGCGGCGCAGCCGCTCGCCCGCCGCGCCGTAGCTCTCGCCGGCGGCGCGCGGCAGGTTGAGCCGGACGATGTTGTGCCCGCCGCCCGCCAGCAGCCGCAGGGCCGCCGCCTCGTCGATCAGGTCGTAGGGCGGCATGGTCACCGCCGCCGGATCACCGGCCACCTCGGGGACGAACCGGACGCCGCGGAACGGGGCCAGCGCCAGGCCGGCGCCCGTGCGCGGCCCCGCCGTCCCGAAGATCCGGGCGCTGAACTCCTCCGGCGCGAGGCCGGAGGGGAGGTCGTCGTCCACGGTGGGCATGGTATTCACCGGGAGGCGTCCGGCGCCCCGGCGGGTACGGTCGTCATGATCCGAGGGGAGGTCCATATGAGTGGTCAAGGGCCTGGACGGCCGGAGGATTCCCCAGCCGGCGACCCGGCGGGCGACCCGGCAGGCGACCCGGCAGGCGACCCGGGCGGTGATCCGGCCGGTGACCTGGGCGACGCCCCGGGCGGGCGCGCCGCCTCGCCGGAGGGCGGGGTCTACGAGTGGTACACGCGCGGCCTGGAGCTGCTGCGGTCGGGCAGCGCCGCCGCCGCGCTCCAGCTGCTGACCAGGGCGGCCGAGGCTGAGCCGGGGTCGCACAGCATCCGCGAGGCGCTCGCCCGCGCCCAGTTCGGCGCCCGGCGGTTCGGCGCGGCGGCGGCGAGCTTCCGCCGGATCGTCGAGGAGGAGCCCGCCGAGGACTACGCCCGCTTCGGCCTCGGGCTGTCGCTCAGCCGGCTGGGCGACTTCGAGGGCGCCGTCGAGCAGCTGGCGCTCGCCGCCGCCATGCGTCCCGACAACCAGGACTACGCCAGAGCGTTGCGGCAGGCCAGGGCCACCCTCGCGGCCCGCCGCTGACCCGGCCCTTACCCGCCGGTAACAACCCCCGTACGATCGCACGCATGAGGAGCGCGATGAAAGGCAGCGACCGTCCCCTGAGCGAGGCGTACGACGTCGCCCTGCTCGATCTCGACGGGGTCGTCTACGTCGGCCGCAGGCCCGTCCCCGCGGCGGCGGACTCGCTCGCCAAGGCCCGCGCCGCCGGGCAGCGGCTCGCGTTCGTGACCAACAACGCCTCCCGGACCCCCTCGGCCGTCGCCGCGCTGCTCACCGAGGTCGGCGTCCCCGCCGACCCGGTGGACGTGGTGACCTCCGCGCAGGCCGCCGCGCGGCTGCTCGCCGAGCGGCTGCCCGCGGGTTCGGAGGTGCTCGTGGTCGGCGGCATGGGGCTGCGCCACGCCCTGTACCAGCAGGGCCTGCGCCCGGTGTCGACCGCGGCCGGGCGGCCCCCCGCCGTCGCGCAGGGCTACCACCCCGAACTCAGCTACGGGGCGCTCTCGGAGGGCGCGCAGGCCGTCGGCATGGGCGCGCTGTTCGTCGGCTCCAACGGCGACCTGACCATCCCCGGCGGCGACGGGCCCCCGCATCCGGGCAACGGGTCGCTGCTCCGGGTGATCAGCTCGGCGACGGGCGTCGAGCCGATCGTCACCGGGAAGCCGGAACGCCCGCTGCACCAGGAGTCGATCCTGCGCACCGGCGCGCAGCGCCCCCTCGTCGTCGGCGACCGCCTCGACACCGACATCGAGGGCGCCCGCAACGGCGGCGCCGACAGCCTCCTGGTCTTCACGGGCGTCACCGATCACATGCAGGCCCTGACCGCGCCGCCGAACCGCCGTCCCAGCTACCTGGCGCCCGATCTGACCGGGCTGCTCGTCCCGCACCCGGAGGTCGTCCGCGCGGACGGCGGGCACACCTGCCGGGGCTGGACGGCCCGCCGCGAGGGCGACAGGTTCGCGCTCACCGGCTCCGGGGACGCCTACGACGGCCTCCGCGCGCTCGCGTCCGCCGCCTGGGAGACCGAGGAGCCGCCGCCGCGCGAGGCCCTCGCCGGGGCCCTGGAGAGCCTGCCGCTCTAGAGCAGCTTCCGCAGGCGCAGCAGGTCGAAGATGCTCGCCTCGATCTTGACGCGCCCGGCCGCCCACGCCTTGGCCGGGTGCAGTTCGTCGTGCGCCATCGCGACGAGGTCGTCGCTGTCCACGGTCAGCCGCACCTGCGCGGAGCCGGGGTCGCCGTCGGGCTCGAACGGGTCGAGACCGCCCTCGTGGAGCCGGGACCGGAAGGCCAGCCCGAGGTCCGGGATGCGGCAGCTGATCGTCCGCTCGACGACGTGCTCGGCGAGCCGGTCGGCGTCCACCTCCGCCAGCCGGGCCGCGACCCGCTCCAGCGCCGCACGGCAGTCCTCCTCGTTCGCCATGATCAGGCAGTTCCCCATTCATCCGGCAACGATGTCGGGTAGGGACGGTAGCGTTCGGGGTGAGGTGGAGGCGACTCGGCACGGGCGCCCCGGGGCCGATTGGGAGGTAGACGTGATGTCCGACGAGGGCGCGGAGGCCGCGCCGGAGACCCCGGCCGCGGCGGTCCCGGCCGCGGGGGAGGCGCACGCCGCCGGGCCGCCGGAGCCCGGGCCCGAGCCGTCGCTCCCGGCCGCGCCGCCGCCCGAGCCGACCGGCGACCCGCGCGTCGACGCCGCCGTGGCGCCCCTCGCCGGGCTCGGCGGGCGGCCCGTGCAGGAGCACGTGGAGATCTTCGAGGACGTCCACCGGCGCCTGCAGGAGCTGCTCGCGTCCGCCGGGCAGGACGAGCCGGCCCCGCCGCCGCAGCCGCCGCGCCCCGCCTTCCCCGACGCGCTCCGCCCCCGCCCGTGAGCGCCAGGCGGAGGCTGGACGCCGAACTCGTGCGGCGCAGGCTCGCGCGGTCGCGCGAGCACGCCGGGCAGCTCATCGCCGACGGGCGGGTGCGGGTCGGCGGGCAGCGGGCGGCGAAGGCCGCGACGCAGGTCGAGACCGGGGCCGCGATCCTCGTCGAGGAGGCCGCCGGCGGGCCCGACTACGTCTCCCGCGGCGGGCACAAGCTCGCGGGCGCGCTGGCGGCGTTCGCGGGCCTGGAGGTCGCCGGGCGCACCTGCCTGGACGCCGGCGCCTCCACCGGCGGGTTCACCGACGTCCTGCTGCGCGCCGGCGCCGCGCACGTCTACGCGGTCGACGTCGGCTACGGGCAGATCGCCTGGTCGCTGCGGACGGACGAGCGGGTCACCGTCATGGAGCGGGTCAACATCCGCGAGCTCCGGCCGGGGACGCTCGGCGACCCGCCCCCCGATCTCGTCGTCGGCGATCTGTCGTTCATCTCACTGAGACTCGTGCTCGGGCCGGTGCGCGGCTGCGTCGCGCCCGGCGCCGACTACGCGGTCATGGTCAAGCCGCAGTTCGAGGTCGGCAAGGACCGCGTCGGCGCCGGAGGCGTGGTGCGCGACCCGGGGCTGCGCGCGGAGGCCGTGCGGGGCGTCGCCGACCATGCGGCGACGCTCGGGCTCGGCGTCCTCGGGGTGGCGGCGAGCCCGCTGCCGGGGCCGTCCGGCAACGTGGAGTACTTCCTGTGGCTGCGTGCGGGGGCCCCGCCCCTCGAGGACGAGGCCCTGGCGAAGGCGATCGAGGAAGGCCCGCGGTGATCGGCGAGGGTCTCCGGAACGTACAGAGAGCGTCCGAACCGGGAACGCCCGCACGAGGGGCGTTCGTCCAGACGTCCGTACGCCGGAGCGCGGCGGGGAGTGGGGCGAGAGCATGAGCGCAAGGTCGGTGCTGGTCGTGACGCACACCGGGCGGCCGGAGGCCGTCCGCAGCGCGCAGCTGGTCATCGAGCGGCTCAGCGAGGCCGGGATCCGGGTCCGGGTCCTGGACGACGAGGCCGCGATGATCGGCTGCGAGGGCGTGCAGGTCATGCCGAGCACCGCGGCGGCGGCCGACGACGCCGAGGTCGTGATGGTCCTCGGCGGCGACGGGACGCTGCTGCGCGCCGCCGACCTGACCCGCACGTCCGGCACCCCGCTGCTCGGCGTGAACCTCGGCCACGTCGGGTTCCTCGCCGAGGCCGAGCGGGAGGACCTCGCCGCCACCGTCGACCGGGTGTGCGACCGCCGCTACGAGGTCGAGGAGCGGATGACCGTGGACGTCACCGCCCGCCGCAACGGCACCGTGCTCGGGACGACGTGGGCGCTGAACGAGGCGAGCATCGAGAAGGCCGAGCGGGAGCGGATGCTGGAGGTCGTCGCCGAGATCGACGGCCGGCCGCTGTCGAACTGGGGCTGCGACGGGGTGGTGTGCGCCACGCCGACCGGCTCCACCGCCTACGCGTTCTCCGCCGGCGGGCCCGTGGTGTGGCCGGAGGTGGAGGCGATGCTGGTCGTGCCGATCAGCGCGCACTCGCTGTTCGCCCGCCCGCTGGTGGTGTCGCCGCGCTCGTCGGTGGCGGTGGAGGTGCTGCCGGGCACGCCCCGCGCCGTGCTGTGGTGCGACGGGCGCCGCACTCTCGACCTGCCGCCGGGCGCGCGGGTGGAGGTCCGCCGCGGCGCGGAGCCGGTGCGGCTCGCGCGGCTGCACCTCACCCCGTTCACCGACCGGCTGGTCACCAAGTTCGGGCTGCCCGTCACGGGCTGGCGCGGACGGGTCCGGCAGCCGTCCCGGCCGTCGCCGCCGCTGGGGGATTCGCAGGTCGGGGACGCTCCCTCGGCCGGCGGCATCGCCGGGTACCCGGGCCCGGGATTCGCCCCGGACGGCGGTCCCGGCGAATCGGCGGGGGGAGCGGCGGGCGGGCAGAGAGGATAATCTCCACAGGCGCCGATCGGGGATCTTTTGCGGAGGGTTGTGACGCCGGTGCGACCGATGGTCGATGAGGTGCGGATCCAGGGCCTCGGGGTGATCGACGAGGCCGTGCTCGATCTGTCGCCCGGTTTCAACGTGGTGACCGGGGAGACCGGGGCGGGCAAGACGATGGTGGTGACCAGCCTCGGGCTGCTGTTCGGCGGCCGCGCCGACCCGCAGCGGGTCCGGCCGGGCGCGGGCCGCGCCACGGTCGAGGGCCGGATCGCCGTCGATCCGGGCGGCCGCGCGGTCGAGCGGGTCGAGGAGGCCGGCGGCGAGCTGGACGACGGCGCGCTGATCATCAGCCGGTCGGTGTCGGCGGAGGGCCGCTCGCGGGCGTTCCTCGGCGGCCGGTCCGTCCCGGTGAGCGTGCTGATCACCCTGGCCGACGACCTGGTCGCCGTGCACGGCCAGTCCGACCAGCAGCGGCTGCTGCAGGCCGCGCGGCAGCGCGCCGCGCTCGACCGGTACGCGGGCGGCGCGCTGACCAAGCCGATGCGCGCCTACACCAAGGCGTACCAGCGGCACCGGCAGGTCACGGCGCTGCTGGAGGAGCTGACGACGCGGGCGCGCGAGCGGTCCCAGGAGGCCGACATGCTCCGCTTCGGCCTGGAGGAGATCGAGAAGGTCGACCCCAAGGACGGCGAGGACGCCGAGCTCGCCGCCGAGGAGGAGCGGCTCGGGCACGCCGACGCGCTGCACGGCGCCGCCGACACTGCGCACGAGGCGCTGCTCGGCGACCCGTCCGCCGCGTTCGAGGCGGCCAACGTGACGAGCCTGCTCGGCCAGGCCCGCAACGCGCTGGACGCCGTCCGCGACCACGACCCGGAGCTGGCGGCGCTCGCCGACCGGCTCACCGAGGCCGGCTACCTCGTCTCCGACGTCGGCACCGACCTCGCCTCCTACGCCGAGTCGGTGGACGCCGACCCGGCGCGGCTCGCCGCCGTCCAGGAGCGCCGGGCCGAGGTGACCGCGCTGATCCGCAAGTACGGCGGGGCGGAGGGCACCGCCGCGCAGGTCCTGGAGTGGGCGCGGACGGCCGCGGCCCGCCTCACCGAGCTGGAGGGCGACGACGACCGCATCGAGGAGCTGCGCGCCGAGCACGCCGAGCTGACCGAGCGGCTCGCCGCCGAGGCCGCCGAGCTGACCGCGGTCCGCACCCGCGCGGCCGAGCGGTTCTCCGGCGCCGTCACCGAGGAGCTGACGGCCCTGGCGATGCCGCACGCCCGCGTCTCGGTCACCGTGAACCCCACCGCGGACTACGGGCCCCACGGCGTCGACGAGGTGGAGGTCCGGCTCGCGCCGCACCCCGGGTCGCCGCCGCTGCCGCTGCACAAGGGCGCGTCCGGCGGCGAGCTGTCCCGGGTGATGCTGGCGATCGAGGTCGTGTTCGCGGGCGCCGACCCCGTCCCGACCTTCGTGTTCGACGAGGTCGACGCGGGCGTCGGCGGCAAGGCCGCGGTCGAGATCGGGCGGCGGCTGGCGCGGCTGGCCCGCAACGCCCAGGTGATCGTCGTCACGCACCTGCCGCAGGTCGCGGCGTTCGCCGACCAGCACCTGCTGGTGGAGAAGTCCGACGACGGCACCGTGACCAGCAGCGGCGTCACCGCCCTCGACCGGGACGGGCGCGTCCGCGAGCTGTCGCGGATGCTGGCCGGCCTGGAGGACTCCGAGCTCGGCCGCGCCCACGCGGAGGAACTCCTCGCCATGGCCGCCGAAGAACGGTAACCGGGCCGGTAATTGCGCGCCAATGGTGGCGGGCGACCCCCCACGCCCCCCGGAAAAGCTACAGACAGTACGCGAATGGACACGCCTGGACAGTCGTGCTTTCCGGCGTTCACTTCGGCGCTCTGGCAGGATGGTCGGTGATGAGCGACCCGTCACCCACCACCGATTCCGGCGCCGAGTCGACCGCGGGGCCGGCCACCGGGCCGTCCGCGGAACCGGCCGCCGAGCCCCCCGCGGAGCCGGTCGGCGGGCCGGCCGCGGGGCCGGCCGCCGAGCGCGGCGCCCGGCCGGCCCTGAAGCTGCCGCGGCGCGTCCGCGCGCTCGGTCGCGGCCGCGACGACGGCCGGTCCGGGGTCACCGCCACCGCCCGGCTCGACCGCCGCACCAAGGACCTGACCAAGCGGCTGCAGCCCGGCGACATCGCGGTGATCGACCATGTCGACCTCGACCGCGTCAGCGCCGAGGCGCTGGTGTCGTGCGAGGTCGGCGCCGTGGTGAACGTGGCGCCGAGCATCTCCGGGCGGTACCCGAACCTCGGCCCGCAGATCCTCATCGAGGCGGGCATCCCGCTGGTGGACGACGTCGGCCCGGAGATCTTCACCCGGCTCCGCGAGGGCGAACAGGTCCGCGTCGAGGGCCCCGCCGTGCACCGCGGCGAGGACGTCGTCGCCAAGGGCACCGAGCAGACCGCCGGGACCGTCGAGACGGCGCTGACCGAGGCCAAGGCGGGGCTCGCCTCCCAGCTGGAGGCGTTCGTCGCCAACACGATGGAGTACGTCAAGCGCGAGCGCGACCTGCTCATCGACGGCGTCGGCGTCCCCGACGTCACCACCGGGATCGCCGGCCGGCACGCGCTGATCGTCGTCCGCGGCTACCACTACCGCGAGGACATCGCGACCCTGCGGCCCTACATCCGCGAGTACCGCCCGGTGCTGATCGGGGTGGACGGCGGCGCCGACGCGCTGCTGGAGGCCGGCTACCGCCCCGACATGATCGTCGGCGACATGGACTCGGTGTCCGACGACGCGCTCACCTGCGGCGCGGAGATCGTCGTGCACGCCTACCGGGACGGCCGCGCGCCCGGCCTGAAGCGCGTCCACGAGCTCGGGCAGGAGGCCGTCGTCTTCCCGGCCACCGCCACCAGCGAGGACATCGCGATGCTGCTCGCCGACGACAAGGGCGCCACCCTGATCGTCGCGGTCGGCACGCACGCCAACATGGTGGAGTTCCTCGACAAGGGGCGCGCCGGCATGGCCAGCACGTTCCTCACCCGGCTCCGGGTGGGCAGTAAGCTCGTCGACGCCAAGGGCGTCAGCAGGCTCTACCGCAGCCGCATCTCCACCTGGTCGCTGCTGTTCCTCGTCCTCGGCGCGTTCATCGCCATCGTCACCGCCGTCGCCATGTCACCGGCGGGGGACGTCATCAGTCCCCTGATCGCCGACCGCTGGCACGCCTTCGTCTTCTGGCTGACCGGACTCTTCACGTGATCGATTTCCGTTACCACCTCGTCTCCATCGTCGCGATCTTCCTCGCGCTGGCGCTCGGCATCGTGCTCGGCTCCACCACCCTGTCCGACTCGGTCAGCGACACGCTGCGCCAGCAGGCCAACTCGGCGGCCAAGACCGCCCAGCAGGCCCGGCTGGCGCAGCGCGACCTGCAGCACCGCGTGGACGGCCAGGAGCAGTTCAGCAAGGTGCTGGCGCCGCAGATCGTCGCGAACCGGCTGAAGGGCCAGTCGGTCGTGCTGATCGAGACACCCGGCGCCGGCAACGACAGCATCGAGCAGGTCAGCGAGCTGGCGAAGGACGCGGGCGCCGCCGTCACCGGCCGCGTCACGATCCAGAAGAAGCTCTTCAACGACGACCAGCAGACGACCGTCGACGAGCTGTCCACGCAGCTGAAGGCCGACGACGTCTCCTTCCCCGCCGACGCGAGCCCCTACGACAAGGCGGGCGCCGTGCTGGCGAACGCCCTCGTCACCAAGGACCCGGGCAAGTCCGGCCGGGAGGACGCCGTCGGCGGCGCCGTCCTCAACGGCTTCAAGGAGGCCGGGTACGTCACCACCAGCGGCAAGCCGGGCCAGCACGCGACGCTCGCCGTCATGGTCGCGCCCGCCGCCGCGTACGCCTACGACGGCGGCGACGCCGACAACAAGGCGCTGATCTCGCTCGCCGCCGCCCTCGACGCCGCCGGGCGCGGTACCGTCGTCGGTGGCCCGCCGAACTCCGCGCAGGAGGGCGGGCTGATCGCGGCGCTGCGCGACTCCGACGCCGGTGACTCGGTCTCCACCGTGGACGTGGTGGACACCCCGTCCGGGCAGGTCGTGGCGATCCTGGCGCTGCAGAAGGAGATCGGCGGCAAGTCCGGGCAGTACGGGACGGGCGCCGGCGTGAGCGGCTACCTGCCCTCGCCCGCGCCCACGGCGGGGAAGAACGGGTGACCTGATGGGACGAGGCATCGCGAGGGGCGCGCGGCTCGCGGCGGGCGCCGGCCTCGGCGCGGTGGCGGCGCGGGCCGCCTACGCCGCGCTGACCCGCCGGCCCCCCGGCCTGAACGGCCTGCCGGGCGAGGACGTCTGGGGGCGCACCAACCACCGCGGCGAGCCGGTGACGCTGCTGGAGGGGCCCGCGTTCGTCGCGGGCGCCGCCGCGGCCGGGCTGCTCGCGCCCGGCGCCACCGGCCGGATGCGCGCCGCCGCACTGCTCGCGGGCGCCGGGTCCGGCGTCCTCGGCGGGTACGACGACCTCGCCGGGTCCGGCGCGTCCCGCGGCTTCAAGGGCCACCTCACCGCGCTCGCCCGCGGCGAGGTCACCAGCGGCGCGGTGAAGATCCTCGGCATCGGCGCGACCGGGCTGGCCGCCGCCGCGATCGCCGGGTCGCCCGCCCCGACCCGGACCGGGCGCGCGTTCGACGCCCTGGTCAACGGCGCGGTCATCGCCGGGGCCGCGAACCTGATGAACCTGTTCGACCTGCGCCCCGGGCGGGCGGTCAAGGTGGGGCTGATCACCGGCGCCCCGCTGGCGCTGACCCGGTCGGGCTCGGCCGTCGTCGCGGCGCCGCTCGGCGCCGCCGCCGCGCTGCTGCCCGAGGACCTCGGCGAGCGCGCGATGCTCGGCGACACCGGCGCCAACGCGCTCGGCGCGCTGCTCGGCCTCGCCGCCACCCGGCTCGGGCGGGGGCCGCGGCTCGCCGTGCTGGCCGGGCTCGCCGGCCTGAACGCCGCCAGCGAGGTCGTCAGCTTCACCAAGGTCATCGCCGGCAACCCGGTGCTGAACCGCATCGACATGCTCGGCCGCCGCCCGGCCGCCGCCCCCGCCCCCGCCGCGGCGGGCAAGCCCGGCACGGCGGACGCCTTCCGGCCGCCCGTCCCGCCGCAGGCCGGCGCGGCGGACCGGGGCCCGGCCGGCGACGGCGTCGCCGCGGGCCCGGCCTAGGCGCACCGGACGGCCCCCGCGGAGCATCCACGCGCGTGACCCCTCCCGAAACGTCCCCGACGGCCCGGCGGTCGCCGGCCGTGCGCCGGCTGACCGGCGGCCTGGCGGGCGCCGCCGTCGTCATCGCGGTCATCACCGTCCTGTCGCGGCTCGCCGGGTTCGGGCGCACCTACGCCTTCTCCCAGACGGTCACGACGTCCTGCCTGAGCCAGGCGTACTTCACCTCGACGCAGTTCCCCAGCATCGTCTACGAGATCGTCGCGGGCGGCGCGCTCGCCAGCATGGTCGTCCCGGTGCTCGCCGGGCCCGCCGAGCGCGGCGACCGCGAGCAGGTCCGCCGGATCGGGTCGGCGCTGCTGACCTGGATCGTGGTGCTGATGGTGCCGCTGTCGGCGCTGATGGCGCTCGGCGCCCGCCCGATCATGGAGGTGCTGGTCGGCGGCGATCTGAAGGGCTGCTCGCGCGGCGACATCGTCGACGTCGGCTCCACCATGCTCGCGATCATGTCGGCGCAGATGGTGATGTACGGCATGGCGGTCGTCCTGTACGGGCTGCTGCAGTCGCACCGCCGGTTCGTGGCGCCCGCGCTGGCGCCGCTCATGTCGAGCCTGGTGGTGATCGGCGCCTACATCGCCTACGCGCCGCTCGGCCGCGGCTTCGAGAACGACCTGGCCGGCCTGCCGCTGGACGCGGAGCTGACGCTGTCGGTCGGGACGACGCTCGGCGGCGTCGCGATGGCGGCGACCGCCGGGATCGCGGCGTGGCGGCTGCGGCTCGGCCTGCGCCCCACGCTGCGCTTCCCGGACGGGGTGGCGCGCCGGGTGCGGCGGCTCGCGCTCGCCGGCCTCGCGACGGTCGCGGCGCAGCAGCTGTCGGCGCTGCTGGTCGTCCGGCTCAGCTACGAGGGGACGGGCGGCGCGCTCGCCAACTACCAGTACGCGTGGGCGATCTACCTGCTGCCGTGGGCGATCCTGGCGGTGCCGATCGCGACCAGCGCGTTCCCGCTGCTGTCGGCCCGGATCAGCGCCGGGGAGCAGGACCGGTTCGACCAGGTCACCGCGTCCACGACCCGCGCGGTGATCCTGGTGTCGTGCGCGGGCGCCGCCGCGCTCGCCGCCGTCGCCGTCCCGATCGCGGCGGTGTTCAACCCCGGCCATCCCGACCAGCAGGAGGTGCTGTCGCGGGCGGTGCTCGCGTTCGCGCCGGGCCTGCTCGGCTACGGGCTCGTCGCGCACCTCGGGCGCGTCCTGTTCGCCTGCCACCGGGGGCGGATGGGGGCCATCGCGGTCGTCACGGGCTGGGTCGTCGTGATGGGCGCCGACGTCGCGCTGGTGCTGTCGGTCGAACGGCAGTGGGTCGTCGCGGCTCTTGGCATCGGCAACGCCGCCGGGATGACCGTCGCCGGCGTGCTGCTGCTCGGCACGCTCGTGCGCGCGCGCGGCGCCGCGGCCGCGCGGGGCCTGCCGCGCGCGCTCGCGGCCGGGCTGGCCGGCGGCGCGGCGGGCGGCGGCGCAGGGCACGCGGTCGCCGCGCTGCTCGGCCCCGGCGGCACGGGGCCGGCCGGGGAGCTGCGCAACGTCGGGACCGGGGCGCTGGCCGCGCTGGTCGCCGGCGCGGTGTTCCTGATCATCGCTTTCGTGATCGACGGGCGCGACCTGCGCGCCGTCCTCACCCGGAAGGTGACACGCAATGGCTGACAACCGGGACCTGGAGGGGCTGCGCGTCGCGCTCGTCCTCGGCACCAGCGCGGGCGGCGTCGGGCGGCACGTCCGGTCCGTCGCGGCGGGGCTCGCCGGGCGCGGTGCCCGCGTGCTCGTGTGCGGGCCGCCGCAGACGCAGGAGCGGTTCGGGTTCGGCGGCGACGGCGTCGGGTTCGCCGCCGTCGACGTCGCCGACCGGCCGCGCCCGCTGCGCGACGCGCGGGCCGTGGCGCGGCTGCGGTCGCTGCTGCGCGGCGCGGACGTCGTGCACGCGCACGGGCTGCGGGCGGGCGCGCTCGCGGTGGCGGCGGGCGCCCGGGTCGCGCCGGGGCCGCTGCGGTTCTCGCGGGGCGGCGCGCCGCTGGTCGTCACCCTGCACAACGCCGTGATCGCCGGCGGCCGGACGGCCGCGGTGTACGGGGCGCTGGAACGCGTCGTGGCGCGCGGCGCCGCCCGCGTCCTCGGCGTCTCGCCCGACCTGGAGGAGCGGATGCGCTCGCTCGGCGCCCGGTCGGTGGGGCACGCGATCGTGCCCGCCCCGGCGCCGAAGGCGCAGCCGGGCCCGGCCGCGCGCGCCGACCTGCGGGCCGAGCTCGGCGTGGGGGACCGCCCGCTGGTCCTCACGGTCGGGCGGCTCGCCGAGCAGAAGGGCCTGCCCACGCTGCTGGACGCCGCCGCGGTCTGGGCGGCGCGCACCCCGCCGCCGCTCGTCGCGATCGCCGGCGGCGGCCCCCTGGAGGACGAGCTGCGCGCCCGGATCGAGGCCGAGGACCTGCCCGTTCGGCTGCTCGGCCACCGCTCGGACGTCCCCGGGCTGCTGGCCGCCTGCGACGTGGCGGTGCTGCCGAGCGTGTGGGAGGGGCAGCCGCTGATCGTCCAGGAGATCCTGCGGGCCGGGAAGCCGCTGGTGGCGACCCGTGTCGGCGGCGTCCCGGGCATGGTGGGGGCGACCCGGCCCGCCGGGGGCGCGCTGCTGCACGGGCCGGAGAGCGACGCGGCGCTGCTGGTGCCGCCGGGCGACGCGGAGGCGCTGGAGCGGGCGGTGAGCCGCGTCCTGGACGACCCGTCGCTCGCGGCGCGGCTCGGCTCGGCCGCCGCCGAGCGGTCGGCGCTGCTGCCGGGCGAGGACGACGCCGTCGACCAGCTCGCCGGCGTCTACCGGGAGCTGACCGGCACCCGGCGGTGAGCCTTTGATGCGCCGACCGGGGACATGGTTCGGAACCCGGTCGGGAAATTCCGGCGAACCAGGGAACGCCCTCCCCGCGGCCTGCGTTGAAGTAGGCAATTGGAGGGGAGTATCCCCGCGCACGGTTCTCGTCAGTACGGTCGGTCCGCACCGGCCCGGGTTCCGTGGCCCGCGTCGTCGTCAGGGCGGGAGAGACCTCCAGCGCTCGTTCGTGTCCGCTGGAGGTGTTCACGTTGACCGTTACCCCCATGGTGTGGGGCCTGACCATCGCAGGCATCCTCGCCGTCATCGCCGCCGACCTGTTCCTGATCCACAGGAACGACACGCGGGAGTTCACGACCCGCAGGGCCGCGTTCTGGTCCGCGGTCTACATCGGCCTCGCCGTCCTGTTCGGGCTCGGGGTGTGGCTGTTCGCCGGAGGCCGGTACGCCGGCGAGTACTTCGGCGGGTTCGTCACCGAGAAGAGCCTGAGCGTCGACAACCTGTTCGTGTTCATGGTGATCCTCGCCCGGTTCGCGGTGCCGAAGCAGGCGCAGCACACGGTGCTGATGGCGGGCATCGTGATCGCGCTGCTGCTGCGCGGCCTGTTCATCGCGGTCGGCGCCGCCGCGATCTCGACCTTCACCTGGGTCTTCTTCATCTTCGGCGCGTTCCTCCTGTGGACCGCGATCGGCCTGGTGCGCGGCGGCGACGAGGACGAGTTCAAGGAGAACCGCCTGCTGCGGTGGGCCAAGCGCGTCATCCCCACGTCCGACGAGTACGAGGGCAGCCGGTTCGTCACCCGGCGGGGCGGCCGCCGGCTGATGACCCCGATGGCCATCGTGATGATCGCGATCGGCTCCACCGACGTGCTGTTCGCGCTGGACTCCATCCCGGCGATCTTCGGGCTGACGACCGAGCCGTACCTGGTCTTCACCGCCAACGCGTTCGCGCTGATGGGCCTGGTCCAGCTGTACTTCCTGATCGGCGGCCTCACCGACCGGCTGGTCTACCTCGCGCACGGGCTGGCGTTCATCCTCGGCTTCATCGGGGTCAAGCTGATCTTCCACGCGCTGCACGAGTACGGTGTCGCGTGGGCGCCGGAGATCCCGATCTGGCTGTCCCTCGCGGTCATCGCCGGGACGCTCGCGGCCACCACGGTGGCGAGCCTCGCCGTCGGGCGCAAGCCGTCCGGCACGGGGCTGCGCGAGCCGCTGCGGGAGGTCGGCGCGGACGGTGAGGGCGTCGGCGAGGACGCCGCCGCGACACGCGAGGGCTGACCCCGGGCCTCCCTCCCCACAGACCCGAATCCTGTTCTAGAATCTCGGTCAAAAGGTCTGAGAAAGGGTGACGCATGGCCATCGGGCTGACCGAGGAGCACGAGGCGCTCGCCGAATCGGTGCGCGGCTTCGCCGAGCGCAACATCCCGGCGACGGCCGTCCGGGCCGTGCTGGACGCCGACGAGGAGACCAGGCCCGGGTTCTGGCCCGCCCTGGCGGAGCAGGGCCTGCTGGGCCTGCACCTCGCCGAGGAGCACGGCGGGCAGGGCTACGGGCTGCTGGAGCTGTCGGTCGTGCTGGAGGAGCTGGGCCGCGCCGCCGCGCCCGGCCCGTTCCTGCCGACCGTCCTCGCGAGCGCGGTCATCGACGCGTCCAGCAACGCCAAGCTGCGCGCGGAGCTGCTGCCCGCGCTCGCCGACGGGTCGATGACGGCCGCCGTCGCGCTGGACGGCGCGCTGACCGGCCGCCGCGACGGCGACGCGCTGCTGGTGTCCGGCACGTCCGGCACGGTGCTCGGCGCCGCGCTCGCCGACGTGATCGTCCTGCCGGTCGCGGCCGAGGACGGGGAGCAGTGGGTCGCGGTCGACGCCGCCGACCTCACCGTCACCCCGGTCGCGAGCCTGGACCGGGTCCGCCGCGTCGCCGCCGTGGAGGCGTCCGAGGCGGCCGTCGCCGCCGACCGGGTGGCGGACGGCCTCACCGCCGGTCGCGTCAGGGACCTCGCCGCCGCGCTGTTCGGCGCCGAGGCCGCGGGCCTCGCCGGGTGGCTGGTGGACACCGCCGCCGAGTACGCCAAGGTCCGCGAGCAGTTCGGCCGCCCGATCGGCCAGTTCCAGGGCGTCAAGCACAAGGCGGCCCGCGCGCTCATCGCGCTGGAGCAGGCCCGCGCCGCCGCGTGGGACGCCTCCCGCGCGCTGGACGAGGGCGCCGGCGACGCCGGATTCGCCGCCGCCGTCTCGGCCGTGATCGCGGTCGACGCCGGCGTGCGGACGGCCCGCGACGCCATCCAGATCCTCGGCGGCATCGGCTTCACGTGGGAGCACGACGCGCACGTCTACCTGCGCCGCGCCCTCACCCTCCGGTCGCTGCTCGGCCCGTCCAAGGACTGGGCCGCCGAGGTCGCGGGGCTCGCGCTCGGCGGAGGCCGCCGCGAGGTCGTCCTCGAACTCGACGAGGATGCCCAGCCGCTGCGCGAGCGCATCCGCGCCGAGATCGCCGAGCTGGCCGCGATCGAGGACAAGGAGGCGCTCAACACCCGGATGGGCGACGAGGGCTGGTCCGTCCCGCACTTCCCGAAGCCGTGGGGCCGGGAGGCGGGGCCGGTCGAGCAGATCCTCATCCAGCAGGAGCTGAAGGCCGCCAAGGTCAAGGCGCCGAACCTCGGGATCGGCGCGTGGCTGGTGCCGTCGCTCGTCCGCTATGCCTCGCAGGAGCAGAAGGAGCGGTTCCTGCGCCCGACGCTGCGCGGCCAGATCGTGTGGTGCCAGCTGTTCTCCGAGCCGGGCGCCGGCTCCGACCTCGCGTCGCTGTCGATGAAGGCCGAGCGGGTCGAGGGCGGCTGGAAGCTCACCGGCCAGAAGATCTGGACGTCCCTGGCACAGCACGCCCAGTGGGGCTTCTGCATCGCCCGCACCGACCCGGACGCGGCCAAGCACGACGGCATCACCTACTTCCTGGTCGACATGAAGGCCGAGGGCGTGGACGTCCGCCCGCTGCGCGAGTTGACCGGCGAGGCGCTGTTCAACGAGGTGTTCCTGGACGGCGTGTTCGTCCCGGACGACCAGGTCGTCGGCGAGGTGAACCGCGGCTGGCAGGTCGCCCGCAACACGCTGTCCAACGAGCGCGTGTCGCTGTCGACGGGCGGCGGCCTCGGCATGGGCGTCCCCGAGCTGCTGCGGTTCTTCGAGAACCGGGAGCTGGACCACGTCGTCACCGCCGAGGTCGGCGCGCTCGTCGCGCAGGGCCAGTCGATCGACCTGCTCGGCCTGCGGACCACCCTCAAGCAGCTGAACGGCGTGGAGCCGGGCGCGGAGGCCAGCGTCCGCAAGCTCCTCGGCGTCCAGTTCAACCAGGACGTCGCCGACTACTGCTGGGCCGCGCAGGGCACGGCCGCCGCCACCGAGGTCGTCATGGCCGAGAGCGGCATCGTGGCCCGCGCCATGCTGTTCAGCCGCGCGATGACCATCTACGGCGGCACGACCGAGGTCCAGCTGAACATCATCGGCGAGCGCATCCTCGGCCTGCCCCGCGACCCGGAGCCCGGCAAGTAGGGCGCTAGCGCGGCCGGAAGGTGTAGGTGAGGTTCACGAGGACGATGCCCGCGATGGTGATCAGCAGGCCGGGCAGGCCGGCGTTGACGACGGCGATCGCGCTCAGCGGGATCGCGGCGAGCAGCGACAGCACCGCCATGGCCAGGCTGTGATCGCGTGCCGCGGTGACGTACTCCGCGCCGGCCCGCGGCCGGGGCGCCGGACGGCGACCCGGCCGCGGCCCGGCGGCGGCGCGCGCGTCGAGGGCCTCCTCGATGCGGTCCACGACCGTCTCGATGAAGGCGTCGTCGTAGTCGGGTCCGAGTTCGCGCCGGGCCGCCATCGCCGCCGTGAGGTCCTCGCGCGGCAGTCGTGGGGTCGTCATGGCTCCGTTATAGGCGGCGGGCGCGCGGCGCCGCGTCACCCCGCGGGGCGAACCGGCCGGTACCTCGCAGGTAGCAAGGGCAATACACTGCCGCTCTCGTCCCCGATCCCCCCGGAGGTCCCCGTGGCCCGTTCGCTGGTCCTCGGCGTGTGCGCCGCCGCCGTCCTCGCGCTGAGCGGGTGCGGCGGGGGCGGGAAGGCGGACGCGGCGGACCCGTCCGCGTCCCCGTCCGCGCCGGGCACGGCGCTGGCGCCGATCCCGGTGGTGAGGCCGTCCGACGTCAAGCCGCTCGTGGGGCGGTGGGCCGGCACGGCGAAGGACTACTTCCAGTTCACCGCCGACGGCAGCGGCGTGTGGGTGCGGAACGGGCAGAAGCTGTGGACCGGCACGGCCATCCCCGAGGGCGGGGGCGAGTTCCGCTTCTCGTGGAAGGGCGGCGACCCGCAGACCGCGTCCTACTGGGGCGTCAGCCTGGAGGACGCGAACACGCTCGTCTTCGCCGGGACCAACCAGAAGTACACCAAGGTCGCGGTGAAGAAGGGCAACGCGAAGAAGGGCAACGGATGACCGACGGAATGTTCGCCTCGCCCGCCGACGTCGCGGCCCGGCTCGCCGGCGTCCGCTACCTCGCGGACGAGGCGATCGCCACGACCGTGTACCTCGCGCAGGCGCTCGGGAAGCCGCTGCTCGTCGAGGGCCCGGCCGGGGTCGGCAAGACGGAGCTGGCGAAGGCGGTCGCGGCGTCGACCGGCGCCGAGCTGATCCGGCTCCAGTGCTACGAGGGGCTGGACGAGGCCCGCGCGCTGTACGAGTTCAACTACAAGAAGCAGCTCCTCGCCATCCAGGCGGCCCCGGCGGACCGGGCGTGGCAGGAGACCCACGACGACATCTTCTCCGAGGAGTTCCTGCTGGAGCGGCCGCTGCTGGCGGCGATCCGGCGGGCCGACCCGACCGTCCTGCTGATCGACGAGGCCGACAAGGCCGACGTCGAGGTGGAGGGCATGCTGCTGGAGGTCCTGTCGGACTTCCAGGTCACGATCCCCGAGCTCGGCACCGTCAGCGCGGTGCGGCGGCCGTTCGTGCTCATCACCTCCAACGCGGCGCGGGAGCTGTCGGAGGCGCTCAAGCGCCGCTGCCTCTACCTGCACCTGGACTACCCGGCGCCCGAGCGGGAGCGCGACATCGTCCTCGCGCAGGTGCCGGGGATCGAGGCCGAGCTGGCCGAGCAGCTCGTCCGGACGGTGGGGACGCTCCGCGACCTGGAGGTCAAGAAGGCGCCGTCGATCGCCGAGACCGTCGACTGGGCGCGCACGCTGCTCGCCCTCGGGCTGGACGAGCTGGACGAGGCCGCCGTCGCGCGGACCCTCGGCGTCGTCCTCAAGCACGTCTCCGACCAGGAGCGCGCCCTGAGGGAACTGGGGCTGCGGAGCTGACATGGCCTCCCTCGTCGACCGGCACACCGGGTTCGTCGCGGAGCTGCGCCGGGCCGGGCTGCCGGTGTCGGTCGCGGAGGGCCTGGACGCGGTCCGCGCGATGCAGGCGGTCGACCTGCTCGACCGCGCGTCGCTGCGCGCCGCCTACGCCGCGACGGTCGTCAAGCGGCCCCAGCACCGCCCGACGTTCGACATGCTCTTCGACCTGTGGTTCCCGGCGGCGGTCGGGGACGGCGCGGGCGCGCCGCGGGAGCGTCCCGCGCGGAGCCTGAACGACGACGGGCGCCCCGTCCCGCCGGCCCTGGATCCGCAGGTGCAGGCCCGCCGGGACGAGCTGGCGGAGCTGCTGCTGTCCGGCGACGACGCGGGCCTGCGGCAGTTCGCCCGCCTCGCCGTCGCCGAGTACGGGCAGACGCCGGGTCGGGAGTCGTGGTTCTCCTCCGGGGTCCTCAACGCGCTGTCGCCCGACACGCTCATGGCGCGGCTGCTGAACGCCGTCCTCGGCGGGCAGGAGCGCGGCGGGATGGCCGAGCGCGTCGCCCGCCGGACGTTCCGCGACCGCATCACCCGGTTCCAGGACCTCGTCGCGGGCGAGGTCCGCCGCCGCATCGCCGAGGACACCGGCGTCGAGCGGACCGCGCGCATCGCCGTCCGGCCGCCGCTGGAGCGGCTCGACTTCGCCGGCGCGAGCCGCGCCGAGATGGAGGCGCTGCGCCGCGAGGTGTACCCGCTGGCCCGCAAGCTCGCCTCCCGGCTGGTGCAGAAGCAGCGGCACGGCCGGCGGGGGCGGCTGGACTTCCGCCGGACGGTCCGCGCGTCCCTCGCCAGCGGGGGAGTGCCGCTCACCACCCACCACCGGCCGCGCCGCCCGCACCGGCCGGAGCTGGTCGTCCTGTGCGACGCCAGCGACTCGGTGTCGGCGTTCGCGCACTTCACGCTGCTGCTGACGTTCGCGCTGCGGGAGCAGTTCAGCAAGGTCCGCGCGTTCGCGTTCATCGACACCACCGACGAGATCACCAAGTACTTCGCGCCCGGCACCGACGTCGTGGACGCGATGGCGCGGCTCGCCGCCGAGGCCGACCTCGTCTGGATCACCGGCCGCTCCAACTACGGCCACGCCATCAAGGTGTTCGACGAGAAGTACCGCGACGCCGTCACGTCCAGGACGTCCCTGCTGATCCTCGGGGACGCGCGCTCCAACTACGGGGAGCTGTCCCTGCCGGTCCTGCGGTCGATGGTGGACCGGGCGCGGCACGCGTACTGGCTCAACCCCGAACCCCGCGCCCAGTGGGACACCGGCGACTCGGCCGCGTCGAAGTACGGCGAGCTGCTCCCGATGTACGAGTGCCGCAACCTGACCCAACTGGCCGCCTTCATCGAAGAACTCGCCTAGCCACGTTGATCTGCGGCGTGTTGTTGTTATGAGCCGCCCCATAACAACAACACGCCGCAGGTCAACGAAGCGGGGTGGCGGGGCGGGGGCGGATGAGGAGGGCCAGGGCGGCGTAGGCGAGGGCGGCGATCGCCGAGATGACCATCGCGGTGTTCGTGCCGTGCGCCAGCGCGGACGGGTCGTGCCCGGAACCGGTCGCGACCGCCCCGACGACCGCCACGCCGACCGACGCCCCGATGTAGCGGGCGGTGTTGTTCGCGCCGGCGCCCATGCTCGCGCGGTCGGCGGGGACGCTCTCCACGGCCAGCCGGGCGAGCATCGCGTTGGTGAGGCCGCTCGCGACGCCGGCGACGACCAGGCCGGGGGCGAGGCGCCACCAGTGCGCGTCCGGGGCCAGGGCGGCCATCGCGAACTGGCCGGCGGCCGACAGCGCGAACCCGGCGGCCAGCAGCCGCCGGACGGGCAGCCGCGCCGGCAGCCGGTGCGCCTGCAGGGCGACGGCGAACGACAGCGCGGACCAGATCGCCAGCACCAGCGCGGCCTCGACCGGCGACAGCCCCATGACCAGGCTCATCATCGTCGCCAGGTAGGTCATGATGCCGATCACGGCGAGCCCGGTGACGAGCGCGCCCGTCACCGACAGCAGGAACGCCGGGCGCCGGAACAGCGCCAGGTCGACCATCGGCTCCCGGCGCCGCGCCTGCACCAGCACGAACGCGGCCAGCAGGACGGCCGCGACCGCGAGCAGCGCGAGGACGCCCGGCGCCGTCCAGCCGGTGCGGCCCCAGGTGATCGCCGCCACCAGCGCCGCCACGCCGAGGCTCATCGTGGCGAGGCCCGGCAGGTCCAGGCCGCGCGGGTGCTCGGCCCGCGACTCCGCCAGCCACCGGGCCGCCGCGACCGCGAGCAGCGCGGAGGCGGCGACCGCCGCCCAGTACCAGAGGCGCCAGCCGCCGAGCGCGGTCAGCCCGGCCGCGCCGATCGGGCCGAGCGCGATGCCGAGGCCGACCATCGCGCCCCACGTCCCGGTGGCCCGCGCCCGGTGCGGGCCCGGCTCGAACGAGGCGCCGACGATGCCGAGCCCGGTCACCAGCAGCGCCGCGCTGGCGGCGCCCTGCGCGATCCGGCCCGCGACGAACACCGCGGCGTTCGGGGCGAGCGCGCACGCCACGCTGGCGGCGGCGAGGGCCGCCGCGCCGGCCACGAACGCCCGCTTGCGCCCGTGGTCGTCGGCGAGGCTGCCGGCCGCGAGCAGCGCCGCCGAGAGGCCGAGGCTGATCGAGCTCATCAGCCAGATCTGCGCGGTCGCCCCGGCGTGCAGCCCGCGCGCGGTGTCGGCGAGCGTCGCCGCCGGCGCGCAGTAGTTCATGAGGGCCAGCAGGGTGGCGGCGGCCGGCAGCGCCAGCGCGGCCGCCGGGCCGGGTGCGCGGCGCGCCGCGCGGGGTGCGGCCAGGGTCGTCATGCGGCCTCCTAGAGTTCAGTGAACGAACCAAGGAGGCCGACGGTAGCACGGGGGAGTTCAATGATTGAACCCCGTGGCGGGTACTGTGGGACGCATGGCACTCGGCAAGGACTACGCGGCGCAGGACTGCTCGCTCGCCCGCGCGCTGGAGGTCGTGGGGGAGCGCTGGACGATGCTGATCGTGCGGGACGCCTTCTACGGCGTCCGCCGCTTCAGCGACTTCCACGTCCACCTGGACATCCCGCGCGCGGTGCTGTCGGCGCGGCTCCAGTCCCTCGTCGAGACCGGCGTCCTGGACAAGGACGGCCACGACTACGTCCTCACCGAGATGGGCAAGGAGCTGTGGCCCGTCGTCCACACGCTCGCCCGCTGGGCCGAGGAGCACCTGTCCGCCGAGCCGTGCCGCCTGTTCCTGCACGCCGACTGCGGCACCCGCGTCGGCCCGGACGGGCTGTGCGCCGCCTGCGGCCGGACGGTCGCGCCGGAGGAACTGGAGATCCACGCCGGGCCGGGCGTCCGGCGCCGCACCGATCCGGTCAGCGCGGTGCTGCGGTCCCCGCACCGCCTCCTCGACCCGATTCGCACCTGAGTGAGCGATCACGCCCCGAGGCCGCGCGGCCGGGGTGGGGCCGCCGGGGATTCGACCGGATAACCTGCACGCTCATGGAGACCGAAAAGGCGGAGCCTGCCCCGCGGCCCAGGCGGAGCCTTCTCGGTCCGCTGTGGCGCCTCATCGACGGCGCCCCCGGCGACTCGCGGGCGCGGATCGCCCGCCGGGCCCGGATCCTCGTGACCATCGCCACCGGCCTCGCCAACCTCGGCGGCGCGCTCGTCGTGCTCGTGTTCGCGGTCGTCGTCCCCGACCCGGTCGGGCACGTCTCCGACCGGCTCCAGCTCATCAACCTCATCGTCTTCACCGCCTACGTGTCCGCCGCCGTGCCCGTCGGCCTGCTGCTCGGCGAGCGGTTCTTCCGCCGCGTCCGGCGCCTCGCCGAGCGGCACGGGGAGCCCGACCGGCACGAGCGCGCCCTGCTGCTGTACGGGCCGCTGCGGCTGATGGCCCTGCACCTGACGCTGTGGGCCATCGGGACGATCGGCTGGGTCGTCATCAACGCCCCCTTCTCCGGCCTCCTCGCCGTCAAGCTCGGGCTGACCAGCCTGCTCGGCGGCCTCACCACCTGCACGATCGTCTACCTGCTCACCGAGCGGCTGCTGCGCCGCGCCGTCACCACCGCGCTGCGCAGCGAGCTGCCGACCCGCACCGGCCTGCCCGGCGTCGTCGCCCGCTCCGTGCTCGCCTGGGGGCTCGGCACCGCCGTGCCGATCCTCGGGCTGATCACCCTCGCCATCGGCTCCTTCGTCATCGCCCGGATCACCGTGCGGGACTTCGCGATCGCGGTGCTCGCGCTCGGCGGCATCGCGCTGGTCGTCGGCCTCGGCGTCACCTACACCGCCGCCCGCGCCATCGCCGACCCGGTCGAGTCCGTCCGGCGCGGGCTGGCCCGCGTGCAGCGCGGCGACCTGGACGTCGAGGTCCCCGTCTACGACGCCAGCGAGATCGGGCTGCTGCAGGCCGGGTTCAACCACATGGCCGCCGGGCTGCGCGAGCACGAGCGGCTCCGCGACCTGTTCGGCCGGCAGGTCGGCGCGGACGTCGCGCGCGTCGCCGTCGAGCGCGGCATCGACCTCGGCGGCGAGCTGCGCGAGGTCGCGGTGATCTTCGTGGACATCATCGGCTCCACCCGGCTCGCCGCCGACCGGCCGCCCGCCGAGGTCGTCCGGCTGCTGAACGACTTCTTCGCCGTGGTCGTCGAGGTCATCGGCGCGCACGGCGGCTGGATCAACAAGTTCGAGGGCGACGCCGCGCTCGCGATCTTCGGGGCGCCGCTGGCACTGGACGGCGCCCCCGGCCGCGCGCTCGCCGCGTCCCGCGAGCTGGCCCGCCGGCTGCGCGACGACGTCCCCGGGCTGCGGGCGGCCGTCGGCGTCTCCGCGGGCGAGGCGGTGGCCGGGCACATCGGCGCCGAGGAGCGCTTCGAGTACACCGTGATCGGCGACCCGGTCAACGAGGCCGCGCGCCTCACCGACATGGCCAAGAACACCGAGGAGCGCGTCCTCGCGGCGGGCTCGCTCGTCGCGCGGGCCGACCCGGAGGAGGCCGCCCGCTGGTCGCTCGGCGAGGAGGTCACCCTCCGGGGCCGGACGCAGGTCACGGTGCTCGCGATGCCGCGGCCGTCCGAGCGCGTCCCGTCCTAGGGCGGGCCGAGGGTGGCGCCGTTCAGCGTCGTGTAGAAGGGCGACCCGGACAGCCGCGAGCCCTTCTCCTCGCCGATGTAGACGTCGGCGTGGTTCGCGCCCCCGTACCCGGGGCGGAACAGGTCGGTGACCGTCCAGCGGGCCTTCCGGAACGCCTCGCACACCGTGCTCGCGATGGGGCGGCCGGTGCCGTCCCTGCCGCACTCGACGATCGCGAACCGCTGGCCCCGCCCGAGGACCGACGTGTCGGCCGCCGCCGACGTCCACGGCTCCAGCGGGCGGCCCCGCGAGTCGCGGGTCGTGTCGTCCAGCCAGAAGCCGACGCTGTGCGACCAGTTCAGGTACCGGCCCCGCCGCGGGCCCGCGGTGATGCGCCCGCTGCCCTCCATCTGGACGACCTTCAGGAAGTCCTCCGGGTACGACCCGAGCGGCGCCTTCCCGTGCGAGCAGTGGAACCGCGTGCAGCCCTTCACGGCCTTGCGCTCGCCGTCGTAGAGGCTCTCACGGGCCGTGTAGTAGGTGGTGACGCGCCACCCGCCGGCCCGCCCGAGCGGCTGGAGCCGCGCCGATGCCGACGGGGGCGCCGGCGCCGTCGCGGCGGGCGCGGGGACGGCCGGGGCGGGCACGGCGGGCGGCGGGACGTATCCCGCCGCCTCCTCGGTGCTCTGACCGCACCCGGCCAGGGCCCCGCCCAGCAGCGCCCCGCACAGCGGCAGGGCGAGCGGTGCCCGTCGCATCGCACCCTCCCGGCTCGGGACGCCTGTCCGCCACCGGGGACGATATCCCGGTCAGTGCCCGCGTGCCATCCACTCGTCGAGGTGCGGGGCCTCCGCCCCGATCGTCGTGGACTCGCCGTGCCCGGTGCGGACGGTCGTGTCCGCCGGCAGCGTCAGCAGCCGCTCCCGGATCGACGTGATGATCGTCGGGAAGTCGGAGAACGACCGGCCGGTGGCGCCCGGCCCGCCGTTGAACAGCGTGTCGCCGGAGAACACCGTCCCCAGGCCGGGCGCGTAGAGGCACACGGCACCGGGGGAGTGGCCCGGCGTGTGCAGGACGGTCAGCTCCGTCCGCGCCACCGTGATGACCTGGCCGTCGGCGAGGTCGCCGTCGGGGCTCGCGTCCGGGTGCTTCTGCTTCCAGAGCATCAGGTCGTCCGGGTGCAGCAGGATCGGCGCGCCCGTCCGCGCCCTGAGCGCGGGCGCCGCGTCGATGTGGTCGTCGTGGCCGTGCGTGGACACGATCGCCGCGAGCCTCCGGTCGCCGACCGCCGCCGCGATCGCGTCGGCGTCGTGCGCGGCGTCGATGACGATCGCCTCGTGGTCGTCGCCGACGATCCAGACGTTGTTTTCGACGTCCCAGGTGCCGCCGTCCAGCGAGAACGTCCCGGACGTGACGACGTGGTCGATGCGGGCCGCCATCAGAGCATCACCACCGAGCGCAGCACGTCGCCGTGGTGCATCTTCTCGAACGCCGCCTCCACGTCGTCCAGGCCGATGGTCTCGGACACGAACGCGTCCAGGTCCAGGCGGCCCTGCAGGTAGAGGTCGATGAGCATCGGGAAGTCGCGCGAGGGCAGGCAGTCGCCGTACCAGGACGACTTCAGCGAACCGCCGCGCCCGAACACGTCCAGCAGCGGCAGCTCCAGCTTCATCTCCGGCGTCGGTACGCCGACGAGGACCACGGTGCCGGCGAGGTCGCGCGCGTAGAACGCCTGCTCGTAGGTCTCCGGGCGGCCGACCGCGTCCACGACCACGTCGGCGCCGAACCCGCCGGTCAGTTCCCGGACGGTCTCGACGACGTCCTTGTCCCCGCCGTTCACCGTGTGCGTCGCGCCGAGGGCGGACGCGGTGGTGAGCTTGCGCTCGTCCAGGTCCACCGCGATGATCGTCGCGGCGCCGGCCAGCCGGGCGCCGAGCACGGCCGCCGCGCCGACGCCGCCGCAGCCGATCACCGCGACCGAGTCGCCCCGCCCGACCTGCCCGGTGTTGATCGCCGCGCCGAGCCCGGCCATCACCCCGCACCCGAGCAGCCCCGCCACCTCCGGCCTGGCCGCCGGGTCGACCTTCGTGCACTGCCCGGCCGCCACCAGCGTCTTGTCGGCGAAGGCCCCGATCCCGAGTGCGGGCGACAACTCGGTGCCGTCCTCCAGCGTCATCTTCTGCGCGGCGTTGTGCGTGTTGAAGCAGTACCAGGGACGCCCCCGCAGGCACGCCCGGCACTGCCCGCACACCGCGCGCCAGTTCAGGATGACGAAGTCGCCCGGCGCCACCTCGGTGACCCCCTCGCCGACCGACTCGACCACCCCGGCGGCCTCGTGCCCCAGCAGGAACGGGAACTCGTCGTTGATCCCGCCCTCGCGGTAGTGCAGGTCGGTGTGGCAGACCCCGCACGCCTGGACGTCGACGACCGCCTCACCCGGCCCGGGGTCCGGCACGTTGATCGTCTCGATCCGCACCGGCTGCCCCTTGCCGGGTGCGACGACCCCGCGAACCTGCTGCGCCATACTGCCGCCTCTCGTCGTCTCGATCTTCCCCCGACCCTATATACCTCCCCGCTGACCTGCCCCCATCCTTCTGTTCCCCGGAACACCCGCGGGCGCGAGCAACGAGACCACCCGCGCGGGCGCCTCGTCTCCGCGACGAAGCCGGGAAGGGGCCGAGCGGCGGGAGCGCGCGGCGCGGCCCCCTGAGGCACCGGCATCACACGGGGCGCGGGGTCAGGTGAAGTGGATCGCCTGGAGCTTGTCGGCGGCGGTGCGGTCGAGGACCGTGACGCCGGCGGCGGGCGGCAGGGGGTCGCCGCCGCGGGCGCGGTCGACCAGGGGGCGCCAGCGGCGGCAGTGCCGGTTGAAGGTGGCGGAGGTGACGGTGCGGCCGCGGGCGTACTGGCCGGCGCGGGCGGTCTCGGGGGCCACGTCGAGCAGGATCAGGTGCAGCCGGCCGCCGCGGCGGCGCGCCAGCCAGGCGAACAGGTGCAGGATGTGCGGCCAGGTGCCGCGCGTGTGCGCGACGACGGCGTGCCCGGCGAGGATCGCGCGCCCGATGCGCCACACGTGGGTGGCGTGGACGAAGGGCGTGCGCAGCCGGGGCGGGAGCGGGCGCAGGAACCGCGCCCACCAGTTGCGGGACTGCCGGGAGTCGATCACCAGGACCCCGCCGGCGGGCACCGGGGCGGTCTCGTCGCCGTGCAGCCCGTAGAGCCGGTCGAGCAGCGTGCTCTTGCCCGCCCCGGGCAGCCCGGCGACGAGCACCAGGGAACCCGCCGGGTAGCGCAGGGCGGGTCCCGGATCCACCTCGTCGGGTTCGTGGATGGTCGTCTCCTGGAGTCGGCCCGATGGTGTTGGGGCCAACGAACACCCCGCACCACTTGTTCCGGGCGGGGCGGGGAGTCACCAGCCCCGTTCGCGCCACTCCGGGAGGGACGGGCGCTCGCGGCCGAGCGTGGAGTCCTTGCCGTGGCCCGGATAGAACCAGGTGGCGTCGGGGAGGCGGTCGAAGACACGCTCCTCCACGTCGGCGAGGAGCTGCTTGAAGCGGGACGCGTCGCCCCAGGTGTTGCCGACGCCGCCGGGGAAGAGGCTGTCGCCGGTGAACAGGTGCGGCCGGTCCGCGAGGTCGCCGCCGGCGTCGTACAGCAGCGCGATCGAGCCGGGTGTGTGGCCGCGCAGATGGACGACGTCGAGGGACACCTGGCCGAAGGAGACCGTGTCGCCGTGCTCGACCTGCTCGGCGACCGGCTCGGGCAGCGCCTCGGCGTCGCGGGTGTGCGCGATGACGGGGGCGCCGGTGGCGCGCACCACCTCGCTCAGCGCCATCCAGTGGTCCTGGTGGCGGTGCGTGGTGACGATGCGCGTGAGCGGGCCGTCGCCGATCAGCTCCAGCAGCCTGGACGCCTCGTTCGCCGCGTCGATGAGCAGCCGCTCGCCCGTCGCGGTGCAGCGCAGGATGTAGGCGTTGTTGTCGTACGGGCCGACGCTCACCTTCGTGACCGTCAGCCCCGGCAGCTCCCGGACGTCGGGACGCCCGCCGGTCTCGACGTTCCCGGTGTAGGTCATGGAGTCCTCCCCGTCGGTGGTGCGGAGACCATCTTCCATCATCGCGCGACCGGGGGCCGCCGGATCCCGCCGGGAGAATGAGTCACCGGACTCACCCAAAGCGTGCGCTTACGGACGGAACTTCCCTCCTTGCCAGTGCAGCATGGGAACTGGAAGATCAGGTTCGACCCGTGAGGACGGTGAAGCGTTGGTAACCGCATTCCGTCCCGGACCGGGCCGCGAGCAGCCGGAGGACCTCCTCGGGCACGCCTGCGCACTGGTCCGGCTCTGCGGCCGGGACTCCGCGATCGCCGCGGTGTTCCTCGCCCTCGTGCTGGCCGGGACCGTGTCCCGGCTGGCGGCCGGCCTGCCCGGCCTTCCCGCGCTGGCGCTGCTGCCGGTGCTCGCCGGGTCGTTCGCGGTCTCGGCCGGCTACGCGGTCCGGTCCCGCCGGACGCTGGTCGCGGTCCTCGGCGAGGTGCGCGGCCGCACCGGCTCGCCGCTCGACCCCGGCGTGCCGTGGACGCCGTTCGCGTCGGCGGTCGCGCTGGACGACCGGGTCCGCGACGCGGAGCTGCGCCGGCTGCTGTCGGCGGCGCACCGCTGCGGGGAGCTGTCCTGGCAGGCCGTCGCGTGGGCGGCGGCCACCTCGGTGCTGTTCCTGTTCTGGACGCTGGCGGCGGCGATGGCTGGAGGGTGACCGGATTGATCGACCCCGTACCGATCGACGCGCCGTCGGGCGACCACCTGCCGGACGTCCGGCCGGGCAGCTTCTGGGACCGGCTGGCCCCCACCGACCGGCAGGCGCTGCGCGCCATGGGCCGGCGCACCGACATCCCGCCCGGCGGCATGCTGTGCCACCAGGGGTCGGTCGCGCCGGCCGTGTACGTGGTGTTCAAGGCGTCGCCGCGCGCGGCCAGCAACGCGGTCGCCAAGGAGTTCGTCGACTCCAGCGACGGCGACGAGTCGATCATCGACCTGTTCGGGCCGGGCGACCTGGTCGGCCTGCTCGGCCCGTGGGGGCACCCGCAGCGCGGCACCGTCGCCGCCCTCGACCACGTCGCGGCGCTGCGGGTCGACCGCGCCACCTTCCGCCGCCTCCTCGCGGCGTCCCCGCGGGTCGCCGAGGCGATGATGCACGCGATCTCCGAGCGGGAGACCTTCGGCGGCCGGCGGCACGCGGTGCGGGCGGCCGACCATCCGCAGCGGCTCGCCTACCACCTGCTGGAGCTGGCGCACCGGTTCGGCGAGCCCGGCGCGGCGGAGGAGACGCTGATCCCGCTGCGGCTCAGCCAGGCGGAGCTGGCGAACTGGGCGGGCATCTCCCGCGAGACGCTGGTGCGCTGGTTCCGGTCGTGGCGGGCCAAGGGCATCCTGCACCGGCGGCCCCGCCCGCTGACCGTCCTGGACCTCGAGCGGCTGCGCCGCGCCGCGAGCCCCTGGGGGGACGAGTGGCCCGCCGCCGGCGCCGCCCCCGGACCGGCCGCCGCCGAGCCGGTCCCCGCGGCGGACGCCGGGATCGCGGCGCGCGAGCCGGTGCGGCTGGAGCCGCCCGGCGGCCGGCCGCCCGCGGCGCGGCTGCCCGCCGACAACCCGTTCTTCGCCGGCCGCGCGGTCAGCCTCAGCAAGCTGGACCTGCTCGTCGGCCAGTCGGTGTGGCCGCGCGCGGTCGTCGTCCAGGGCATGGCGGGCGTCGGCAAGACGACGCTGGCGCTGCACTGGGCGCACCGCGTCGCCGACCGGTTCCCCGACGGCGCCCTGTTCGCCGACCTGCGCGGCACCACCCGCAGCCCCGTCACCCCGGCGGAGGCGATGGGGCAGGTGCTGCGCGCGGCGGGCGTCCCCGGCGACCAGCTGCCGCGCACCGAGGACGAGCTCGCCGCGCAGTGCCGGTCGCTGCTCGGCGGCCGCCGGATGCTGCTGATCCTCGACAACGCCGTCCAGCCCGAGCAGGTCCGCCCGCTGCTGGCGGCGGTGGCGTCCGGGCTGGTGGTGGTGACGAGCCGGCGGCGGCTGCCCGCGCTGCTCGAAGGCGCCGACGTGCGGACGCTGGAGCTGCGCGAGATGGCGACGCAGGAGGCCGTCGACCTCATCGCGGGCGTCCTCGGGCCGGGCGACGCCCGCGTCCGGGACGAGGAGAAGGCCATCGTGCGGCTCGCCCGCGAGTGCGGGCACCTGCCGCTCGCGCTCGGCGTCATGGCCGGGCGGCTGGCCGAGAACCCCGGCGAGTCGATCGCCGGGACCGTCCGGGAGCTGGCCGCCCGGGACGCGCCCGGCGGCGCGGCGCACGGGACGCCCGCGCCGGGGCTGAGCGCCGTCGTCGACCCGACGTTCGACGTGGCCTACCGGAGCCTGCGCCGCGACCAGCGGGAGGCGTTCCGCCGGCTCGGCCTGGTCGCCGGCCCCGACTTCACGCCCGCCGCGCTCGCCGCGCTCCAGGACCGCACGGTGGACGAGGCCCGCGAGGGCCTGGAGGGCCTGCGGCAGGCGTACCTGGTGCAGGACGTCGGCCCGGACCGCTACCGGATGCACGACCTGCTCCGCGAGTTCGCCCGCGAGCGCGGCCTCGGGGAGGACTCCGACGGCGAGCTGCAGGCGGCGCAGCGCCGGCTGCTGGCCGGCTACCTCGCCGAGGCCCGCGAGGCGGGCGCCGCGCTGCCGGGCCGGCCCCGGCCCACCGCCCACCGGGGCGAGACCCGCGGCCGCCCGTCGGCGGCCGAGCGCGCGGCGGCCCTCGCCTGGTTCGAGGCCGAGCGGCGCAACCTCGTCGCCGCCGTCCACCAGGCCGCCCGGCTCGGCCTGCACCGCACCTGCTGGGAACTCGCCGACGCGCTGTTCGACTTCCAGGGGTTCCGCCGCTACAGCGAGGACAACATCGCCGTCCAGCAGGCGGGCCTGCACGCCGCCCGCACCGAGGAGGACTGGGCGGCGGCGGCCGTGATGCTGCACAACCTCGCGGTGGCGCACTTCGAGCTGGGCGACTCGGTCCAGGCCATCGGCTACGGGGAGGACGCGCGGCGCGGGTTCCGGGCCGTCGACCCGCCCGACCGGTACGGGGAGGCGGTGACGTTCGCGACGCTCGCCGACGTCCACGTCGTCCTCGGCCGCTACATGACGGCGATCGACCACGCGCGGCGCTCCATGGACATCCACGAGGAACTGGGGGACGAGGCCGGCGTGGCCAAGAGCCGCAGCACCCTCGCCCGCGCCCACCTCGGCCTCGGCGACTACGAGACCGCCCTGGTCCACGCCGCCGAGGCGCTCACCGCCCGGCGCCGGATCGAGGACCAGGCGGGCGTGGCCGAGACGCTGATCACCGTCGCCGGCGTGCACCGCCGGCAGGGGAACGTCCACGAGGCGGTGACGCACGCCCTGGAGGCGCTGTCGATCCGGCAGGAGCTCGCCGACATGCACGGGGCCGCCCAGGCGATGACGGAGCTCGCCCGGATGAACGCCGCGCTCGGCCTGCGCGACCTCGCCCAGCAGGACGCCGAGCAGGCGCTCCGCACCTACCGGGCCCTGGGCGGACGCCACGGGGAGGCGCGCGCGCTGACCACGCTCGGGATGCTGATGTGCGAGTCCAGCAAGTTCGCCGAGGCGTTCACCTACTGCGGCGAGGCGCTGCGGCTGCACCGCGACACCAGCGACCGGCACGGCGAGTCCGAGGCGCTCGCGCAGATCGGGATCGTCCACTGGCGGCTCGGCCGCTACCGGGAGGCGCGCGAGCACCTGCTGCGCGCGCTGGAGATCCGCCGCGAGATCGGCGACCAGCACGGCGAGGCCCACGACCTGGAGCACCTGTCGGTCGTGATGCGCCGCCTCGGCCGCCCGCAGGAGGCGCTCGTCCTCGGCCTGGAGGCCCTGGACCTGTGGCACCAGCTCGGCGCCCGCAGCGGCATGGCCGGGACGCTCGGCAGCCTCGCCCGCACCTACTCCTGGCTCGGGTTGCCCGTGGAGGCCGAGCACGCGGCCCGGCAGGCGCTGCACCTGCGCAGGTCGGGCGGCGACTGGTACGGCCTCGGCGTCGGCCTGGACACCCTCGCCGCCGTGCTGCGCCGCGCGGGGCGCCCCGAGGAGGCCCTCGCGGAGGAGCTGGAGGCGCTGCGCTTCCTCGGCGAGGTCGGCGACCGGCACAGCGAGGCCACCGGCCTGGTCCACCTCGCCGCCATCCACCTCGACCTGGGCCGCGCCGACGAGGCCCTGGAGACCGGCCGGCGCGCCCTCGACCTCGCCGCCGAGCTGGGCGCCGCGCGCGAGCAGGCGCACGCACTGCACACGATGGCCCGCGCGTCCCAGCTGCTCGGCAAGCACGCCCGCGCGGTGGAGCACGTCGACGCCGAGATCGCCATCCGCCGCGACATGGACGACCGGCGCGGGCTGCGGCAGGCCCTGGAGCTGCTGGGCGCCTCGCACCTCGCGCTCGGCGACCGGGCCGCGGCGGCCGACTGCGTCCGGCGCGTCCGCGCCCTCGACAACCTGCTTGAATCGGAGAGATCACTCGACATGTGACGAACGGCCTACTCCGCCGACGGAGCGCAGCGTTCACTGGACGGTGATCGTCCGAGGGTCGCGGGCCGCCGCCCGGGCCGGGTTCGGTGAGGAGGCGAGATGGCGGCCACCCGGTTCTGGGACGCGCTGAGCCCGCGCGCCCGGGAGGCGCTGCGCGGGGCCGGCGCCCCCGTGGTGATCAGGCCGGGCGCGTTCCTGATGCGCGAGCACACCCGCGCGTCCCAGGTCTTCGTGGTGCGCGCCGGCGCGGTGAGGGTGTGGGTGGACCGGGACGGCGAGATCGCCATCCTCGACGTCCTCGGGGCGGGCGACCTGGTCGGCGAGGTCGAGGCGGCCGACGGCGGGATCCGGCACGCCAACGTCGAGGCGATGACCCGCGTGGAGGCGCTGGTGCTGCCCGCCGCCCGGCTCCGGAGCGTCCTGGACGCCCAGCCCGGGGCGGCCTGGGCCGTCGCCGCCGTCCTCGCCGAGCGGCTGCGCGACGCCAACGAGCTGCGCGCCGCCCACTTCCCCGACGAGCCGGAGCGCCGCCTCGCCTCCCGGCTCCTGCGCCTCGTCGAGCGGTTCGGTACCCCGTTCAAGGAGGAGCGGCCGGACGGCGTGACGGCGGAGGGCGTCCACGTCCAGGTCCCGATCTCCCAGCAGGACCTCGCGCGCTGGACCGGGATGGGGCGCCGCAAGGTGGCGCAGATCCTCGCCGCCGAGCCGCTGCGCGACGAAGTGGCCGTCACCCGCAACGGGATCGTCGTCCGCTCCGCCGGCGCGCTGCGCCGCCTCGCCGGCGGCGACTAGAAGCCCGCGGGGCGGTGCGGCCAGGGCGGCGGCTCCGGGAGAGGGCCGTCCGGGCGGACGTGGACGCCGGAGCCGTCCGTGCGGCCCGACAGCCAGCCGAGCAGCGCCCGCCCGGACCCGGACGCCTCCGGGCCGCCCGCCGTCCAGCCGAGGTCGGCGGACTCGCCGTAGTCGGTCGCGGTGATGCGGTACCCGGCCAGCTCGCCGCGCCGCTCCCCGGGCAGTGCCGCCATGTCCGCCAGCGTCGCCGCCGACGCCCACCGGACGTAGGACTCGGGCCAGTCGGCGGGCCCGTACCCGGCGGCGAGGTCGACGTGGTGCGCCTCCACCTCGTTCCACCGGCGGAACACCGTGAACCAGGCGGGGTGCGCCCAGCCGGGCATCGAGCGCACGGACGCGTTCCAGGCGTCCTCCGGCAGGACGCGGGCCTGCTCGGCGAACCGCGCGGCCGTGGCGCGGACGTCCGCGATCAGCGCGGCGCCGTCGCGCCCGGCGCCCGCGTCGAGGTCGGCGTTGCGCCGCTCCAGGCTCGGGTACTGCGGGATCTCCACCCCGGTCCGGGCCCATTCGAGCAGGTTCCAGAGGGAGTCGGCGTTGCGGGCGACATGGGTGGCGACATGCCCGCGGCTCCATCCCGGCAGCGCCGACGGGCCGCGCAGGTCCTGCTCGGTGAGCTTGCCGAGCGTCACGATGATCCGCTCGGTGCCCGCGTCCAGCTCGTCGATCACGTCGCGCCAGTCCATGACCCCTCCTCGGCCGAAAAAGCGCCTCCATCCTGTCGCACCGGCCGGTCCGCTGCCAGACAATGTGATCATGGACTTTCCGATCTGCGCGACCTGCGGCGTCCAGTACGGCGGGCCCCGCCCCGACTGCCCCATCTGCGAGGACGAGCGCCAGTACGTCGGCTGGGACGGCCAGAAATGGACGACCCTGGAGGAACTGCGCGTCGGCCACCGCGGCCGGATCGCCGAGGAGGGCCCGGACGTCGTCGGGATCGGCACCGAGCCGTCCACCGCCATCGGCCAGCGCGCCCTGCTGCTGCGCGCCCCGTCCGGCAACGTCCTCTGGGACATGGTCACGCACATCGACGACGACCTGATCCGCCAGGTCAACGACCTCGGCGGCGTCTCCGCGATCGCGATCAGCCACCCGCACTTCTACGGCTCGATGATCGAGTGGGCGCACGCCTTCGACGCCCCGGTCTACATCCACGCGGCCGACCGCAAGTGGGTGGCCCGCCCCGACGACTCCGTCGTCTTCTGGGAGGGGGACACCCACGAACTCGCGGACGGCCTCACGCTGATCAACGCGGGCGTCCACTTCGACGGCGGCCAGGTCCTGCACTGGCGCGACGCCCGCGCCCTGTTCTCCGGCGACATCCTGACGGTTGTCCAAGACCGCGACTGGGTGAGCTTCATGTACAGCTACCCGAACCACATCCCGGAACGCCCCCGCATCGTCCGCCGCGCCCTGCGCCTCCTGGAGCCCTACGACTTCGACCGCGTCTACGGCGCCTGGTGGCGAAAGATCGTCTACACCGACGGCAAGAACGCCGTCCGCCGCTCCGCCGCCCGCTACCTGACCCGCGCCCTCGACGACGAGTGAGGGTGTTGCGGTGGCGGGGGGTGTTCGAACACGTGTACGGTGCGAGGGTGCCGCCCGGACCGGTCGGGACGGGCGGGTGGCTTCATGAAATGCGGCGGCGGCCGTCGCCGTTATGGAGTCGGGGGATTCTGTCGTACCCCGTGGCTAGCCTGAGACCGACGTGTCTCTCCCCACCGCCGCGCCCCAGAAGAGGAACCGGATCACCACCGTGCATGACCGACTCATCGTGCGTGGAGCACGCGAGCACAACCTGAAGGACGTCTCGCTCGACCTCCCGCGGGACTCCATGATCGTGTTCACCGGTCTGTCGGGGTCCGGCAAGTCCAGCCTGGCGTTCGACACGATCTTCGCGGAGGGCCAGCGCCGGTACGTGGAGTCGCTGTCGGCGTACGCCCGGCAGTTCCTCGGCCAGATGGACAAGCCCGACGTCGACTTCATCGAGGGCCTGTCCCCGGCGGTGTCGATCGACCAGAAGTCGACCAGCAAGAACCCGCGGTCGACGGTCGGGACGATCACCGAGGTGTACGACTACCTGCGGCTGCTGTACGCGCGCATCGGGCACCCGCACTGCCCCGAGTGCGGCCGGCCGATCAGCCGGCAGGCGCCGCAGCAGATCGTCGACCGGGTGCTGGAGCTGGAGCCCGGCACGCGGTTCCAGGTGCTCGCGCCCGTCATCCGCGGGCGCAAGGGCGAGTACCTGGAGCTGTTCCGCGAGCTGCAGTCCAAGGGGTACTCGCGGGCCCTCGTCGACGGCCAGATGATCCGGCTGGACGAGCCGCCCAAGCTCAAGAAGCAGGAGAAGCACGACATCTCCGTCGTGGTCGACCGGCTCTCGGTGAAGGACTCCGCGCGGCAGCGGCTCGCCGACTCGGTGGAGACCGCGCTGGGTCTCGCGGGCGGCACGATCGTCCTCGACTTCGTCGACCTCGACGAGGATGACGAGAACCGCACTCGGATGTACTCCGAGCATCTGTACTGCCCCTACGACGACCTGTCGTTCGAGGAGCTGGAGCCCCGGTCGTTCTCGTTCAACTCGCCTTATGGCGCCTGCCCCGACTGCACCGGGCTGGGGACGCGCATGGAGGTCGACCCCGAGCTCGTTGTCCCGGACGAGGAGCTCACGCTCGGCGAGGGCGCGATCCAGCCGTGGTCGAACGGGCACGTCAGCGACTACTTCCTGCGGCTGCTGTCCGCGCTGGGCGACGCCATGGGGTTCGACCTCAACACCCCGTGGCACAAGCTGCCCGCCAAGGCGCGCAAGGCCGTCCTGAACGGGCACGAGACCCAGGTCCACGTGCGGTACAAGAACCGCTACGGCCGGACGAGGTCGTACTACACCGCCTACGAGGGCGTGATCCCCTACATCCAGCGGCGGCACGCCGAGTCCGAGAGCGACTCCAGCCGGGAGCGGTTCGAGGGCTACATGCGGGAGATCCCGTGCCCGACCTGCGAGGGCGCCCGGCTCAAGCCGGTCGTGCTGGCCGTCACCATGGGCGGCAGGTCGATCGCCGAGGTCGCCGCCATGCCGATCGGCGAGGCCGCCAAGTTCCTCCTCGCGATGGAGCTGAACGAGCGCGAGACCCACATCGCCGAGCGCGTCCTCAAGGAGATCAACGCCCGGCTCGGGTTCCTGCTGGACGTCGGCCTCGACTACCTCACGCTCGACCGGGCGTCCGCGACGCTCGCGGGCGGGGAGGCGCAGCGCATCCGGCTCGCGACGCAGATCGGCTCCGGCCTGGTCGGCGTCCTGTACGTGCTGGACGAGCCGTCCATCGGCCTGCACCAGCGCGACAACCACCGGCTGCTGGAGACGCTGATCCGGCTCCGCGACATGGGCAACACGCTGATCGTCGTCGAGCACGACGAGGACACCATCGCCGCCGCCGACTGGATCGTCGACATCGGCCCCCGCGCGGGCGAGCACGGCGGCGAGATCGTCGTGTCCGGCACCGTCGAGGACCTGAAGAAGTCCGAGCGGTCGCTGACCGGCGCCTACCTGGACGGGCGGCGCGAGATCGCCGTCCCGCAGATCCGCCGGCCGCGCACGAAGGGCCGCGAGATCACCGTCAAGGGCGCCCAGCAGAACAACCTGCGGAACGTCGACGTGGCGTTCCCGCTCGGCGTCCTCACCGCCGTGACCGGCGTGTCGGGGTCGGGCAAGTCGACGCTGGTCAACGACATCCTGTACAACTCCCTCGCCAAGAAGCTGAACGGGGCGAAGACCGTCCCCGGCAAGCACAAGCGGGTCAACGGCGTCGACCAGCTCGACAAGGTCGTCCACGTCGACCAGTCGCCGATCGGGCGCACGCCGCGCTCCAACCCGGCGACCTACACCGGCGTGTTCGACCACATCCGCAAGCTGTTCGCGCAGACCACCGAGGCGAAGGTCCGCGGCTACCAGCCGGGCCGGTTCTCCTTCAACGTCAAGGGCGGCCGCTGCGAGAACTGCTCCGGCGACGGCACCATCAAGATCGAGATGAACTTCCTGCCGGACGTCTACGTCCCGTGCGAGGTCTGCCACGGCGCCCGCTACAACCGGGAGACCCTGGAGGTCCACTACAAGGGCAAGACGATCTCCGAGGTGCTCGACATGCCGATCGAGCAGGCCACCGAGTTCTTCGAGCCGATCAAGGCGATCCACCGGCACCTGAAGACGCTCAACGACGTCGGCCTCGGCTACGTCCGGCTGGGCCAGCCCGCCCCGACGCTGTCCGGCGGCGAGGCGCAGCGCGTCAAGCTGGCCTCGGAGCTGCAGAAGCGCTCCACCGGCCGCACCATCTACGTGCTGGACGAGCCGACCACCGGCCTGCACTTCGAGGACATCCGCAAGCTCCTCGGCGTCCTGAACGGGCTGGTCGACAAGGGCAACACGGTCCTCGTCATCGAGCACAACCTCGACGTCATCAAGACCGCCGACTGGATCATCGACATGGGCCCCGAGGGCGGCTCGCGCGGCGGCACGGTCGTCGCGACCGGCACGCCCGAGGACGTCGCCGGGGTCGAGGCCAGCCACACCGGCCAGTTCCTCAAGCGGATCCTCGGCTAGCCGCCGAGGGGCCGGTGCGCGGCGCCCGGGGCCGTCCACCAAGATGGAGTCCATGGGAGAGAACGTGATGCCCCGGGCGGCCGGGGACGGGGGGATCGGGCGGCGCGCCGTGCTGTGCGGCGGCGCCGGGGCCGTCGGCGCCACCGTGATCGCCGGATGCGGCGGGAGCGGCGGGGCGAAGTCCGCCCAGGACCTCAAGGGCAAGCAGATCGCGAAGACCGCGGACGTGCCCGTCGGCGGCGGCAAGGTCTACGGGGACGAGAAGGTCGTGGTGACCCAGCCCGCCCAGGGCGAGTTCAAGGCGTTCACCGCGGTGTGCACCCACCAGGGCTGCACGGTCGGCAGCGTCCGGAACGGGATCATCCACTGCCCGTGCCACGGCAGCGAGTTCAAGATCACGGACGGGTCGGTGGCGAAGGGCCCGGCGGACACGCCGCTGCAGGAGTACCCGATCCAGGTGAAGGACGGCGGCATCGTCGTCACCTGAGGTGACGTCCGGCCGGCCTGAAAATTGGTTCGGCTTTGAACCATCTCGCCCGCTCGTTCGTGTTCTCAGGTGACGGAAACGACCGAGACATGTCACCGGAGGGGCGAGCATGCCACAGGGGTCCGAGACGGCACAGGGGTCCGACGCGCAGGCGGACGGGACGGAGCGGGAACCGGGGAACGCGAGGAGCCGCCGGGGCCTGCTCATCGGCGCGGGTCTCGCGGGCGTGGCCGGGCTGGCGGCCGCGTGCGGGGGATCGGGCGGCGATGCGGGGTCCGGCGGCTCCAGCGGGTCCGGCGGCGGGGACGCGGGCGGGGACGCCGGCGGGGACGCCGGGTCGGGCGGCGCCCTGGCGTCGGCCGACGAGATCCCGGTCGGCGGCGGCAAGGTGTTCGAGGACGCCGAGGTCGTCGTGTGCCAGCCGCAGCAGGGTCAGTTCACGGCGTTCTCCGCGTCCTGCACCCATCGCGGCTGCAGCGTCGGGTCGGTGTCGGGCGGCACGATCAACTGCCCCTGCCACGGCAGCAAGTTCAAGATCAGCGACGGGTCGGTAGTGAACCCGCCCGCGGACAAGCCGCTGGAGAAGAAGACCGTCACCGTCCAGAACGGGAAGATCATGCTCGCCTGAGCGACGTGCGCGGTGCCGGGCCGCCCCCCTGCGGGGCGGTCCGGCCGCCGGAGTCGTCCGGCGCCCCGTCGGGGTCCTCCGGCGCGTTCACCCCGGACGAGGCGCCGCCCTCCGTCCGCGGGGCGGGCGCCGCGGCCCCGCCCCCTGCGGGCCGGCCCGCGTCCTTCGCGGACGCCGTCGAACCGTCCGGAGGCGAGCCGGTGCCGTCCGCGGCCGGCCGCGTGCCGTCCTGTGGCGAGTCCGTGCCGCCGGCGGGGGAGAGGTCCGCGCCGTCGGCGACGGGCTCGGCGCCCACGCGGAAGCGGGGGAGCGCCTCCGGGTGGTTCTCGCGGATGTAGACCACGAGGTGCTCGCGCACGTCGCAGCGCAGGTCCCAGGTGCTCGCCGAGTCGGCGGCGCTCATCAGCGCGCGCAGCTTGAGCAGGCCGTTCGGCAGGGTCTCGACGACCTGCAGCACCCACTCGCGCCGGTCCCACAGCGGGTTGTCCCGGAGCGCCGAGTACAGCTCGGCCCGCAGCTCCTCGACCGGCACCGTCCAGTCCACGTGCAGCTCCACCGAGCCGAGCAGCCGGCTGGAGTGCCGGGTCCAGTTCTCGAACGGCTGCTCGGTGAAGTGCGACACCGGGAAGATCATCCGGCGGTCGTCCCAGAGCCGCAGCACCACGTAGGACAGCGTCAGCTCCTCGACCCGCCCCCAGGTGCCCTGGGTGACGACGATGTCGTCCAGGCGCAGCGCGTCGCTGAACGCCAGCTGCAGCCCGGCGAGCAGGTTGCCGAGCGTGGGCCGGGCCGCGATGCCGACGACCAGCCCGGCGACGCCCGCCGAGGCGAGCACCCCGGCGCCGATCGCCCGCACGCTCGGGAAGGTGAACAGCACGGCGCCGACCGCGACGATCGTGATCACCACGGCCGCGATCCGGCGCAGCAGCAGCATCTGGGTGCGGGCGCGGCGGGCCCGCCGGTTGCGCTCGCCCTCGATGTGCATCAGCCGTTCCAGCGGCGGGTCGCTGAGCGCGTAGGCGATCCGCAGCACCAGCCAGGTCGTGGCGCCGATGGCGGCGATGCGCAGCGCGTGCCGGACGGCGCCGTCGGGCGACCCGTGCAGCAGGTGGTAGGGCATCGCCGCGTTGGCGCTGACCACCGCGGCGAACGCGAAGGCGGGCGCGGCGACGCGGCGGGCGGCCCGGCCGGCGCCCGGCCAGCGGTGCGACAGCCGCCCGGCGAGCAGCCGGCGGACCGCCTCCACGACGATCACGGACGTGGCGACGACGCCGGCGAGGAAGATCCAGGCCCAGAGCGCGGACACGTGCGCAACGACCTCCTCGGCTGATCGGAAACCTCGGTCCGACCATCCCTTTCCCGTCGCTTTGCCGTCATCCGACATGAAAAGGGAGATCTATATCACCTTGCACCGATCGTCGCACCGGGACGGGCCGCGTGGAAGCCCGGCGTGTCGGTGCCGCCCACTAGGCTTCTGAGCGTGGCAGATCCGGCGACCTACCGACCCGCACCGGGCTCGATCCCCGAATCCCCCGGGGTGTACCGCTTCCGCGACGAGCACGGCCGGGTCATCTACGTGGGCAAGGCCAAGAGCCTGCGCTCGCGCCTGGGCTCCTACTTCGCCGACTACTCCTCGCTGCACCCCCGCACGCAGACGATGGTGCAGACCGCCGCCCGGGTCGACTGGACGGTCGTCGGCACCGAGGTCGAGGCCCTCCAGCTCGAGTACTCCTGGATCAAGGAGTTCGACCCCCGGTTCAACGTCCGCTACCGCGACGACAAGTCCTATCCGTACCTCGCCGTCACCCTGAACGAGGACTTCCCGAGGGTGATGGTGATGCGGGGCGCGAAGCGCAGGGGCGTGCGCTACTTCGGGCCGTACTCGCACGCGTGGGCGATCCGCGAGACGGTCGACCAGCTGCTGCGCGTGTTCCCCGTCCGGACGTGCAGCGCCGGCGTGTTCAAGCGCCAGCACCAGCTCGACCGCCCCTGCCTGCTCGGCTACATCGGCAAGTGCTCGGCGCCGTGCGTCGGCCGCGTCTCGCCGGAGGAGCACCGCCTCCTCGCCGAGGACTTCTGCGACTTCATGGCGGGCAACACGACCCGGTTCATCAAGCGCCTCGAACGCGACATGCGCGAGGCCGCCGCGTCCCAGGAGTACGAGCGCGCGGCCCGGCTCCGCGACGACATCCGCGCCCTGGAGCGCGCCCTGGAGAAGCAGGCCGTCGTCCTGCCCGACAGCACCGACTGCGACATGATCGCCTTCGCCGAGGACGAGCTGGAGGCGGCCGTCCAGGTGTTCTACGTGCGCGGCGGCCGCATCCGCGGCCAGCGCGGCTGGGTCGTCGACAAGGTCGAGGAGGTCACCACCGCCGACCTCGTCGAGAACTTCCTCATCCAGATCTACGGCGAGAGCGAGTCGGTGCCGCGGGAGGTGCTCGTCCCGGCGCTGCCGCCCGAGGAGGACGCGATGACCGAGCTGCTGTCGGAGCGGCGCGGCGGGCCGGTCCGGCTGCGCGTCCCGCGGCGCGGCGACAAGAAGGCCCTGCTGGAGACGGTCGCGCGCAACGCCCACGAGGCGCTCAAGCAGCACAAGACGCGCCGCGCGTCCGACCTCACCACCCGCAGCCGCGCTCTCCAGGAGATCCAGGACGCCCTGGAGCTGGACGAGGCGCCGCTGCGCATCGAGTGCTACGACGTGTCGAACCTGCAGGGCACGAACGTGGTCGCGTCCATGGTCGTGTTCGAGGACGGACTGGCCCGCAAGAGCGAGTACCGCCGCTTCACGATCAAGGCCGTCGAGGGGCAGGACGACGTCCGCTCCATCCACGAGGTGATCACCCGCCGGTTCCGCCGCTACCTCGCCGAGAGCGAGAAGATGGGCGAGCTCGACCATCTCGGCGATCCCCATGAGGCGGTGGCCGGGGGGTCGTCCCCCCGGAACGAGACGGAGGAGGGCGCGCACCAGCCGATCGACCCGGAGACCGGCCGGCCGCGCAAGTTCGCCTACCCGCCGAACCTGGTGATCGTCGACGGCGGCCCGCCGCAGGTCGCCGCCGCGCAGCGCGCCCTCGACGAGCTCGGCGTCGACGACATCGCGGTCTGCGGCATCGCCAAGCGGCTGGAGGAGCTCTGGCTCCCCGGCGAGGGCGATCCGGTCATCCTGCCGCGCAACAGCGAGGGCATGTTCCTCGTCCAGCGGGTACGCGACGAAGCGCATCGTTTCGCCATCACCTTCCACCGGCAGCGGCGGTCCAAGTCCATGACGGCCAGCGAACTCGATAACGTTCCGGGTCTGGGCCCGGCGCGGCGGGCGGCGCTGCTGAAGCACTTCGGCTCGCTGAAGCGGCTGCGGGACGCGACGCCCGAGCAGGTCGCCGAGGTCCCGGGGATCGGCATGCGCAGCGCCGAGGGGATCGTCGCGGCGCTGCACGGCGGTACCGCTCCGGCGCGCGAGGGCGCGGCCGGGGGCACGGGCGACGGGGAGCACAGGGGGAGACGGGCATGACCAGCGAGACCAAGATACCGGACATCGTGATCGTCACCGGCATGTCGGGGGCGGGCCGCAGCACCGCGGCCAAGTCCCTGGAGGACCTCGACTGGTTCGTGGTCGACAACCTGCCGCCGGGGCTGCTCGCCACGATGGCCGACCTCGGCGGCCGGGTGAAGGACGCGGTGCCGCGCATCGCCGTCGTCGTGGACGTCCGCAGCCGCGCCTTCACCGAGGACCTGCACTCCTCGATCGCCGAGCTGGAGGCGCGCGGCGTCCACCCGCGGGTGGTGTTCCTGGAGGCGAACGACGCCGACCTGGTGCGCCGCTTCGAGAGCGTCCGCCGGCCCCACCCGCTGCAGGGCGACGGCCGCCTGGTGGACGGCATCGCCCGCGAGCGCGAGCTCGTCCGCGAGGTCCGGGCCGAGGCCGACCTGGTGATCGACACCAGCGGCCTGAACGTGCACGAGCTGCGCAACAAGATCATCGGGTTCTTCGGCAACGACACCGGCGAGTCCAGCCTGCGCGCGACCGTCGTGTCGTTCGGCTACAAGTACGGCCTGCCGGTCGACGCCGACCTCGTCGTCGACTGCCGGTTCCTGCCGAACCCGCACTGGGTGCCGGAGCTGCGGCCGAAGACGGGCCGCGACACCGCCGTCCGCGACTACGTCCTCAGCCAGCGCGGCGCCAAGGAGTTCCTGGACGCCTACTCGGAGGTCCTGCGGCTGCTCGCCGGCGGCTACGAGCGGGAGGGCAAGCACTACGTGACGCTCGCCGTGGGATGTACCGGCGGAAAACACCGTAGTGTGGCCATGGCGGAACAGATCGCCGCCCGGCTGCGGGACGAGGGCATCGAGGTGCAGGTCGCCCACCGTGACCTCGGCCGCGAATGACCGCCCGCGGTCCCCGGACGAGGAGAGTAACGGCACGGTGAAGGACCCTGGCCCAACGGCGGGCCCGAAGGTCGTCGCGCTCGGCGGCGGCCACGGCCTCTACGCCTCGCTGTCGGCGCTGCGCCGCGTCACCGACCGGCTGACCGCGATCGTCACCGTCGCCGACGACGGCGGCTCCAGCGGCCGGCTCCGCCGCGAACTCGGCGTGCTGCCGCCCGGCGACCTGCGGATGGCGCTCGCCGCCCTCTGCGGCGACGACGAATGGGGGCAGACCTGGCGGGACGTCGTCCAGCACCGCTTCCGCAGCGAGGGCGACCTGAAGGACCACGCCGTCGGCAACCTCCTCATCGTCGCGCTGTGGGAGCTGCTCGGCGGCGCGGACGCCGCCGGATCCACCGTCGCCGGGCTCGACTGGGTCGGGCGGCTCCTCGGCGCGCACGGCCGCGTCCTGCCGATGGCGGCCGTCCCGATGGACATCGTCGCCGAGGTGCGCGGCGCCGACCCGTCCCGGCCCGACGAGATCACCCACGTCAAAGGGCAGGCGGCGTGCGCGAAGACGCCCGGCAGCGTGCTCGGCGTGTCGCTCGTCCCCGCCGACCCGCCCGCCTGCCAGGAGGCCCTCGACGCCGTCGAGGACGCCGACTGGATCCTGTTCGGCCCCGGCTCCTGGTTCACCAGCGTCCTGCCGCACCTCAAAGTGCCCGCGCTGGCCCGCGCCCTCACCACGGCCCGCGCCCGCCGCGCCGTCGCGCTCAACCTCGCGCCGCAGCCCGGCGAGACCGACGACTTCTCGCCGCAGACCCACCTGGAGGTCCTGCAGGCCCACGCCCCGGACCTGCGCGTGGACGTCGTCATCGCCGACCGCGCGGTGGTGGACGACCCGGCCGCGCTCGAGAAGGCCGCGCAGGCCCTCGGCGGGCGGCTCGTCCTCGCCGACGTCGCCGCCGACGACGGGTCGCCGCGTCATGAACCCGCCCGGCTGGCCCAAGCCTTGGTACAGATTTTCAGCGAGTGACATCCCGCGTGGTCGGCATCGGCCACACTGCTGGGAGTCCGATAGGGGGAGGGTTCATCAGATGGCGATGACCGGTGTGGTCAAGGACGAGCTGAGCAGGCTCACGGTCATGAAACCGTGCTGCCGCAAGGCCGAGGTCTCGACGCTGCTGCGGTTCGCGGGCGGCCTGCACCTGGTCAGCGGGCGGATCGTGATCGAGGCCGAGATCGACACCGGCGTGGCGGCGCGGCGCCTCATCAAGGACATCGCGGAGGTGTTCGGGCACACCTCCGAGGTGGTCGTGCTCGCGCCGAGCGGCCTGCGCAAGGGCAACCGGTACGTCGTCCGCGTCTTCCGGGACGGCGAGTCGCTCGCCCGCCAGACCGGGCTCATCGACAACAACGGCCGGCCCGTCCGCGGCCTGCCCCGGCACGTGGTCGCGGGGGCGGCCTGCGACGCCGAGTCCGCCTGGCGCGGCGCGTTCCTCGCGCACGGCTCGCTCACCGAACCCGGCCGGTCCATGTCGCTGGAGGTGACCTGCCCCGGCCCCGAGGCCGCGCTCGCCCTCGTCGGCGCCGCCCGCCGCCTGAAGATCCACGCCAAGGCCCGCGAGGTCCGCGGCGTCGACCGCGTCGTCGTCCGCGACGGCGACGCCATCAGCGCCCTCCTCACCCGGCTCGGCGCCCACGACAGCGTCCTCGCCTGGGAGGAGCGCCGGATGCGCCGCGAGGTCCGCGCCACCGCCAACCGGCTCGCCAACTTCGACGACGCCAACCTGCGCCGCTCCGCCCGCGCCGCCGTCGCCGCCGGCGCCCGCGTCGCCCGCGCCCTGGAGATCCTCGGCGACGACGCCCCCGAGCACCTCGTCAACGCCGGCCGCCTCCGCCTGGAGCACAAGCAGGCGTCCCTGGAGGAACTCGGCCAGCTCGCCGACCCGCCCCTCACCAAGGACGCCATCGCCGGCCGCATCCGCCGCCTCCTCGCCATGGCCGACAAACGCGCCACCGACCAGGGCATCCCCGGCACCGAGGCGAACCTGACGGCCGACATGCTGGGTTGACCCAGGGGGGCGACCCCCTGGAACCCCCGTCACGACGCAGGCGATCCTCACGCCGCCGTTGCGGTCTGTCGTGCCTGTTCTGGCGTGTGCGGCGTCGCTGCGGTCGCCTGCGTCGGCGGGCAGGCCCGCTCCGGGCGCTAGAGCGCCCTCCGCGTGCCTGCCCGTGGGCGCCGCGCCTGTCCGTGTCGCAGTTCGGGTCTGGTCCAAGAGGGTTTCGCAGGGGGCCGTCTGGGTTCCGGTTGCCTTCCCAGATGCCTGGTGTTGCGTGCCTGCTCGTGGGTGCGGCGCCTGTCCGTGTCGCAGTTCGGGTCTGGTCCAAGAGGGTTTCGCAGGGGGCCGTCTGGGTTCCGGTTGCCTTCCCAGATGGCTGGTGTTGCGTGCCCGCTGGTTGTCGTCGGGTCTGTGGCCCGGGGCCTGGTCTTGTCCGCTGGGTTACTTGGGGTTCAGGTCGCCTCTGAGGATCCTGTGGACCAGGTCGTCGCGTAGTTGGCCGTAGCCGGTTTCGGCCCAGACGCTTTGGGACGGGTCCACCTCGAAGTAGGGGACGTCGCGGCCGTCGCGGCGGTCCATGAGGATGTCGGGGGTCTCCTTCGCGCGGGCGGAGCGGGCGCAGTCGCGGCAGGCGTGGACGCGCAGGCGCCGGCGGGAGCCGATGGGGCGCCAGTCGATCTCGGTGGCCGCGTCGCCGTGCAGCGGGTTGAAGAAGCAGAGCGGGCTCGGCGGGATCTCCGGGGCGCCGGAGGCGAGGGCGCGGGCCGAGGCGAGCGCGTCGCGGCCCTGGTCGAGCAGGACCAGGACGCCCGCCAGGTCGGGGATGCCCCGCGCCCGGTCGAGGGTCTTGCCGGCCGCCTGGTAGGCGTCCAGCGCCCTGGTCATCAGCTCGCCGGCGCGTTCGCCGGACGCGGGGACGTCCGTGCCGTCCAGGAGCTCGCCGAACACGATGACCTCGTGGGACGCCTGCTCGCGGAGCTGGTCCTCGCTGGCGCGCTTGGCCGTCGAGAAGACCGTGCGGGGCAGCAGCAGCGCGCTGCCCTCGCGGCGGACGGACGCCATGCGGCGGCGCCGCCACAGGAGGAGTCCCCCGATCCCGGCCACGGTGATGCCCGCGGCGCCCAGCGCGATCGGCAGGACGGGGGAGCCGTCGTCGTCCCGTGTGCCCGGGTTTTCGAGGCCGCGCTCTTTGGCGCGCTTGTCGATCGCCGCCGTCTGGCGGTCGTACTCCTTCTTGGCGTTGCCGGACAGCATCAGGTCGGCGATGCGGTCCAGGCGGCTCGTGACCGACGCGTCCCGGTAGGCGCGGTCGAAGGAGACGGCCCAGGCGGCCTTGCGCGCGTCGTGGTCGCCGCCGAACTCTTTCGCGCGCAGGTCGTCGCCGATGGTGCCGAACGTGATGTAGACGCCGTCCCGGCCGAGGTTCGCGTGCACGACCGTGACCAGTTGGTCGTCGTCGCTCCACGTCCCGCCCTTGACCAGCGGGACGAGGACGACGAACACGGGCACGGGGAGCTTGGCGAACTTGGCGATCAGGCGCTTGCGCTCGGCCTCCGGCACCGCGGAGGCCAGCGACGGGTCGACGTAGAAGGGGGAACGCCGCAGCTCCGCGGCCAGCCGCGCGCCGGGCGACGGTTCACTCGACACCGAGGTACTCCTGGATGCGTGGGATCGGGTCGCCGTCGGCCCCGAATCCGGTGTCCTTCCAGACCCCGGGGACGGCGTAGTGCGGGAGCGGCCCGTCCGGGCCCGGGACCTTCAGCGTCCGCTCGTCCAGCGCCCCCGGGGGGCGGCCGGCGCACGCGGAGCAGACCGGGCGGCGCTTGGAGCGGGTGCCGCCGAGCTGCATCTTCCGGCGCTGCGCCGAGGGGCCGTGCAGCGGGTTGACGAAGCACGGAGGGGGCGGTTGCGCGGTCTTCCCGGCGAGCGCCGCCCGGCCCAGCCTGGCCAGGACGATCGTCCCGGCGAGGTCGAGCGCCCGGTCGGGGTCCTCGCCGGCGTCGTCGTAGAGGATCTGGGCGACGTCGTAGGCGGACACCGCGTAGGCGCGGCCGGGGTTGTCCGCGGCCTCGGGCAGCAGGTCGCGCAGCCGGTCCAGTTCCTTGCGGCCCGTGCGGCGCAGCCATTTCACCGAGGGTTCGGCGGGGGCGCCGGAGTCCGTCTCGACCGCTCTGCTCGCAGGGCGGGGACGGGGCGTGCGGCGCCGGTACGCGGCGGCGCCCAGGCCGAGCCCGTACAGGGTCGCGCCGGCGAACGGGCCGGCGAGCAGCAGTCCGGTGAGGAAGGGCGCCTTGGTCTCCGGCTCGTCGAGCCGCAGCTCGTGCTCGGCCCCCCACGGGTCGGGCGAGCTGTACAGTCTCGGGCTGCGCGGGGACGTGGACGGTGCGGCGGCGATGAGCCCCAGGCGCCTGGTCAGCCGGCCGGCCAGGTCGTCGAACCGGCGCTCGCTGTCGGCGGGCCGCTCGGTGCTCTCGTCATCGAGGTCCCACAGCCGCCGCGGCACGTTGAACCCCTCCTCCTCGAACCAGGCCGAGGAGCCGACCATCAGGTAGAGGCCGTTGCGGCCGAGCCTGTCATGGAGCCAATGCAGGAAGACGTTGTCCCTGCCGTCGCTCTCCGAGCCGGTCTTGTTCGGAATGACCACCACGTAGACGGGCGTGCCGAGCGCGGCGGCCGCCGAGTCGATCGCCGCCCGGACGCGGGCGCGTCCGGGCTCGTCCAGCGCGGCGGACATGTCGGGGTCGACGAACAGGGGGTCCTCGGCGAGCGCCGCCGCCACTCTGTCCAGCCGGTGCTGCGCGTAGGACGGGACGGGGATCGGCTCCTTCGCGGCCGCCGGGACGGCTGCGAGCAGCGGCGCGACGAGCGAGAGGGCCGTGATGACCAGGATCCGGGTGATGTTCACCGGCGCTTCTCCCGCTTCTTGGCCCGTGCGTTCTTCGCCCGCGCCGTCTCCATGCGCTTGGCACGGGCCCGCTCCGCGCGGGTCGCCGATCTCCGCCGCAGACCCATCAGCAGGAGCAGGACCGTGACGCCGCCCAGCGCCGTGCCGGCGGCGAACATGCTCCATTCCTTGCGGCTCGCCTCGCGCTCCGAGCGGTCGCGGGCGTCCAGCGCGATGCGGACCTTCGACTTCGGCCGCGGGCCCGCGTTCTCCCGCCGCTCCGCGGCGTGCCCGGACAGGGCGATCTCGACGAACCGCTCGATCGTGGCGACCGCGCCGGCGTCGGTGGGCAGCTCCGAGGACGCGGCGTACATCGCGTCCTTCACCGGCAGTGTCGTGGCGCCGTACTGGACGGCGGAGAACCCCGTGCTCGTCGGGTCGGCCACGATGTAGAGGCCGGGGCGGTTCAGGCTGTCATGGATCAGCGGGACCAGATCCTCGGTGGAGTACCTCTCCACGAGCATGGCCGGTGTCACCGCGACGTAGACGGGCACGCCCAGCCGGGCGACCGCCTTCCGGATCCGGTCGGCCGCGTCCTCCGGCAGCGCCCGCGGCGCGTGGTCGGTGACGTAGACGGGGTCGCGGCGGAGTTCGGCGGCGAGGTGGTCCACGCGGCCCACCGGCTTGGCACGTTCCGGCGCCGCCGCCGCGGCGGCCGCGGCGGGCGGCGGCAGGCATGCGAGCAGCGCGCCGACCATCAGGACAAACCACCCGCGCCACATGGTGGGGGAGTGTAGTGATGATCGGCCGGCGCCGTGACCGGGGGCCGAGCGCGGGGAATCCCCCGGCGGGGGGAGGCGGGGTTCCCCCGTGAAAACCCACGCGACCGGTGTCGGGCTACTCGCGGGTCATTGGATAGGGTCGAAGGCGGGGGAGAACCCCGGATCCACCGCAGTTAACAGTCCGGCCCGCGCCGGGCGATACGACGTGAGGGAGAGCCGTTCCGTGACCATCCGAGTAGGCATCAACGGTTTCGGCAGGATCGGCCGCAACTTCTACCGCGCGGTGAAGGCCAGCGGAGCCGACATCGAGATCGTGGCGGTCAACGACCTGACCGACAACGCCACGCTCGCCCAGTTGCTCAAGTACGACAGCATCCTCGGCCGCTTCCCCGAGGACGTGCGCGCCACGGCCGACGAGATCGTGGTGGGCGGCAAGGCGATCAAGGCGTTCGCCGAGCGCGACCCGGCCAACCTGAAGTGGAGCGACGTCGGCGCCGACATCGTCGTGGAGTCCACCGGCTTCTTCACCGACGCCACCAAGGCCAAGGTGCACGCCGACAACGGCGCCAAGAAGGTGATCATCTCGGCGCCGGCCAAGAACGAGGACGTCACCCTCGTGCTCGGCGTCAACGACGACAAGTACGACCCGGCGCAGCACACGGTGATCTCCAACGCCTCCTGCACCACCAACTGCCTGGCCCCGCTGGCGAAGGTCCTGCACGACAACTTCGTCATCGAGAAGGGCCTGATGACGACGGTGCACGCCTACACCCAGGACCAGAACCTCCAGGACGCGCCGCACAAGGACCTGCGCCGCGCCCGCGCCGCCGCGCTGAACGTCGTGCCGACCTCCACCGGTGCCGCCAAGGCGATCGGCCTCGTGCTGCCCGAGCTCAAGGGCAAGCTGGACGGCTACGCGCTGCGCGTCCCGGTGCCGACGGGCTCCGCCACCGACCTCACCGTCAACGTGTCCCGCGAGGTCACGGTCGACGAGGTCAACGACGCGTTCAGGGTCGCCGCCGAGGGCGCGCTGAAGGGCTACCTCACCTACACCGAGGACCCGATCGTCTCCAGCGACATCGTCACCGACCCGGCGTCCTGCATCTTCGACTCCGGGCTGACCAAGGTCATCGGCGACCAGGTCAAGGTCGTCGGCTGGTACGACAACGAGTGGGGCTACTCCAACCGCCTCGTCGACCTCGTCAAGCTCGTCGGCTCGCAGCTGTAACCGAAGCCGTCGCCGCCGTGGCCGCGGCGCCCCGGGCGGGGCGCGCGGCCACGGCTCGGCCGTGTACGGAAGGACATCGCATCCCGATGCGCACCATTGACGATCTCGACGTCGCCGGAAAGCGGGTGCTCGTCCGCGCGGACCTCAACGTCCCGCTGCAGGACGGCGCCATCACCGACGACGGGCGGATCCGGGCCAGCCTCCCGACGATCGAGGCGCTGCGGGCCAAGGGCGCCAAGGTCATCGTCTGCGCCCACCTCGGCCGTCCCAAGGGCCAGGTCAAGCCCGAGTTCTCGCTGGCCCCGGTCGCGCGCCGGCTCGGCGAGCTGCTCGGCACGGACGTGGCGTTCGCCTCCGACGTCGTCGGCGACTCCGCCCGCGCCGCCGCCGAGGGCCTCGCCGACGGCGGCGTCGCGCTGCTGGAGAACCTGCGCTTCGAGCCGGGCGAGACCAGCAAGGACGACGCCGAGCGGGGCGCGCTCGCCGACCGGCTGGCCGCGCTCGCCGAGGTCTATGTCGGGGACGGGTTCGGGGCCGTGCACCGCAAGCACGCCTCGGTGTACGACGTGCCGCAGCGGCTCCCGCACGCCGCGGGCGGGCTGATCACCGCCGAGGTCGCGGTGCTGAAGAAGCTCACCGAGGACGTCGAGCGCCCCTACGCGGTCGCGCTCGGCGGCTCCAAGGTGTCCGACAAGCTCGGTGTGATCGACAACCTGCTCGGCAAGGCCGACCGCATCCTCATCGGCGGCGGCATGGTGTTCACCTTCCTGAAGGCGCAGGGCCACGAGGTCGGCAAGAGCCTCCTCGAAGAGGACCAGCTCGACACCGTCCGCGGCTACCTGCGGCGCGCCGAGGAGTCGGGCGTCGAGTTCGTGCTGCCGGTCGACATCGTCGCGGCCGCCGCGTTCGCGGCGGACGCCGACCACGGGGTCGTCGCCGCCGACGCGATCCCGGCCGACCGGCTCGGCCTCGACATCGGCCCCGAGTCCGGCAAGCTGTTCGCCTCGCGCCTCGCCGACGCCCGGACGGTCTTCTGGAACGGCCCCATGGGCGTGTTCGAGATGGAGCCGTACTCGCACGGCACCCGCGCCGTCGCGCAGGGCCTGATCGACTCCGGCGCGTTCACCGTGGTCGGCGGCGGCGACTCGGCCGCGGCCGTCCGGCAACTCGGCTTCGACGAGGCCGCCTTCTCCCACATCTCGACCGGCGGCGGCGCCAGCCTCGAATACCTCGAGGGCAAGACGCTGCCCGGCCTGCAGGCCCTGGAGGACTGACCGATGGCCCCCGCGACCCCTTCTTCCGGTAAGCAGAGCGGCCGCAAGCCGCTGATGGCCGGCAACTGGAAGATGAACAACGACCATCTCGAGGCGATCCGGCTCGTCCAGAAGCTGGCGTTCACGTTCAAGGACGCCGACTACGACGCCGTCGACATCGCCGTGCTGCCGCCGTTCACCGCGCTCCGCTCCGTGCAGACGCTCGTGGACGCCGACAAGCTCCGGCTCGAGTACGGCGCGCAGGACGTCTCCCAGCACGCCTCGGGCGCCTACACCGGCGAGGTCTCCGCGGCCATGCTCGCCAAGCTCGCGTGCCGCTACGTCGCCGTCGGGCACTCCGAACGCCGCCAGTACCACGGCGAGGACGACGCGGTCGTCAACGCCAAGGCCAAGGCCGCGCTCGCCGCCGACATCACCCCGATCCTGTGCGTGGGCGAGGGCCTGGAGGTGCGCAAGGCGGGCGAGCACGTCCGGCACTGCCTCGGCCAGCTCGACGGCGGGCTGGAGAAGATCCCCGCCGCCCAGGCGCGCCGCACGGTGATCGCCTACGAGCCCGTCTGGGCCATCGGCACCGGCGAGGTCGCCACCCCGCAGGATGCGCAGGAGGTCTGCGCCGAGATCCGGACGCGGCTCGCCGAGCTGTACGACGGCGGAGTGGCCGACGAAGTGCGTATCCTGTACGGCGGTTCGGTCAAGGGCGGCAACGTCGCCAAGCTCATGGCGCAGGACGACGTGGACGGCGCCCTGGTGGGCGGTGCCAGCCTGGATCCGGGAGAGTTCGTCAAGATCTGCCGGTACCGGGATCTCCCCGTCTGATCAAAACTGATCAATTCTGCGTGAACTGGGGGTTCTTGCCGAACCAGCGGGTTGTTCGTCGTACCCTTCGTAGCTGACGGGTAAACCCGCCCGGCCGACCCTCCGTCCCCGACCTACAGACAAAGGCGTTGAAGAATGATCATCGCATCGTCCATCGTGCTCATCGTCACGAGCCTGCTGATGGTGGTCCTCGTCCTGATGCACAAGGGCAAGGGCGGCGGACTGTCGGACATGTTCGGCGGCGGCGTGTCGTCGTCCCTGGGCGGGTCGTCCGTGGTCGAGCGCAACCTCGACCGGCTGACGGTCGGCGTCGGGGTGCTGTGGTTCGCCTCGATCGTCGTGCTGGGGCTGCTGTTCAAGCACAAGGGCGTCGGCTGACCGACCCGTCTGACACATGCGATCACCGCGCCGTCCCAGGAGGTCACGGACGGCCGCGGAACACCGAGCGAGGAGTTATCCGTGGGTAGTGGCAACGCGATTCGGGGCAGCCGTGTCGGGGCCGGTCCGATGGGAGAGGCGGAGCGCGGCGACGCCGCCCCCCGCGTCTGGGTGACCTTCTACTGCGCCAACCGGCACGAGACCCGCCCCAGCTTCGCGACGGACGTCGCGGTCCCCGAGACGTGGGACTGCCCCCGCTGCGGGTTCCCCGCCGGCCAGGATTCGGAGAACCCCCCGGCGCCGCCGAAGACCGAGCCCTACAAGACGCACCTCGCGTACGTGAAGGAGCGCCGCAGCGACGAGGACGGCGAGGCCATCCTGGAGGAGGCCCTCGCCAAGCTCCGCGAGAAGCGCGCCGCGGTGAAGCAGGCCATGCAGGCCGCTGCGAGGTGACTTCCGGGGGGCGACCCCCTGGAACCCCCGTCAGCGACGCAGGCGATCCTCACGCCGCCGTTGCGGTCCTCGTGCCCGTGACGGCGGCGCGGCGTCGCTGCGGCCGCCCGCGTCGCCGGGCATGCCCGCTGCGCTCGCAGGGCTCGCTCCGCGTGCCTGCCCGTGGTCCCGTGGTCGAGGTCCAGTCCAAGAGGGCTGGGCCTCAGCCGTTTTCGGGGGTCGGTTGTGTCTTCGGGACTTGTTCGGTGAGGGACGAATAATGTTCGGGGTGAGGGGCTTTCGGGCGTGGTTCGCGTGCGGGAGTTCGGCTTCGGGCGGTCGGTTCGGGAGGGGTACCGGTGGACGCGGTCGATCAGGCGATCCTGCGGCGGTTGCAGCGGGACGGGCGGCAGACCAACCGGGAGCTGGCCGAGGCGGTGGGGATCGCGCCGTCCACGGCCCTGGAGCGGACGCGGGCGCTGCGGGCCAGGGGTGTCATCACCGGGTTCCACGCGGCGGTCGACTTCGAGCGGCTCGGGCGCGGGGTGCAGGCGCTGATCTCGATCCGGATCCGGCCGCAGTCGCGGGAGGCGATCGAGTCGGCGCGGGACGGCATGGCCGCGATGCCCGAGGCCGTCGGGGTCTTCGTCGTCACGGGCAACGAGGACCTGCTGGTGCACGTGGCCGTCCCGAGCACCGCGTACCTGCGCGACTTCGTGCTCGACCGGCTCGCGCGGCGCAAGGAGTTCGTGGACGTGCGGACGACCGTCGTCTACGACTACGTCCAGCCGGTGGAGCAGGCCGAACTTCCGACGCCTGACCGGCGCTGACGCCGAACGTCCGGCAGTGCATCGCTCAGATGGCATGGCGCAGCCGAACAACTGACGCCGCTGCTTCCCACGACCGAACGAACCACGGCTGAACGAGAACGAATCCGCAGATCCTTCTAGCTTCGGTCGTATGGATCGACGAAGCAATCTGTCCGGGTCGCTGCTCGTGCTCGCGGCCGGGGTGCTCTGGGGGACGGTCGGGCCCGCGCAGGTCCTCGCCGGGCCGGACGCCGGTCCGGTGGCGGTCGGCGGGGCCCGGATCCTCTCGGGCGGGGTCGTCCTCGCCGCGCTGGTGCTCGCGGCGGACCGGCGCGCGTTTCTCTCGCTGGGGCGGCGGGCCCGGGGTCCGGTCGCGGCGGCCTCCGCGGCCACGGGGGTCTTCCAGGCGGCGTTCTTCAGCGCGGTCGACCGCACCGGGGCCGCCGTCGCGACGGCCGTGGTGTTCGGGCTGGCGCCCGTCTCGACGGGGCTGTGCGAGCGGCTCGTCCTCGGCACGCGGCTCGGCCGCCGGTGGTGGGCCGGGACGGCGTGCGCCGTCGGCGGCGTCGCGCTGCTGATGGTGCCGGGGTCGGCCGTCCACGTCGACCCGGCGGGCATCGGGCTGAGCCTCGTGGGCGGGACGTGCTTCGGCGTCTACACCGTGTCCGCCAAGGTCCTCACAGGACGGAACGCGGGCATGGCCGCCGCCGTGTCGGTCACGCTGCTCGCCGGGGGAGCGGCCCTGCTGCCCTGGACGGTCGCGGAACTGCCGGCCCTCGCGGAGCCGCGGTCGGCGGTGCTGGTCGCCTGGCTCGGGATCGCCGCGACGGCGGCCGCGTACATGTTCTTCGTCACCGGGCTCGGCGGGGTGGCGGCCGCGACCGCCGGGACACTCAGCCTCGCCGAGCCGCTGGTCGCGGCGGCGCTCGCGATCGCCGTCCTCGGCGAGCGGATGTCGGCGCCGGTCGCGGCCGGGTCGCTGCTCCTGCTGGGCGGGCTGTTCGTCGTCTCCGCCCCGGCGCGGGCGCGGACGGCCCGATATGATGGCGCGCACGTGACTGGCGCAGTCAAGGTGGAGACGACCACCGGGGAGCGAAACTAGTCCGCACGCCGCGCGCCTGGGTGTACGGGTCCCCTTCGCCGGGGCGCCCGAAAGTCCCGGCGCGAGCAGCGCGGAGGCTCACGATGCACCAACCGCCCGTCCCCCATCTGCAGGACCGGGATCCCGAGATCGCCGGGCTGGTCGAGGCCGAGGCCCGCCGCCAGTACGAGAAGCTCCGGCTGATCGCGTCCGAGAACTACGTCTCGCCGGCGGTGCTGGAGGCCACCGGGTCGGTCCTGACGAACAAGTACTCCGAGGGCTACGCCGGCAGGCGGTACTACGAGGGCCAGCAGAACATCGACCCGATCGAGCTGCTGGCGATCGAGCGGGCGAAGGAGGTGTTCGGGGCCGAGCACGCCAACGTCCAGCCGTACTCGGGGTCGCCCGCGAACCTCGCCGTCTACATGGCGTTCCTGGAGCCAGGCGACCCGGTGATGGGGCTGTCGCTGCCGATGGGCGGGCACCTCACGCACGGCTGGTCGGTGTCGGCCACCGGCAAGTGGTTCCGGCCCGTCCGCTACGACGTGCGCGCCGACACCGGGCGGGTCGACCTGGACCAGGTCCGCGACCTGGCGCTGAAGGAGCGGCCGAAGCTGATCTGGTGCGGCGGCACCGCGATCCCCCGGACGATCGACTTCCCCGCGTTCGCGGAGATCGCCCGCGAGGCCGGCGCGGTGCTCGCCGCCGACATCGCGCACATCGCCGGGCTGATCGCGGGCGGCGCCCACCCGTCCCCGATCGGGCACGCGGACGTGGTCACCACGACCACGCACAAGACGCTGCGCGGCCCGCGCGGCGCGATGATCCTGTCGACGGCCGAGCACGCGAAGGCGGTCGACAAGGCGGTCTTCCCCGGCCTGCAGGGCGGCCCGCACGACCACACGACCGCCGCGATCGCCGTCGCGCTGAAGGAGGCGGCGCAGCCGGACTTCGCCCGGTACGCGCGGCAGATCGTCGCGAACGCGCAGGTCCTGGCCGCCGCGCTGGTCGACCGCGGCTACGACCTGGTCTCCGGCGGCACCGACAACCACCTCATCCTGATCGACCTGACCAGCAAGGGGGTCGCCGGCAAGCCCGCGGCGCAGGCCCTCGACCGCGCCGGGATCGAGCTGAACTACAACGCGGTGCCGTTCGACCCGCGCAAGCCGTTCGACCCGTCCGGGCTGCGGCTCGGCACCGCCGCGATCACCACCCGCGGGCTCGGCGAGGAGCACATGCCGCAGATCGCGGAGTGGATCGACGAGGTCGTGCAGGGCACCGCCAAGCAGGACGAGGAGGTCGCCGGCCGCGTCGCCGGGAAGATCCGGGAACTGCTCGCGTCCTACCCGATGCCGGGCTGGGCGCCCGCGCCCTAGGCGGGCCGCAGGATCGTGATCATGCGCCAGGCTTCGGGGTCGGTGAGGGCCACCGTGTCCTCGCCGACCCCGAAGTCGCCGTACTGGGCGACGGTGCCGAGGCCGCCGGCGAGGTGGATCGCGGCGTCCAGCTCGGTGGCGGTCCAGAAGCGGTAGGGGACGACGTCGCGGATCACCCGCGTGCCGTCCCCGTCCGTGATCGTCATCGTGACGTGGTCGTCGGCGATCTGGGTGACGGGGTCGAGCCGGTCGGACGGCTCGCCCCACCGCACGCTCGCCCGGACGCCGCCGCGCTCGACCGTCCAGCCGGTGCTGACGCTCGGGTCGTCGCCGAGCCGGTCGCGGGGGTGCGACATCTCCACGACGTAGAGGCCGCCCGGCGACAGGTGCGCGGCGACGCGGCGCAGGTGCGCCACGAACGCGTCGAGCGTCATGAGGTGGGACGTCGAGTCGAGCATGGTCACGACGAGGTCGAACCGGCGGCCCAGGTCGAACCGGGTCATGTCGTCCTGGACGATCTCCACCTCGACGCCGGCGCGCCCGGCCTCGCGGGCGGCGTGGGCGCACATCTCCGGGTTCAGGTCGAGCGCCGTCGCGGCCAGCCCGCGCCGCGCGAACTCGCGGGCGTGCTCGGCCGGCCCGGCGGCCAGCTCCAGCACGGTCGCGGGCTTCGCGTCCAGCCCGGCGCACCAGCCGAGGAGCGCGTCCACCTCCGCGGGCACGTCGCGGAACGAGCACGCCAGCTCGTATGCCCAGGGGTCGTCGTAGATGCCGCTCACCCGGCCATCCTGCCAGCGGCCGCGTGTCACGCGACCGCCACGTCACCCTGTGCCCGCGGTTTCACATTCCGGACCGGGGGTTGAGCCGCCCGCGCCGACCGCCTAGCGTTCGGTAAGTGATCGACCCCGTGAGCGGTGAGCACGTCAACGACCGACCTCGGCGCGGCCCGTCCCCGACCCGGCTGCCGCTGCTGCTGCCCGGTTCGCTGAGCGACGAGCAGCGCGCCGTGTACGAGGCGGTGACCGGCGGCCCCCGCGCCGAGGGCCGCACCCCGCCGTTCGGCATGGCCGACGACATCGGACGGCTGCACGGCCCCTTCAACGCCATGCTCTACAGCCCGTCCGTGGGCCTGCCGCTGCAGGACCTCGGGGCCGCGCTGCGGTTCCGGACCGCGTTCACCAAGCGGGAGCGGGAGATCGCCACGCTGGTCGTCGCCGCGCACGCCCGGTCCGACTACGAGTGGTACGCGCACGAGCGGATCGGCCGCCGGCACGGCCTCACCGACGCGGAGATCGACGCGCTGCGCGACGGCCGCGCGCCGCTGCTCGGCGACGTCCGCGAGCGCGTCGTCCACGAGGCGGCGCGGCAGCTCGCCACCGAGGGCGACCTCGCCGACGCCGTGTTCACCGAGGCGGTCGCGACGCTCGGCCGGGCCGCCGTCGTCGAGTTGGTCACGCTCGTCGGCTACTACCAGGCGCTGGCGCTGCAGCTGCGGGTGTTCCGGGTCGGCCTCCCCGACGGCGAGGACGCGCCCGGGTGGCCGCCGGAGGACGCGGATGAGTGAGGTGCTGCGGACGGTGCGGCTCGCGCTGCACCCGGTCTCGATGCGCGACCACCGCGCGCTGCTGACCCACTGGACGGGCCCGCTCGTCCGCCGCCACCTCTTCGACGACCGGATGGTCACCCCCGTCCAGGTCAGCGAGATCATCGAGGCGAGCGAGCGGGACTTCGCCACCGAGGGCTACGGGCTGTGGGGGCTGCGCCCGGCCCGCTGGTCCGCCGGGATCGACGCGGCGGGCGCCGCGTCCGGCGATCCGCTGATCGGCGTCGCCGGGCTCGGCCACCACGAGGGGCCGCTCGGCCGGGGCGCGGACGTCGAGATCCTCTACAGCCTGGAGCCGGACCACTGGGGGCAGGGCCTCGCCGCGGAGGCGTCCCGCGCGGTGCTCGACTACGCGTTCGGGGTGGTCGGCGTGCACCGGATCACCGCCGAGATCGACATGGCCAACACGGCGTCGGCGGAGATCGCGCTCCAGCTCGGGATGCGGCGGTGGCGGGACGGCCCGTCCGGCCCCGACGGCGCCGCCTACTACGCCGCGGACCGCTCCCGCTGGATCGGATCCCGTCGAATCATCGACGCCGTCCCATAGAATCCGTCGCCATCTGTTGATTTCGCTACGGAATACAGCAGTATGTGCGCATGAGCTCCTCCTCTGGCCGGGCGCCCCTCGCGGACGGCTTCGCTAACGGCGGCGTCTCGTTCTGGTACCGGGCGGCCGGGCGTCCCGAGCCGGGCCCCCGGCTCCCCGGGCCGCGCACGGCGGACGTCTGCGTCGTCGGTGCCGGGTACACCGGCCTCTGGACCGCCTACTACCTCAAGCGCGCCCGCCCGGACCTGCGGATCATCGTGCTGGAGCGCGAGTTCGCGGGGTTCGGCGCGTCCGGCCGCAACGGCGGCTGGGTGCTGGGGGAGATCGCCGGGTCGCGGGAGCGCTACGCGGCCCGGCACGGCCGCCCCGCCGCGATCGCGCTGCAGCGCGCCATGTTCGAGGCGGTGGACGAGGTCGTCCGGGTCACCGCCGCGGAGGGCATCGACGCCGACCTGGTGAAGGGCGGCGTGCTGCACGTCGCCCGCAACGCCGCCCAGCGCGCCCGGCTCGCCGCCATGGTCGACGAGGCCCGCGCCTGGGGCTGGACGGACGGCGACCTCGTCCCGCTGCCCGCCGCCGAACGCGACGACCGGCTCCGCGTCGAGGGCGCGACCGGCGCGGCGTGGAGCCCGCACTGCGCCCGCGTCCAGCCCGCCGCCCTCGCCCGCGGCCTCGCCTCGGTGGTCCGGGGGCTCGGCGTGGAGATCTACGAGGGGACGCCGGTCGTCCGGATCAACCCGCGGCGCGGCGGCGCCGCCTCCGCCGTCACCCCCTGCGGCACCGTCACCGCCGACTACGTGCTGCGCGCCACCGAGGGCTTCACCGCCGGGCTGCCCGGCCACCGCCGCGACTGGCTCCCGATGAACAGCTCCATGATCGTCACGACGCCGCTGCCGGCCGCGGCCTGGAAGGAGATCGGCTGGGAGCGCCGCGAGCTGCTCGGCGACATGGCGCACTATTACATGTACGCGCAGTGCACCGCCGACGACCGCATCGCGTTCGGCGGCAGGGGCCGCCCCTACCGGTACGGGTCCCGAATCGACGACGGCGGCCGCACCGACCCCGCCACGGTCGACGCCCTCTGGGCGATGCTGACCGCGATGTTCCCGGCCGCCGGCGAGGGGCGGGTCGACCACGCCTGGTCGGGCGTCCTCGGCGTGCCGCGCGACCGGTGCTCGACCGTCGTCCTCGACCACGCGACCGGGCTCGGGCACGCGGGCGGGTACACCGGGCACGGCGTCGCGACCGCGAACCTCGCGGGCCGCACCCTGCGCGACCTCGTCCTGCGCGAGGACACCGCGCTGACCGCGCTGCCGTGGGTGGACCGCCGCGTCCGCCGCTGGGAGCCCGAGCCGCTGCGCTGGCTCGGCGTCCACGCGATGTACGCGCTCTACCGGGCCGCCGACGCCCGCGAGTCGGCCTCATCGTCGGCGGCGACGTCCGCCCTGGCCCGCCTCGCCGACCGGATCACCGGTCACTGACCAGCCGCTGGACGTCCCCGTACGAGGGCGCGGGGCGGTCGGCGTCCGCGCCGGTGACGCCGAGGGCCGCCGCGACGGCGGCCTGCAGCGCCTTGCGGAACGGCAGCGACCCGGTGCTGACCCGGTGCACGCCGAGCCGCGCGAGCCGCTCGTACTCGGTCTTGCCCGGCAGGTACAGGACGTTCAGCGGCACGTCCGCCGCCTCCAGCACGGCCCGGATGTCGGCGTCGTCCACGATCCCCGGGACGAAGACCCCGTCCGCGCCCGCCGCCGCGTAGGCGCTCGCCCGCCGCAGCGTCTCGTCGCGGTCGGGGTCGCCGAGCCAGAACGTGTCGGTGCGGGCGTTGAGGAACACCTGCGGCGCGGCCCGCTTCACGGCGCCGATGACGGTCAGCTGGTGGTCGAGCGGCGCGAGCGTCCCGTCGGAGCGGCCGTCCTCCAGGTTGATCCCGGCGATGCCGAAGGAGGCCAGCTCGGTGACGAGCTCGGCGACGTCGGCGGCCCGGTCGGAGAACCCGCCCTCGATGTCGACGGTGACCGGCACGGGCAGCCGCGACAGCGCGCGGGCCAGGGCGAGGGTCTCGGCGCGCGTGTCGCCGGTGGCGTCGGGTTTGCCGGCCGCCGCCGCGACGCCGAGGCTCGTCGTCCCGACCGCGGGGAACCCCGCCTGCACCAGCGCCGCGCCGCTCGCGAAGTCCCACGCGTTCGGCAGCACCAGCGGGCGGTCACCGCGGTGCAGTTCCCGGAAGTCCATCGTCGTCCCCCTTCTCGGCGGTCACTCTAGGTCTGCCCCGTTTCACCCCTGGTCGAAATGTCCGCCGCGCCAGGTGGGCAGGGGACGGCGGCCCACGGCCGCGTCGAAGGCGGCGCGGGCCAGCAGGCGGGTGGAGTCGAGCGTGGGCAGCGGCGACACGTCGGGCGTCACCAGCAGCGGGATCTCGGTGCACACGAGCGCGACGGCGTCGCAGCCGCGCTCGGCGAGCCGGCTGATGATCTTCACGTACGCGCGGCGCGACTCCTCGGTGACGACGCCGTTGACCAGCTCGTCGAAGATGATCCGGTTGACGGTCTCCCGGTCGGCGGCGTCCGGGACCTCGGCGGCGATGCCCCGCGCGGCCAGTTCGCGCGGGTGGACGGGGCCGTCCATCGTGTAGCGGGTGCCGAGGACGCCGACGCGGGTGCGGCCCTCGCGGGCGGCCCGGTCGGCGACGACCCGCGCGATGTGCAGGCCCGGGAGCGCCAGGTCGTCGCCGGGGCGTTCGAGCGCCAGGTGGGCGGTGTTGTCGGGGCAGACGAAGAAGTCGGCGCCCGCCGCCGCGAGCCGCCGGACGCTCTCGGCCAGGACCGCCCGGACCGCGTCGTGGTCGCCGGCCTCCCAGGCGGGCATGCTGCGGGCCAGCGCGATCAGGTCGAGCGTCACGTCCGGGTGGTCGTCCGGGCCCAGTTCGCGGAACCCCTCCTGGCAGAAGGTGCGGAAGCACAGCGCGGCGCCCTCCGCGCTGTGGGCCAGGATGCCGAGATGCCTCATGGCACCGACATTACTGTGATCTTCCGGAAACGATCATTCCAGCAGGGACGTCAGGCGGCTCACATCCTCCAGGTCGGCGAGGCCGTAGGCGAGGCCGGTGATCTGCTCGGCCCGCTCCTCCGGGACGCGCCGGACGGCGTTGAGGCGGAACTTCGTCGCCAGCTCGTCCGCCGAGAGCGGGTTGCCGGGGCCGCCGCGGTTGGCGTCCACGCGCTCCTCCAGGACGGCGCCGCCCCGGGTGCGGACGCGCAGGACGGCGGGGAACTGGTGCGGGAAGATCTCGTCGCAGCGGGCGTCGGGCACGCAGCGGACCTTCGCCGCGAGCGCCAGCCGGCCGGGGTCCGCGGCGGCCGCGTCGGTGAAGTCCTCGTGGAAGACGCCGAGGCCGCCGCCGCCGAGCAGCGCCGCCGCGACCGTGTAGGGGCCGGAGAACGCGGCGTGGTACCCCGACTTGGGGCGGATCTTGTCCTCGTGCGGCTCGGCGATGGTCCGCAGGACGGGCGTCGGCGCGCCCAGCTCGATCGACTCGACGTCGGCCGGGTCGAGTCCGGCGGCGCGCAGGCGGAGCGCCGCGTCGATCCCGGCGTGCGTGAAGTGGTTGCACGGGTAGGGCTTGAAGAAGATGCCGGGCAGCTCCCAGTGCTCGCCCAGGCCCGCGGTGAGGGCGTCCGGGTCGGCCTGGTCGCCGCAGAACGCCTGGAGCAGCCCGAAGCGCCCCTCCAGGACGGTCGGCGGCCCGGTGATGCCCGTCCGAGCGAGCCCGGCGGCGGTGACGGCGGCGTGCGCGGCCCAGCCGCAGTGGATCCGCTTGACGGTGCCCCCGGTGCGGTTGGCCTCCAGGATGCCGGAGCCCATGCTGGCGGCGATGCCCATCGCGTCCGCGACGCCGGCGGCGTCCAGGCCGGACAGCATCGCGGCGGACGCGGCGGCGCCGACCGTCCCGCAGATCGCGGTGGCGTGCTGCCCGCGCTCGAAGAACACCGAGTTGCCGAGCTCGCGGTCGTAGCCGGCCATGCCGAGCCGCACGGTGATCTCGACGCCCACCCCGACCGCGTCCAGCAGCGCGGCGCCGGTCGCGCCCCGGGCCTCCGCGACGGCGAGGGCGGCGGGCACGACCGACGCCGACGGGTGCAGGACGGACGGCAGGTGCGTGTCGTCGAAGTCGAGCGAGTGCGCGAGCGTCCCGTTCAGCAGCGCGGCGCTCGGCTCGGGCAGGCGGGCCCCGGTGCCGATCGCGGTCGCGCGGCCCTCACCGCCCCACTCGGCGGTGAGCGCCCCGACGGCCTTCGCGGGCGGTTCCCCCGTCGCGGCCAGGCTGTTGCCGAGGACGTCCAGGACGCGGCGCGCGGCGTCGGCGCGCAGCTCCGGCGGCAGGCCCCGGGCGGCGGCGGAGGCGGCGAGCTCGGCGAACCGCTGGACGGGCGTGGCGGCGGTCATGCCGACACCGCCGCGAGGGGGCGGACGGGGGAGCCGGTGCCGCCCTTGATCCGCAGCGGGGCCAGCACGAACACGAACTCGTGCAGCCCGGCCTCGGCGAGGGCCTCCAGGTTCAGGTGCTCCAGGATGAAGATCCCCGACTCGACCAGCAGGATCCGGTGCACGGGCAGCACGGCGTGGCCCGCGCCCTCCGGGATCTGCTCGTAGGCGGTCGTGTCGGCGCCCGTCGCGGCGACGCCCCGCTCGGCCAGCCAGCGCGCGGCGTCCGGGGTCGCGCCCGGCACGCCGGTCTCCTTGCCGAGGTAGGCGGTGGCGTCGCCGAAGTTCCGGGCCCAGCCGGTGCGGATCAGCGCCACGTCGCCCTCGCCGGGCTCGGTGCCGGCGCGCTTCGCGGCCAGCTCCAGGTCCTCGGCGGTGATGCCGCGGCCGGGCGGCAGCGTCGCCACCTCGTGGACGGCCGCCACGTCCAGCAGGACGCCCCGGCGCAGCAGGCCGGGCAGGTTCTCGGCCCCGTGGCTGGTGAAGGCGCCGCCGCGCTGGGCGTCGGCGGCGGAGACCCCGCCGTGCAGCTCGCCGTCGTGGCTGACGTGGGAGAGCGCGTCGATGTGCGTGCCGACGTGCCCGCCGGTCACGATGATCTCGTTGGCGGCGGACCCGCCGTCCAGGCGCTCCATGTCGCCGTGCCGCCGGATCAGCGTCATCCGGAACCCGGGGTGGTTCGGGGAGCAGGGCATGCCGGTGAAGAACGGCTGGCCCAGCTCGATCAGCCGGACGCCGCCGGCGACGGCCGCGAGCAGCGGATCCTGCGTGGTCATTTCTGGCCTTCCTTGACGGGGCGGGCGGCGGACTCGGCGGACGCGGCGGCGTCGAGCAGCCAGGCGGCGCGCTCGACGACGGCCTTGTCCACGAAGCGTCCTGAGGAGTCGATCCACGCGGCGCCGTCCCCTTCGACGCCGCCGCGGTCGGCGAGCCGGTCCATGAGGCCGCGCGCCCACGCGACCTCGTCCGGGTCGGGGACGCACGCCTCGTGGACGGCGGGGAGCTGCGCGGGGTGGATCACCGACCGGCCGAAGAACCCGGCGCGGCGGCCGGCGAGGGTGTCGGCGCGCAGCCCCTCCAGGTCGCGGACGGCCGTCCACACGCTCTGCGGCGGGGACGGGAGCCCGGCGGCGCGGGCGGCCACGACCACGCGGGAGCGCGGCCAAGCCAGCGCGTCGCCGCCGGCGACCCGCAGGTCGGCGGCGAGGTCGGCCTCGCCGAGCGAGATCCCGGCGACCAGCGGGTGCGCGGTCGCGAGGAGCAGCGCGTTCTCGACGCCGAGCGCCGACTCCAGGACCGGGAACACCGGCACGCCGAGGGCGTCGGCGGCGCGGCGCAGGTCGTCGGGGTGCTCGCACTTGGGCACCCGTACCCCGGCGGGCGCGGCCGGCGCGGTCGCGAGGAGGGCGAGGTCGTCGGCGCCGTCCGGGGTGCCGGGCGCGTTGATCCGCACGTACGCGGCGTGCCCGGCGGCGAGGGTCTCCAGGACGGTGCGGCGGGCGTCCCGCTTGGCGCCGGGCGCGACCGCGTCCTCCAGGTCGAGGATCACCGCGTCGGCGCCGGAGGCGAGCGCCTTGCCGATCCGGTCGGGCCGGTCGCCCGGCACGTACAGCCAGGACCGGGGCGTCACCCGATCACGCCCTTGGCGCGCAGGCCGGCGAGCCCGGCCTCGTCCACCCCGTAGCGGGCGAGGATCTCGGCGGTGTGCGCGCCGAGCGGCGGCCCGGCCGACTCGATCCGGCCGGGGGTCCGCGACAGCCGGAACAGGACGTTCTGCATCCTCACCGGGCCCAGCTCGTCATCGGGGACGGTCGCGATGGTGCCGAGCGCCTCGAACTGCGGGTCGGCCATGACGTCGGCGGCGGTATAGATCGGCGCGACGGCGGCCTGCGCCTCCTCGAACGCCTTGACGACCTCGTCGCGGCCGCGCTCGGCGATCCACGAGCCGACGGCCTCGTCCAGCAGGTCGGCGTGCTTCGCGCGCTCCGCGCCGGTCGCGAACCACGGCTCGTCGATCAGCTCCGGGCGCCCGACCAGCCGCATCACCCGCTCGGCGATCGACTGGGCGCTGGTGGAGACCGCGACCCAGCCGCCGTCGCGGGTGCGGTAGGTGTTGCGCGGCGCGTTGTTGTGCGACCGGTTGCCGGTGCGCGCCTGCAGCTCGCCGAGCTGGTCGTAGGTGATGATCTGCGGGCCGAGCAGCGTCAGGATCGGCTCGATGATCGCGAGGTCGACGACCTGCCCCTCGCCGGTCGCCTCCCGCGCCCGCAGCGCCGTCATCACCGCGAACGCGGTGGTGAGCGCGGCGATCCCGTCGGCGAGGCCGAACGGCGGCAGCGTCGGCGGGCCGTCCGGCTCGCCGGTGATCGCGGCGAACCCGCTCATGGCCTCGGCGAGCGTGCCGAACCCCGGCCGCGCCGCGTACGGGCCGGTCTGCCCGAACCCGGTGACGCGCGCGAGGACGAGCCGCGGGTTGATCTCCCTCAGCTCGTCGTAGCCGAGCCCCCAGCGCTCCAGCGTGCCGGGCCGGAAGTTCTCGATCACGACGTCGGCGTCGGCGACCAGGCGGCGGAACAGCTCCTGCCCCTCGGGGGAGCCGAGGTAGAGCGTCATCGCCTTCTTGTTGCGGCCGAGCATCTTCCACCAGAGCCCGACGCCGTCGCGCTGCGCGCCGTGGCTGCGCACCGGGTCGCCCTTCGGGTGCTCGATCTTGACGACCTCGGCGCCGAAGTCGCCCAGCAGCGTCGCGGCGAGCGGCCCGGCGAACAGCGTGGCCGCGTCGAGCACCCGGACCCCGGACAGAGCGTCGGTCATGGACGGTACCGCCTTCATCGACAGATCGTTCCGCTTAGAGAAACGAGAATCAGCACGTCGGCCGGTTCGCGGAGGCGCCCCGGGCTTCACAAGTTGGCACTGCTTGTCGAGTCAAGTCAAGTTTCGCCCAGATATTGACCGGGTGACGTGGCGGATGCCACCATGACGCATCACAAGCAGGGTGTTCCTCTAAGCGGAACAATACCGGGCGGGAGAGGTGAATGTCGGCTCGAAAGCTCGCCGCCGGGCTCGGCGCGTGCGCGGTGCTGCTGGCCGCGGCCGGCTGCGGCGGCTCGGCGCCGTCCGGCGCGGTCGGGGTGGCGGCCGGACGCGACCGGGGCCCGGTCAAGATCGGCGCGCTGCATCCGGTCAGCGGCGCCAACGCGGTGGACGGCCAGCAGATGCGGCGCGGCGCCCGGATGGCCGTGGAGGCGATCAACGCCGCGGGCGGCATCACGTCCCTGGGCGGACGCAGGGTCGAGCTCGAAACGGGCGACACCCAGGGCAAGGCGGAGGTCGGCCAGAGCGAGGCCCAGCGGCTCATCTCCGCGGGCGCGGTCGGGCTCGTCGGCACCTACCAGAGCGCCGTCAGCACGAACGTCGCGGTCGTCGCCGAGCGCAACCGGGTGCCGTTCGTCATGGACGTCACCGCCTCCGACGCGATCTTCGCGCACGGCTACCGGTACGCGTTCCGGGTCCAGCCGGGCAGCGCCGCGATCGCCGGCGCCGCCGCCCGCTACCTCAAGGAGGTGTCCGAGCAGGCGGGCAAGCCCGTCCGGAAGGTCGCGTTCCTGCACGAGCAGACCGACTTCGGCAGCGGCGCCGCCGAGGCGTTCGCGAAGGCGGCGGAGAAGCTCGGCATCGAGGTCGGCCCGGACATCAGCTACGACGCGCTCACCGTCTCCGACCTCACCGCGCAGGTCACGCAGGTGAAGGCGTCCGGCGCGGACGTCCTCGCCGTCGCCGGCTACTACCGCGACAGCCTGCTCGCCGCCAAGGCGGTCGCCACGGTGAAACCGGACCTGAACGCGGTCTGGGGCGTGTCCAACGGCGCCTACGACCAGCCGAAGTTCGTCAGCGACGCCGGGCCCGTCGCCGAGCGGATCTTCAGCACCAACTACCACTTCGACGCCAAGGACCCGCAGACCGCGAGGCTGCGGGCCGAATACCAGCGCCGCTACGGCGCCCCCATGCGCACGGGCGCGGTCCTCGCCTACGACGCGGTCCAGGTGATCGCGCAGGCGGTGGAGCGCGCGGGCACCACCGACGCGGAGAAGGTGCGCGACGCGATCGCGGCCTCGAAGGTCGAGCCCCTCACGGTCGGCACCGGCCCGATCTCCTTCGCCCCCAACGGAGACAACGAGACCGCCCTGCCCGTCCTCATGCAGGTGCAGGGCGGCGAGGTCAAGCAGGTCTATCCGCCGGAGAAGGCCGAATCCCAGCCCAACTACTCGGTGACGTGGCGGTCATGAGCAACATCGGAACCAAGGCGCAGTCCCCACCCGTCCCCGCCGTCCGGCGCCGCCCGCTGCTCGGCGGCGACGGGACGGGGCCCCTCCTCAAGCGCGCCGCCGTCACCGGCGGCCTCGTGGCGGTCGCGATCGCGGTCGCCCTGGTCAAGTCCGGCAGCGGCCTGGTCGTCTGGCAGTCGGTGGTCACCGGCCTGCTGATGGGCGGCCTCTACGGGCTCATCGCGATGGGCCTCACGCTGATCTTCGGCGTGCTGGACATCGTCAACTTCGCGCACGGCGCGCTGCTCGCCATCGCGATGTTCATCGCGTTCGGCGTCGTGCGGGGCACCGGCGTCCACCCCTATCTGGCGCTGCTCGTCGCGGTGCCCGCCCTGTTCCTGCTCGGCGCCGCCGTGCACCGCGGCCTGCTCGGCGGGACGGGCGGCGCGTCGCTGGAGAACCAGCTGCTGATCACGCTCGGCCTGTCGCTGCTGCTGGAGAACGGCCTGCTGATGTTCTTCGGCGCCGAGCCGAAGAACGTCGCGCTGCCCGGCGACTTCCAGTTCTCGCTGTTCGGCGCCGTCGTGTCCGGCGCCCGGCTGTACGCGTTCACCGGCGCGCTGCTGGTCGGCGCGGTGCTGTTCTGGCTGCTGCGCCGCACCCGGTTCGGGACGGCGATCCGCGCGGTCGCCGCCAACGGGCAGGGCGCGGAGCTGGTCGGCGTGAACGTCCGGCGCGTCCACACGCTGACGTTCGCGATCGGGACGGCCTGCGCGGGCGCCGCCGCGGTGCTGGCCGCGCCGCTGGTCACGGTCACGCCCACGCTCGGCGAGCAGTTCAACATCACCGCGTTCGTCGTCGTGGTCCTCGGCGGCATGGGCAACGTCGCCGGCGCGCTCGTCGGCGGGCTGCTGATCGGGCTGGTCGAGCAGCTCACCACGATCTACATGGACGGGCAGAGCTCGCTGCTCGGCGTGTTCGCCGTCTTCGTGGTCGTGCTGTTCCTCCGGCCGCAGGGGCTCTTCGGGAGGCGCGCATGACCGGCATCACGCTCACCGGCCGGCCCGGCGCCGCCGCCCGCCCGGTGAAGGCGCCGCCGCTGCGGCCGCAGAACCGGCAGCTCGCCGTCCTCGCGGTGCTGCTGCTCGTCGCGGTCCCGCTGCCGCTGGTGCTGCCGCCCGCGCAGGGCGCCGTCGCCGTCCGCATCCTGATCTTCGCGCTGATGGCCATCGGCTGGAACGTGATGAGCGGGTTCGGCGGGATGTTCAGCTTCGGGCACGCCGCGTTCTTCGGCCTCGGCGCCTACACCAGCGCCTACCTGCTCGTCGAGCACGGCGTGTCACCGTGGATCGGGATGCTCGCCGGGATGGCGGTCGCCGCCGCGGTCGCCGTGGTCATCGGCTACTTCGCGTTCCGCTACAAGCTGCAGGGCGCCTACTTCGCGCTCGCGACGTTCGCGTTCGCCGAGATGCTGCGGCTGATCGTCACGACGACCGACGTCACCAACAAGGCGGTCGGGTTCACCGTCCCGCTGATCCAGGGCTCGTCGTTCTGGAAGATCCAGTTCGCGGCGGACTCGCCCGCCTACTTCTGGATCGCGCTCGGCCTCGCCGGCCTCGCGGCCCTCGCGAGCATCCTGTTCCTGCACTCGCGGACGGGCCGCTACGTCACCGCCATCCGCGACGACGAGCTCGCCGCCGCGTCCCTCGGCACCCCGGTCCTGCGGTACAAGCTGGTCACGGTCGCGCTGTCGGCCGCGATCACCGCGGTCGCCGGCGCCTTCTACACGCAGTACTACCTGTTCGTGAACCCGGACCTGGCGTTCGGCGCGTCGGTGTCGATCCAGGCGATCGCGACCGTGGTCATCGGCGGCATCGGCACGATCTGGGGCCCGGTCGTCGGCGCGATCATCCTCGGGGCGCTGTCGGACGTCACCGCGACGCTGCTGCGGACCCCGCCCGACTTCCTGAACGTCCTGCAGGGGCGCAGCGGGCTGGACGTCGCGCTCTACGCGGTCCTGCTGATCCTGATCGTCCGGCTGCTGCCGAAGGGCATCGTCGGCACGATCGCCGCGAGGTGGCGCAGATGAGCATCCTCAACGTCTCCGGCGTCGGGAAGGACTTCCGCGGCCTGCGGGCCCTGTCGGACGTCGGGTTCGAGGTCGGGGAGGGCGAGATCCTCGGCATCATCGGCCCGAACGGCGCCGGGAAGACGACGCTGTTCAACGTCATCTGCGGCGCCCTCGCCCCCGACGGCGGGCGGGTCGTGTTCGGCGGCCGGGACGTCACCGGCGCCCCGCCCGACCGCATTGCCCGCGCCGGGCTGGTCCGGACGTTCCAGCTCATGCGGCCGTTCGGCAGCATGACCGTGCTGGAGAACGTCGGCCTCGCCGCCCAGCACCGGCGCGCGTCGCCGTCCCGGCTGCGGAGGCGGTCGCTGGACGTCGTGGAGCGCGTCGGCCTCGGCGACTGGGCGCACCGCAACGCCACCGAGCTGCCCACGGCCGGGCTGAAGCGGCTGGAGCTGGCCCGCGCGCTCGCGATGCGGCCGAAGGTCCTGCTGCTGGACGAGGTGCTCGCCGGGCTCGTCCCGTCCGAGCGCGAGCCCGTCCTGGACCTGCTCGCCGTGCTCCGCGACGAGGACGGCACGACCCTGCTGTTCATCGAGCACATCATGGCCGCCGTGATGCGGCTGTCGGACCGGGTCCTCGTCCTGGACCAGGGCCGGGTGCTGGCCACCGGCTCGGCGGAGGAGGTCACCTCCGACCCGCGCGTGATCGAGGCGTACCTCGGAGAGGAGCCGGCCGATGCTGAAGATTGACGGGCTGTGCGCCGGATACGGCCGCATGCAGATCCTGCACGGCATCGACCTGCGGCTCGGCGAGGGCGAGATCGTCGCGCTCGTCGGCGCGAACGGCGCCGGCAAGACCACGACGCTGCGGGCGGTGTGCGGGCAGCTGCGGGCGACGTCCGGGACGATCACGTTCGCGGGGTCGTCCACCGCCGGGCGCCGCCCCGACCAGCTCGTCCGCGACGGGCTCGTGCACGTCCCGGAGGACCGGGCGCTGTTCGGCACGCTCACCGTCGAGGAGAACCTGCGGATGGGCGCCTGGACCCGCCCGCACGCCGAGGCCGAGGCGGGGCTGCGCGAGGTGTTCGAGCTGTTCCCCGTCCTCGCCGAGCGCCGCGCGCAGGTCGCGCAGACCTTCAGCGGCGGGCAGCAGCAGATGCTCGCGATCGGCCGCGCGCTGATGGCCCGGCCGAAGCTGCTCATGCTGGACGAGCCGTCCACTGGCCTGTCGCCCAAGCTGACGTGGGCGGTCCTCGACGCGGTCAAGCGGATCCGCGACACCGGCGTCGCGGTGCTGCTGGTCGAGCAGAACGCCAAGCAGGCCCTCGGCATCGCCGACCGCGCCTACGTGCTGGAGAGCGGCTCGACCGTCCTGCACGGGACCGGCGCCGAGCTGGCGGGGTCCGCCGCGGTCAGGAAGGCGTACCTGGGGCTTTGATGGATGCGGAGAAGGCGACGGCCCGGCTGGGGGAGTGGGTCGCGGACCTGGACATCGCGGACGTGCCGGGCCCGGTGCTCGACCGGCTCTCCCTGGTCCTGCTCGACGCGGTCGGCGTGACCGCGCTGGGCGCCGGGCTGGACGAGACGGCCGCGCTGCGGTCGGCCTGGAACGCGCCGGCCGGTCCCGCGCCGCTGATCGGCGCCGGGCGGTGCGCCTCGGTGGACGCCGCCGCCTGGCTGAACGCCGTCGCGCTCGTCTGCCTGGAGCTGGACGAGGGGAACAAGTACGCGAAGGGGCATCCGGCGGCGCACGGCTTCCCGGCCGTGCTGGCGCTCGCGGCCGAGCGGGACGCCTCCGGCGCGGACACGGCCGCCGCCCTGCTCGCCGCCTACGAGGTCGCGTCCCGGTTCGGGCGGGCGTCCCGGCTCCGGCCGGGCGCGCACCCGCACGGCAGCTGGGGCGTCGCGGGCGCGGCGGCCGGGTGCGCCCGGCTGCTCGGCCTCGGCCCGGACGCGGTGGCCGCCGCGATCGACACCGGGGCGGGGCTGCCGGTCGCCGGCCACTTCGCGTCCGCGACCGGCGGGAACCCGGTGCGGGACGCGTGGATGGGCGCGTCCAACACGTCCGGGCTGGCGGCGGCGCGGATGGCGGCGGCCGGCGCCGCCCGCAACACCGGCACGGCCGCGCTCTCGCTGGGCACCCTGCTCGGCGGGTTCGACTCGGCCGAGCTGACCGGCGGGCTCGGCGAGCGCTGGGACGTCACGCGCGGCTACTTCAAGCGGCACGCGTCCTGCTCGTTCACCCACCCCGCCGCCGACGCCGTCCTCGACCTGCGCGGCGGCCTCGACCCGGCGCGGATCACCGGCGTCCTGGTCGAGACGCACGCGCTCGGCGCCGGGCTGGCGTCGCCGGAGTGGCACAACCGGCTGTCGGCGATGTTCTCCACCCCGTTCGCCGTCGCCGCCGCCCTGCTGCACGGCGAGGTCGGGCCCCGCGCGGACCTCGGCGACCCGGCGCTGCGGGCGCTGGCCCGGCGCGTCCGGGTGGCGGAGGCGGGCGACCTGACCGCGCGGCTCCCGGACGAGCGCGCCGCCCGCGTCACCGTCGAGCTGGACGACGGGACGGCCCGCACCCGCGAGGTCCCGAACCCGGTCGGCGACGCCGACCACCGCCCGCTCGGCGAGGCGGACGTCCTCGCGCTGCTGCGGGGATGGCTGCCCGGCCGGGAGCACCTGGCCGGCCGGGCGGCGGCCTTCGCCCGCGACCTGCCCGCCCTGGACCACGTCGGTGAGCGCCTGCGCGGCCTCGTCGGCGACGAGACGAAGGAGGAGCGATGACCCGCGCCCTGGCCGTGACGCCGATCCACCTGCCGGCGGAGGAGATCCGGCGCCGGCAGGCCCGCTACGACCGGCTCGCGCCGCCGGGCCTGTCGGTCGAGCTGCGCGACGTGGGCCCGGCCGCACCCGGAGCGCTGGACGACGAGGCGTCGATCCGCGCGTCCGAGCGGGAGGTCGCCGCCGCGCTGGCACGGGCCGGGGACGGCTTCGACCTCGCCTTCCCCGACTGCGTCCTCGACCCGGCCGTGCCCGACGGGCCCGCCGCCGGCCGGGGCGTCCCGGTGAACGGCCTGCTGAAGCTGAGTAGTATGCACCTTTCTGCGAAGAATATTCGGTTCGGTGCGGTGGTGCGGAACGAGGCGATCGGCGCGGAGCTCGGCCGCCGCCTCAAGGCCTACGGCCTGGACGGGTACGTCGCCGGCATCGCGGTGCTGGAGCTGCCGTTCGGCGCCATCGCCGACACCGCCGCCTGGAACGCCGCCCTCGGCGCGGCCGTGGACGCGCTCGCCGCCGCCGGCGCCGCCGCCGTGATCAACGGATGCTCGGCCGTCGACGTCGAGGAGGACCGCCTCAAGGCCCGCGTCATCGACCCGACCGCACTGGCCCTGCGGCTCATGACGATCGGGGGAAGCGCGTGACCGACGGACCCGACCTCGTCGTCGCGGGCGCCGGCGGCGGCCTCGCGGGGGCGCTGCGCGCCGCCGAACTCGGCCTCAGCGTGGTCGTCGTCGAGGCCACCGAGCACTTCCGGCGCGGCAACAACACCTCGATGTCGACCGCGATGTTCCCCGGTGCCGGGTCCCGCTGGCAGGCGGAGGAGGACGTCGACGACTCCCCGGACCGGTTCGTCGCCGACATCATGGCCAAGACCAAGGGACGCGCCGACGCCCGCCTCGCCCGGACGCTCGCGCGGGTCAGCGCGCCGCTCGTGGAATGGCTCGCCGACTCGGCCGGGCTGCCGCTGTCGCTGGTGACCGACTTCAACTACCCGGGGCACTCCGTCCCGCGCTGCCACTCCGTCCCCGGGCGGCACGGGTCCAGCGTGATCGACCACCTGGCCCGGCGCGTCCGGGAGCACCCCGGCATCGACCTGCTCGTCCCGGCGAAGCTCGCGGACGTGGCGACCGGCCCGGACGGCGCCGTGCGGGCCGCCGTCGTCCAGTACCCGGACGGGACGCGGGAGGAGATCCCGACCGGCGCGGTGCTGCTCGCCACCAACGGCTTCGGCGCCGACCGCGCCCTCGTCCGGCGCCACCTCCCGGAGATCGCCGACGCGCTCTACCAGGGCGGCGACCACTCGCTCGGCGACGCGCTGCGCATCGGCGGCGGCCTCGGCGCCGCGACCGGCTGCCTGGACGCCTACCAGGGCCACGGCGCCGTCGCCGCCGGAGCGGGCACCCTCGTCGGCTGGGCCACGGTCATCCACGGCGGGATCATGGTGGACCTCGGCGGGCGCCGGTTCGGCGACGAGACCCGCGGCTACTCCGAGTACGCCGCCGAGCTGGCCGCCCGCCCCGGCGCCACCGGCTGGATCGTCCTGGACGAGACGATCGCCACGCAGTGCCGGCGGTTCAAGGACTTCCGCGACACCGTCGAGTCGGGCGTCCTCGTCCGGGCCGGCGACGCCGAGGAGCTGGCCAAGGCCACCGGCCTCCCGCCGGACGCCCTCGCCGACGAGCTGGCCGCGAGCGCCGCCGCCGCGCGCGGCGAACGCCCCGACGCGCACGGCCGCACCCACTGGGAGCGGCCGCTCGCCGCGCCGTACGCCGCCGTCCGCGTCGTCCCTGCCCTGTTCCACACGCAGGGCGGCCTGATCGTCGACGGGGACGCCGCCGTCGTCGACCCCGCCGACCGGCCGATCCCCGGCCTGTACGCGGCGGGCGGCGCCGCCGCCGGGATCTCCGGCCACGGCGCCGGCGGCTACCTGCCCGGCAACGGCCTGCTGCCCGCCTTCGGGCTCGCCTACCTGGCGGCCGGCGCCGTCGCCCGGCGCACGGGCCCCCACCCCACGACCCCCGCGAGAACTGAGGAGATGTTCCATGGCGACCACTGAGCTGCTGCTGAAGAACGTGCGGGTGGTCCGGCCCGACGCCCCCGAGGGCACCGAGCCGGAACGCGCCGACATCGCCGTCGACGACGGCACCATCGTGCGGGTGGCCCCCGATCTGCCGGACGACGACGCCGCCACCGTCGTCGACGGCCGCGGCCGGCTCGCGTTCCCCGGCGTCGTGGACGCCCACCAGCACTGGGGCATCTACAACGAGCTGGCCGCCGACACCCGCACCGAGAGCCGCGCCAGCGCCCAGGGCGGCGTCACCACCTCCCTGACCTACATGCGGACCGGCCAGTACTACCTGAACAAGGGCGGGCCGTACCGGGAGTTCTTCCCCGAGGTGCTGAGCACCGCGCAGGGCAACGCCTACGTCGACTACGCCTTCCACCTCGCGCCGATGATGGCGCGGCACATCGACGAGATCCCCTACCTCGTCGAGGAGCACGGCGTCACCTCGTTCAAGATCTTCATGTTCTACGGGAGCCACGGGCTGCACGGGCGCTCGTCCAGCCAGAGCGACTTCCTCATGACCCCGCCGGACGAGCGCTACGACATCGCGCACTTCGAGTTCGTCATGCGGGGGATCCAGAAGGCCCGCGAGCGGCTCGCCGACTACGCGCCGCACATCTCGCTGTCCCTGCACTGCGAGACCGCCGAGATCATGACCGCCTACACCAGGATGGTCGAGCGGGAGGGCACGCTCACCGGGCTGCGCGCCTACAGCGCGTCCCGCCCGCCGCACTCGGAGGGCCTCGCCGTCACGATCGCGTCCTACCTGGCGCACGAGACCGGACTGCCGAACATCAACCTGCTGCACCTGTCGTCGGAGAAGGCGCTGTCGGCCGCGCTCACCATGGCGGGCGCGTTCCCGCACATCGACTTCCGCCGCGAGGTCACCATCGGGCACCTGCTCGCCGACGTCGACACCGCGCACGGCCTCGGCGGCAAGGTCAACCCGCCGCTGCGCGACCGCTCCGACGTCGAGGCGCTGTGGCGGCACGTCCTCGCCGGCGAGGTCGACTGGGTCGTCAGCGACCACGCCTGCTGCCGCGACGAGATGAAGTTCGGCGCCGACCGCGACGACGTCTTCCTCGCCAAGTCCGGGTTCGGCGGCGCCGAGTACCTGCTGCCCGGCCTGGTCGGCGAGGGGATCAAGCGCGGGCTGCCGCTGCAGCGCGTCGCGCAGCTGACGTCCTGGAACCCGGCCCGCCGCTACGGGCTGCTCACCAAGGGCACGATCGCCGAGGGCTACGACGCCGACATCGCCCTGGTCGACCCCGACGTGTCCTGGACGGTCCGCGCCGCCGACTCCGAGTCGACGCAGGAGTACACGCCGTTCGAGGGTTTCGCGATGACCGCGCGGGTCACCGACACCTTCGTGCGCGGGAACCACGTCTACAAGGACGGCGCGATCTCCGGCGACCCCGTCGGCCGCTACCTGCGCCGCGGCCGGTGAACCCTAGGATCTCAGCGTGACCAACCAGACCGCCGCCCCGCCCTCGGGGGGCACCGAGGTCGCCGGGCGCGTCGCCGACGTGCTGCTGCTGTTCGCCGGCGGGCCCGAGCACCTCGGCGTCACCGCGATCAGCCGCGAGCTCGGCATCTCCAAGGCCGTCGTGTACCGGATCCTGCAGTCGCTGGTGTCGCGGGAGATGCTGGAGGCGGGCACGTCCGGCTACCGGCTCGGCCCGGCCGCCGTCGCGCTCGGCGTCAGCGCGCTGCGCCGGTTCAACGTCCGCAGCGCCGCCGCGCCCGTGCTGCGGCGGCTGCGGGACGAGACCGGCGAGACGACGACGCTGTCCGGGCTGGCCGGCGACGAGCGGGTCTACCTCGACCAGTTCGAGAGCCCCCGCGAGGTGAAGATGACGGTCGAGGTCGGGCGGCGGTTCCCGCTGCACGCGGGCTCGTCCGGGCGCGTCATTCTGGCGTTCCTGCCCGAGGCGCGGCGCGAGGCCCTGCTCGCCCGCCCGCTCGCGGCGCTCACCGACCGGACCGTCGTCGACGAGGCGGCGCTCCGCGACCGGCTCGCCGAGACCGCCCGGGACGGCGTCGCCGTGTCGTTCGGCGAGCGGCAGGCCGACGCGGGCTCGGTCGCCGCGCCGCTGTTCGGCCCGGACGGCGAGGTGCACGGCTCGATCAGCGTCTGCGGCCCCGGGCACCGCTTCACCCCCGAGGCGGTCGACCGGTACCGGGCGCTCGTCCGCGACGCGGCGGAGGAGATCACCCGCACCTGGACGACGCACCGCTAGACCGTGCGGTAGTGCGTGGTCAGGCGGCCCTCGTCGTCCAGGAGGTGGAACGCCACGCCGGGCGGCGCGTCGTAGTCGGCCACGTCGCCTCCCTGCCAGGGGAAGACCAGCGTGGAGACGACGCCGGGGGAGACGAGCAGGGGCCGCCCGGCGAAGGTCGTGGCCGCCGCCGTGTGGTTGTGCCCGCACAGCACGGCCACGACCTGCGGATGCCTCTCGATGACCGCGGCCAGGCGGTCCGCGCCGAACTGGCGGATCTCGTCCACGTACGGGATGCCCTGCGGCACGGGCGGGTGGTGGAAGCAGACGAACGCCGGCGCGTCGGGGTCGCCGGCGAGCTGCCGGTCGAGCCAGGCGAGCGTGTCGTCGTCCAGGAACCCGTGGTCCTCACCGGGGACGGTCGAATCGCACATCGCGAACGCCGCGCCCGCGATCCTGTGGAGGCGGTTGACCGGGCCGTCGATGGGCGGCTCGTCCAGCAGGCCCTCCCGGTAGGGGCCGCGCACGTCGTGGTTGCCGGGGCAGAGCAGGACCGGGTGCGGCGACCCCAGCAGCAGCTTGCGGGCCTGCGCGTACTCGGCGGGATCGCCGTGGTCGGCGATGTCCCCGGTGACGAGGACGGCGTCGAGCGGCAGCGCGTTGAGATGCTCCATGACCCGGACCATGCGGTCGGCCCTGAGTTCGCTCTGGTCGAGGTGGGTGTCGCTGAGCTGCGCGAAGACAATCATGACCGCGAATCTAGGCCGGGACCGGACCAGGATTAAGATCCGGTTCCGTGCCGAAAGACTGGTCCGGTTACGTCGATCTGCAGCTGGACGTCGACACGGCCGGCGGCCGCAGGGCGGGTCTGGAGCACGCGCTGCGCACCGCGATCGCGGCGGGGCGCCTGGCGCCCGGTGCCGCCGTGCCCTCGACGCGGGCGCTCGCCGCGGAACTCGGCTTCTCGCGCGGGACCGTGACCGCCGCCTACGACCAGCTGATCGCCGAGGGCCACCTCGTCACCGTCCCCGGCTCCGGGACGCGCGTCGCACCGACCGCCGCCCCCCGCGTGCCGGCGGCCGGGCCGGAGGTTTCCCGCAGCCCCGCTGAACCGGTGCACGACCTGCGGCCGGGGCGGTCCGACCTGGGGATGTTCCCGTCGGCGGCGTGGCTGCGCTCGACCCGCCGCGTCCTGGCGTCCGCGCCGCCCGAGGCGCACGCGCTCGGCGACCCGCGCGGGCGCCCCGAGCTGCGGGAGGCGCTCGCCGGCTATCTCGGGCGGGCGCGGGGCGTCCACGCCGACCCCGCGCGGATGGTCGTCACGTCCGGGTACGCGCAGTCCCTCGGCCTGCTCGCCTCCGTGCTGCCGGGGCCGTTCGCGATGGAGGAGCCGGGGCACTTCTACCACCGCGCCATCGTCGGCCGCGCCGGGCTCGGCACCGTCCCGCTGCCGGTGGACGACCTGGGCGCCCGCCCCGACGCGCTCGGCGGTGCGGGCGCCGCCGTGCTGACCCCGGCGCACCAGTACCCGTCCGGCGCGACCCTCCACCCGGAGCGGCGCCGCGCGTTCACCGCCTGGGCGCACGAGACCGGCGCGGTCATCGTCGAGGACGACTACGACGGCGAGTTCCGCTACGACCGGCAGCCCGTCGGCGCCCTCCAGGGGACCGCCCCGGAGCACGTCGTCTACGGGGGTACGACGTCCAAGACCCTGGCGCCGGCGCTGCGCCTGGGCTGGCTGGTCCTTCCCGCGCGCCTGGTCGAGCCCGTCACCGAGGCCAAACGGCTCGCCGACGCCCATACGCAGTCGCTGGCGCAGCTCGTCCTCGCCGACCTCATCGAGAGCCACGCCTTCGACCGGCACGTCCGCGCCTCGCGGCTCCGGTACCGGCGCCGCCGCGACCTCCTGGTCGAGACGCTGCGCGCCCGCGTCCCGCAGGTGCGGGTGCGGGGCATCGCCGCCGGCCTGCACGTGCTGGTCCTGCTCCCGCCCGAAGGCCCGGACGAGGACGAGGTCATGAGGCGCGCCGCGTCCGCCCGCCTCGCCCTCATGCCGCTGCGCGACCACTGGCAGGACCCGGCCGGACGCCCGCAGGGCCTCATCATCGGGTACAGCACCCCGCTCGCCGCCGCCTACCGCCCGGCCGTCGACGCGCTGTGCACCGTCCTCCGAACGCCGACCTGAGCTTTTCGTCGCAGCGCCCAGGGGCCCCATCGCCCGGTGCTCGGCCGACCCTCAGCGCGCCGACCAGAACGGGTCCCGGCCGATGAAGCCGAGCATCCTCGTCTGGACGTCCGCGCCGGCGGGCACCTCGACGCGGGGCCCGTACTGGCCGGACGAGCGGAGCACCTCCTCGATCTCCTCCATCCCGGCGAGGAGCCGGGCGCAGAAGTCGGCGTCGAGGCGGTCGTCCTGGCCGGTGGCCCGGGCGAGGTCCCAGGTGTGCATGAACACGTCGGCCGTGTAGAACTGGTCGATCGCCGCCGCCAGCGGCAGGGTGCCGATGTGCGGGTTCGCCAGCTTGCGGTCCGCGGTCGCGGGATCGTCCAGCACCGCTTGGACGGCGTCGCGGTGGACCTGCCACGCGGCCACCGGATCGTCGTCCGCGGACGGCCCGCGGCGGAGCTCGATGCCGGCGCCGGACGCCAGGAACGCCGGGAACCACTCGGTCAGGTGGCGCACGACGTCGCGGGCGGCCCAGCCGTCGACCGGGGACGGCGCGTCCCACGACGCGGTGCCGCGGACCCGGTCGGTGAACAGCCCGGCGACCTGCCGGTGCCGCTCGGCCGGAAGCTCAGACAGCGCCATCCGCGATCATCCTCTCCAGCTTGGCGTACCCCTCGTTGACCCCGGTCTCCATGCCGCTGCGCAGCCACGCGTCGCGGTCTTCGAAGCTGTCCACCAGCGACTGAGCGCGCAGCCGCGTGCGGCCGCCGCCCAGGTCCTCGAACGACAGCGTCTCCAGCGCGACGCTGTCGGGCGCGCCCTCGTAGGTGAAGGTCTGCACGATGCGGTCCGGCCGCACCTCGTGGAAGCAGCCGTGGAACCGGTGCTCGGTGCCGCCGCTCACCGAGACGTACCGCCAGCTGCCGCCGGTGCGCGCGTCCCAGTGCTCGATCCGGGTGGTGATGGCGTCCGGGCCGACCCACCGGGCGAACAGCTCCGGGTCGGTGTGGGCGCGCAGCAGCTGCTCGGGCGTCGCCGCGAAGTCACGGGTCATCACGATGACCGGCACCTTCGGGTCGGCCTCGATCACCGTCTCCTTGATCCTGTCCATGCTCGTCCTCCTCCATTCGCGCCAGGACGGCGTCGAGGCGGCGGTAGCGCTCCTCGGCGCGGCGCCGGTGGCGCTCGATCCAGGTGTCCATCAGGTCGAAGGCGCGGGCCTCCAGGCGCACCGTCCGGGGCTGCGGCCCCGGCGGCCGGCTGACGAGCCCGGCGTCCTCGAGTACCCGCAGGTGCTTGTAGACGGCCTGCAGCGACATCCGGTACGGCTCGGCCAGCCGGCCCGCGGTCGCGTCGCCCTCCGCGAGCCGGGCCACCATGTCGCGCCGGGTCGGGTCCGCCAGTGCGGCGAAGACCCGCGACAGGTCGTCCGCGGTCATGCTCCCTACTTTCAACTTCGAGGTTGAAAGAGAGCCTAGGCGTGCCCGGCGGGTGTGTCAACCGCCGGGTTTAAAGCCCAGGTAGATCGGAGTTCTCGCCGTCTCAGGGCAGGATCGCGTCGACGTACCCGCCGTCCACCCGCAGCGCGCCGCCCGTCGTGGCGGACGCGTGCTCGGAACTGAGGTAGACGACCATGTTCGCGATCTCCTCCGGCTCGATCAGCCGCTGGAGCAGCGAGTTGGGGCGGTGCTCGGCCATGAAGCGGCGCTGCGCCTCGTCCCAGGGGAGTTCCGCGTCGACGAGGCCCGCGACGAAGTCCTCGACGCCGCCGGTGTGCGTGGGGCCCGCGATCACCGTGTTGACCGTGACGCCCGTCCCGGCGGCCGCCTTGGCGTACCCCCGCGACACGGCGAGCAGCGCGGTCTTCGACACGCCGTAGTGCACCATCTCCTCGGGGATCACCACGGCCGAGTCGCTGGCGATGAACTGCACCCGCCCCCAGCCCCGGTCGATCATGCCGGGCAGGTACAGGCGGGCGAGGCGCACCCCGGACAGGACGTTGACCTCGAAGTACCGCCGCCACTCGGCGTCGTCGATCTCCAGGACCGGACGCGCCTCGAAGATGCCGAGGTTGTTGACCAGGATGTCGACGTCCGGCACCGCGGCCGCGAGCGCCTCCGCCCCCTCGGCGGTGGCGACGTCCGCGGCGACGCCCTTGAGCGAGGCGCCCGGCAGTTCGTTCCGCAGGGCCCGCAGCGCCTCCTCGACGCCGCCGGCCGAGCGGCCGTTGATCACTGTGGTGGCGCCGGACCGCGCCAGCCCCGCGGCGATGGCACGGCCGATGCCCTGGGTGGAGCCGCTCACGAAGGCGGTACGTCCGGTGAGATCGATGCGCATGAGACGGATCTTCCCACTCGCGCGCCGGTCAGCCGCGAGGGGCCCGGACGGCCGGGAAGTCGGCCCACACGGTGGTGCGCGCCCCGCTGGCGCGGTGCCCCCACCGCTCCGCGAGCGCGGCGACGATGTGCAGCCCGCGCCCGCTCTCGCCGTCCGCCGCGTCCCGCATGACCGGCCGCGCCCCGCCGGCCCCGTCGTCGGTGACCTCGGCCCGCAGCACCCCGTCTCCCGCCCACAGCGCGATGTCGATCTTCCCGCCCCGCCCGGACGCGGTGTGCCTGATGCCGTTCCCGGCGAACTCGTCCACGACGAGCGCCATGTCGTCCAGCAGTTCGTCGCCGGGCGCCACATGCTCCGGGACGAGCGTGTCCCGCAGAAAAAGCCGGGCATGCCGGACGGATCGTGCCACACCGGGCAATGTCAGGACGGCCAGCAGCCGCAGTTCTCCCGCCTCACGGGTGCTCATCGTGATTCCTCCTCCGAATGTCACCCGCACAGGCTGATCGCACTCCGTCACCGCATCAACACATTCCCGCGAGGTAAGAGGCATCCGTCGCGGGCCCGTCGAAAAGCTGAAGTATTGAAGTCCGGGTGTATCGAAGTTCGCGGATTCTGACCCGCTTCATCACACACGGTGACACGATGAGTGCATGACGTCAGACGACCGGTCGTCGTATCGGCGCCGCAAGATCGGCCAGGCGCTCCGCCGGTACCGCGAAGAACGCAACCTGACGCAGGACGCGGCGGCCCGCCTGGTCGAGCGCTCGCCGGCCACCCTCAGCGCCTACGAGAACGGCCACCGCGCCGTCCGCCCCCGCGACCTGGGCCAGATCCTCGACCACTACGGCATCACCGACGCCCGCGAACGCGCCCGCCTCCTCGACCTCGCCGCCCAGGGCCGCAAGGACGGCTGGTGGCTCGACTACCAGGAGCGGACGGACCCGTTCATCGTGGATTACGCCTCCCTGGAAGGAGACTCCTCCCGTATCCGCGCATACGAGGCGCAGGTGATACCGGGGCTCCTTCAGACGAAGGCGTATACGCAGGCTGTCTTCTCAGCCTATGCCCCGGTCATGGAAGGACCGATTCAGGCGGGAGCGCTCGAATTCCGGGCCGCGAGGCAACGCATCCTTGCGAACTCCGGGCGCCCCGTGACGTGGGTGATCAGCGAGTCCGTTCTCCGGACGCCGATCGGCGGCCCAAGGGTCATGGAAGAGCAGTTCACCAAGATGCTGGACGTGACCAGGGCGGCGCACCTGGATCTACGGGTCCTGCCCACCGCCGTCGGTGGCCACCCCGGACTGGACGGAGCATTCTCAATCCTGGACCTCGGCTCGGAAGAGCCCATGAAAGTCGTCGCCGTCCACAGCCTCGTGCGCAGCTGGTTCATCGATGACTCCGCAGACGTCTCCTACTACGAGCAGGTCCATGATGCGTTGGCCGCTCTCGCCCTTTCGAAAGGGGACTCGCGAGCACTCCTCGAACGGATAGCGTGCGAGCTATGAACATGCCGCAAGTTGCGAGTGTGCAATGGCGCAAGAGCAGCTACAGCACCACGCACGGAACTGACTGTGTAGAAGTGGCGCCGCTGGTGGGGGACAGCAGGATCCTTGCGAGGGACTCGAAGAATCCGGCAGGGGCAGTGCTGAGCTTCGCGCCGGCGTCGTGGGACGCCTTTCTGGACGAGGCCAAGCGCGGCGCGTTCGACCTCGCCTGACGCGCCGGGCGCTGCGCAGGCGGTCGGGGACGTGGGCTGGAGTCCCGGGACGCGCTGGGGGAGGTGTTCCCCGAGGTCGAGCGGCCGCGCCGCCGGTTCCGCAAGGTCCGGCGAACCGATCACTGAAACATGTCGGGTTTCGCTGGAGTGGGGAACACAGAGTCGCAGACCCGCGCGGAGACCGGCGGGCATGAGGGTACGGGGGCGGAAATGAAGGCGATAGTCGCGACTGACCAGGGCGCGGAAGCGGCCGGGATCGAGTTGGCGGAGCGGCCTGAGCCGACGCCGGCGATCAACGACGTCATTGTTGAGGTCCATGCGTCAGGGTTCGTCCCGGCGGAGTGGGAGTGGCCATCGACGTGGGTCGATCGCTCCGGGCACGATCGAGTGCCGGCGATCATCGGCCACGAGTTCGCCGGAGTGGTCGCCTCCCTCGGCTACGGGACGACGGGGCTCTCGCCGGGCAGGCGGGTGTTCGGGATCACGGACTGGCACCGCGATGGAACCCTCGCCGAGTACGCGGCCGTGGAGGCGCGCAACCTGGCACCGCTGCCCGGGGCCGTCGACTTCACGGTGGGTGCGAGCTTGCCGATCTCCGGCCTGACCGCATGGCAGGGCCTGTTGCAGCACGGTCGCCTTCAGGCGGGGCAGAGCGTCCTCGCGCACGGCGCCGCCGGCGCGGTCGGATCCATGGTGACGCAGCTCGCGCGGGAGTTCGGCGCCTACGTCATCGGTACCGGGCGGGCGGCGGACCGCCAGGCGGCGCTCGACTTCGGCGCGAACGAGTTCCTCGCCCTCGACGGCGATGACATCGAAGACATCGGAGGGGTCGACGTCGTCTTCGATGTCATCGGCGGTGACGTCCAGAGGCGCTCGGCGGCCGTCGTCCGGCCCGGCGGGACGCTGGTGTCGGTGGTCGGGCCTGTGGAGACCCGCCCTGCCGACGGTCTCGCCGTCGACTTCGTCGTCGAGTCCGTTCCGAGCCAGCTGGTGGAGATCGTCGAACGGGTACGGGACGGGCGGCTCCGCACGCACATCGGAACCGTCGCGACCCTCGATGACGCCGTCCCCGCGCTCAACCCGGCCCAGCGTCGCAAGGGCAAGACCGTCATTCGCGTACGCCCCTGAGTTCGCCGGCGGCGAGCCCCTCCGCCTCCGCGATCAGCCCCCGCGGCATGTCGATCGCGACGGCCAGGTAGAGCGCGTCCTTGGTGGGGGAGCGGCGGTGGACGGTGCCGGGGCCGACGCCCGCGCGCGGGCGATCGCGTCGAGGGGAACGGCGAAGCCCTCGCTCGCGAAGAGCCGCTGGGCCGTCCGCAGCACGCGCTCACGGTTGCGGCGCGCGTCGGCGCGCAGCCCGCGGTCGTTCCCGCGTGCCGGCGGCGGCTGATGAGGCTGGCCGGACATTCCGGCCGCTCAGCCTCCCGAGCAGAGGAGACCGCGCCGAGGGGCGCCGGCGAGGGGTTCCCGGCCTCGGGCAGTCCCGAGGACGTGGTCGGGTGATGTGCGGGCCGTGCGTCCCTGGGGAAAAGGTGGCCGAACCGGTCAGGAATCAAGAAGCGCCGCCCAGTGCGCCGCGCCTAGCGTGATGGGCATGGAACTCACGATTCACACGGCCTTTCTCCCGCACACCGATCCGGAGGCGTCGCTGGCCTTCTACCGCGACACGCTCGGGTTCGAGGTCCGCAACGACGTCGGCAAGGGCACGATGCGCTGGATCACCGTCGGCCCCGCCGGGCAGCCCGGCACGTCCATCGTGCTGACCCCGCCGGCCGCCGACCCCGGCATCACCGACGACGAGCGCCGCACCATCGCCGAGATGATGGCCAAGGGCACCTACGGCATCATCGTCCTGGCGACCCCCGACCTCGACGACGTGTTCAAGCGGCTGCAGGGCGGCGGCGCCGAGGTCGTCCAGGAGCCGACCGAGCAGCCGTACGGCATCCGCGACTGCGCGTTCCGCGATCCGGCGGGCAACATGATCCGCGTCAACGAGTTCCGGGGGTAGTCCGATGGCACAGGACGGGCAGAAGAGCGGGCGGAGGCCCGGGACGCCGGGCGCGTTCTCGCGGTGGATGCAGCACCGGATGAACGCCCGCATGAACCGCAAGGTCCGCAACGGGCGGGGCACGTTCATGGGCATGGACGTGCTGATCCTCAACACGGTCGGCTGCCGGAGCGGGCAGCCGCGCGAGACGCCCGTGGCGTGGTTCCCCGACCAGGACGACTCGCGGCTGATCATCGCCTCGGGCGGCGGCACCCGCAACCCGGACTGGTTCGACAACCTGATGGCCCACCCCGACCGGGCGACGATCGAGCTGCCCGGCGAGGGGGCCGTGCCGGTGACGCCGCAGCGGCTCGACGGCCCCGAGCGCGAAGAGGCGTGGCAGCGGATCGCCGAGGCGCAGCCCCGCATCGCCAAGTACCAGAGCAAGTCCGAGCGGCAGTACCCGGTCATCCGCCTCACCCGGCGGTGACCGCCGGGCTTCAGAGCGGGAGCGCGAGCGTGCCCACGGGGCCCGTGCCCCCGGTTCCGCGAGTGCCTTCGGCCCCTCGGCCGACCCGTAGCGCGCCGGCTGGCCGGGGCCGAGCACCCCGGTCGACAGGAGCCCGGCCATCTCGCCCACGACCTCGCCGAACACCTGCGGCGCGGCCTATCTCCAGGGCGGGTACGGGGGTATGGGCGGCGGGACGGCCCAGGGCGGAGGCTCGACGCCCTCGATGACCAGCGCCGGGTTGTGCACGCGGAGGCGGTACACCAGGTCACCGAAGTCCTTGCCGCCGCGCCCGGAGACATGCTTGAAGGACCACCTGGAGCGCGGTTCGGGCACGTACTTGACGGTCTGCCAGACCTGGACCTTCCCGCCGTCCCACTGGAGCACCGCGAACCCGAACCCGAGGCGCGCCCTTCGCGGAAGGGTGACCGCGACGATGCGGCTCGCATGGACGTCGACATGCTGCCCGAACCCGGTGATCAGCAGCCGGCCGCCGTCCGTCAGCACGACCCGCCGTCCCGGCACGGACATGACGAGCGTGCCGGTGAGGGCCGCGGCCAGATTCAGCCAGAACGGCGGCATCCCCGCGTCCAGAGCAGGCGAGGCAAGCGTGACCAGCGCCCCGATCACCAGAAGCAGGAAGAGGATCGCGACCCCCACAGGCGGCGAAGCCTCATAGCAAAGCGAGGAGCCGGCCACCTCATCCGACCGCCGTGAGCCGCGCATATCCGCAGGGTGAACCAGAACCGGCTCGACATCAATCCCCATCCGGTGCCGTCCCGGGTGCCGGTGCCTAGCATGGAGTGATGAATTTCCCGGCACCGGCACTGGGTGCAAATCGCATCGGGGGCTGGTGCCGTCGACGGCGGAACGGCTCGCAGGTCTGGCCACGCTCCTGGACGTCCCGCCGGGCGGGTGCGGCATGTCCGCGATGAGGCCCCACGGAACGTCCCGCGAGGCGGGGCATGGAGGAGAGAACGGGAATGGCCTGTCGGATCAGTGAACTGGTCGTTGACTGCCGGGATCCGGAGGCGCTTGCGGCGTTCTGGTGCGAGGTCTTGGGGTTCAAGGTGCTCGACCGCGACGGGGAGGCGGTCGAGATCGGGCCGCCGGAAGGGGGCGGCGGGCTCCAGCCGACGCTCGTGTTCGACCGCACCGACGAGCCGAAAGCCGGCAAGCTGCGGCTGCATTTCGACGTCAACGCGACCGACCGCGACCAGGACGCCGAGCTCGAGCGGCTGCTGGCCGCGGGGGCGCGGCACGCGGACGTCGGGCAGACGGGCGAGGAGAGCTGGGTCGTCCTGCAGGACCCGGAGGGCAACGAGTTCTGCCTCCTCCGCTCCCGCCTGGCCTGAGCGCGACTTCGGCGAGCGGGCGGCCGGGGCCGGGTGGACCGGCCCCGGCCACCGGTCACGGGTGTTCCAGGGCGACCTTCGGGAGCCGTCTGGCCAGGGGCGCGGGGAGCCACCAGGCGTGCCTGCCGAGGAGCTGCATGACGGCCGGGACGATCAGGCAGCGGATGATCACCGCGTCCAGCAGGACGGCCACGGCGAGGCCCAGGCCGAACTGCTGGAGCATCCGGTCCGGGCTCAGGATGAACGCCGCGAACACGACGATCATGATGGCGGCGGCGGCCGTGATGACCTTGCCGGTCGCGGCGAGGCCCTCGCGGACGGCGTGGGACGGGTCCCGCGTGCGCTCCCATTCCTCGTGGATGCGGGAGACCAGGAAGACCTCGTAGTCCATGGAGAGCCCGAACACGATCGCGAAGATCATCACGGGGATGAACGCCTCGATGGGGCCGCTCTGCGCGCCGAACCGGCCGTCCTGGAACACCAGGGTGATCGCGCCGAGGGCGGCGGAGATCGACAGCAGGTTCAGCAGCGCGGCCTTGACCGGGATCAGCACCGACCGGAACACCACCATCAGCAGCAGGGCCGACAGTCCCACGACGACGGCGACGAACAGCGGCATGCGCGCCGACACGGCGTCCGAGAAGTCCTGGGTCGCCGCGGTCGGGCCGCCGACCAGGTAGTCGACGCCGGTCCGGGCCGACAGCGACGGGAGCACCTCGTCGCGCAGCTCGTGGACGAGGGCGGTGGTCGCCTCGTCCTGCGGCGCCGTGGCCGGGTAGGCGATCACGGCGGAGACCGCGCCGTCCTCGGACGGGATCGGGGGAGTCGCGGCGGCGATGCCCTTCGTCCGGGTCAGGGCCGACTGGAGCGGGCCGGCGTCGCCCTTCGCGACGATGACGAGCGGGCCGTTGAAGCCGGGACCGAACCCCTCGGCGAGCAGGTCGTACGCCTGGCGGCTGGTGCTGGACGGCGCGTCGTTGCCGGCGTCCGCGAAGCCCAGGCGCATGTGGAGCGCGGGCGCCGACAGCGCGAGCAGCGCGACGACGGCCGCCAGCAGCGCCGCGACGGGACGGCGCTGGACGGCCGACGCCAGCCGGTGCCAGCGGCTCTCGCCGGGCCGCGCCTTCGCCGCCCGCCTGCGGACCTGGCGCTCGATGCGCCCGCCGAACACGCCGAGCAGCGCGGGCAGCAGGGTCAGCGACGCCGCCATCGTGACCAGCACCGTCAGGGCCACGGCCAGCGCGACGCCCTGCAGCGAGCCGAGCCCGAGCGCGATGAGGCCGAGCAGGGCGATGATGACGGTGCAGCCGGCGAAGAAGACGGTGCGTCCGGCGGCGTCCAGCGCGCGGCGGGTCGCGGCGGCCGGGCCGGCGCCGTCGCGGAGCTCCTGCCGGTACCGGTAGAAGATCAGCAGCGCGTAGTCGACGCCGACGCCGAGCCCGATCAGCATCATGATCGGCGGGGTGAAGTCGGCGACGGTGAAGACGTGCGAGGCGAGCGCGATCAGGCCGACCGCGCCGCCGACCGCGAACAGGGCGGTGACGAGGGGGAGCGCGGCGGCGACGAGGGAGCCGAACAGCAGGACGAGGACGACCAGGGCCGCGAGCATCCCCGCGCCCTCGGCCGCGCCGCCCCCGCCCTCCTCGGCGCCGCGCACCGGGTCGCCGCCGAGTTCGATGCGCAGCCCGTCCCCGGCGGCGCCCCGGGCGGTCTCGATGATCTCGGTGACCTGCTCCTTGGGGACGTCCTCGGCCGTGCCGTCCAGGGTGACGGTCGCGTAGCCGATGGTCCCGGGCTTGGAGACCGACAGCTCGCCGACGCCGGTCACGCCGGGCAGGCCGCGGACCCGGTCGAGCATCCGCCCGATGTCGTCGCGGTCGCCGGCCAGTCCGTGCTCGTCCGCGGCGACGATCTGGACGGTGGCGCCCGCCTGGCGGGAGCCGTGCTCGGTCATCAGGTCGGCGGCGGCCTGCGACTCGGTCCCGGGCAGCGAGAAGTCGTTGTGGTAGGCGCTGCCGGCGGCCTGCGAGCCGACGGTGATCGCGGCGACGACCGCGACCCACAGGACGAGCGCGGCCCAGCGGCGGCGCTGCGACCAGGTGGCCAGGCGGCCGAACCGGCCGGCGGGCGGGGCGGGTGGAGTGGGCACGTCAACCTCGGTTCGTGAAGCGGGCGCCGATCGCGGCGCCGGCGGCGGCGGTCAGGATCGGCACGGCGATGAACGCGGCGAGCAGCACGGGGGTGCCGTCGACGTCGAGCGTCCGGTCGATCACGAAGGTGAAGAACGCGCCCACCGTCTCGGTCAGCAGGAAGCCCGCGGCCCCGCCGACGGCGAACCCGATGAAGGCGCCGGAAAGGTTCATGCCTCCAGCGTCGGGACGCGGCATGCCGCCCGGCATCGGCCCGCGGTCGGCATCCGGGCCGCCCCGGAAGTTGCGGGCGGGGCCCGCCGGCTACAGCCCCGGTCGCATCCAGCGGGGGTTGACCATGCCCGACTCGTAGGCCAGGACGACCAGCTGGGCGCGGTCGCGGACGCCCGCCTTCGCCATGACGCGGCTCACGTGCGACTTCACGGTGGCCGGGCTCAGCACCAGCCGGGCGGCGATCTCGTCGTTGCTCTGCCCGGCGGCGACGAGGAGCATGACCTCGCGTTCCCGCTCGGTCAGGGACTTCAGCCGGGGCCCGGGGGTGGGCACGTCGACGCGTCCGGCGAACTCGCCGATGAGCCGCCGGGTGACCGACGGGGTGATCAGCGCGTCGCCGCGCGCCGCGACCCGCACGGCGTGGATCAGCTCGGCCGGCTCGGTGTCCTTCAGCAGGAAGCCGGTCGCGCCGGCGCGCAGCGCGCCGTAGACGTACTCGTCCAGGTCGAAGGTGGTGAGGATGACGACCCGGACGCCGTCCAGGCGCGGGTCGGCGGTGATGCGCCGGGCGGCCTCCAGGCCGTCCATCCGGGGCATCCGCACGTCGAGCAGCGCCACGTCGGGACGCAGCTCGCGGCAGGCGGCCACGGCCTGCTCGCCGTCGGCGGCCTCGCCGGTGACCGTGATGTCGTCCTCGTCGTCGAGGATGGAGCGGAACCCGGCCCGGACCAGGCCCTGGTCGTCGGCCAGCAGCACCTCGATCATCGGCCGGACGCCCCGTCCCGGTACGGCAGCCGCGCCCGGACGAGGAAGCCGCCGTCCGGCCCGGGCCCGGCGGTCAGCTCCCCGCCGAGCGCGCGGGCCCGCTGCCGCATGCCCCTTACGCCGTGGCCGGGCGCGCCCGCGCCCTGCCCGGGGCCGTTGTCGGCCACCTCGATGCGCAGCTCGCCCGGCCCGTCCTCGACGCTGACGGTGACCTGCGCGGCGGGCGCGTGCCGCGACACGTTGGTCAGCGACTCCTGGACGATCCGGTAGGCGGCGAGCCCGACCTCGGTCGGCGGGTCCGCCGCGCGGGCGACGCGGCCGTGCACCGTCAGCCCCGCCGCCCGCGCGGACCCGATCAGCTCGCCGATCCCGTCCAGGCCGGGCGCGGGCGCGGTCGGCGCCTCCTCGCCGGCCCGCCGCAGGATCCCGAGCGTCGCGCGCAGGTCGCGCAGCGCGTCCCGGCTCGACTCCTTGATCGCCGCGAGGGCCGCCTCGCCCTGCGCCGGGTCCCGGTGGAAGCGGTGCAGCGACGTCCCCGCCTGGACGTTGATGAGCGACAGGTGGTGGCCGACGACGTCGTGCAGCTCGCGGGCGATGCGCAGCCGCTCCTCGCCGGCGGCGCGGTGCTCGGCCTCCCGCAGGTAGGCGAGGCGGCCGTGCCAGACCCCGCCCAGCGCGACCACGGCCACCACCCAGCCGGTCAGCATGAACAGGGCGACCGCGTTGACGTCGCCGTTCCCGGCCAGCGTCCCGGCGCCCGTCCCGATCAGGGTGAGGGCGCCGAGGACGACGGCCGCCTGGAGCCGCCCGCGCGCCGCGACCATGGACAGCGCGACGATGTGCGCGATCATCAGGCCGCCGTCGTTGACGCTGACGACGTAGTAGGCGCCGGTGGCCGCGAGGCTGAGGGCCGCGACGGCGACCGGGAACCGGCGGGAGAAGTACAGCGCCCCGCAGGTGAGGACGATCAGCGCCCAGCCGGCGGCCTTCCGCGCCGGCGGCTCCTCGGCCGCGCCGATGAACGAGTTCAGGCTGCTGACGGCCACCACCAGCAGGACGCCGCCGGCCAGCGCCGCGTCCCGGAACCGGCCGTGCGGTACCCCGAGACCGCGGTGGACACCCATGCGGCCAGCCTAGACGGACGCCCCGCCCCGCACCGTCCGCCGCGCGTCCCGGCCTGGCGCCCCCGACCTGCAACTCCGGGTGTATCCGGACGCCCTCCGCCTGCAACCACGGGATGACGCGCGCCGGGCCCCGAGCCCCGGACGGGAGGCCGCGCGCACTCCCGGCGGGCGCGGGACGGGGCCGCGACCACGGCGTGCGGTATGGCCGCGAAGGTGCCGGAGAGCGGCAGGGCCGTGCGTCAGCCCTCGTAGGTGTGGACGAAGCGGGCGAGGAGACGGGCGAACTCGGCGCGCTCGGCGGGGGTCCAGTCGCCCATGGCCTTGGCGAAGTGCTCCTGGCGGGTGCGCCGGGTGGCCTCGACGACGCGGCGGCCGGCGTCGGTGAGTTCGAGGTGGATGCGGCGGCCGTCCTCCTGGGACGCGACCCGCCGGACGTAGCCGGACTTGACCGCCTCGGCGACGATCCGGCTGCCGCGCGAGGCGTCCACGCCGAGGCGGGCGGCGACCAGGCCGACGCTCATCTCCTCGCCGGGGCGGTCGGGGCCCTCGTCGACCACGTCCACGACGTGCAGGACCTGCACGTCCACGGGGAGGTTGTGGTCCCGGATCGCGGCCTTGCCGAGCCGCTGCCGGGACATGCCGCGGCGCAGCCGGACCATGCTCCGCTCGACCGAGTCGAGTGCCTCCTCGCCCATGGCGCCCAGTCTAGTTGCCTTGCGCATCTCATATGCATGCTCTTAGCATTTAGCTGTCTAAGGCATATGAATGTGAGGTGCACATGGTTGCGACCGTTCCGATGGGCCGCCGCGCGCGGCTCTGGGCGTTCGGCGGGCTGATGCTGGCCGGGCTCATGTCCTCGCTGGACGCGACGGTGCTCGGCACCGCGCTGCCCGCGATCGTCGGGGACCTCGGCGGCCTCGACCGCATCGCCTGGGTGTCGACCGCGTACGTGCTGGCCACCAGCGTCACCGTCCCGCTGTCGGGCCGCCTCGGCGACCTGTTCGGCCGCCGGCCGGTCCTGCTGACCGGGCTGATCGGGTTCCTCGCCGGGTCGGCGGCGTGCGGCGCGGCGCCGGGCATGGACTGGCTGATCGCGTTCCGGGTGGTGCAGGGCGCCGCCGCCGGCTGCCTGATGAGCTCGATGTTCGCGGTCACCGGCGACCTGTTCGAGCCCCGCGAGCGCGCGAAGTACCAGGGGTACTCCGCGCTGATCTTCGCGGTGTCCAGCATCGCCGGGCCGCTGGTCGGCGGGTTCCTCACCGACCACGCGTCCTGGCGGTGGGTGTTCTACGCCAACATGCCGCTCGGCATCGCGGCCACCGCGGCGACCCTGCTGTTCCTGCGCCTGCCGGAGCCGGCGGGACGGCCCCGGATCGACTACCCCGGCATCGTCCTGCTCGGCGCGGCGGTCACCTGCTTCACGCTGCTCACCAGCTGGGCCGGGACGCGCTACGCGTGGGGCTCGCCGGTCGTCCTCGCGCTCGCGGCGGGCGCGGCGGTCCTGTTCGCGGTGTGGGTGCTCGCCGAGCGGAGGGCCGCCGAACCCGTCATCCCGCCGGCGCTGTTCCTCGACCGGTCGTTCGGCGTCGCCTGCGTCGTCGCGGCCGCCGGTGGCGCCACCGGCTTCGGCCTCGCGACGTACCTGCCGATGTTCTTCCAGGTCGTCGGGGGAGTGGACGCCACCAGGTCCGGCCTGCTCCTGCTGCCGATGATGCTCGCCCTGCTCGCCGCCTCCATGGGCGCGGGACGCCGCATCCACCGCACCGGCCGCTACCACCGGCTCCCGGCCGCGAGCATGGCGGTCAGCCTGGCCGGCATCGCGCTGCTGGCGACGATGGACGCCGGCACGAGCCTGCTCACCGCCGGGTGCTACATGGCGGTCCTCGGGTTCGGCGCGGGGCTGTCCCAGCAGGTCGTGGTGCTGATCGCGCAGAACGCCGCGCCGCAGCGCGACCTGGGCGCCGCGAGCTCCGGGGTGTTCGCGACCCGGATGCTCGGCACCGCCGCCGGGATGGCCGTCTTCGGCGCGATCATGACGAACCGGTTCGCCGAGGAGGTCGTCCGGCGCGTCCCGGACGGGCGGGCGCCCGCGTTCGCCGACGCCGTCCGCCCGGAGGTCCTCGCCACCCTGCCCGGACCCGTCCGGGACGGCGTCGCCGCCGCCTTCGCGGACGCGTTCTCCGGCGTGTTCACCGCCGCGCTGCCGGTGCTGCTGCTCGGCCTCGCGGCGGCGCTGCTGCTCCGGGACGTCCCGCTGGCGCCCCGGGCCGCTAGTCGTCGAGGGCGGCGTCGTGGACGAGCAGCGCGATCTGCACCCGGTTGTTCAGGTCCAGCTTCGCCAGCAGGCGCGACACGTACGCCTTCACGGTGGCGACGCTGAGCGACAGCTCGCGGCCGATCTCGCCGTTGGTCCGGCCGCGGCCGACGAGGGCGGCGACGGCGCGCTCCCCGTCGCTCAGCCGGGCCAGCAGCTCGCGGGCGCGGTCGCGGCGCGGGTCGGCGCCGCTCTCGGCCACGTAGGCCATCATCCTGCGCAGCACCGCCGGTGACATCATCGGCTCGCCCGCCGCGACCTGCCGGATCGCGCGGATGATCTCCGGCGGCGGGGTGTGCTTCAGCAGGAAGCCGCTCGCGCCCGCCCGCATCGCCCGCAGGATGTGGTCGTCGGTGTCGAACGTCGTCAGGACGATGACCTCGGGCGGGTCGCGGCGGGCGCGCAGCAGCTCGGTGGCCGCGAGCCCGTCCAGCCGGGGCATCCGGATGTCCATCAGGACGACGTCCGGGCCGTGCCGGTTGACGGCCGAGACCACCTCGGCGCCGTCGGCCACGTCCGCGACCACCTCCAGGTCGCCGGCGTTCGCCAGCATCATCGACAGGCCGGCGCGGACGAGCGCGTCGTCGTCCACGATCAGCACCCGGACGGGAGGTGAGTCCATCCCGCCACCCTACGGCCGGTCAGGGCCGGCGCAGGCGGCGGCCGCTGACCTCGTGCGCCGCCAGCCGGAACCACTCGTCGCGGTTGTCGCCCGGCCACGGCTCGACCTGGGCGGCCTTCGCGATCTCCTCGTCCGACAGCGGGTGCACCCCGCCGCGCAGCAGCACGCTCCACCCCATGCGGTCGGCCTCGTCGAACCGGTCCACCTGGAACGCCGCCCGGACCTCCCCGCCGACCACCGACGTCAGCAGGCTGCGGTTCATCCGGCCGGACGACGACGTCCGGAAGATCACGGCGTCGCCGTCCAGGGCGTAGTTCACCGGGATGACCGTGGGCCCCTCCCCGTCGTCGAACGCGACCCGGCCGACACTGCCGCCGGAGATCAGGCGCAGGCACTCGGCGCGGTCGAGTTCTTCGAGGTGGGGCCGGTCAGAGGAGTTCGCCATGCACCTCACCCTTCCCGCCGCTCCCGGCGGCATGCGCGGCGCCGAGCGGCAGCCGGGCGCGCAGCCGGAAGCGCCCCCCGGCGGTGCGGCCGTGCTCCAGGGTCCCGCCGACCAGCGCGACCCGCTCGGCGAGCCCGACGAGCCCGGAGCCGGAGCCGGGCAGCGGCGCGGCGGGCGGGCCGGGCGGCAGCCGGTTGACGATCTCGATGTCCAGGTCGTCCCCCGCGCGGACGGCGACCCGCACGTCCGCGCCGGGCGCGTGCTTGCGCGCGTTCGTCAGCCCCTCCTGGACGATCCGGTACGCGTGCCGGCCGACGCGGGCCGGGATGCGGCCGGGGTCGGGGACGTCCTCCTCCAGCGTGATCCGCCCGCCGGCCCGCCGCGACTCCCGGACCAGCGCAGGCACGTCCGCGAGCGTGGGCTGCGGGCGCTCCGGGTCGGTGCCCGGCGCGTCGGCCCGCAGCACGCCGATCACCTCGCGCAGGTCCTCCATGGCCTCGTAGGCGCTCTGCCGGATGATCCCGGCGGCCTCGCGCTGGTCGGCGGGCGCGTCCGGGCGGAACTCCAGCGCGCCCGCGTGCACGGTCAGCAGTGAGATCCGGTGCGCGAGGACGTCGTGCATCTCCCGCGCGATCCGCTCGCGCTCCAGCAGCCGCGCCTCCTCGACCCGCAGCCGCTGCTCGGTCTCGGCGGCGCGGGCCCGCTCCCGCAGCGACGCGATGAGCTGCCGCTGCGACCGGACGAGCATGCCCGTCGTGATCAGCACCGCGTAGAGCAGCGCGAAGACGACGGTGCCCTCGCGGAAGTCCGGCTCGGCCGACAGCACCCAGAACAGCGCGATGATCAGCGCCAGGCTCGCCCCGGCGACCGGCACCGCGATCCGCCAGGGGCGCAGCATCGCCAGCGAGTACATCGCGATCGCGGCCGTGCCGAGCGCCGACGTCGCCGCCCACTGCGCGAAGATCATCACCACCGCGAGGCCCACCGGGTACCGGCGCCGGAACAGCAGGAGGAGGACGCAGGTGATCCCGCCGATCATCATGTCCCGGGGGATCGAGATCGTCTCGCCGGCGGGCAGGTCCTCCACGGTCCCCTGGAGCAGCACCCAGCCGAGCAGCAGCGCGGCGCCGGTGGCGCCGAGGTCGCCGAGCCATTCGCGCCGAGATCGCCGGAAGAGGTCCACGCGTCCAACGGTAGCCGCGCCGTCCGCCCGGGCCAGTGGCCGCAGGTATCGGAGCCGTCGACTTTGGTCGGCATGCCGGAGGACCTTCAGCGGCGGCCTGGCAGGTGCCGGAACGCCGGCGCGCCGACGGCGACGGCGGGCCGGCCGCTCCCGCGGCCCGACTCGGGGGAGTCAGGCGGGGCGGCCGATGCGCAGGCGCCAGACCTCCGGGCCGGTCTCCTCGTACTCCCAGGTGAACGCGCCGGGGTGGGCGGCCTCGAACTCGCGCCGCAGGTGCTTCGGGTCGTGGTTGTTGACCAGCGCGAACGACTCGCCGGGCGCCAGCCGGGAGAACCGTGCGAAGATGCGCGGGTGCTTCTGCCCGCGCGGGATCTCGCGCACGTCGATGACGTCGGGACGCTCCAGGCGCCCGCCGTCCAGCAGCGTCTGCAGGTCGGCGACCAGCAGGCCGAGGTCGGCGCCGGGCAGCTCGGCGAGGGCCGGCAGCAGGACGGTCTCCTCCACGGCGAGGTGGACGGCGAGCACCGACCCGATGTTGCGGGCGAACGCGGCCGGGTCGCCGGACGGGTCGAGCACGCCGATGCGCCGCTCGATCTCGGCGGCGGTGGTGCGCATCGCCCGGATGAGCAGCCGGGTCTCGGGGGCGCCCGCCGCCGGGGCGTAGAGTGCCTCGTCGGCGGCGGCGAGGTGACGGCGCAGCTCGCCGGCGCAGAACCCGGCCACGATGCCGGGCTCGTGGTCGGCCAGTGAGGCCAGCCGGTTGCGCAGCCGGTCGTGGATGTGGCGGACGACGGCCGCGGCCCGGACGGCGGGGTCGGTCTCGGTCGCCTGGATGAAGACGTCTGGCATGGTCACCCCTTCCTGTCCCTGTTCAATTATTATTACATGTGACACTGTTAGAAACATGGCCGGCCAGGAGGAGCGCCCGTGACCTACGTGATCGCCGAGCCCTGCGTCGACGTCAAGGACCTCGCCTGCGTCGACGAGTGCCCGGTCGACTGCATCTACGAGGGCCCCCGCGCCCTCTACATCCACCCGGACGAGTGCGTCGACTGCGGCGCCTGCGAGCCGGTGTGCCCCGTCGAGGCGATCTACTTCGAGGACGACCTGCCGGAGCGCTGGACCGCCTACACCAAGGCGAACGCTGAGTTCTTCGACGACCTCGGCTCGCCGGGCGGGGCGTCCAAGCTGGGCGCGCAGGACCGCGACCATCCGCTGATCGCGGCCCAGCCGCCGGCGGGGGAGGGATGAGCGGCATGTCCACCGAACGTTCCCGCCGCCAGGAGGTCCTCGACATCCTGCGCGACGCCGGCGGCCCGCTCGGCGTCGCCGAGGTCGCCGAGCGGCTCGGCGTGCACGCCAACACCGCCCGGTTCCACCTGGACGCCCTGACCGCCGAGGGCACCGTCGAGCGGACGGCCGAGCGGCCGACCGGCCCCGGCCGCCCCCGCACCGTCTACACCCCGCGCCCCGGCATGGACCGCGGCGGCGCCCGCGGCTACCGGCTGCTCGCGCAGATCCTGCTCAGCCGGCTGGCCTCGGAGGGGCCCACCGCCCGCGAGAGCGCCGCGCAGGCGGGCCGCGAGTGGGGCCGCTTCCTCGTCGACCGGCCGCCGCCGTTCCAGCGGCTGACCGGCGCGGAGGCGACCGACCGGCTCACCGCCCTGCTCGACGACCTGGACTTCGCCCCCCGGCCCGACGGCGACCTCATCCGGCTGCGGCACTGCCCGTTCCTGGAGCTCGCCGAGGAGTACGGGCCGCTGGTGTGCGACGTCCACCTCGGCCTCATGCAGGGCGCGCTGAAGGAGCTGGACGCCCCGGTAGAGGCCGACCGGCTGGAGCCGTTCGCCGAACCCGGCGCCTGCCACGCGCACCTGCGGCACGACTGACCTCCCCGGCCGCGCGGCTCAGCCGACCTTGGCGACGGTGAGCAGGACCGCCGCGTCCTCCAGCGCCTCCAGGCTGTGCCGCGCGTCGGGGACGATCAGCAGGTCGCCCGACACCCCGTCCCAGTGGTGCTCCCCGGCCACCAGCCGGACCCGGCCGTGCAGGACGTGGATGGTCGCCTCGCCGGGGTTCTCGTGCTCCGACAGCGACGTGCCCGCCGTCAGCGCCACGAGCGTCTGGCGCAGGACGTGCTCATGCCCGCCGTAGACGGTGTCGGCGCTGCGCCCCGTCGAGCCGGCCGCCGCGCGCTTCAGATGGTCCCGTACCAGTGCGTCCAAGGAGAGCTTCTGCATGGCTCCCAGTCTGCCCTTGATCGCGCGCCGCACACGGCCCGGGGCGCGCGAGCCGGGTCACGTCAGCGGCAGTCCCGTCACCGGCTCGCCGGTGGCGCTGCCCGCCAGCCAGCCCTCCCACGACTTCGCCCACGGCGTCGGGCCGTTGCCGAACTGAAGCTCGCGCGACGTCCCGGTCACCTTCACGATGTCGCCCCGGTTGGTGAAGTCGAAGAACCACTTGGCGTCCGACGGGGAGGCGTTCACGCACCCGTGGCTGACGTTGTCGTTGCCCTGCGCGTCGGTCGACCACGGCGCCGAGTGGACGAACGTCCCGCTGTAGGTGAGGCGGACGTTCCACTTGGTCGGGATCCGGTACTCGCCGGGGTCGCCGGTGGTCGCGGAGTCCATGATGATGTCCTTCGCCTTCTCCTGGGCGATCATGGTTCCGCTGTAGCTGTCGTGGCCGGGCTTGCCGAGGCTGACCTTCATCGTCCGCACGGTCCTGCCGCCGTCGGTCACCGTCGCCCGGTGCCTCTTGGCGTCGATCGTGGTGATGTGCCGCGGGCCCACGGTGAAGCTCGCGCTGCGGTCCTTCGTCCCGTAGACGCCCTCGCCGACCTTCAGCCCCGCCAGGTGCGCGATGACCTTCACCTTCTGACCGGACGGCCAGTAGTCGCGGGGCCGGAAGTCGACCTCCTTGTCGCTGATCCAGTACCAGGCGCCCTCGACCGGCTTGGACATGCGGACCTCGAGGGCCTTCTCGACCGCGATCTTCCCGGCCTTGGTGCTCACCGGCCGGGACAGCAGCAGCTGCACCGGCATGCCCACGCCGACGGTCTCGCCGTCCAGCGGCGACATGCCGGACGTCAGCTTCTTCGCCGGCTTCAGCGTCGTGAACGTGGAGGTCGCGGTGACCTCCTTGCCGCCCTCGCCGGTGCCCTTCGCGGTGACCGTGTACGTCGTCGACGGACGCAGCGTCCACGACGACTTCCACGACTTCCCGTCGGCCGCCAGCGTGCCCGCCGCCTCGGCGTTCCTCGTGCCGTAGGTGAGGGTCACGCTGGTCAGCCTGCCGTTGTCGGCGGTGACGGTGACCGGCTTGTCGGGCGCCGCCTGCCGCGTCCCGGTGGCCGGCGTGATCGCCAGCTTCACCGCGTCCGCGGCCTTGGCGCCGCCGTCCCCGCCCTTGCCGCCGCCGTCGCCGCCGGACGAGCAGCCCGCGGCGGCGATGAGCACCGCCCCCGCGAGCGCCGCGCCCGCCGTCCCGGTCCGACCCTTGAGCACTGGAGAACTCCTCACGCTCGCCTGCTCGACCCGCGCCGGCGGGTCATGCCCCGATCAAGGGGTGCACAAGATATCCACGTGCTCAGGTTATGCGCGGTTCAGCGCGAGGCATGCGGAACCAAGGCCACTCTTCGGTGTTCTCTCAGCCGGGCAATTGGGACGCGGCGGCGGTGTCCAGGAGGAACAGGGTGCGCTCGCGGCCGCGGGCACCGGCGACCGGGGCCTTCTCGGGGTCCGTGCCGCCCAGGCCGAGGCGGACGGCGTCCGCCTTCGACCCGCCGGCGGCCAGCACCCACACCTCGCGCGCCGCGCGCAGCGACGGGAACGTCAGCGAGATCCGGGTCGGCGGCGGCTTGGGGGAGTCGTGCACCGCCGCCACCGGGCGCTCGTCGCGCAGCGCCGGCAGGCCCGGGAACAGCGACGCGACGTGCGCGTCCGGGCCCATGCCGAGCATCAGCACGTCGAACGCCGGGACGGGGCCGCCGTCCGGGCCCGCGGCGGCGCGCAGCTCGGCGGCGTACCGCTCCGCCGCCGCCTCCGGGTCGTCGCCGTCCGGGCCGTCCGAGGGGGCCATCGGGTGCACCCGCGCCGGGTCGACCGGGACGTGGTCGAGCAGCGCCGCCCGCGCCCCGGTCTCGTTGCGCTCGGCGTCGCCGGCGGGGAGGAACCGCTCGTCGCCCCACCACACGTCCAGGCGGCCCCAGTCGATCGCGTCGCGCGCGCCGGCGGCGGCGAGCGCGGCCAGCACGGCCGTGCCGACGCCGCCGCCGGTCAGCACGACCGACGCGGAGCCGCGCGCCGCCTGCGCGTCGGCGAGCCGGGTCACCAGCCGCGCGGCGGCGGCGTCGGCGAGCAGCTCCTGGTCGCGGTGGATCAGGACCTCGGGGGCGCTCACGCGTCCCCCCGCCGCTCGTCGACGTGCTGCTCGGCGGGCTCGGTCGCCGCCGCCTCGGCGGTCGCCGACACCGGCTCGCTCGCGACGCCGGGCGCCGCCGTGCCGTGCGCGAGGTCCTTGGCGAACCGGGCGGCGGCGTCGCGGTAGACCTCGTCGGGGTCGAGGCGCCGCAGCTCCTCGGCCAGCAGCTCGGGCATCGGGCGGCGCAGCAGCGACACCTGCCGGTCGGGCTGCCCCGGCCGGCACAGCGTCGCGACCCGCCCGTCCGGGCGGTGGATCTGGATGTCGCCGCTGGTCGTCGTCAGCCGGACGCCGGTGAGGCCCGGCCCCTCCGACACGGTCCGCTGCATCGGCACGCCCAGCCGGATCGACAGCCACGCGGCCAGCAGCTCCGCGCTCGGGCTGTCCGGCTCGGCGGCGACCTCGCCGGACACGATGTCGTCGTGGTCCTGGTCGAGCGCGGCGGCCAGCAGCGACCGCCACGAGGTCAGCCGCGTCCAGGTGAAGTCGGTGTCGCCCGGCCGGTAGCCCCGCGCGAGCTGGGCGAGGGTGCCGAGCCGGTCGCGGGCCGCGTAGGCGTCGGTGACGCGGCGCTGCGCGAGCGCGCCCAGCGGGTCCTCGGCCGGCACCTTCGGCACCTTGCCGCCCGGCCACCACGTCACGACCGGCGTGTCCGGCATGAGGAGCGGGACGACGACGGAGTCGGCGTGCTCGGCGAGCGGCCCGTACATGCGCAGCAGCACCGTCTCGCCGGGGCCGGTCTCGCCCATCCGGATCTCGGCGTCCAGCCGGGACGAGCCGCCGCGCGGGTCGCGGGAGATGACGGTCAGCACCCGGCACGGGTGCTCGCGCGCCGCCTCGGTCGCGGCGCGGACCGCGTCGTACTGCGCCGACTCGTCGGTCACGATGATCAGGGTGAGCACCATGCCGACGGCCGGGCCGCCCATCAGATGCCGGGACTGCGTCAGCGCGTCCTGGATCTTGCGGGTGGTGGTTCCGGTGAGATCGATGTTCATTAGAGCCGCCTCCAGGTGCGCCCGTCCCGCGCCATCAGCTCGTCGGCGCTGGCGGGCCCGTAGCCGCCGGACTTGTACTGGTCGAGCCCGCTGCGGGACGCCCAGTACTCGGTGATCGGGTCGAGGATCCGCCAGGACAGCTCGACCTCCTCCTGCCGGGGGAACAGCGGGGGGTCGCCGATCAGCACGTCCAGCAGCAGCCGCTCATAGGCCTCGGGGGAGGTCTCGGTGAACGACTCGCCGTAGGCGAAGTCCATGTTGACGTCGCGGATCTCCATCGAGGTGCCGGGCACCTTCGAGCCGAACCGGACCGTGATGCCCTCGTCCGGCTGCACCCGCATCACCAGGGCGTTCTGCCCGAGCTCCTCGGTGTCGGTCTCCGAGAACGGCAGGTGCGGCGCCTTCTGGAACACCATCGCGACCTCGGTCACGCGACGGCTGAGCCGCTTGCCGGTGCGCAGGTAGAACGGGACGCCCGCCCAGCGGCGGTTCTGGATCTCCAGCTTGATCGCGGCGTAGGTCTCGGTGCGGGAGTCGGCCGGGATGCCGTCCTCCTCCAGGTAGCCCTTGACGTTCACGCCGCCCTGCCAGCCCGCGGCGTACTGCCCGCGCGCGGTGGACTGGGCGATGTCGCCGGGCACCCGCACCGACGAGAGGATCTTGGCCTTCTCGGCGCGGACGGCCTCCGCGCGGAACGACGTCGGCTCCTCCATCGCGGTCAGCGCGAGCAGCTGCAGCAGGTGGTTCTGGATGACGTCGCGGGCGGCGCCTATGCCGTCGTAGTAGCCGGCCCGGCCGCCGATCCCGATGTCCTCGGCCATCGTGATCTGCACGTGGTCGACGAACGAGCGGTTCCAGATGGGCTCGAACATCGTGTTGGCGAACCGCAGCGCCAGGATGTTCTGCACGGTCTCCTTGCCGAGGTAGTGGTCGATCCGGAAGATCGACTCCTCGGGGAAGACGCGGTGCACGGTGTCGTTCAGCTCCACCGCGGTCCTCAGGTCGCGGCCGAACGGCTTCTCGATCACGACCCGGCGCCAGGCGCCCTCCTTGCGGTCGGCGAGGCCGCTGCGCTGCAGCTGCTCGACGACCTGCGGGAAGAACTTCGGCGGGATCGACAGGTAGAAGGCATAGTTGCCGCCGGTGCCGCGGCTCTCGTCCAGCTCCTTGACCGCCATCGACAGCGCGTCGAACGCGCCCGGGTCGGAGAACTCGCCGGGGACGAAGTGCATGCCCTCCGACAGGTGCGTCCAGACGTCCTCGCGGAACGGGGTGCGCGCGTGCGCCTTGACCGACTCGTAGGCGATCTGCCGGAAGTCCTCGTTCTCCCAGTCGCGGCGGGCGAAGCCCACCAGCGAGAAGCCCGGCGGCAGCAGCCCCCGGTTCGCCAGGTCGTAGATCGCGGGGAGCAGCTTCTTGCGGGACAGGTCGCCGGTGACCCCGAACAGCACGAGTACGCACGGCCCGGCCACCCGCGGCAGGCGCTTGTCCCGCGGATCGCGGAGCGGATTGGCTGGGTTGGTCACGTGGCCCCCTCTGGTCGGACTGCGCCTTCTCGTCTCACTGCTTCAAGCATCCTGCCCCAACTCGTCCCGCGGGCCCGAATCGCGGGCACGCGCGTCATCGCACGCCTCTGGCCGCATCGAGCAGCCGGGCGAGCCCCGCCCAGCGGTTCTGCAGGTGCAGCCGCACCACCGGGCGGCCCGCCGCGCGCGCGTCGCGGGCGTCCCCGAGCGCCCGCGCGAGCTGCAGCATGCCCAGCCGGTGGTGCCGGCCCGGGACCGGCACGTCGCGGTCGGCGTTCCCGGTCACCAACAGGTATACGCACCCGCCGGTTCGATCATTCCCGGCCGCGGCGGGCCGGGCGCCCCAGCCGGTGCGCACCGGCCGGCCGCAGCGCGCGGCGAGCAGCGCGGCCAGCCGGCGCACCTGCGCGCCCTGCCCGCGGGACTCGTCGGGATCCAGGTAGGCGACGAGCTCGAGGTGCTCGTCCGGGCCGATGCCGCGGGTGAGCCCGTCCAGCAGCGCGGTCAGCCCGGACGCGCCGGCCAACTCCGGCACGGTCGTGTGCGCCTCGACCGCCCGGCCGTGGTCGCCGTCGGCGAACAGCGGCTCGCCGGCGCCGTCGTCCAGCGTCATCGGCGCGGGACGGGCGGCGGGCGCGAGCGGGTCGGCCTCCAGCAGGTAGGCCGCGACGGCGGCGGCGTACTCCCACACCACCAGCTGGGCGGCGAGCGGCCCGGCGACGGTGGCGTCGTCCTGGTGCGGGCGCCCGCCGAACGTCACGAGGAACAGGTCGCCGGCCGGGGTCAGGGGGAGGCCGCCGTCCTGGACGACCGGGACGAGCCGGCCGCCGGTCGCCTCCTCCAGCAGCGCCGCCGCCCAGCGCGCGATGCCCGGCAGGCCCGGCGGGCGGCCGCCGAGCACCACCGTCCGGCGCCCGGCGCGGGCGGCCCCGCCGAGGATCGCGCCGAGGACGAGGCCGGGGTTGTTCTCCGGCCGGGTCAGCGCGGGCAGCACCGCGGCGGCCCCGCCCAGCAGCGTCCGGACGTCGGCGCCGGCGAGGACGGCGGGCACCAGCGCGTAGGGGGACAGCGCCCCGAACGCGGTCGCGGCCGGGGCCTCGACGAGCGGGTGCCCCGCCTCGGCCGCGTGCTTGGCCGCCGCGGCGCGCGGCTCGGCGACAGCGACGATCCGGCGGGCGGCCTCGGCGGGGGAGAGGCCGGCGTCCGCGAGCATCCCGGCGAGCACCCGGCGGAGCGTCTCGGTGCCCGGGTCGTCGCCGGCGGCCACGACCACGGTCCGGCCGAGCCGGTCCTCGTCGTCGCGCAGGCGCAGCAGCGGGCCGGGCTCCGGCCCGTCCAGGACGGTGAGCGGGACGCCGTCCGCGGCGGCGATCAGCGCGGCGGCGCGGGCGGCCGGCCCGCCGCCGAGCAGCACGACCTCCGCCGGGCCGCCGCCGCGGACGTGCCCGCGCAGCTCTTCGGCACGGTCCAGGACGGCGCGGCCGGGGCCGGGCTGGCCGGGCCAGCACAGCGGCCGGCCCTCCGCCTCCGCCGTGGCGGCCGAGGGCCACAGCGAGGGGTCCTCGGAGGCGAGCCGGACCGGGACCTGGTCGATCCACAGCCGGCCGAGGACGCGCTCCGCGGCCTCCTTGAGCGGCCCGCGGGCCGTGATGGCCGTCTCCCCCGAGACGACGGCGGTGAAGCTCACGGCCTGCGCGCCCCCGCCACCGCGCGGACCGCCTCGGTCAGTCTCCCCGCGCCCTCGATCGGGTCGCGCAGGTGCAGCCGGATCACCGGCAGTCGGCGCTCGCGCAGCGCCCGCAGCTCCCCGAGGGCCCGCGCCAGCCGCAGTTGCGCCAGGCTGTAGGGGCGGCCGGGGACGGGATGGGCGGCGAGCGCGTCGCCCGGCGCCGGGTCGCCGGTGATGATGAGGAACGCGCCGTTGCCGGGGCCGTCCTTGTGCACCGGGCCGGTCGCGTGCGGGTAGCCGGGCCCCGGCCCGTAGGCGACGGGGCGGCCCGACCCGCGCGACAGCGACGGCGCCAGGTAGCGGCCGGAGAAGTCGCCCGACAGGTACGTCATCACCGACAGGTAGCCGTCGCTCGGGACCGAGGCGACCAGCCCGCCGAGGACGGTCTGCAGCTCGGCGCCGGGCGGCCACGGGAAGTCGGCGTGCACCTCGATGCCGTCCTCGACGTACACCGGCCGCTCCGCCGTCAGCGAGCCGGAGGACGCGGTGCGCAGCAGCGCCGCCGCGTCGTCCTCGGCCTCCTGCACGACCGTGCTGCCCGCCTCGAACGGGTTCACGCCGAGCAGCCACCCGGCGACCGCCGTCGCGTACTCCCACAGCAGGAACTGCGCGCCGAGCGGCGCCCACACCGAGGTGTCGGAGTCGTCCTGCGCCGCCGACTTCGGGTTGATCGACACGCCGTGCACGTCGGGGAACCCGCCGCGCGCGCCGGGCGGCTCGAACGCCAGCACGCCGCGGCCCCGCTTGCCGGTGCCGACCGCGAGGAGCTGGGAGATCCACGCGCTGAGCGCGCCCGGCCCGCCGGGCTCGCGCAGCAGCACCTTGTCGCGGGCGAGCCCGCCCGGCTCCTGCTGCGCGCAGCCGCCGATGACCGCGCCGAGCAGCAGCCCGGGGTTGTCCTCGTCCTTGGACAGCGACGGCACCAGCGACGCCGCCTCGTCCAGCAGCCGGTCGGCGTCCGCGCCCGCCAGCACCGCCGGGACGAGCCCGTACGCCGACAGCGCGCCGTAGTGCCCCGGCAGGTAGGGGTCGGTCAGCCCGATCCGGTAGCCGCACTGCCGGGCGAAGTCGTGCAGGGGGCTGCCGTGGTCGGTGATGACCAGGAACCGGCCCGCGATCTCCCGCTCCGACAGGCCCCGCTCCCGGAACGCCTCGGCGAAGATCCGCCGGTAGGCGTCGCCCTCCAGCGACACGCCCGCCTTGCTGGCGAGGACCACCAGGGTCCGGTCGAGCCGCTCCATCGCGTACGCCAGCGCGGCGGTGTCGCCGCCGTCCAGCACGGTCAGCTCGCCGGCCGTCCGCTCGCCGCCGGCCTCGGCGCCCGGGCCGCCGGCGCCGGCCAGCGCCGGCGCGTGCGCCTCCATGATCGCCTGCGCGGCGAGGCTCTCCGCGCCGACCCCGATCAGCACGATGTGGTCGAGGCCCGAGTAGCGCGCCTCCGACACCAACCCGTTCACCTGGTTCAGCAGCCCGCGGGAGGCGAACGGCAGGTCGAGCCAGCCGAGCCGGCTGTGGTCCACCGCGCGCCGCCCCCACAGCCGCGGGTCCTTGGCGGCCAGGGCGCCGGGGACGCCGCAGCTCACGAGGTAGTCCCTCGCCTGCAGCGCCGAGTCCAGCACGTCACCGCGCGTCAATACGTCGAATCCGGACACCGTTCCCTCCTGCCCCCCATCGTTTCAGGAGAGAACGGGCATTCGCGACCATCTCCATTGATCTTCTTGGGTCGCGTTCCGGATCCGTCCGGTCGCGGTGCGTCCGGGCAGGCCGGTCAGGCGAGCGCCGCGGCGAGCTGCGCGAGCCCCTCGGCGCGGTCGCGCAGGTGCAGCCGGACGGCGGGGCCGCCCAGCGCGCGCAGCACCCGCAGGTCGCCGTACGCCTGCGCGAGCTGCAGCTCGCCCAGGCTGTAGGGCCGCCCCGGCACCGGCACGTCGCCGGTCACGGCACCGGTGATCTGCAGGAACGCCCCGTTCAGCGGCCCGCCCTTGTGGTACTGCCCGGCCGTGTGCAGGTAGCGCGGCCCCCACCCGAACGTGACCGGGGCCGGGCTCCTGCGCACCGCGGCGCCGCGCGCGGCCAGCAGCGGGCGCAGCCCGGCCGCCGCCGCGTCCCCGGAGCGGTCCAGGTAGGCGAGCACCGCGAGGTAGCCGCAGTCGGGGACGTCGGCGAGGACCGCCTCCAGCGCCTCGGTCAGCGTCCGCGCGCCGCGCAGCGCGTCCTCCTTCGCGTGCACCTCGACCGCGCCCTCGACCAGCTCCGGCGGCCGCCGGACGACCGTCGGCGCCGTGCCCTCCTCCGACCGCAGCAGCGCGGCCGTGCTCGCCCGCGACTGCTCGGTGTCGGGCTCGTCGAACGGGTTCACGCCGATCACCCGGGCCGCCACCGCGACCGCGTACTCCCACAGCAGGAACTGCGCGCCGAGCGGGCCGGCGACGCTCACCCCCGCCTCGCGGCCGGGGCCCGGCTCGTCCGGGCGGCGGCCGAGGATGACCCGCCGCAGGTCGCCCGCCAGCTCGAAGCCGGGCGCGTCGACGCTCTCCACCACGACCGGGAGCAGGCCCTTGCCGTCCTTGCCGAGCGCCCCGGCGACGAGCTGCTCCGCCCAGCGGCCCACGCCCGCGAGGCCCGAGCCGTGGTCGGCGATCACCAGCTTGTCGCGGGCGCCGAGCGCCGAGGAGCCGAGCGCCGCGCCGAGCGCCAGCGCCGGGTTGTCGTAGGGCTGCCGCAGCGCCGCGGACAGCCGCGACGCCTCGTCCAGCAGGCCCGCCACGTCCACGCCGGCGAGCACCGCCGGCACCAGGGAGCGGGCGCCGAGCGCGCCGAACCGGTCGTCGGCGTCGGGTTCGGCCAGGACGAGGTGGTGGCCGACGTCCTCCGCGGCGCGCGCGAGGCCGGACCCCTCCTCGGCGACCGCGACGAACCGGCGCGCCAGCTCGGCGCCGCCCAGCCCGGCCTCGGAGAACGCGCGCCCGAACACCCGGCGCAGCGACTCCGCCTCGATGCTCTCGCCCACCACGACGACGAGCGTCCGGGCCAGGTCTCCGGCCAGCACGCCCGACACCTCGTGCGGGTCGGTGGTGTCGAGGACGGTCAGCTCGGCGCCGGCCGTCCGGCAGATCGCCTCGGCGGCGAGCGCCGCGCCCCCTGCGGCGGCCAGCACGATCCGGTCGAGGCCGGTGCCGCGCGCCTCGCCCAGCGGGCCGGCGAGCCGGTCCGGGAGCGACCGCGAGGTCTCCGGCAGGTCGAGCCAGCCGAGCCGGCGGGCGGCGAGCGGGACCGCGTCCGGCCCCCACAGCTTGGCGCTGCGGGACGCCAGCGAGCCCGGCACGCCGTCGGAGACGAGACGGTCCAGGACCGTCTCGCCCTCGTCGACGACGGCGCCGCGGATGGTGACCGAGATCCCCCCGGCGGTCACCACCGAGGTCACGCGCCGGCCGCCTTGGCCTCCAGCTCGCCGGTGATGGAGTCGAGCATGCCCTTCCAGGAGGCGGCGAACTTCTCGACGCCCTCGTCCTCCAGGACGCGCACGACGTCGTCGTAGTCGACGCCGGCGTCCTTCAGCGCCGCCATGTGCGCGCGGGCGTCGTCATAGGAGGCGCGGACGGTGTCGCCGCGGACCTGGCCGTGGTCGGCCTCGGCCACCAGCGTCGCCTCCGGCATCGTGTTGACGGTGCCCGGCGCGACCAGCTCGTCCACGTACAGGGTGTCGTTGAGGTTCGGGTCCTTCACCCCGGTCGAGGCCCACAGCGGCCGCTGGGGACGGGCCCCGGCGTCCTTCAGCGCCTTCCACCGGCCGGTGCCGAACTTCTCCTCGTACAGCGCGTACGCGAGCCGGGCGTTGGCGAGCCCCGCCTTGGAGCGCAGCTTCTTCGCCTCGTCCGAGCCGATCTTGTCGAGCCGCTTGTCGATCTCGGTGTCGACCCGGCTGACGAAGAACGACGCCACCGAGGCGATCTTCGACAGGTCGTGGCCGTTCTCGCGGGCCTGCTCCAGCCCGGCGAAGAACGCGTCGATGACCGCGCCGTAGCGCTCCAGCGAGAAGATCAGCGTGACGTTCACGCTGATGCCCTGGGCCAGCGTCCGCGTGATCGCCGACAGGCCCTCCTGCGTCGCCGGGATCTTGATGAAGAGGTTCGGCCGGTCGACGAGCCACCAGAGCATGCGCGCCTCGGCGACCGTCTTGTCCGTGTCCTTCGCCAGGCGCGGGTCGACCTCGATCGACACCCGGCCGTCAACGCCGTCGGTCCGGTCGTAGACCGGGCGCAGCACGTCGCAGCCCCAGCGGATGTCGTAGGTGGTGATCGCGCGGGACGCCTCCTCGACGTCCACGCCGAGCAGGGCCAGGTCGCGGACCTGGTCGTCGTAGGCGTTCCCCTTGCTCAGCGCCTTCGCGAAGATCGTCGGGTTGGAGGTGACGCCGACGACGTGCTTGTCCTTGACGAGCTCCGCCAGGTTGCCCGTCCGCAGCCGCTCCCGGCTGATGTCGTCCAGCCAGATCGAGACGCCCTCGTCCGAGAGCTTCTTCAGAATGTCGCTCATCGCTCTTCTCCTCGTCTTCGTGTCAGCGGTGTCCGGGGGGCGGACGGCGGCGGGGCCCGCGCCCGCGCTCGGCGGCGGGGCCCCGCCCGTCCCCTAGTTGCCGGTGGTCTCGCCGCGCCCGGCGCCGTGCACGCCGGCCTTGATCAGGCTCGCCTTCGCCGCCGCGACGACCCGCTCGGAGGTGATCCCGAACTGCAGGAACAGCGTCTTGTAGTCCGCGGACGCGCCGAAGTGCTCCAGGCTGACCGACTCGCCGTCGTCGCCGACGTAGCCGCGCCAGCCGAGCGCGACGCCCGCCTCGACCGACACGCGGGCCTTCACCCCGGGCGGGAGGACCTCCTGCCGGTAGGCGTCGGTCTGCTCCTCGAACCACTCCACGCACGGCATCGACACGACCCGGGTCGGGGTGCCCTCGGCCTGCAGCGCCGTGCGCGCCTCCAGGGCGAGCTGGACCTCGCTGCCGGTCGCGATGATGATCACCTCGGGCTGCCCGCCGTCGGCGTCGGCCAGCACGTAGCCGCCCTTGGCGACGCCCTCCGCGGACGCGATCTCGCCGCCGCGCTCCAGCGTGGGCAGCTTCTGCCGGGTCAGCGCGAGGCCCGCGGGGCGGTCGGTGTGCCGCAGCACGGTCCGCCACGCGACCGCCGTCTCGTTGGCGTCCGCCGGCCGGACGACGTCCAGGCCCGGGATGGCCCGCAGCGCCCACAGGTGCTCGACCGGCTGGTGCGTCGGGCCGTCCTCGCCGAGGCCGATCGAGTCGTGCGTCCACACGTAGGTGACCGGCAGCTTCATCAGCGCCGCCAGCCGGACCGCCGGGCGCATGTAGTCGCTGAAGATCAGGAACGTGCCGCCGTAGGGGCGGGTGCCGCCGTGCAGCGCGATGCCGTTGCAGATCGCGCCCATCGCGTGCTCGCGGACGCCGAAGTGCAGCGTGCGGCCGTAGCGGTGGCCGGGGAACTCCTTGGTCTGGAACTCCTCGGGGATGAAGGACGGCTCGCCCTTCATCGTCGTGTTGTTGCTGTCGGCGAGGTCGGCCGAGCCGCCCCACAGCTCCGGCAGCACCGGCGCGAGCGAGGCGAGGATCTCACCGGACGCCGCGCGGGTGGCGATCTCCTTGCCGGCCTCGAACGCGGGGAGCGCCTCGTCCCAGCCGGGGGGCAGCGCGCGCTCGGAGATCCGGTCGTACTCGGCGGCCCGGACGGGGTTGGCCGCCCGCCACGCGTCGAAGACCTCGTTCCACGCGGCGTGGTCGGCGCGGCCCCGCGCGGACACCTCGCGGGCGTGCGCCAGCACGTCCTCGGGGACCTGGAAGGTCTCGGCCGGGTCCATGCCGAGGATCCGCTTGGTCGCGGCGACCTCGTCGGCGCCGAGCGCCGAGCCGTGGATCTTGCCGGTGTTCTTCTTGTTCGGCGCCGGCCAGCCGATGATCGTGCGCAGCGCGATGAACGACGGGCGGGCCGTCTCGGCCTTGGCCGCGTCGAACGCCGCCGCGAGCGCGGCCACGTTCTCCTCGTAGTCGCCGTTCTCGGTCCAGTCGACGTGGTGGACGTCCCAGCCGTACGCCGCGTAGCGGGCCCGCACGTCCTCCGACATCGCGATCGCGGTGTCGTCCTCGATGGAGATCTTGTTGTCGTCGTAGAGCAGCACCAGGTTGCCGAGCCGCTGGTGGGCCGCCAGCGCGCTCGCCTCGTGGCTGATGCCCTCCTCGATGTCGCCGTCGGAGGCGAACGCCCAGATCATGTGGTCGAAGGGGGACTCGCCCTGCGGCGCGTCGGGGTCGAACAGGCCGCGCTCGCGGCGGGCCGCCATCGCCATCCCGACCGCGTTCGCGATGCCCTGCCCGAGCGGCCCCGTGGTCGTCTCGACCCCGGCCGTGTGCCCGTGCTCGGGGTGGCCCGGGGTGAGGCTGCCCCACTTGCGCAGCGCCTTCAGGTCGTCCAGCGTCATCGGGTAGCCCGACAGGTACAGCTGGATGTACAGGGTCAGGCTGGAGTGCCCGCAGGAGAGCACGAACCTGTCCCGCCCGGCCCAGTGCGGGTCGGTCGGGTCGTGCCGGAGGTAGCGCTGGAAGAGGAGGTAGGCGGCGGGCGCGAGGCTCATCGCCGTACCGGGGTGGCCGGAGCCCGCCTCCTCGACCGCGTCCATGGCGAGGGCGCGGATCACGTCCACCGCGCGCCGGTCCGTCTCGGACCACTCAAACGTGCTGTTGTCCCTGCTCACGGAACGCCAGGCTCCTCTCGAACCGGTGTTTCAAGTCCACTCTTACCGTTGTGCGCCACAGCTTCCCCTGCCCCGTGCCGCCGCCCGGTCCGCGGCGGGCGAAGATCATGCCGCGCCCCAGGCGAGCCTATCGCGCGGGAGGGCCGCCGCAGGCTCGGCCGTGCGGAGCCGCACGATGCCTCGCGATGGCATCCGGTGCCGTTCGCCGCCGTTCGATGTCGTTCGATGCCGTGCGGTACCGGGTGGTGCCGCGTGCCGGGCCGCGCACCGGGGGAGCGGCGCCAGCGGCACCTCCCTGCACCCTTGCCCGGACGCCTCGCGCGCTAACCCCCCGCACGGGGGATCCGGCGGGTGATCCCGGACGAGCCCCGGAACGTGCTCCGGGACGGGGCCGACCGGCCCGTCGGTCACCGTGCGGCGCGTCCGGTGACCCGGTGCACGACTCCCGGAGGGGTCGGACTACAGTGATGGCGCGGCTGACGGCAAGCGGCCGCGGCAACAAGACCAAGCCGAAGTCGCATGAACCCGAGGCCGGCCCGGAACACGGGGGCACCGCCGAGGTGGACCGATTTCTCATCCCTAGTTGGACGTGGACCCGATTGTGACGGTGCTCAGTAACAAGCGCGGGGTCGAGCTCGACGAGCGGGTGCCGGGGGCGCTCGCACCGGCCCTCGTGCCCAACCCCGCCGAAAGCGCCGCCCGCCGGACGGTGGGCGCGAGCCTGCGCGCCTATGTGGCGCTCACGAAGCCGCGCGTCATCGAGCTGCTGCTGATCACCACCATCCCGGTGATGTTCCTGGCCGCCGACGGCGTCCCGCCCCTGTCCACGGTGCTGCTCACGCTGGCGTTCGGGACGATGTCCGCCGGGTCCGCCAACGCGATCAACTGCTACATCGACCGCGACATCGACGCCAAGATGCGCCGCACCCGGCGCCGCCCGCTGGCCCGCCACCAGGTCACCCCGGCCCGCGCCCTGATCTTCGGGGTGACGCTGGCCGTGCTGTCCACGGCCGGGTTCCTGCTGGCGGTCAACCCGGTCGCCGCGGCCGGATCGCTGTTCGCGATCCTGTTCTACGTCTTCGTGTACTCGCTGCTGCTCAAGCGGCGCACCTCCCAGAACGTCGTGTGGGGCGGCATCGCCGGGTGCATGCCCGTCCTCATCGGCTGGGCCGCGATCACCGGGTCCGTCGCCTGGACGCCGTTCGTGCTGTTCATGGTGGTGTTCCTGTGGACGCCGCCGCACACCTGGACGCTCGCGATGCGCTACCGCGAGGACTACGCCGTCGCCAAGGTCCCGATGCTGCCGGTCGTCGCGTCCGAGCGCCGCGTCGTCACCGAGAGCCTCGCCTACACCTACGCCACCGTCGCGGCCTCGCTGGCGCTGTGGCCGGTCGCCGGGATGAGCCCGGTGTACGGGGCCGTCGCGGTCGTGCTCGGCCTGGTGTTCCTCGCCGAGGGGCACCGGCTGCTGAAGGCGGTGCGCGCCGGGGTGACCGGCGTCCACCTGCGGCCGATGCGGTTCTTCCACCTCTCCAACGTGTACCTGGCGCTGCTGTTCACCGCCGTGGCGGTCGACCCGCTGCTGCACTGAGCCGGCGCGGCCGGCCGGTCACCGCCGGTGAACGGCCGGCCCGGCGCCGGACCCGGCTTCGGTTACGCTCACGTCATGGCGAGCATGGATCCGAAAGCGGTGCTGGACGGCCGGGTGCCGGGCAGGCCCCCGGTCGGCCTCATCGTCGGCATGACCGTGTCCGGGCTCTGCATCCTGGTCGCGTTCGGCGCGGACGCGGCGCTCGGCGGGGCCGGCTTCTGGGTCGGGGTGCTGCTCGCCATCCTCCCGATCCCGGTCCTGGTCGCGCTCGCGCTCACGCTGGACCGGCTGGAGCCGGAGCCGCCGCGCGCCCTGGTGTTCTCGTTCATGTGGGGGGCGGGCATCGCCGTGCTCGGCGCGCTCGTCCTCAACACCGCCGGGCTGCTGTACGTGACCGTGCCCATCTTCGGGGAGACCGAGGGCCACTTCGTCAGCGCCACGTTCGGCGCGCCGATCATCGAGGAGACGCTGAAGGGCGCCGTCCTGTTCGGCCTGCTGTGGTTCCGGCGCAACGAGATCGACGGCTTCGCCGACGGCATCATCTACGCCGCGATGGTCGGCCTCGGCTTCGCCATGATGGAGAACATCACCTACTACATGCGGGCGTTCGAGGACGGCGGCGCCCAGCAGCTCCAGGCGGTGTTCATCCTGCGCGGCCTCATCGCGCCGCTCAGCCACCCCCTGTTCACGTCCATGACCGGGCTCGGCGTCGCCTACGCCGCCACGCACCGGCGCGGCCAGATCCTCGCGCCGCTCGCCGGGCTGCTCGGCGCGATGATCCTGCACGGGCTGTGGAACGGGTCCGCGGGCGCGTTCGGCCTCGCCGGCCTCGGCATCGTCTACCTGCTGGACTTCTGCGTCCTCGTCGCGCTGATCGTGATCGTCTTCGTCGAGCGGCGCGGCACCGTCCGCCGCATCGAGGCCTACCTGCCGATGTACGCCGGGACGGGCCTGGTGACGCCGCAGGACGTGCGGATGCTGCGCTCCATCCCGTCCCGCCGCGCCGCCCGCCGCTGGGCCCGGTCGGTCGGCGGGCCGCCGGCCGGCCGCGCCATGACCGACTACCAGCTCGCCGCGACCGAGCTGGCGCTGCTGCACAAGCGCGCCGACCGCGGGGTGGCCGAGCAGCGCTGGTTCGTCACCCGCCGCGACTCGCTGCTGGAGCTGATGTCGCTGGCCCGGCAGGCGTTCCTGCGCACGCCGCCGCGCCCCGGGGCGGCCTGGCCGGCCGGCCCGCCGTGGGCGGGTCAGGGCCCGTCGGGCTTCCTGCCGCCGCGGCCGCCCGGCCCCTACGGCACGTAACCGGGGGTCGGGTCGGGGGTACGGCGACCCGGCCATACGATGGGTGCCGTGGCTGAGCGACCGTCGTCGAATCCCGCGATCCGGACCTGGAACGCCGTGTGGCGTCCGACCCCCGGATCGCTGCGGCTGCTCGCGCTCCTCGGCGTCATCGGCAACGTGCTCATCGTCATCAGCGGCGGCGCCGTCCGCGTCACCAAGTCCGGGCTCGGCTGCCCCGAATGGCCGCGGTGCACCGGCGACAGCCTCGTCCCCACGCACAGCCCCGAGCACCACCTGCTGAACATGTCGATCGAGTTCGGCAACCGGATGGTCACCTTCCTGGTGCTGGGCATCGGCGTGCTGGTGTTCGTCGCGGCGCTGCGGCTGCGGCCGCGCCGCAAGGAGCTCGTGTGGTGGGCGCTGGCGCAGCCGATGAGCGTGGTCGCGCAGGCGGTCATCGGCGGCATCGTCGTCCTCACCAAGCTGCACCCGGCGGCCGTGTCGCTGCACTTCCTCGTCTCGCCGGCGCTGCTCGTCTTCTGCGTGGCGCTGTGGGTCCGCGCCGGGGAGGGCGACGCCCCGCCGCGCCGCCTCGCCGGGCCGTGGACGCGCCGCCTCGCCGCCGCGCTGCTGGTCTCCTGCGCCGCCGTCCTCGTCGCGGGCACCGTCGTCACCGGCACCGGCCCGCACGCGGGGGACGCCGAGTCCCGCCGCTACGGGTTCAACATCACCGACGTCGCCCGCATCCACGGCGAGCTGGCCTGGCTCACCATCGGCCTGACCCTGGCCGTGATCGTCGCCCTCTACCGCACGGGCGCCCCGGCCGCCGCGCGGCGCCGCGCGCTGGAGCTGGCGGGCCTCATCGTGATCCAGGGCGCCATCGGCTACACCCAGTACTTCCTCGGCGTCCCCGCGGGCCTGGTGCTGCTGCACATGCTCGGCTCGGTGCTGATGTGGATCGCGGCGTTCCGCCTGTTCTTCGCCCTCCGCGACCGGGGCCCGGTCCCCGCCGCCGCCGCGCCCGCGCCCGCCGCCGTCCCGCAGGCGCAGGCCCCGCAGCCCGCCTGACGGCTCACCGCTTCCGGAGGAACGCGCGCAGGCGGGGGAGGGGCCAGGTGTTGATGACGTCGTCGGGGGTCAGCCAGCCGCGCTGGGCGGTGCCGACGCCGTAGCGGACGTTGCGGTGGTCGCTCAGCGAGTGCGCGTCGGTGTCGATGGAGAACTTCACGCCGAACCGCTTCGCGCGGCGGACCAGGTCGGCGGGCAGGTCGAGCCGGTCGGGGAAGCAGTCGATCTCCATGGCGGTGCCGGTGCGGGCGGCGGCGCGGAAGACCTCGTCCCAGTCGGCGTCCACCGGCGCGCGGCGGCCGATGCTGCGGGCCGTGGGGTGGCCGATGACGTGGACGTGCGGGTTCTCGCAGGCCCGGACGAGGCGGCGGGTCATCGCGTCCTGGTCCTGGGTGAAGTGGGAGTGGACGGAGGCGACGCAGACGTCGAAGCCGGAGAGGAAGTCGGCGTCCCAGTCGACGCCGCCGTCGGGGTCGATGTTGAGCTCGGTGCCGTGGAGCAGGACGAGGTCGGGATACCGCTTCTGCAGCTCGGCGACCTCGGCGCGCTGGGCGAGCATCTTCTCGTCCGTCATGCGCTGCATCACCAGGTCGGGCGCGTGGTCGGTGATCGCGTAGTACTCCAGGCCGCGGGCCCGCGCGGCGGCGGCCATGTCCGCGAGGGACGCGACGCCGTCGGTCAGGTCGGTGTGGCTGTGCAGGTCGCCGCGCAGGTCGCCGACGGTGACGAGGCGGGGCAGCGCGTCCTTGAGGGCCGCCTCGATCTCGCCGGTGTCCTCCCGGAGGGTCGGATGGACCCAGGGCAGGCCCAGGCGCTCGTAGACCTCCTCCTCGGTCTCCGACACGATCAGCTCGTCCGTCTCGGCGTCGAACAGGCCGTACTCCGACAGCTTGAGGCCCGCCTTGACCGCGATCTCGCGGGTGCGGATGTTGTGGGCCTGCGAGCCGGTGAAGTACTGCAGCGCCGCGCCCCACGACTCGGGCGGGACGACGCGCAGATCGACCTGCAGGCCCTTGGCGGTGCGGATCGAGGTCTTCTTGTCGCCGCCGACGACGACTTCCGCGACGAGCGGCAGCGCGGTGAACGCCTCCATGATCGGGCGCGGGTCCCGGGAGGCGGCGAGGACGTCCACGTCGCCGATCGTCTCGCGCATCCGGCGCAGCGACCCGGCGTGCTCGCAGCGTTCCACCTGCGGGAGCTCCGAGAGGGCGGCGACGATCTCGTCGGCGACGCCCGCGGCGGCGTCGACCAGGACGCGCTCACCGGAGCTGCGCATCAGCTCGATGCCGCGGAGGATGTTCTCCTCGGTCTTGGCGCCGAAGCCCTTGAGGCCGCGCAGGCGGCCCTCCCCGATGGCGGCGGCCAGCTCGTCCACCGAGGAGATGCCGAGCTCCTCGTAGACGGCGAGGGCCTTCTTCGGGCCGAGCGTGGGGATGGCGGTGAGCGCGCGCACGCCCGCCGGTATCTGCGTGCGCAGCTCCTCCACCTGGCGGATCGTGCCGGTGGTGGTGTAGTCGAGGACCTTCTTGGCGATCGCCTCGCCCACGGTCGGGATCGCGCGGAGCCCGGCCAGGTCGAGGCCGGCGATGTCGTCGGGGTACCCGGCGATCGCCCGCGCGGCCTTCTCGTACGCCCGGATCTTGAAGGCGTCGCCGCCGGTGATGGACAGCAGGTCGGCCAGTTCCCGGATGAGGGCTGCGGCCTCGTCGTTCGCGCGTGCCATACGGCCGAGTCTAGAAGCCGGGTCCGACGTTCCCGGTGATCAGCGCAGGGGCGCGGTGGGGCCGCCCGGGTTCTCCATGCGGGCCCGCACGACCTCCTCGGCGATCGCGGACACCTGGTCCTCGGGGAGGCGCCGGTAGCCGTCCCCGGTGACGACCGCGATCGTCGGGTAGATGCGCCGCATCAGGTCGGGCCCGCCGGTGGCGGTGTCGTCGTCGGCCGCGTCGAACAGGGCCTGGACGCACACGGTGGCGGCGTCCTCCAGCGACAGGTCGCGCCGGTAGAGCTTCTTCAGCGCGCCCAGCGCGTAGGGGGAGCCGGACCCGTCCGCGTGGAAGTCGCGGGCCTCCTGCGGCGCGCCGGTGATGTCGTAGGTGTAGATCCGCCCCTCGCCCGTGCCGGGGTCGTAGCCGGTGAACAGCGGGACGACCGCGAGGCCCTGCAGCGCCTGCGCGAGGTTGGCCTGGATGACGGCGCCCAGCCGGCGGGCCTTGCCCGGCAGCGACAGCGGTACCGTCTCCATCTTCTCGTAGTGCTCCAGCTCGACCTGGAACAGCCGGACCATCTCCAGCGCCAGCCCGACCGTCCCCGCGAACGCGACCGCCGAGTATTCGTCGGCGCGCTGGACCTTGTCCAGCTCCCGGTAGGCGATGCGGTTGCCCTGGGTGGCGCGGCGGTCGCCGGCCATCATGACGCCGCCGGGGAACGCCAGCGCCAGGACGGTCGTGCCGTGCGGCACCTCGGGCGCGTCGCCCTCCGGGACGCGGTTGATCGGCAGCAGCTCGGGCGAGTGCAGGCGCAGGAAGTCGACGAACGACGCCGACCCTCCCTCGAAGAACTCGGGCGGGATCCCCTGGTCCTCGGTCCGGCCGATCACGGCGGCTCCTCTCCCCACGCTGGACGACCCGTGCGTTGATCCGTGCGTTGATCCGTGCACGCCGATCCTTCCACGCTGCCACATCGGGCCGCCACTCACGCCTCGGGAGCCTCCGTCGGTTCCTTCTGCCCGCGCGTGGCGCCCGCGCAGGCGATGATGACGCAGGCGATCGCGACCCACTGGCGTCCGGTGAGGATCTCGCCGAGCACCACGAGGCCGACGAGCGCGGCGACGGCGGGCTCCAGGCTCATCAGGATCCCGAAGACGCGGGCCGGCACCCGGCGCAGCGCCTCCAGCTCCAGCGAGTACGGGATGACCGACGACAGCAGGCCGACGCCGAGCCCGATCAGCAGCAGCTCCGGGTCGAGCAGCGCGCCGCCGCCCGCCGCGACGCCGGTCGCGATGCCGCCCGGCAGCACGACCAGCGTGCCGATGATGCTGGCCAGCGCCAGCCCGGTGGTGCCGGGGAAGCGCCGCCCGGTGGCCGCGGTGAGCAGGATGTAGGACGCCCAGCCGACCGCGGCGAGCAGCGCGAACGCGATGCCGAGGAGGTCGGCGTCGCCGCCGCCCCGGGCGAGCATGACCACGCCCGCGCCCGCGAGCAGCACCCACAGGACGTCCCGCGGGCGGCGGGAGCCGACGATCGCGACCGACAGCGGGCCGAGGAACTCGATCGTGACCGCGACGCCCAGCGGGATCCGCGCGAGCGCCTGGTAGAACGCGAAGTTCATCGCGGCGAGCGAGATCCCGTACCCGGCGACGACGGCGAGGCTCGTCCAGGAGTGGTCGCGCAGCACGGTCCGCAGCGCCCGGCGGGCCAGGAAGCCCAGCACGAGCGCCGAGGCCAGCAGCCGGATCGACACGACGGACGTCGGCGGCAGCCGCTCGAACAGGTGCTTGGCCAGGCCCGCGCCGACCTGCACCGAGACGATGCCGAGGAAGATCAGCGCGGGCGGCGGGACCGAGCCCAGCGACAGCGCGCGCGTGCGGCCGGGGGCGCGGGTCGCGCCGCCGAGCGAGCCCGGTGCTTCAGCGAGGGCCAACGGTCACTCCCACCGGAAGAAGCGGGCGGCGAGGGCGAGGCCGGCGACCGCCCACACCGCGAGGACGAGCAGCGGCTGCGCGGGGAACGCGGCGCCGTCCTGCAGGACGTCGCGCAGCCCGCCCGCCAGCGCCGAGATCGGCAGCAGCTCCAGGGCGTCCCGGACGGGGCCGGGGAACTTCTCCAGCGGGAACACGACGCCGCCGACGGCCAGCAGCAGGATGTAGACGAGGTTCGCGGCGGCGAGGGCCGCCTCGGCGCGCATCGTCCCGGCCATGAGCAGCCCGAACCCGGAGAACGCGGCGGTGCCGAGCAGCAGCAGGACGAGCACCGACGCCGGGTCGCCGTGCGGCTCCCAGCCGAGCGCCAGCGCCACCGCGCAGATCACCGCGGCCTGCACCGCCTCGACCGCGAGCACGCTGGCGGTCTTGGCGCCGATCAGCCCGGCGCGCGGCAGCGGGGTGGCGCCGAGCCGCTTGAGGACGCCGTAGCGCCGCTCGAACCCGGTCCCGATCGCCTGCCCGGTGAACGCCGTGGACATCACCGCGAGCGCGAGGATGCCGGGCGCGAGGAAGTCGACGCGGCGGCCGGAGCCGAGGTCGAGCAGGGACGTCGCGCTGAACAGGACGAGCAGCACCACCGGGATGATCAGCGTCAGCAGCAGCTGCTCGCCGTTGCGCAGCACCGTGCGGAACTCGTAGCGGGCCTGCGACGCGACCATCCGCGGCAGCGGCACGGCCCCCGGCGCGGGGGACAGGTCCAGTGGGGCGGTCATGACCGCAGCTCCCGTCCGGTGAGTTCGAGGAAGACGTCCTCCAGCGTGCGGCGCTCGATCCGCAGGTCCTCGGTCAGGACGCCGTGCGAGGCGCACCAGGCGGTGACGGTGGCGAGCAGCTCGGGGCGCACGTCCGCCTCGATCAGGTAGTGCCCGGCGGGCGACTCCTTGGCCGCGCTGCCGGCGGGCAGCGCGGCGAGCAGCTCGTCCAGGCCGAGGCCGGGCCGGGCGCGGAACCGCAGCTGCCGCTCGGCGCCGGTCAGCTCCTCGGGGGCGCCCTCGGCGACGACGCGGCCGCGGTCGACGATGACGACGCGGTCGGAGAGGCGCTCGGCCTCCTCCATGTTGTGCGTGGTGAGGACCACCGACACCCCGGCGGCGCGCAGCTCCTCGATCAGCTCCCAGGTGGCGTGCCTGGCCTGCGGGTCGAGGCCGGTGGTGGGCTCGTCGAGGAAGACCAGCTCGGGCCGCCCGACGATGGCGACGGCGAGGGACAGGCGCTGCTGCTGCCCGCCGGACATGCGGCGGAACGGGGTGCGGGCGTGCTCGGTGAGGCCGAGCCGCGCCAGCAGGGCCGCCGGGTCGAGCGGCGCCGCGTGGAACGAGGCGACGAGCGTCAGGAACTCGCCGGCGCGGGCGGTGCCCGGCACGCCGCCGGACTGCGGCATCACGCCGACCCGCGGCTTCAGCGCCCGGCCGTCCGCGACCGGGTCGAGGCCGAGGACGCGGACGGTGCCGGAATCGGCCCGCCGGAACCCCTCGCAGATCTCGATCGTCGTGGTCTTGCCCGCGCCGTTCGGGCCGAGCAGCGCGGTGACGGCGCCCCGGGCGGCGCTGAGGGACAGGCCGTCGACGGCCGCGGCCGCGCCGTAGCGCTTCACGAGAGAGTGCAGCTCGACCGCGCTGTCTCGGCCGCCGCCTCCGGGGGGTGTCATGCAGACGAGTTTAGGTCCGGGACGCGGCAGCTCCGTGCCGGGTCCCGCCGCCGGTCCGGGTGAAGGTCGGGCAAAGCCCGCGGCCGCGCCGATCCAGTTTCGGGCGCCCGAGCGCGGGAATTGCGGATCTGTCGCCGGACCGGGCCCGGTGACCTGGGGTCATGCGGCGCCGCAGCCGGGCCCCGAGGAGGTGGGGGATGCCGTTCCACGTCGATTCGGAGGCCGGCCGGCTCCGGGAGGTGCTGCTGCACCGGCCGGAGCTGTCGCTGAAGCGGCTCACCCCGTCCAACGCGGCCGGGCTGCTGTTCGACGACGTGCTGTGGGTCAGGCGCGCGGTGGAGGAGCACGAGGAGTTCGAGGACGTGCTGCGGGCCGAGGGCGTCCGGACGCACCTGCTGATGGACCTGCTCACCGAGACGGCCGGGATCCCCGAGGCGCGCAAGCACATCATGGACGCCGTCGTCGACCCGCACTGGTTCGGCCCGCTCGCCACCGACGCGATCCGCAACTGCCTGGACTCCATGGACGTGCAGGAGCTCGCCTCGTTCCTGATCGGCGGCATCACCAAGCGGGAGATCCTGGAGCGCATCCCCGAGCCCGCGTCGATCGCGTTCCACTCCATCCCCATGGACGGCTTCCTGCTGCCTCCGCTGCCCAACCACCTGTTCACCCGCGACCCATCGTGCTGGATCTACGACGGCGTCTCGATCAACACGATGCGCAAGAAGGCGCGGCTGCGCGAGACGGTGAACATGGAGGCGGTCTACCGCTGGCACCCGCTGTTCGCCGCCGGGTACGGCCGGCCCGCCGAGGGCGGCTTCCACGTGTGGAGCAGCGGGACGGCGATGGCCCCCGCGACCCTGGAGGGCGGCGACGTCCTGGTCATCGGGAACGGCGCCGTGCTGGTCGGGATGAGCGAGCGGACGCAGCCGCAGGCCGTGGAGATGCTCGCGCAGTCGCTGTTCGCCGCCGGGTCGTGCACCCGGATCGTCGCGCTGCGGATGCCGCACAAGCGGGCGTTCATGCACCTGGACACGGTCATGACGATGGTCGACCACGGCGTGTTCACCGCCTACGCGGGGCTCGGCATGCTGCCGTCCCACACCGTCGAGCCGGGCGACACCGAGAAGGAGCTGAAGATCACCGACCATCCGCCCGAGGACATGCACCGGGCGATCGCCGCGGCGCTCGGCCTGGACGACATCAAGGTCCTCGTCCCGACGCAGGACGTGTTCGCCGCCGAGCGCGAGCAGTGGGACGACGGCGCGAACGTCCTGGCCGTCTCGCCCGGCGTCGTCGTCGCCTACGAGCGCAACGCGACGAGCAACAACCATCTGAGCCGGAACGGGATCGAGGTCATCACGATCCGCGGCAGCGAGCTGGGCCGCGGGCGCGGCGGCCCGCGCTGCATGACCTGCCCGCTCGTCCGGGACGCCTGACGACCCACGACCCTCGGGAGACCGGATATGGCGCTCGACCTCCGCGGCCGCAGCCTGCTCAGGGAACTCGACTTCACTCCGGAGGAGTTCGGGTACCTGCTCGATCTCGCGGCCGAGCTGAAGGCCGCGAAGTACGCCGGGACGGAGCGGCAGGCCCTGACCGGCCGGAACATCGCGCTGATCTTCGAGAAGACGTCCACCCGGACGCGCTGCGCGTTCGAGGTCGCCGCCCACGACCAGGGCGCCCACGTGTCCTACCTCAGCCCCGGCGGCACGCAGATCGGCCACAAGGAGTCGATGAAGGACACCGCCCGCGTCCTGGGACGGATGTACGACGGCATCGAGTACCGGGGGTCGAGCCAAAGGCTCGTGGAAGAACTCGCCCAGTACGCGGGCGTCCCCGTGTGGAACGGGCTGACCGACGACTGGCACCCCACGCAGATGCTCGCCGACATGCTCACCATGCGCGAGCACGGCGGCAAGCCCCTGCGGGACGTCACGTACGCCTACCTGGGCGACGCGCGCAACAACATGGGCCACTCCTATGTGGCCACCGGCGCGCTGCTCGGCATGAACGTGCGCATCGTCGCTCCGCAGAGCCTGTGGCCGGACGAGGAGACGGTCGTCCAGCCGTCCCGGGCGGTGGCGGCCGGGACCGGAGCGGACATCACCCTCACCGAGGACGTGTCCGAAGGCGTACGCGGCGCCGACTTCGTCATGACCGACGTGTGGGTCTCGATGGGCGAGCCGAAAGAGGTGTGGGACGAGCGCATAGCGCTGCTCAAACCGTACCAGGTGAACACCGAGGTCATGCGGGCGACCGGCAACCCGGAGGTCAAGTTCATGCATTGCCTTCCCGCCTTCCACGACCGGGGGACGGCGGTGGGGGAGGAGATCTACCGGAAGACCGGCCTGGACGCGCTGGAGGTCACCGACGAGGTCTTCGAGTCGGGCGCCTCCCTCGTCTTCGACGAGGCCGAGAACCGGATGCACACCATCAAGGCGGTCATGGTCGCGACGCTCGGCCGGCCGGGCGGGTGAGGGGGGAACGGATGCGCGTGGTCGTCGCGCTCGGAGGGAACGCGCTGGTCAAACGGGGGGACCTGGCCGACGCCGGGCCGCAGCGCGCCAACGTCGACCGGGCGGTGCGGGCGCTCGCGCCGCTCGCCGAGAAGCACGAGCTGATCATCACGCACGGGAACGGGCCGCAGGTCGGGGTGCTGGCGCTGGAGAGCGTCAACGACCCGAACCTGACCCGGCCCTACCCCCTCGACACGATCGGCGCCGAGACCCAGGGCATGATCGGCTACTGGATGCTGCAGGCGCTGCAGAACGCGCTGCCCGGCCGCCAGGTGATGGCGATGATCAACCAGACGCTGGTGTCGGCGGTGGACCCGGCGTTCGGGAACCCGACCAAGTTCGTCGGGCAGGTCTACGACCGGGAGGAGGCGGAGAAGCTCGCCGGCGAGTACGGCTGGACGGTCCGCCAGGACGGCGACAGGTGGCGCCGCGTCGTGCCGTCCCCCCGCCCGCAGCGGGTGATCGAGACCCGGCTGATCCGCGAGCTGGTCCGGCTCGGCACGGTCGTGGTCTGCGCGGGCGGCGGCGGAGTCCCGGTGTTCCGCAACGACGTCGGCCGGCTGGAGGGCGTCGAGGCGGTGATCGACAAGGACCTCACCGCGGCCGTCCTGGCCGAGAGCATGGACGCGGACGCGCTGCTCATCCTCACCGACGTCCCCCGCGTGATGCGGAACTTCGGCACGCCGGAGCAGGAGGAGATCGGCCACACGACCCCCTACGAGCTGCGCGCCGAGGACTTCCCCGCCGGGTCGATGGGCCCCAAGGTCCAGGCGGCGGTGAGCTTCGTCGAGCGGACCGGCGACATGGCCGCGATCGGGCTCCTCGACCAGTGCGTGGAGATCCTCGCCGGCACCGCCGGGACGATCGTGACGCCCAACGCCACCTGGCCGCTGGAGAGCACCCTGTGACCACCACCGGGACCGCGCCGGGATCGTTCGTGCGCAGCCTGCTGCGCACCAAGCCGGTCGACCGGATCGTCGCCGAGGGCGGGCAGGGCGAGGGCGGCGAGCTGAAGCGCTCGATGAGCCTGCTGCAGCTCACCTTCTTCAGCGTCGGCGCGACCCTCGGCACCGGCATCTTCGTCGTCCTCGGCGAGGCGGTGCCGCTGGCCGGCCCGGCGGTCGTGCTGGCGTTCGTGCTCGCCGCCGTCACCGCGCTGTTCTCGGCGCTGTCGTACGCGGAGCTGGCCGGGACGATCCCGGTGTCCGGCTCGTCCTACTCCTACGCCTACGCGACGCTCGGCGAGCTGGTCGCCTGGATCTGCGGGTGGTGCCTGCTGCTGGAGTACGCGGTGTCGGTGTCGGCCGTCGCGGTCGGCTGGGGCTCCTACCTCAACGCGTTCTTCGACGCGGCGCTCGGCTTCACGATCCCGGCCGAGATCGCCAACCCGCCCGGCGACGGCGGCCTGGTCAACGTCCCGGCCGTGGTCGTGGTGCTGATCGCCGCGCTGCTCCTGCTGCGCGGCACGTCCGAGAGCGCCGCCGCCAACACCGTCATGGTCTTCCTCAAGATCGCCGTGCTGCTGTTCTTCTGCGCGGTCGCCTTCACCGCGTTCAAGGCGGGGAATCTGAGCGCGTTCGCGCCGATGGGCTGGGCGGGGATCAGCGCCGCCGGCGGCAAGGTCTTCTTCTCCTACATCGGCTTCGACGCCGCCTCCACCGCCGGCGAGGAGGCGAAGAACCCGCGCCGCGACCTGCCGCTCGCGATCGTGCTGTCGCTGGCGATCGTCACCGTCCTGTACGTGCTGGTCGGGCTGGCCGCCGTCGGCGCGATGCACTGGGAGAGGTTCGCGCTGAGCGGCTCGGAGGCGTCCCTGGCGGAGGTGCTGGACGTGGCGACCGGGCGGTCCTGGCCGTCGATGATCCTCGCGCTCGGCGCGGTGGTCGCCATCGCCAGCGTCGTCCTCACCGTCATGTACGGGCAGACCCGCATCCTGTTCGCCATGGCGCGCGACGGGCTCGTCCCGGACGTGTTCCAGAAGGTCAGCCCCGGCCGGCGGGTCCCCGTCGCCAACACCGTCATCGTGGCGGTGTTCATCGGGGTCCTCGCCGCGGTCATCCCGCTCGGCCGGCTCGTCGACGCCACCAGCATCGGGACGCTGTTCGCGTTCGCGCTGGTCAGCGTCGGCGTCATCGTCCTGCGCCGCACCCGGCCCGAGCTGCCGCGCAGCTTCCGCACCCCGCTGTTCCCCGTCACGCCGCTGCTCGGCATCGGGTTCTGCGTGTACCTGATGGTCGGGCTCGGCGGCGTGACATGGGTGGTCTTCGCGCTGTGGTGCGCCGTCGGGCTGGCCGCCTACTTCCTGTACGGCCGGCGGCACTCACGCCTGGCGGAGCGATCCGCGGGAAGGGGGAACCCGTGAACGCCGCGAAGCAGAACGACACCAACGCACCGCGGGTGCTGGTCGGCTACTCGCCCGACGAGCGCGGCGACGACGCGCTCGCGCTGGCCGCCCTGCTCGCCCGGACGACGCGCGCGCCGCTGACGGCCGTCCACGTCCACCCGCCGCCGTGGCCGACCCCCGGCCCCGGCGCCGTGGACGCCGAGTGGGTCGCCTGGCTCAGGGGCCAGTCGGACGAGGCGCTGGACCGGGCCGCCGCGCGCCTCGCCGCGATGGGCGTGCCGAAGCGGGACATCGAGCTGCGCGTCCACGCCCACCGCAGCAGCGGGCGCGGCCTCATCCAGGTCGCCGGGGACGTGGGCGCCGGCCTGATCGTGGCGGGCTCGGCGCCGCGCGGGCGGCGCGGCCGGGTCGCGGTCGGCAGCACCGCCGACCAGCTGCTGCACGGCTCGCCCGTCCCGGTCATGCTGGCCCCGCGCGGCTACGCGGCGCACCCGCCGCGCCGCATCGCGCGGATGACCCTCGCCTACTGGCGGCGCCGGGACGCCGACGGCCCGCTGACGGCCGCCGCCGCGATCGCCGACCGGCTCGGCGCCGAGCTGCGGCTGCTCACCCTCCTCATCCGGCCGCCCGGCCTCGCGGCCCGGTTCCGCGCCCCGGGCGGCGTGCTGGACCGCCAGCTCGCCCAGGCCGAGGAGGACCTGCGCTACGCCGCCGGGCTGCTCGGCGGCGGGACGCCGGTGGAGCGGCTCACCGCGATCGGGACCGACATCGCCAAGACGCTCGGCACCGTCGATATGCTGCACGGCGAGGTGCTGGCCTGCCTGTCCGGGCACGACGGCCCGCTGCGCAAGGTCTTCCTCGGGGAGAGCTCCGGCAAGATCCTCCGAGCCGCGCCGTGCCCGGTGCTGCTGCTGCCCCGCGGGGCCGCCGCGCCGACCGTGGCGGAAAGCCCAGGTTAGGTAAGCCTTGCCTGCGTGAGCTACGACATCGGCGTTCCGGTGTTTCCAGGGAAGGAATTACGGCACACTGATGTTGTGAAATACGTGAGCGAGGATCAGACGACCACCGGGGCCGCCGCCGCGCGGCCGTCCGGCGTGCCGTCCGGCCCCGGCCACACCGAGCGCGACACGCGCGCGCGGGTGGCCCGGTTGATCCTCGAGCACGGCCCGGTCACGGCGTCCACGCTGGGCGAACGCGTCGGCCTCACGCCGGCCGCGATCCGCCGGCACCTGGACGCGCTGCTGGCCGAGGGCATGATCGAGGTCCGCAAGGCGCGGGTGCCGCAGACCCGGCGCGGCCGGGGGCGCCCGGCCAAGTGGTTCGCCATCACCGACGCGGGGCGCAGCGCGTTCGTGCACGCCTACGACGACCTGGCGACCAGCGCGCTGCGGTTCCTCGCGGACAAGGCCGGCGACCACGCGGTCGCCGAGTTCGCCCGGCGGCAGATCGCCGACCTGGAGCAGCGGTACCGGCCGGTCGTGCAGGACGCGCCGCCCCAGCAGCGGGTCCGCCTGCTCGCCGAGGCCCTGTCGGGCGACGGCTACGCGGCCGCCGCGGCCAAGGCGCCCCAGCCGGGCGGCGGCGAGCAGCTGTGCCAGCACCACTGCCCGGTCGCGCACGTCGCCGCGGAGTTCCCGCAGCTGTGCGAGGCCGAGACCGAGGCGTTCAGCAGGCTGCTCGGCACCCCCGTCCAGCGGCTGGCCACGATCGCCCACGGCGACGGGATCTGCACCACCCACGTCAGCCCGGTCGACCTGTGCGCCGACCGGGCCCGAGGTGACGGTCCGGAGGGACGTCCCATCGACCTCCACCCGGCGGCCGAGGCCGAGGGGGCCGACACGGGGGGTGGAGGTTGACGCTTCACAGACCGCCCGGCGGCGAAGTCTCCACGTCCTGCAACGGCATGCCCCGCCGCCGGTCGCTCGACTATCGCGACGTGACGAACATATCACTCTCTGGAGTTGTTCTATGACTACAGCAGCCCACCCCGAACTCGAGGGGCTCGACAGGTACAAGTTCGGCTGGGCCGACTCGGACGAAGCCGGCGCGGCGGCCCGCCGCGGCCTGAACGAGGACGTCGTCCGCGACATCTCGGCCAAGAAGAACGAGCCCGAGTGGATGCTCGACCTGCGCCTCAAGGGGCTGCGGCTGTTCAACAAGAAGCCGATGCCCACCTGGGGCTCCGACCTGTCGGGCATCGACTTCGACAACATCAAGTACTTCGTGCGCTCCACCGAGCAGCAGGCGTCGTCGTGGGAGGAGCTCCCCGACGACATCAAGAACACCTACGACAAGCTCGGCATCCCCGAGGCCGAGAAGCAGCGCCTGATCGCCGGCGTCGCCGCGCAGTACGAGTCGGAGGTCGTCTACCACAAGATCCGCGAGGACCTTGAGGAGAAGGGCGTCATCTTCGTCGACACCGACACCGGCCTGCGCGAGCACCCGGAGATCTTCCAGGAGTACTTCGGCTCGGTGATCCCGGTCGGCGACAACAAGTTCGCCGCGCTGAACACCACGGTGTGGTCGGGCGGCTCGTTCGTCTACGTCCCGCCGGGCGTGCACGTGGAGATCCCGCTCCAGGCCTACTTCCGGATCAACACCGAGAACATGGGCCAGTTCGAGCGGACGCTGATCATCGCCGACGAGGGCTCCTACGTCCACTACGTCGAGGGCTGCACCGCGCCGATCTACAAGTCGGACTCGCTGCACTCGGCGGTCGTGGAGATCATCGTCAAGAAGGACGCCCGCGTCCGCTACACGACCATCCAGAACTGGTCGAACAACGTGTACAACCTGGTGACCAAGCGCGCCGTCGCCTACGAGGGCGCCACCATGGAGTGGGTCGACGGCAACATCGGCTCCAAGGTCACCATGAAGTACCCGGCGGTCTACCTGCTCGGCGAGCACGCCAAGGGCGAGACCCTGTCGATCGCCTTCGCCGGCGAGGACCAGCACCAGGACGCCGGCGCCAAGATGGTGCACGCCGCGCCCAACACCTCCAGCACGATCATCTCCAAGTCCGTGGCGCGCGGCGGCGGCCGCACGTCCTACCGCGGGCTGGTGCAGATCCAGGAGGGCGCCGAGCACAGCAAGTCCACGGTCAAGTGCGACGCGCTGCTGATCGACCAGATCAGCCGGTCCGACACCTACCCCTACGTCGACGTCCGCGAGGACGACGCGGAGATGGGCCACGAGGCCACCGTCTCCAAGGTGTCGGAGAAGCAGCTGTTCTACCTGATGAGCCGCGGCCTCACCGAGGACGAGGCGATGGCGATGATCGTGCGCGGGTTCGTCGAGCCCATCGCGCGGGAGCTGCCGATGGAGTACGCCCTTGAGCTGAACCGGCTCATCGAGCTGCAGATGGAAGGAGCCGTCGGCTGATGGGGCTCGACACCAAGCCTCTCTCGACGCTGCACGAGAAGGCGTCCTACGACGTCGCCGACTTCGAGGTCCCGACGGGCCGCGAGGAGGAGTGGCGGTTCACCCCGCTGCGCCGCCTCCGCGGCCTGCACAAGGGCACCGCGCAGGAGGGCGGCAAGGTCCTGCTGGAGGTCGAGGCGGCCCCCGAGGTCACCGTCGAGACCGTCGGCCGCGACGACCCGCGCCTCGGCAAGGCCTACGTGCCCGTCGAGCGGGTCAGCGCGCAGGCGTGGAACTCCTTCACCGACGCGACCGTCGTGACCGTACCGAAGGAGGCCGTCGCCTCCTCGCCGACCGTCCTGCGGCGGCGCGGCGAGGACGCCTCGGCCGCCGCCTACGGCCACACCACCGTCGTGGTGGAGCCGTTCGCCGAGGCCACCGTGGTGCTCACCCACCGCGGGTCGGCGACCTACGCCGAGAACATCGAGTTCGTCGTCGGCGACGGCGCCCGCCTGTCGGTCATCAGCCTGCAGGACTGGGCGGACGACGCCGTCCACGTCGCCCACCAGCACGCGCGGCTCGGCCGCGACGCCCGGTTCGTCTCGCACAACATCTCGCTCGGCGGCGACGTCGTGCGGATCTCGCCGTCCATCGCCTACGCGGCGCCGGGCGGCGACGCCGAGCTGTACGGGGTGTACTTCGTCGACGGCGGCCAGCACCTGGAGCACCGCCTCCTGGTCGACCACACCGTCCCGCACTGCCGCAGCCGCGTCGACTACCGCGGCGCCCTGCAGGACCGGGACGCGCACGCGGTGTGGATCGGCGACGTGATCATCCGCGCGGAGGCGGAGGGCACCGACACCTACGAGCTGAACCGCAACCTCGTCCTCACCGACGGGACGCGGGTCGACTCGGTGCCGAACCTGGAGATCCTCACCGGCGAGGTCGCCGGCGCGGGGCACGCGTCCGCGTCGGGGCGCCTGGACGACGAGCACCTGTTCTACCTGCAGGCGCGCGGCATCACCTTCGACGAGGCGCGCCGCATGGTGGTCCGGGGCTTCCTCGGCCAGCTGGTCGAGCGCATCGAGGTCGCCGAGGTCCGCGACAAGGTGCGCGAGGCCATCGAAGAGGAGCTGGACCTGGGGGCCGCGCGATGACGTACGTGAAGGTGTGCGCGCTGGACGAGGTCCCCGCCGACGGGGCCCTCGGCGTCGAGGTCGACGACACGCCCGTCGTCATCGCGCGCAGCGGCGACGAGGTGTACGCCCTGAACGACATCTGCTCGCACGCCGAGGTCTCGCTGTCGGAGGGCGAGATCTACAACGGCACCATCGAGTGCTGGCTGCACGGGTCGTGCTTCGACCTGCGCAGCGGCAAGCCCACCAATCCGCCGGCCACGCAGCCGGTCGCCACCTACAAGGTCAAGGTCGAGAGCGGGGACGTCTACGTCTCGCTCGGCGACGACTGACCCCACGACGAAGGAACCACACGCACTATGGCCACGCTAGAGATCCGCGACCTCCACGTCTCCGTCGGCGACGGCTCCGACGGGGCGAAGGAGATCCTCCGCGGGGTCGACCTGACCGTGCAGGCCGGCGAGACCCACGCGATCATGGGGCCGAACGGCTCCGGCAAGTCCACCCTGGCCTACGCCGTCGCCGGGCACCCCAAGTACACGGTGACGTCCGGGACGGTCACGCTGGACGGCGAGGACGTCCTCGCGATGTCGGTCGACGAGCGCGCCCGCGCCGGGCTGTTCCTGGCGATGCAGTACCCGGTCGAGGTGCCGGGCGTGTCCGTCTCCAACTTCCTGCGCTCGGCGGTGACCGCCGTCCGCGGCGAGGCCCCGAAGCTCCGCGACTTCTCCAAGGAGATGAAGACGGCGATGGACAACCTGTCCATCGACCCGGCGTTCGCGCAGCGCAGCCTCAACGAGGGCTTCTCCGGCGGTGAGAAGAAGCGGCACGAGATCCTGCAGCTGGAGATGCTCAAGCCGAAGTTCGCGATCCTGGACGAGACCGACTCCGGCCTCGACGTCGACGCCCTCAAGGTCGTCTCCGAGGGCGTGAACCGGTTCGCCACCGGCGACACCGGCGTCCTGCTCATCACGCACTACACGCGCATCCTGCGGTACGTGAAGCCCGACTTCGTGCACGTGTTCGCGGCCGGCCGCGTCGTCGCCGAGGGCGGCCCGGAGCTGGCCGACGAGCTGGAGGAGCAGGGCTACGAGAAGTACGTGAAGGCGGGCGCGTCCCTATGAGCCTTCTGCCCGAGGAGCTGAAGAAGGACTTCCCGCTGCTGGGGCGCACGGTCCGCGGCGGGCGTCCTCTGGTGTACCTCGACTCGGGGGCGACCTCGCAGAAGCCCGTCCGGGTGCTGGACGCGGAGCGGGAGTTCTACGAGCGGCACAACGCGGCCCCGCACCGGGGCGCGCACCTGCTCGCCGAGGAGGCGACGGAGGCGTACGAGAACGCCCGCGCGTCCATCGCCCGGTTCATCGGCGCGTCGCCCGCGGAGATCGTGTTCACCAAGAACGCCACCGAGGGCATCAACCTCGTCGCGTACGCGATGAGCAACGCCGCGACCGCCGGCCCGGAGGCCGAGCGGTTCGCGGTCGGCCCCGGCGACGAGGTCGTGGTGTCGGAGATGGAGCACCACGCGAACCTCGTGCCGTGGCAGCAGCTGTGCCGGCGCACCGGGGCGACGCTGCGCTGGTTCGGCATCACCGACGAGGGCCGCCTGGACCTGGAGGACCTCGACGGCCTGGTCAACGAGCGCACCAAGATCGTCGCGCTGACGCACCAGTCGAACGTGCTCGGGACCGTCCCGCCGGTGGAGCGGATCATCGAGCGGGCGCACGCCGTCGGCGCGCTCGTCCTGCTGGACGCCGCGCAGTCCGTCCCGCACCAGCCGGTCGACGTCACCGGGCTCGGCGCCGACTTCCTGGCGTTCTCCGGCCACAAGATGCTGGGCCCGACCGGCATCGGCGTGCTGTGGGGCCGCGGTGAGCTGCTGGAGGCGATGCCGCCGTTCATCACCGGCGGGTCCATGATCGAGGTCGTCCACATGGAGCAGACCACGTTCATGCCGCCGCCGCAGCGGTTCGAGGCCGGCGTCCCGATGACCGCGCAGGCCATCGGCCTCGGCGTCGCCTGCGACTACCTCGCCGACCTCGGCATGGACCGCGTCCACGCCCACGAGGAGGCGCTCGTCGGGTACTCCCTCGAGCGGCTCGGCGAGATCCCCGGCGTCCGCATCATCGGGCCCGGCACCACCGAGGCGCGCGGGGGCGCGGTGTCGTTCACCGTGGAGGACATCCACCCCCACGACGTCGGCCAGGTCCTGGACGACCTGGGCGTCGAGGTCCGCGTCGGCCACCACTGCGCGTGGCCGATCTGCCGGCGCTTCGGCATCCCGGCGACGACCCGCGCGACGTTCTACCTCTACAACACCCTCGCCGACGTGGACGCGCTCGCCGACGGGGTACGGCACGCTCAGAAGTTCTTCGGAACACACTGACGCGCGGGCCGGTTGTAGCGAAAAAGGCTTGGAAGGGACGACATGCAGCTGGAGGCGATGTACCAGGAGGTCATCCTGGACCACTACCGCAACCCCCACCACAAAGGGCTGCGGGAGCCGTTCGAGGGCGAGGCGCACCACGTCAATCCGACCTGCGGTGACGAGGTGACGCTGCGCGTCCACCTGGACGGCGAGGGCCAGGACGCCACGGTCGCCGATGTGTCCTACGACGCCATGGGCTGCTCGATCAGCCAGGCCAGCGCCTCGGTGATGTCCGACCTGATCATCGGAAAGTCCGTGAAGGAGGCGATGGCCGTCGGGGAGGAGTTCCTGGCCCTGATGCAGTCCCGCGGCCGGGACATCGAGCCCGACGAGGACGTCCTGGAGGACGCCATCGCCTTCGCCGGGGTCTCCAGGTACCCCGCCAGGATCAAATGCGCCCTGCTCGCCTGGATGGCGTGGAAGGACGCGACCGCACGCGCACTCGGAGAGGCATCATGACCGACACGCCCGCGACCGGCACGGCCCCTCAGGAGGAAGAGGTCCTGGAGGCGCTCAAGGACGTCGTCGACCCCGAGCTCGGCATCAACGTCGTCGACCTCGGCCTGATCTACGGCATCAACCTCGACGACGAGGTGGCCACCATCGACATGACGCTGACCAGCGCCGCCTGCCCGCTCACCGACGTGATCGAGGACCAGGCCCACAGCGCCCTGGAGGGCCTGGTCAAGGACGTCAAGATCAACTGGGTCTGGCTCCCGCCGTGGGGTCCCGACAAGATCACCGACGACGGCCGCGACCAGCTCCGCGCCCTCGGATTCAACGTCTGACCGCACCGCGCCGCACGAAGGCCGCGCCCCGCCCGGGACCGCGGCCTTCACGCATGTGCCCGGATCCTCCGAACGCGCGGCGCCGCCCCGGGTCGGTGCTCCGGGCGGCTGCTTACAGTGGCGGGTGTGATGGACGCGTTTCCCGGGAGCGAGCCGGGGCTGGTGGCGCGGCGGGCGGCCTCGTTCGGGGCGCGCGCGGCGGCGTACGCGGAGGAGCGGCCCGACTATCCGGACGCGGCGGTGCGGTGGGCGCTGGCGCCGGTCGCGGGGCGCGGGCGCCTGCGGGTGCTGGATCTCGCGGCCGGGACCGGCAAGCTGACGCAGGTGCTGCTGCGGGCCGGGGCGGACGCGGAGCGGCTCGTCGCCGTCGAACCCGACGGGGCGATGCTGGCGGAACTGCGGCGGCGGGTGCCGGGGGTGCGGGCGGTCGAGGGGAGCGCCGAGCGCATCCCGCTGGACGACGGGGCCGTCGACGCCGTCGTGGTCGGGCAGGCGATGCACTGGTTCGACCTGGACCGGGCGCTGCCGGAGATCCACCGGGTGCTGGCCGCGGGCGGTGTCCTCGCGGGCCTGTGGAACACCGATGACGACCGGGTGCCGTGGGTCGCGGAGATGAAGCGGCTCTCGCGGAGCAGCGTGTCGTTCACGAACTGGCGGCCGAAGTCGCTGCCGGAGACGGCGTGGTTCCCGGCGTTCGAGCGGGCGGAGTTCCCGCACGGCCAGCGGCGGACGGCGGAGTCGATGGCGGCGACCATCGGGACGCACTCGCACATGCTGGTCCTCGGCGAGGCCGAGCGCGAGCAGGTCATGGCGCGGGTCCTGGACTACCTGAGGAGCGCGCCGGAGACGAGCGGGGGCGCGTTCGAGCTGCCGATCGTCACCCTCGCGGTGCGCGGTCGGCGCGCTCCTTCGGCTTAGCGGGCCAGAGCGTGTAGCTGACCGGCCAGATGGCCCAGATCGCGAGGACGGTGCCCAGGCGGCCCAGCCAGGCCGTGAGGGCCCCCGTGCGGTCGGGGTCGTCCACGAGGGCGGTCATGGCCAGGAGGAGGGCGCAGGCGATGGCGGTCGCGAGGGCCGCCTTGCCGAACTCGCGCCACTCGTAGCGGGTGCGGGCGCCGCCGTACTTCGGCCTGCCGCGCGGCGGCGGACCGCCGGCGAAGCGGTGGGCGAAGCGCTCGTCCGCCCAGCGGACCATGCTGTGCCCGAAGGCGACCGAGTAGCCGAGGTAGGCGGCGGCGAGGCCGTGGCCGGTGCCGGCGGTCGCCCCGTTGCGCAGGTCGATCGCGGTGGCGGCCAGCAGGACCAGGTCCAGCAGCGGGACGCAGAGCAGCAGCACCGCGCCGGTGCGGCGCAGCCGCAGCGGGTAGCGGGCGAGGAGGCCGGCCGCGAGGACGATCCAGAATCCGATCTCGCATGCGGCGATGACGGCGATGAGCACGGGTTCCATCGTCGTCGCCGGGCGGCGCCGGATCGTCGTCCGCGGTGAGGTTCTCCGGGTGGTCCGAAGGATGTACGCCCGCTCCTCACCCGGGCGGACGAGGCACGGCGGCCGGGATGCTGAGATGTACCCGTGCACCTGATCCGACGGCTGACCACGCGCCAGGACGCGCTGATCGCGGCGGCCGCGCTCGCGGGCGGGCTGCTGATGCTCGCGGCCCACGGCTACTCGACGTGGGCGCCGGGCTGGGACCCCTCGCACCGGGTGCGCCTGATCCCGCTGCTCGGGCTGTGCGCGGCGATGCTGCTGCGGCGGACCGCGCCGCTGACGGGGCTGGCCCTCGCGACCCCGTTCAACGTCGCCGACGTGGCGTTCGGGCCGAGCATCGCCACCGCGATGATCTACGGGGACGCGCTGTACGCGGCGAGCCTGTACGGGCGGCGGAGGACGGCGGAGTGGCTGCTCGGGTCGACCGTGGCCGCGTCGCTGGCGGTGACGGCCGGCGTCGGGATCGCGCTGCGGGGCGTCGCGGTCGGCGTGGTGGCGGGCGCGGTCGCCGGGCTGGTGTGGGTGGCGCCGGTGCTGACCGCGATGGCGGTCCGCGAGCACCGGTTCCGGGCGGAGGCGGAGCGGCGGCGGGCCGAGGCCGAGCGCCGGCGGGCGGAGGCCGAGCGCGAACGGGCCGAGCAGGTGGCGCGGCTGGCCGAGCTGGACCGGCGCGCGGCGGTGACCGCCGAGCGGGCCCGGATGGCCCGCGAGCTGCACGACGTGATCGCCAACCATCTGAGCGCGGTGGCGCTGCACTCCTCGGCGGTGCTGCGGGTGCCCGACCTGGACCGCGAGGAGATCGAGCGGTCCCTGCGGGTCATCCGGGAGAACAGCGTGCAGGGGCTCGCCGAGATGCGCCGGATGATCGGGCTGCTGCGGGACGGCGGCGACGCCGATCCGGCCGCCCGGCCGCGGCTCGCCGAGCTGGACCGGCTCGTCCGGCACACCGCGCGATCCGATCTGTCGGCGCGCCTGGAGGTCGCGGGGGAGCCGGCGGAGCTGCCCGCGGCGGTCGAGCTGGCCGCGTACCGGATCGTCCAGGAGTCCCTGACGAACGCGCTCAAGCACGCCGGGCCGGGCCGCGCCGAGGTCCGGGTCGAGTACGGCCGGCGGCTCGTGATCGACGTGTCCAGCCCGCTCGGCCGGGACGGCTCCCAGCTGCCGGGCAGCGGCAGCGGCCTGGTCGGGATGCGCGAGCGCGCGGTGATGCTGGCCGGGGAGTTCGACGCGGGGCCGGACGGCGGCCGGTGGCGGGTGCACGCCGAGCTGCCCGTGGAGCTGGAGAGGACGCCATGATCGAGGTGCTGGTCGCCGACGACCAGGCGGCGGTGCGGGCCGGCCTGGTGCTGATCCTGCGCGGCGCGCCCGACGTGCGGGTGGTCGGCGAGGCCGAGGACGGGCTGCGCGCGGTGGAGCTGGCCCGGGAGCTGCGCCCCGACGTGGTGCTCATGGACGTCCGCATGCCCCGCCTGGACGGCATCAGCGCGACCCGGGAGATCGCCGGGTTCACCGACGTCCTGGTGCTGACCACGTTCGACATGGACGAGTACGTGTTCGGCGCGCTCCGCGCGGGCGCCGCCGGCTTCCTGCTCAAGGACGTGGACGCCGACCGGCTCGTGGAGGCCGTCCGGACGGTCGCCGCCGGCGACGGCGTCATCGCCCCGCGGGTGACCCGGCGGCTGATCGGCGCGTTCGCGGCCCGGCCCGCGGCCGCGCCGGACGTCCCGGGCCTGGACGAGCTGACGCCGAGGGAGCGGGAGGTGTTCGCCTGCCTGGGCGAGGGCCTGTCGAACGGGCAGATCGCGGTGCGGCTCGACATGGCGGAGACGACGACGAAGACGCACGTCAGCCGCATCCTCGGCAAGCTGGGGCTGGCCAGCCGCGTGCAGGCCGCCATCCTCGCCCGGGAAACGGTCGCCACCGGACTCTCCCGGCACGATCCCGCCGAAGGGCCGCCGGAGGCGCGCTGATCGCGCCGCGGCGCTCTCAGCGCGACATGGCGCGGATCAGGTCGGCGACGCGGACGATGCCGAGGCAGCGCCCCACCTCGTCCACCACGACCAGGTCGTCGTAGACGCGGTCGTCCTCCGCCCCGGCCGCGCGCAGCGCCGCGATCGCCGGGACGGTGCGCGGGACCGGGCGCGGCGGATCGGCGAGCCGGGCGGCGGGCCTGCGCGCGTGCAGCGCGTGCCCGTAGGCGCCCGACAGCTGGAGCAGGAACCGCGTCCGGTCCACCGTGCACAGCGGCCGCTGCCGGTCGTCGACCAGGATGACGCTGGTGACGCCGGCCTCGGCGTTCAGCACGGTGAGCACCTCGTCGGCGGTGGCGGTGTGCGGCAGCGTGACCGCGGGGATCGTGAACTCCGACACCCGCGGCCCGAGCCCGGGGCCCGGCCGGGCCGGCTTCGGGCGCTCCGCCGCGACCGGGATGCTGACCGGCATGCCGGGGACCCATTCCCGCGGCGCGAGCGCCGGCCCCTGGACCAGCCGCACCCCCGCCTCCCGCAGGTGCAGGATCTGCTCGCGGCCGGTCATGCCGGGCGCCTGGACGTGCGTCTCCAGCCGGTGCGCCAGCTCCACCAGGCTCGCGACCAGCGCCGACCGCCGCGGCTCGGCGTGCGCCGCGCGCGCCAGCTCCGGATCGAGTCTCAGCAGGTAGGGCGCGCCGTCCACCAGCAGGTCCAGCGGCGCGTGCGCGGAGCCGAGCCCGGCGAGGCCGACGAGGTAGCCGGCGTGCCGCAGCGCCGCCAGCGCGGCGGTGAGCGGCGGCCGCCGGGCCGGCGGGAACCCGCCGGTGACGCAGAGGATGACCTCCTGCGGCCGCCGCCCCGCCTCGCCGAGGCCGCCGTGCAGCTCGTGGAGCAGGTCGTCCCCGCTCGCGAGCGTCTCCGCGCGCAGGGAGAGCTGCAGGGGCAGCCGGGTTCCGAGGGCATGGGCCGCGCGGGCCGCCTCGACGGCGCGCCGCACGTCCTCGGCGGCCGGGTCGATCCGCGCCGGGGCGCCGGACGGCCCGGCGTGCGCCTCCACGGCGACGACGGCGCCCGTGCCGAGGTCGACCACGGGGTGGAACACCGCGCGGGCCGGGAGGGCATCGAGTGCGTCGACGGCGGACACACCCCGCATCATGCCGTCCGTCCGCCCCCGAAACGACCCGTGTCAGGAGAAGTTAACCCAGAGTTCGCCCAGGTCGGCGGCGCGGCGCCCGTCCCGCGGGCCGTTCGGCGGCGGTCAGAGGCTGCGGGTGCCGGCCAGGGCGGCGAGCAGGTAGGTGACCCCCGCGACCGCCGCGAGCCAGGCGTAGGCGGTGATGTCGGAGCCGCGCAGCGCCTGGACGACGAGGCCGCCGACCACCGCGACCGTCAGCACGTCGCCCGTCGTCGCGGCGGCGCGCAGGTGCGCGCGGGCCCGGGTGCCGGACCCGAACCCGTCGCTGATCGGCAGGGCCGGCTCGTTGCGCCGGTAGCCCAGGTACAGGGCGTACCCGGCGAGCGCGCAGAGCGCGACGAGGGCCGTCCCGGACCGCCCGTCGGCGGCCAGCACGGCCCCGACCACCACACCGGCGGCCAGGACGAGCCCTGGCACGGCCCACCGGCTGAGACTGCGGCGTTCGGGAGCGATCCACATGGTGCTCATCCTTCCCGATGTGCGCGCGAGCGGGACCGGCAACGCGCCGGGCTGTATCTTCTCGCTTCGTGGCGCAATTTCGAATGAACGGCTCGAAGATGCTCGCCGTCGACCTCGCCGGCGAGACCATCAGGGCGCTGAACGGCTCCATGGTCGCCTACGAGGGCCAGATGGCGTTCAAGCGGCAGGGCATGACGGGCGGCGAGGGGCTCCGCGGCGCCCTCAAGCGGCGCATCGCCGGCGAGGGCATGACGCTCATGGAGGTCACCGGGCAGGGCACGGTGTACCTGGCGAGCGAGGCGACGGAGGTCACGCTCGTCCAGCTCACCGGGGACACCCTCTTCGTGGAGTCGGAGAGCCTGCTGGCCCTCGACGGGAACCTGCAGACCGGCGTCCAGTTCGTCGGGCTGCGGGGCATGGGCACCGGCCAGGGCCTCGCCACCACGAAGGTGGACGGGCACGGCACGGTCGCGATCCTCTCCGAGGGGCCGGCCATCGCGCTGGAGGTGACGCCGCAGACACCGCTGTGCGTCGACCCCCACGCGTACGTGTGCCATCACGGGCAGCTCCAGCAGGACGTGGTCACCGACGTCAACTGGCGCACGGTGATCGGCCAGGGATCGGGGGAGAGCGTGCAGTTCCGGTACCAGGGGCACGGGCTGGTGTACGTCCAGCCGGCCGAGCGCGGCGGAATCTTGGAGATCTGATGCCCGGATACCAGTCGATCAACTCCAAGATGCTCCAGGTGCCGATCGGGCCGGGGCAGGAGGTCTACAGCAAGCGCGGCGCGATGCTCGGCTACACCGGCCCCGTGTCGTTCGCCCCGACCGCCACCGCAGGGCAGGGCATCGGCGGCACGATCGGGCGCGCCGTCGCCGGCGAGCGCAGCGCGATGATGCACGTGACCGGCCAGGGCAGCGTGCTGTTCGGGCACGGCGGGCTGGAGGTCACCGTCATCGACCTGAACGGCGCCGACACCCTGTACGCCGAGGCCGACCGGCTCCTCGTCCACGACACGACGCTCCAGGTCGGGACGATGTTCATGGGCGAGCAGGGCGGCGTGCGCGGCATCGTGCGCGGCGCGGTCACCGGGCAGGGCCTGTTCACCACGACGCTCACCGGGCACGGCTCGTGCGCGCTGCTGTCGCACGGCGGCGTGATGGAGCTGCCGATCACCCCGCAGCGCCCCGTCCACGTCGACCCCCAGGCGTACGTGGCCCACCGCGGCCAGGTGCAGAACAAGCTCACCACGGCGGTCGGGCTGCGCGACATCATCGGACGCGGCTCCGGCGAGGGCTTCCAGCTGGAGCTGAGCGGCTCCGGCGTCGTCTACGTCCAGGCCAGCGAGAGGAAGATCTGACCCGTGAGCACGTTCGGCACGCGGACCTGGAACCCGCACACGCTCCCGTCCAACGACAACGTCAACCCCTACGCCTTCAGCGTCGACCTCAACGGCCAGTGGTTCGCGCAGAAGGGCAAGATGATCGCCTACTACGGGCAGATCAGGTTCGAGGCGCTGTCGTCGGGGCCGCTGGACTCCCTCGTCGCGCACACCTTCAACTCCCCGCTCTACGCGCAGGACTGGATCGTCGCGCAGGGGCAGGGCAAGCTCGTCCTCGCCGACCGCGGGTTCGACGTCAACTCCTTCGACCTGGAGAACGGGAACCTCACCGTCCGGGCCGGGAACCTGCTGGCGTTCGAGCCGGGCCTGGAGCTGAAGCAGTCGATCATCCCCGGGTTCCTGACGCTGATCGGCACCGGGCGCTTCGTGGCGGCCTCCAACGGGCCCGTCCACTTCGTCGAGCCGCCGATCCGGGTCGACCCGCAGGCGCTGCTCGGCTGGGCCGACTGCCCCTCGCCCTGCCACCACTACGACCACTCCTACATGCGCGGCGCGTTCGGCGCCGCCCGGATGGTGTTCGGCATCGGCGGGCAGTCCGGCGAGGAGCACCAGTTCGACTTCACCGGCGAGGGCACCGTGCTGATGCAGTCGTCGGAGGTCGTGATGAACGAGGACGTCCTGCTCCGCGACCTCGAAGGGCAGATCGGGCTGGTCGGCACGTCCGGTCTGCAGCGGCTGCACCAGACGATCGGTCAGCGGCTGGCCGCCGAGCGGCAGGGCTGACCCGGGGGCCGGTCTCCGTGGGCCCGGCGCAGGGCCGGGCCCGCGAAGACCGGTCACGATTCGGGCTGGGGCGCCGGCCGCATGACCCGGAACGGCACCCCGAACGGGTCGCGGACGGTGGCCATGCGGCCGTACGGGGTGTCGACGGGCTCCTCGTCGACCGCGCCGCCGCCGGCGCGGACCTTGCGGACCGCCGCGTCGGGGTCGTCCACCGCGAAGTAGGTGAGCCACGACGCGACCGGGGCCGACCCGCCGCCGAGGACGAGGCCCTCGCGGCCCAGGATCCCGCCGATGTAGCGGCCGTCGCCCGCGCGGCGCACGACCGTGTAGTCCATGCCGGGCATCTCCTCCAGCTCGAACCCGAACACCGCCGTGTAGAACTCGCGGGCCGGCCCGGCGTCGGGCGCGAACAGGTCGTTCCAGGTGAACGATCCCGGGTCGTTGACGATCCGGGAGCCGGGGTGCGCCCGCCCCTGCCACAGCCCGAACTGGCCGCCCTGCGGGTCCCTGACGACCGCCAGGCGGCCCTGGTCCATCACGTCCATCGGCGGGACGACGACCTCGCCGCCCGCGTCGGTGGCGCGCTTGGCCAGCCCGTCGCAGTCGTCGGCGGCGAAGTAGACCGTCCACCAGTACTCGTCGGGGGCCTCGTCGGGATTGCGCATCATCCCGGCGACGGGCTCACCGCCCAGCATGCACATGTTGTAGTGGCCCCCTTCGGGGCCGGTGTCCTGGAACTGCCAGCCGAGGAGCGTCCCGTAGAACGTCTTCGCCCGCTCCAGGTCGGGGACGCCGATGTCGAGCCAGTTCGGGGTCCCCTCCGGCACGTTGCCCGTGACCCGGGTCATCCGACTCACCCTCCTTCACGCCGGGAACGCCGGTCCCGGTGCCGCCCCGCCGCACGCCGCCATCCTCATACTGGCCCGCCGCGCGCCGTTCACACATGCCTTCCGCACCGAATCCGCCTGGCCGGGACTGGACGGCGCTTCACGTACAATGGCCAGATGGTTCAGCTCCCGAACTGACAGAGCGCCAAGGGCGCGCCGGCGGTCTGCGAGGCCGCGCGGCGCGCCGTTTCGTGCCGCCTGTCCACCGAGCCGTCCGTCAGGGGAGCCCTGTCACTGTGATCATCGCGAAAGACATCGAGCTGCGCGCCGGGTCCCGGCTGCTGATCGAGGCCGCCACGTTCCGGGTCAACCCCGGCGACCGGGTCGGCTTCGTCGGGCGCAACGGCGCCGGCAAGACCACCCTCACCAAGGTGCTGGCCGGGGAGGCGGTGCCCGCGCAGGGCGCCGTGACGTCCTCCGGCACGATCGGCTACCTGCCGCAGGACCCGCGCGGCGTCGACCTGGACGAGCTGGCCCGCGACCGGATCCTGTCGGCCCGCGGGCTGGACGAGGTGATCCGCAAGCTGCGCGCCGCCGAGGACGCCATGGCGACCGCGACCGGCGCCGAGCGCGACAAGGCCGTCCGCCGCTACGGGCGGCTGGAGGAGCGCCTGCACGTGCTCGGCGGCTACTCCGCGGAGGCGGAGGCGGCGTCGATCGCCTCCAGCCTCGGCCTGCCCGACCGGGTGATGACCCAGCCGCTCGGGACGCTGTCGGGCGGCCAGCGGCGCCGCGTCGAGCTGGCCCGCATCCTGTTCTCCGGCGCCGACACCCTGCTGCTGGACGAGCCGACCAACCACCTGGACGCCGACTCGATCGTCTGGCTCCGCGACTTCCTCAAGGGCCACCAGGGCGGCCTGGTCGTGATCAGCCACGACGTGGAGCTGCTGGACGCGGTCGTCAACCGGGTGTTCCACCTGGACGCCAACCGCTGCGTGATCGACGTCTACAACGTCGGCTGGAAGAAGTACCTCGACCAGCGCGAGACCGACGAGCGGCGCCGCAAGCGCGAGTCGGCCAACGCGCACCGGCAGGCGTCGGCGCTGCTGTCGCAGGCCGACAAGATGCGCGCGAAGGCGACCAAGGCCAAGGCGGCCCAGCAGATGGACCGGCGCGCCCGGCAGCTGCTCGCGGGTGTGGAGGGCGAGCGGCAGGCCGACAAGGTCGCCAAGATCCGCTTCCCGGAGCCGGCGCCGTGCGGCAAGACCCCGCTCACCGCGGAGGGTTTGTCGAAATCGTACGGATCTTTGGAGATTTTCACCGACGTGGACCTGGCCGTCGACCGGGGCAGCCGCGTCGTCGTCCTCGGCCTGAACGGCGCCGGCAAGACCACGCTGCTGCGCCTGCTGGCGGGCGTCGACGCGCCCGACACCGGGTCGGTGGTGCCCGGCCACGGGCTGCGGCTCGGCTACTACGCGCAGGAGCACGAGATGCTCGACGTCGAGCGGTCCGTCCTGGAGAACATGCAGTCGGCCGCGCCCGGCATGGCGCCCGTCGAGGTCCGCAAGATCCTCGGCTCGTTCCTGTTCTCCGGCGACGACGTCGACAAGCCCGCCGGCGTCCTGTCCGGCGGCGAGAAGACGCGGCTGGCGCTGGCGATGCTGGTGGTGTCGAGCGCGAACGTGCTGCTGCTGGACGAGCCCACCAACAACCTCGACCCGGCCAGCCGCGAGGAGATCCTCGGCGCCCTCCGGACGTTCGCCGGAGCCATCGTCCTGGTGACCCACGACGAGGGCGCCGTCGACGCGCTCGCGCCGGAAAGAGTGATTTTGCTGCCCGATGGTGTGGAAGACATCTGGAGTGACGAGTTTGCCGATCTGGTGGCGCTCGCGTGACCTGCGAGGTGACTTCCGCAGATCTTTTCTGGCCGAGTGGGTAGCCGAACAGCCGGGAATGACTGATCATGGCGGGGGATAACGCAGCGGTCACCACATCACTACGGGAGGTACTCGTGGCCGAGACCCTTAAGAAGGGCACCCGCGTGACCGGTGCCGAGCGCGACAAGCTGGCGGCGGACCTGAAGAAGAGGTACGACTCCGGCGAGAGCATCCGCGCCCTGGCAGCCGCCACCGGCCGCTCGTACGGTTTCATCCACCGGATTCTGACCGAGTCCGGCGTCAACCTGCGCGGTCGCGGTGGCGCGACCCGGGGCAAGAAGTCCTGACCGGACCCCTGCCCCCGGATGAGCGCACCGCCTGATCCGGCGCCGCGGCCGGCCGAGTAGGGTTCGGTCGCGGCGGCGGACCGGGCGAGCGGGTCCCGCCCCGTGGACGGCGGGGCGGGCCCGCCACGCTCATCGAGAGGAAGACCAGTGGGGGACGCGACGACGACGGGACGGCCGGATGCGGCCATGCCCGAGTTGGAGAAGGCCGGGCTGCGCCTGGCGGTGGACGGCGCGGTCGCGACCGTCACCCTGAACCGGCCCGAGCGGCGCAACGCCATGACGTTCGACACATGGCGCGGGCTCGCCGCCATCGGGCGCTCCCTGCCCGCGGACGTGCGCGTCGTCGTCCTGCGCGGCGAGGGCCCGTGCTTCTCCGCCGGCATCGACCTCGGCATGTTCTCCGGGGAGGGCGAGGGCTTCGCCGACGGCTCGGACGCCGAGGCCACCGACCGCTTCATCGCGGAGCTGCAGGAGGGCTACACCTGGCTGCGGCGCCCCGACATCGTCACGGTCGCCGCCGTGCACGGGCACGCGATCGGCGGCGGCTTCCAGCTGGCGCTGGCCTGCGACATCCGGGTGGCGGCCGACGACGCCCGGTTCTGCATGAAGGAGCCCGCGCTCGGGCTCGTCCCCGACCTGACCGGCACCAAGCCGCTGGTGGAGATCGTCGGCATCGGGCGCGCGCTGGAGCTGTGCCTGACGGCGCGGACCGTGCTCGCCGACGAGGCGGCCCGGCTCGGCCTCGCCGAGATCGTCGTGCCCCGCGACGGCCTGGACGGCGCCGTCCGGGAGCTGGTGGCGTCGCTGCTGGCGGTGAACCCCGGCGCCGCGGTCGCGACGAAGCGGCTGCTGTGGGAGGCCGCCGAGAACACCCTGGAGCAGCAGTGCGCCGCAGAGCGCCGCGAGCAGATCGGCCGCCTCCGCGAGATGTTCGGCAAGTGACCCGCGGGGGGCGGGCCCGCTCAGGCCCGCCCCCCGGAGGGCTACTTCAGGTTCTCCCCGCCGCCGCGCGCCAGCGGCAGCAGCACCCTGCTGACGCCGGGCCGCACCGCGACCTCGGTCCCGGCCGGGTAGCGCAGCGTGTAGTCGTAGTCGGTCGACAGCAGGATCACGCCGAGCCGGTGGCCGGCCTTCACGGTGTAGTCGGCGGGTTCGAGCTCCCACCGGAACGTGTAGGCCTTCCCGGCCCTGATCGGCTCGGTGCGGCTGAAACTGTGCCGGTTCCGCACGTCCAGCCACCCGCGCGTGATGATCTTGTAGGGGGCGGTCTCGGTGCGCAGTTCCTGCCGGATCGTGCAGCCGGAGTCGCCCGGCACGCTCTCCCCGTAGCAGACCTGCTCGGCCGTGTTCACGCGGGCGCCCGTGGGACGGGTGTCGGTGCCGTAGTCGACGAGCAGCGCCGTCAGGTACGGCGAACGGCCGTCGAGCGAGGCCCGCAGCGACACCGACGGGACGCCGTCGATCCGTACCGCGCCGGGCAGCGGCCCGGTCAGGTAGGCGAGCCGGTTCGGGTCGGCCCGGTCCTCGCCGGCGAGGAGCTGCTCGGCGGTGCGGGTCTTGCCCTCGTCCGTGAACGACTGCGGCGCACCGGGCCGGGGCCGGAGGCCGAGGGTGCCCGGCTGCCCGGACGGCCCGGCGTTCAGGCTGACCGGGACGGTGCGGGTGCCGGGGACGGGCCAGTCGCGTGCGGTCTCCCACGTCCCGTCGGCGTGCTGGACGTCGACGCGCGGCTCGTGCTCGATCCCGTTGCGGACGCCGTAGAGGTACCGGTCGAACCAGTGCAGCGTCTGCCGCAGCCACTCCTCGACCCGCCAGCGGAACGGCGTCGAGTGGTTGCCCTGGTGCAGCCACAGCTTCAGCGGGACGCCCGTCTTCTTGAGGGCGTTCCACCACTGCACCGAGTTCTTGATCTTGACGTTCCAGTCGTTGAGCCCGTGCACGACCATCACGGCGGCGCGCACCTTCCGCGCCTGCCGCACGTAGTCGCGCTCCGCCCACACCGCGGAGTAGTCGCCGGTCTCGCGGTCCTGCGCCGCCTCGATCCCGTCGATGATCTTCTGGCAGACCTCGGGGTCCCGCCGGGTCAGCACCGCCTTGGCCAGGACGTCCAGGTCCTCGCCCTGGTAGCCGCCGGGCGCGACGACGCCGCCGCCCGCGCGGTAGTAGTCGTACCAGCTGGAGATCCCGGCGATCGGGACGATGGCCTTCAGGCCCTCGACTCCGGTGGCGGCGGCCATGTTCGGCAGCGTCCCGTCGTAGGACTGCCCGATCATGCCGACGTTGCCGGTCGACCAGTCGGCCCTCACCGGCGTGCCGTCCGGCGCCCAGCCGCGGGCGCGGCCGTTCAGCCAGTCCACGGCGGCCTTGGCGCCCGCCTGCTCGCTGCGGTCCCCGGACGTGGGGCAGCCGGTCGAACCGCCCGTCCCGATGCTGTCGAGGTCCGCGACCGCGTACCCGCGCGGCAGGAAGTAGTTGTCGTAGTACCCGGGGAAGATCTCCGCGAGGCCGCGCGCGGAACTCGTCAGCGCGTGCCGCCGCGCGTCGCCGATGTCGACCGGGTGGTTCGGGACGTCGTTGATCCCGGCCCAGTACGGGCTCGGCTCCAGGATCGTCGGGACCTTGAGGCCGGCGGTGGCGGTCTCCTTCGGGCGCATGATCCGCATCTGGACGCGGTCGCGCACGCCGTCGCGGTCGCTGTCGACGGCGGTCTCGATGTCGACGGTCTGGGTGACGGCGTCGGCGCGGGAGAAGACGGGCTGCGTCTCGCCGTTCCGCACGGTCACCTGGGGGCCGCCGTCCTTCGTGGGGACGTCCGCGGCGGCGGGGGCCGCGGTCGTGGCGAGCAGCGCGGCGGCGAGGGTGAGCGCGCCGGCGCCGCCGGGGAGGCGTCGTTTCACTTGTGGGCTCCCGGGGGGTGTGAGCCTGAGGACGCCGATCACGGTCGCACCGGCGGGACGGCTTGTCCAGGGGGCGTTACGCCGTGAGCGGAGCCGGGAAGCCCGCCGGGCGGGGCGGCGTTGTGCGGGCCGGATACTGAGATGCTTACTTGATTACGCCGATGCCGCCGGCGCCGGCGGCACCGGCGGCACGGACCCAGCGGAGGCAGATGTGGGAATGCCAGGCAACGGCTGGCAGGTGATGGCCTCGTTCCGCAAGGACAGCTCCGTCACCCAGCAGAAGCTCAAGCCCGGCACCGTCGGGCGCATCGCGGGGTACGCCCGTCCCTACGTCCGCGAGCTGGTGGTCTTCCTCGCGCTGAACTCGCTCGCCGCGGTGATCGTCGTGGCGAACCCGCTGCTGCTCAAGTCGATCATCGACAGCGGCATCGTGCCGGGCCGCCAGGACATCGTGATCTGGCTCGCCGTCGCGGTCGCGGGGCTCGCGTTCGTGGAGGCGGTGCTCGGCCTCGCGCAGCGCTGGTTCTCGGCGCGCATCGGCGAGGGGCTGATCTACGACCTGCGCAGCCAGGTGTTCGCGCACGTCCAGCGGCAGCCGGTCGCGTTCTTCATGCGGGCGCAGACGGGCTCGCTCGTCAGCCGCCTCAACAACGACGTGATCGGTGCCCAGCGCGCCCTCACCACCACGCTGTCGTCGGTGGTGTCGAACGTGATCAGCCTGGTCCTGGTGCTGGCCACGATGCTGTTCCTGTCCTGGCAGGTCACGCTGATCGCGCTGCTGCTGCTCCCGATCTTCATCCTGCCGGCCAAGTGGGTCGGCAAGCGGCTCCAGCGGGTCAGCCGCGAGCAGATGGTGCTGGACGCCGAGATGGGCTCGCTGATGACCGAGCGGTTCAACGTCGCCGGCGCGATGCTCGCCAAGCTGTACGGGCGGCCCGCCGAGGAGGAGGAGAACTTCTCCGGCCGCGCGGCCCGCGTCCGCGACATCGGCATCGTGGCCGCCATGTACGGCCGGGTCTTCTTCACCGCGCTGACCCTGGTCGCGGCGCTCGCCACCGCCATGGTCTACGGCGTCGGCGGCTACCTCGTCGTGGACGACACCCTCCAGCTCGGCACGCTCGTCGCGCTCGCGACCCTGCTGACCCGGATGTACGGGCCGCTGACGGCGCTGTCCAACGTCCATGTGGACGTCATGACCGCGCTGGTGAGCTTCGACCGGGTCTTCGAGGTGCTCGACCTCAAGCCGCTGATCCGCGACCGCGAGGACGCCCGCCCGCTCGGCGGGGAGCGCCCCTCCACCACGAGCCCGGCCAAGGCGCCCTCGATCGAGTTCGACCACGTCCGGTTCGCCTACCCGGCGGCGGACGAGGTGTCGCTGGCCTCGCTGGAGTCGATCGCCCGCACCGACACCTCGCCCAGCCGGGAGGTCCTGCACGACATCGACTTCCGGGCGGCGCCGGGCCAGCTCGTCGCGCTCGTCGGGCCGTCCGGCGCGGGCAAGTCGACGATCACGCACCTGGTGTCGCGGCTCTACGACGTGTCCGGCGGCGCGGTGCGGATCGGCGGCGCCGACGTCCGCGACGTGACCCTGGAGTCGCTGCGCGGCGAGATCGGCGTCGTCAGCCAGGACGCGCACCTCTTTCACGACACGATCCGGGAGAACATGCGCTACGCCCGCCCGGACGCCACCGACGAGGAGATCCTGGCGGCGGTGGAGGCCGCGCACATCGGCGACCTCGTCGCCGAGATGCCCGACGGCCTCGACACCGTCGTCGGCGACCGCGGCTACCGGCTGTCGGGCGGGGAGAAGCAGCGCCTCGCGATCGCGCGGCTGCTGCTCAAGGCGCCCTCGGTCGTCGTGCTGGACGAGGCGACCGCGCACCTGGACTCCGAGTCCGAGGCGGCCGTGCAGCGGGCGCTGCGCACCGCCCTCGCCGGCCGGACGTCGCTGGTGATCGCGCACCGGCTGTCCACGATCCGGGAGGCCGACCAGATCCTGGTGGTCCAGGAGGGCCGCGTCGCCGAGCGCGGACGGCACGAGGAGCTGCTGCTGGCGGGCGGCCTGTACGCCGAGCTGTACCGCACCCAGTTCGCCCACCAGCGGGACGAGGAGCGGCAGACCGAGCCGCTGGGCGCCGAGTAGCCACTGGGGGCCGGGCGCCCGGGCGGCCGGTCAGCCCTCCCGGCCCGTGCGGTAGCCGAGCCGCCGCAGCTCGGTGCCCGCGACCTTCTCGACCTGGGCGGCCTGGCGCTGGGTGAGCCGGTCGCGCCACGACCCGACCCCGCCGTCGGTGGCCTCGCCGGCCCGGACCAGGCCCGACAGGGCCGTCCTCGGCACCCGTACGTCGAGGTACTCCGACAGGCCGGCGGCGATGGCGCGCGGCCGCGCCACCAGGTCCTCGTAGCGGACGGTGAGCAGCTGCTCCTCCGGCACCTGCTGCCGCAGCCTCGCGCTGAGCCGCACCGAGCCGCGCCAGCGCAGCGCGCACTTGACGGCGGCCGCGGCGCGCGGCCAGCGGTTGCGGTCGGTGTGGTCCTCGACGCCGAAGAACGGGTTGGGGAACACCGTGTCGAGGTTGGCCAGGGCCGGTTTGAACCAGGCGAGGCAGCGCTCGTCGTCCAGCATGTCGGCGACCACGTCCCGGCCGTCCCGGATCACCTGGACGAGCTGCGCGTCGGGGAAGGCGTCCAGCAGCACGTCGGCGCTGTAGATCAGGTCGGGGGAGGCGTCGGCGAACCGCTCGAGGCCCTGCGGGTCCGCGCAGGGGCCGTGCGGGCCGCCCTCGGGCGCCGGGCGGCCGGGTGCGGCGGGCGGGCGCGGCGGCAGGCCGGCCAGCTCCCGGCACTCGTCGGAGCACTGCGCGCAGGCGCGGGCCGAGACCTGCCACGCCTCGGCGTAGGCATCGCGCAGCACGCGGGCCGCGCCCTTGCCGCGCTCCGCCGCGATCGAGGGCTGCCGGGCGAACGCGTAGGTGACGCGCAGCACGCCGGGCCGGCCGGTGGTCAGGTGGAAGCCGGGAGACCGCTTGACCGCGCGCGCCAGCAGCTCCGCACCCGAGTGCGGAGCCCCCAGGATGAACACCGGGCGGCGGACCTTGGTGCCGTTGACCACCAGGATGTGCGGCGTCGACCTCATACGGGGCACAGTTTGTCACCTTTTGAGGGCCGCTCGGTCCGTGACCCTGCGTAAGGACCGGCCCGATACCCATCCGTTAGCCGGGACGGGCGCCGGCCGCCGCGCCCACCCCGGGACGAGACCTACCATGTCAGGGTGGACGCTCCCCTGACGCTCGCCGAGCTTTTGCCCGAGATCGGCCCCATCACCGTGCTGACCGGCGCCGGGATCTCCACCGACAGCGGCATCCCCGACTTCCGCGGCCCGCAGGGCGTGTGGACCAGGGACCCCGATGCCCAGGCGATGTCCACGATCGGCGCCTACCTCGCCGACCCCGAGGTCCGGCGGCGCGCCTGGCGGTCCCGCCGCGACGACCCGGTCTGGCGCGCCGAGCCCAACGCGGCGCACGCCGCCCTCGTCGCGCTGGAGCGGGCCGGGCGGCTGCGCGCCGTGATCACCCAGAACATCGACGGCCTGCACCAGCGCGCCGGGTCCTCCGAGGCCGCGGTCATCGAGATCCACGGCACGGTGCGCGACGCCGTCTGCCTGTCCTGCGACCTGCGCACCCCCATGCCCGAGATCCTCGCCCGCGTCGACGCCGGCGAGGACGACCCGCCCTGCGCCGGCTGCGGCGGCGTGCAGAAGTCCGCGACGATCTCCTTCGGGCAGGCCCTCGACCGCGACGTCCTGGACGCGGCGATCGCCGCCGCCCGCTCCTGCGCGCTGTTCGTGGCCGTCGGCACCTCGCTGACCGTGCAGCCCGCCGCCGGGTTGTGCCTGGAGGCGGTCGACGCCGGCGCCCGGCTGGTGATCATCAATGCCGAGGAGACGCCGTACGATGGGCTGGCCGACGCGGTGGTGCGGCGGCCGATCGGCGAGGCGCTGCCGCGGCTCGCCGGCCTCGCGCTCGGCGCGGGGCGGTGATCGGGTGACGATGATCTGTTGGCGGGTCGTGACCGGCGGCCCCTTCCACTGGCGTCCGGATCCTGACAAGCTCTATCCGTCGCGGTGCGAGGAGGGATCGGGTTGAGAAGCGGGGGCGCCCGCGCGGAGACGGCCGAGGGGCCGCCTGCCGCGCCCGCCGTCGGCATGCCCGGCGGCCGCGGCCGCACGCGGAAGACCCGCAGGTACGGGCGGTTGCGGCCCGGCGACACCGTCGCGGTGATCGCGCCCAGCGGCCCCGCCGACCCGGCCCGGCTGGAGGCCGGCTGCGCCGCGCTGCGCGGCCTCGGGCTTGACGCCGTGGTCGGGGAGCACGCCCTCGACCGTGTCAATCTGGGCGCCCCGGGCCCGGTGCGGGACGGCTGGCACGGGCTGGCCGGCCGCGACGCGGACCGGGCCGCCGACCTGCAGGACGCCTGGTGCGACCCGCGCGTCCGCGCCGTCGTCTGCGCGCGGGGCGGCTACGGCGCCACCCGCGTCCTCGACCACCTCGACTGGGACGCGCTGGCCGCCGCGGCGGACGCGTCCGCGGAGCCGAAGATCCTGCACGGATCCAGCGACGTCACCGCACTGCACGCGGCTTTTGGAACGCGCCTGGGAGTCACCACGTCCTTCGGTCCCATGCCCGCCGGCGTCCTCGCCGAAGACCGGCCGGACGGCGACACGCTCGCCGCCCTGCGCGCCGCCCTCTTCGGCGGCCCGGTGACCCTGCCCGGCACGCACGCGCTCCGGCCGGGCCGTGCCGAGGGCCCCCTCACCGGCGGCACCCTCTCGCTCCTCACGGCCCTGCTCGGCACCCCCTACGCCCCGCCGCCCGCCGCGGGCCGCGTCGTCTTCCTGGAGGACGTCACCGAGGCGCCCTACCGGATCGACCGGATGCTCGTCCAGCTCCTACAGGCCGGCTGGTTCGACGGCGCCGCCGGGATCGCGCTCGGCTCGTGGCGCGACTGCGGCGACCCCGCCGAGCTCGACGCGGTGTTCGCCGCCCGGCTCGGCCCGCTCGGCGTCCCGGTCCTCGCCGGCGTCCCGGCCGGGCACGGCCCGCGCCAGCTGACGCTCGAGCTCGGCGCCCCCGCCGTGCTCACCGCCTCCCCCCGACCCCCGCACGATCCGCGCCCCGCCGTGCCGGAACCCGGCGCGCTCACCCTCGAAGCGCCCTCGGGAGGTGCGCGATGAGCGGCCGCCATGCCCGTCCCGAACCCTGGGACGACGGGACCCTCGACTCGCTGCTCGTACTGGTCGCCGAGAGCCTCGGCTACCGCTGCACCCGCGCGCCCGGCGAGGTGATGCTGCTGGAGGGCGCGAACCGGCTGCACGTCAGCCTGCGCGACCTGCGCCAGCTCGCCCGGCTGGTGCCGCGCGACGACTGGCCCGCGCTGGTCTCCGACCACGTCACCACGATCGTCACCGCGATCGAGGAGCCGCTCGACCTCAGCGACTTCGACCTCGCCCAGCACCTGCTGCGCACCCGCATCTACCCGGCCGAGGCCGACAACGGCGTCCTCGCCGCCCGGCCGTTCGCGCCCGGCCTGATCGAGGCCGTCGTCGTCGACACGCCCACCACCGTGCGGACCGTCACGACCGAGGAGATGAACGGCTGGCCGGTCTCCGGCGACGCGCTGTTCATGCTCGGCCGCGCCAACGTCCGCGCCGACGGGCCCCTGCAGCTCGACGAGCAGGACCTCGGCGGCGTCCGCGTCTCGGTCCTGCACGGCTGGACGTTCTACGCCGTCACGCACCTGGCGTGGCTGGAGGAGTACCTGCCGATCGGCCCGTACGGCGCGCTCGTCATCGCGCCCAACCGCAGCCTGATCGTCGCGCACCCGCTCCGCATCGCCGAGGGCCACCCGAGGGCCCGCTACCGTGCGGCCGTGGCGGCGGCGACCGAGCTGCAGGCGCAGGCCCACCGCGCCTACGAGGAGGGCCCCGGCTCCCTCAGCCCGCACCTGTACTGGTGGCGCGCCGGTGAGCTGACCTACCTGGAGACCCGCTACGAGGGCGACACGATGGTCCTGCCCGAGGAGTTCTCCTCCGTGCTCGCGACCCTCGCCGCCGAGCACTGACCATGCGGGTCGTCGTCGCGCCCGACTCGTTCAAGGGCAGCCTGTCGGCGGCGGAGGTGTGCGCCGCCGTGGAGGCGGGCGTCCGCCGGGCCGTGCCGGGCGCCGAGGTGGCCGCCGTGCCGATGGCGGACGGCGGCGAGGGGACCCTGGACTGCTTCCTGCGCGCCCGCGGCGGCGACGCGGTCGAGGTCGCCGCCGCCGACCCGCTCGGGCGCCCGGTCAAGGCCCGCTACGCGCTGTCCGGCGACGGCGGCTCCGCGGTGGTGGAGCTGGCCGCCGCGTCCGGGCTGCCGCTGGTGGAGGACGTCCCGCCGGACCCGCTGAACGCCGCCACGACCGGCACCGGCGAGCTGATCGCGGACGCGGTGCGGCGCGGCGCGCGCGACGTGCTCGTGTGCATCGGCGGCAGCGCCAGCACCGACGGCGGCACCGGGCTGCTGCGCGCGCTCGGGGTCCGCTTCCTGGACGCCGCCGGGGCGGACCTGCCGCCGGGCGGCGGCGCCCTCGCCCGCCTCGCCTCGATCGACGACTCGGGGGTGCCGGACGCGGTCCGCGCGGCCCGGTTCCGGGTCGCCTGCGACGTCACGAACCCGCTCGTCGGCCCGGACGGCGCCGCCGCGGTGTTCGGCCCGCAGAAGGGTGCGTCGCCCGGCCAGGTCGCCGAGCTCGACGCCGCCCTCACCGTCTTCGCCGACGTGCTCGCCGCGCGCGGCGGCGTCCGCGTGCACGACCTGCCCGGCGCGGGCGCGGCGGGCGGCACCTGCGGCGGCCTGGTGGGGCTGCTCGGCGCCGAGCCGTCCGGCGGGGCCCTGCTGGTCGCCGAGGCCGTCGGGCTCCCGTCCGCGCTCGACGGCGCCGACCTGGTGATCACCGGGGAGGGGCGGGTGGACGGGCAGAGCGCGGGCGGCAAGGTCGTGTCCGCCGTCGCCGCCCTCGCGCGGGGCCGCGGCGTCCCGTGCGTGGCCGTGGCCGGCGGCGTCAGCGGGCCGCTCGACGAGCTGCACGCGCTCGGCCTCACCGCCGCGTTCAGCCTCGCCGACGGCCCCCGCACCCTGGACGAGCTGAAGGCGGAGGCCGCCCCGCTCCTGACCGCCGTCGCCGAGCAGGCCGTCCGCCTCTCCGCCCACTGACAACGTTGATCTGCGGCGTGTTGTTGTTATGAGCCGCTCCATAACAACAACACGCCGCAGGTCAACGTGTACTAGGCGTGAGCGGGTTCTGGTTCGGCGGCCGGGGCTGGGGTCGGGGTCTTGATCGTCAGCATCGGCAGGAAGACGTGCGTCAGGGGGCCGATCGCCAGCGCGTAGAGCAGCGTGCCGATGCCCACCGTGCCGCCGAGCAGCCAGCCGGCGGCGAGCACGGTGAGCTCGATGCCGGTCCGGACCACGCGGATCGAATGGCCCCGGGCGGCGATCCCGGTCATGAGCCCGTCGCGCGGGCCGGGGCCGAGGCCCGCGCCGATGTAGCAGCCGGTCGCGACGCCGCCCACGAGCACCGCGACGACCAGGTACGCCCAGCGCGCCGCGAGCGCGTCGGGGGCGGGCAGCAGCCACAGGAACAGGTCCGCGAACACGCCGATGAGCACCACGTTGCTGATCGTCCCGATGCCGGGCCGCTGCCGCAGCGGGATCCAGGCGAGCATCACGACCGCGCCCGCGATGATGATCCACGCGCCGATCGACAGGCCGAAGCGGCGGGACAGGCCCTGGTGGAACACGTCCCACGGGTCGTTGCCGAGGCCGGACGACACCTGGAGGGCGATCCCGAGCCCGTACAAGGCCAATCCGACGTAGAGCTGCACGAGCCGCCGTGCCATCAAGGCCATTATCCGCTCCTCGAACCTGAGTGGCCGTCTTCCGGGACCACTCTGGCGCGAAGTGGACTGGTCTTTATAGGGCCAATTATGCGAAAGTGGCTTGTATGAGCACCCGTTATGTGAGCGGTCCGCACCTCGCCCGGCTGCTGGGGGACGTCTCGGCGGAGCGCCCGGTGTACGCGGCGCTGGCCCGGTCGGTGCGCGGCCTCGTCCTGGACGGGCGGCTCGCGCTGCGGACCCGGCTGCCCGCCGAACGCGACCTCGCCGCCGCGCTCGGCCTCAGCCGCACCACGGTGACGACCGCCTACGACCGACTCCGCGAGGAGGGCTACATCGAGAGCCGACAGGGCGCGGGGAGCTGGACGGCGCTGCCGCCGGTGCGGATGTCGGCCGACGAGCGCCGCACCGCGTCCCCCGGCGGGCGCTTCGGCAAGGCCTACCCGGCCCCCGACGACGGGTCCTTCATCGACCTCGGCTGCGCCACCCCCGGCGCCCCCGCGATCTTCGGGGAGGCCGTCGCCGCCGCCGTCGACGAGCTGCCCCGCTACAGCTCCGGCCCCGGCTACGAGCCCGCCGGGCTGGCCGGGCTGCGGCAGGTCGTCGCGGACGGCTACACGGCGCGCGGCGTCCCGACCCGCGCCGACCAGATCGTCGTCACCACCGGCGCGCAGCACGCGTTCACGCTGCTGACGCAGCTGCTGGTCGAGTCAGGCGACGCGGTCATGGTGGAGCGCCCCACCTACCCGCACGCGCTCGGCGCGCTGCGCCGCCGCGGCGCCCGGCTCGTCCCGGTCGGGGTGAACGAGGGCTGGGACGTCGAGCTCATCGCGGGGGCCATGCGGCAGGCCGCGGTGCGGATGGCGTACACGATCCCCGACTTCCACAACCCGACCGGATACCTGATGGGGGCCGGCGACCGGGCCGCGCTCGTCGACGCCGCGCGCCGCGCCGACGCGTTCCTCGTCGCCGACGAGACGTTCGCCGACCTCGCCCTCGACCTCGGCGCGCCCCGCGAGGCGCCGCTCGCAGCCCACGACAGCGGCGGCCGGGTCATCACGATCGGGTCGGCGTCCAAGCTGCTGTGGGGCGGGCTGCGCATCGGCTGGGTCCGCACGACCGCGCCGCTCGCCCGCCGGCTGGTGCTGGCCCGCGAGCCGTTCGACATGGCCAGCCCGGTGCTGGACCAGCTGATCGTCCGGGAGCTGCTGCTGCGGATCGACGAGGTCCGGGCCGAGCGCGCGGAGACGCTGCTGCGCGGCCGGGACGCGCTCGCCGGGGCGCTGCGCGAGCTGCTGCCGGGCTGGGAGTTCAAGCCGCCCGAGGGCGGCATGTCGCTGTGGGCGCGGATCGGCGCGCCCGTGGCGACGGCGCTCGCCGAGACCGCCGAGCGGTTCGGCGTCCGGGTCGTCGCCGGGCCGGTGTTCGGGGCGGACGGCGTCCTGGAGGACTACGTCCGGCTGCCGTACGTGCTGCCGCCGGACACGCTGCGGACGGCCGCCGAGCGCCTCGCCCTCGCCTTCCGGGAGGTGCAGGCCGCCCCGGCCGCCCGCCCGCTGCCCGCCTACGTCTGAGCCCGCTGTGCCGGCCGGCTGCGCCCGAGCCGGCGCCCGGGCCGGCGGCACGGTCAGGGGGCGCGCTGGATGTAGCCGACCAGGTGCTCGCGCTCGCTCTCCAGCTCGTCGATGGCGCTCTTGACGACGTCGCCGATGCTGACGATCCCGGCGAGCCGGCCGTCCTCGACGACGGGGACGTGCCGGAACCGGTGCTCGGTCATCGTGCGGCGCAGGTCCTCCACCTGGTCGCCGAGGCCGCAGCTGCGGACCTCGGCGGTCATGATGTCGGAGACGGGCCGGTCGAGCAGCGCCGCACCGCGGTCGTGCAGCCGCCGGACCACGTCGCGCTCGGACACGATGCCGGCGATGGACGCGCCGTCGGGCGAGACGACCACCGCCCCGATGTTGTGCTCCGCCAGGACGGCGAGCAGCTGCCGCACGGTGGCGTCGGGCCGCACCGTGGCCACCGTGTCCCCCTTCCGCCGCAGGATGTCGCGAATCCGCATGCCTCACGCTCCGGTGCCGGTCGCCGGGCGGCCGCCGCCCGGCTGGTTCCTGCCAAGGTCGCATGTTCCGGCGCCGAGGAAAACCCCGCGGCGGCAAAACGAGCTACGGGGCCAGCAACCGGCCGAGCGCGCCGAGGGCGGAGGTGAGGACCCGGCCGCCCGGCCCGGCGTGCGCGAGCGCGGCGCGGGCGGCGTTGGCCCCGCAGGCGCCGTGGACGCCGCCGCCGGGATGGGCGGACGCCGACGCCAGGTACAGGCCCGGGACGGGCGTCTCGGCCCGTCCGAGGCCGGGCACGGGGCGGAACACCAGCTGCTGGTGGATCAGCGCCGTACCGCCGTTCAGGGCGCCGTTCAGCAGGTTGGCGTCGTGGTCCTGGAACGCCGGCGGCGCGATGACGCGCCGGTCGGCGATGCGGGAGCGGAAGCCCGGTGCGAGGCGCTCCACCACGCCCTCCAGCCGGTCGGCCATGGCGTCCTGCTCGCGCTCGTCCCAGGCGCCGGTGATGCCGTCGGGGCCCGCGTCGCGTCGCACCCGGTGCGGGACGTGCGTGTACGCCCAGACCGACTCGGTCCCGGCGGGGGAGCGGGAGGGGTCGGCGGTCGTCATCTGGCCGAGCAGCGCGAACGGCGCGGCGGGGACGCGGCCGGTGGCGAGGTCCGCGCTGTAGTCGGTGAGCGCCTCCATGCCGGGGGAGAGGTGGACGGTCCCGGCCCGCGCCGCATCGGGCGACGACCACGGGATCGGGCCCGACAGCGCCCAGTCGACCTTGAAGGTGGCGTGGTCCCAGGTGAAGCGGCGCATGTCCGAGCGCAGCGAGGCGGGCAGGTCGGACCAGCCGACGAGGCCGCCGTAGAGGGCGGGCGCCGACACGTCCGCGAGCACCGCCTTCGCCGCCCGCACCGCCTCTCCTCCGGCGGTGCGGACGCCGAGCGCGCGCCCGCCCCGGACCACGACGGACGCGACCGGCGTGCCGCAGCGCAGCCGCCCGCCCCGCGACTCCAGCCGCCGCACCAGCGCGGCGGTCAGCTCGCCCGCCCCGCCCTCGGGCACCGGCCAGCCGTCCCGCTGGCCGATCATGGCGAGCAGCCAGCCGAACACCGATCCGGCCGTCGACTCGGGGAACATGTCGGTGTGCAGCGCCGACCCGGCGAGCAGCAGCCGCCCGCCCGGCCCGGTGAACTCCTGCTCGCCGAGCGTGCGGACGGGCGCGAGCAGCGACCGCGCGACCCGCAGCCCGCCCGCGCGGCGCGCCGCCGCCGCCAGCGGCAGCGCCGCCCGCACCGGCGGGAACGGGGTGAACAAGGCGCGCAGGACGTCCTCTCCCATCGCGTCCCACGCCGCGCAGAGCCGCAGCCACGCCTCGCCGTCGCCCGCGCCGAGCCCCTCCAGGTTCGCCGCGGTGGCGTCGCGGTCGCGTTCGAGGACGGCGCAGCGGCCGTCCGGCAGCGGGTGCGCGAGGACGGCCGGCGCGTGCCGCCAGCGCAGCCCGTGCCGCTCCAGATCCAGCGCGCGCATCACCGGCGACGCGACGCCCAGCGGGTAGAAGGCGCTGCACAGGTCGCTGACGTAGTCGGGGTGGACGCCCCGGTCGCTGCGCACGGCGCCGCCCGGCTCGGGCTGCGCCTCCAGGACCTCCACGTCCCAGCCCGCGTCGGCCAGCAGGTTGGCCGCGACGAGCCCGTTGTGCCCCGCGCCGACGACCACGGCGTCCGCCATCCGGCATCCCTCCCGGTGATCACCCTACGGGTACCCGGCCGGGCGCGGTTCAGCCCGGGTCGAGGCGGGCGAGGAGCCGCAGCGCGCCCGGCGCCGCGCGGGACGCGAGGTGCGCGAGCCGCGCCTCGGGCGTCACGGGGACGACCGCGCGGTCGTCGCGAACGGCCGCGACGATCTGCTCCGCCACCCGTTCCGGCCCGTACCCGCGGCGCGCGTACGCCCGCGCCGCCCGCTCCCGGTCGCGGTTCTGCTCGTCCTCGCCGCGCCCGACGAACCGGGCCGTCCGGGTGATGCCGGTGTCGACGATCCCCGGGCAGATGGCGCTGACCCCGATGCCCTTGCCCTTCAGTTCGGCCCGCAGGCACTCCGAGAGCATCAGCACGGCCGCCTTGCTGGTCGCGTAGGCGGGCAACGCGCGGGACGGCGTGAACGCGGCGGCCGACGCGGTGTTGACGATGTGGCCGCCCTGCCCGCGCTCGGCCATCTGCGCGGCGAAGAGCCGCGAGCCGTGGACGACGCCCCACAGGTTGACGTCCAGGACCTTGCGCCAGTCGTCGGGGGAGTGGTCGAAGAAGGACCCGGCCATGCCGATGCCCGCGTTGTTGACGACGACGTCCGGTACACCGTGCTCGTGCAGGACGGCCTTGGCGAAGTCCTCCATCGCGGTGGGGTCGGACACGTCCACCCGGTAGGCGCGGCCGGCGGAGCCGGCGAGTTCGACGGTGCGCTGGGCGGCGTCCAGGTCGATGTCGGCCGCGAGGACCTCGGCGCCGCGCCGGGCGAACGCGAGCGCCGTGGCGCGTCCGATCCCGCCGCCGGCGCCGGTGACGACGACGAGCGAGCCGTCGAACGGGCGCCGCTCCGGCCGCACCCGCGCCCGGTCCAGCGCCCGGGACTCGGCGGCGGTGAGCGGGCCGCCCCGGACGCCCGCGATGTGCTCGGTGATCCAGCGCGCGACGACGCCGGGATGGCTGCGCGGCACCCAGTGCCCGGCCGCGACCGGCCGCAGCGACAGGTGCGGGACGCGCTCGCCGAGGCCGGCCACCAGGTGCGGCGAGACGAACAGGTCCCTCGTCGGGACGATGACCTGCGTCGGCACGTCGGTGCGCCGGTCGCGCGGCCGGCGCAGCCGCCGCACCATGTTCGCCCGGTACAGCCCGACCCCGGCCGCGGCGTCGCGCGCCATCGTCCGCGCGGGGTGGCCGGCGCGCGGCGCGACGCCCTCGCCGGCGGCCAGGGCGCGGGTGAACAGCTTCGTCATCCCGCCCAGCCACAGCGCCTCGGGCAGGACCGGCGTCTGGAAGAAGTAGATGTACCAGGACCGCGCGCCCTGCCCGGCCGCCCGCCTCAGGTTGCCGGGCGTGGGGCGGGTGAGGTTGCGCCTCATCCAGTGGCCGACGTGGTCCAGGCACGGGCCGGAGATGGAGGTGAAGGAGGCGAAGCGCTCCGGCATGGTGCAGGCAGCCTCCCAGCCCTGGATCGACCCCCAGTCGTGCCCGACGAGATGCACCGTGCGGTCGGGAGCGGTCGCGTCCAGTACCGCCCGCATGTCGGACATGAGGTAGTCGAAGGTGTAGCGCTTGCGCCCGAAGGGCCGCGACGACGCGCCCGCGCCGCGCACGTCGTACCGGACGACGTGGAAGCGCTCGGCGAGCAGCGCGGCCACCTCGTCCCACACCGCGTGCGTGTCGGGGTAGCCGTGGACGAGCAGCACGGTGGGCCGCGACGGGTCGCCCTGCTCGCAGACCGCGAGGTCGACCCCGTCGCCGCGCACCCGGCGCCTGGCCGGCAGAGGGATTCGGGCCGCTTTATTAGACACCATGGTAATAAATCGCCGAATCGTCCCCGCGGTCAAGGGGACGCGGCGTGAGCCCCGCCACCGGAACCCCCGAGGGCCCGTACGGCGCGGCGGTACGGGCCCTCAGGCGGGGAGCGGCGGGTCGGTGGCGGGTCGGTGGCGGGTCAGTGCCGTGTCAGTAGGGGTCGTAGCCCGCGGCCTTCGCGGCGGGGGACTGCATGAGGTACTCCAGGGCGCGCGGCGTGGAGCACACCTTCGACGGGTGGTGGTTCGGCTTCAGGTACACCGGCGCCTCGCCGAGCAGCAGCTTGAAGATGCCCGGTACGTGCCCCAGCCGGACCGACCGCCGGTACGAGCGGTACACCCGCAGCGGCGTCACCCGCTTCTTGATCGTCGGGTCCTGCTTGAGCAGGTACAGCGAGCCGCCGATCAGCGCCCAGTACAGGAAGAACAGCGACACCACCCACGCCGCGACCCGCGTCGGGTAGCGGCCGCCCATGGCCCGGTAGACGTCGAACACCACCGACCGGTGCTCGACCTCCTCGGCGCCGTGCCAGCGCAGCAGGTCCAGCATGGTCGGGTCCACCCCGGCCTTCTCGAACCGCTCGTTGTCCATGATCCACTGGCCGAGGACGGCGGTGTAGTGCTCGATCGAGGCGACCGCGGCCAGCTCGAACCGCAGCCGGCGCCGCCAGGCGCGCGGGTTCCTCTCCTTGAGCGCCGCCATCTGCGCGGGCCGGTCGGCGTTGCCCTTCGCCGCCGCGTCGGTGATCTTGGAGACGTCGATCCCGTTCGCCTCCAGGATCTGGTCGAGGACGCCCTGGTGCGAGCGGGCGTGCACCATCTCCTGCCCGATGAATCCCCTGATCTCCTCCAGCAGGCGCTCGTCCTTGATGTAGGGCCGCGCGTCCTTCACGCACTGGATGAACCACTTCTCGCCCTCGGGCAGGACGATGTGGAACGAGTTGATGATGTGCGTGGCGACGGGGTCGCCGGGCACCCAGTGCAGCGGTGTCGCCGACCAGTCGAAGGACACCCGCCGAGGCTTGATCGGGGGGTGGCGCTCATCGATGCCGGACGCCGCTCCGCCGTCTGTCAGGGGCCTCGTCATGCCGTCCCTCGCTTCCGCGCGCGCGTATGCATTGGGGCGACAGTCAACTCCTGGTGCGCTGCGGTTTCTTGCCGCCGGACCAACAAGTTACCGCTTGGTTTTCGGCTCGTGATGACAAGTCCCGCCCTTCAGAGGGCGATTCGCTCGGCTCCCGCGTAAACGTTCATGGTCTCGCCGCGCAGGAAGCCGACCAGGGTCATCCCGGCGTCCTCGGCGAGCTCCACCGCCAGCGACGACGGCGCCGACACCGCGGCGAGGACCGGGACGCCCGCCGCCATCGCCTTCTGCGTCAGCTCGAACGACGCCCGCCCGCTCACCATCAGCACCGTCCCGGTGAGCGGCAGCCGCCCCTGCCGCAGCGCCCAGCCGACCACCTTGTCGACCGCGTTGTGCCGGCCGACGTCCTCGCGCACGGCGAGCAGCCCGCCGCCGGCGTCGAACAGCCCGGCCGCGTGCAGCCCGCCCGTCCGGTCGAACACCCGCTGCGCCGCGCGCAGCCGGTCCGGCAGCGCCGCCAGCACCTCCGGCGAGATCCGGACCGGGTCGCCGCCCACCTCGTACGGCCGGTCGGCGCGCAGCGCCTCGATGGTCGACTTCCCGCACACGCCGCAGGCGCTGGTCGTGGTGAAGGCCCGGGTCATCGAGTCGTCCGGGGGCGGCACCCCGGGCGCCAGCGCGACGTCGAGGGTGTTCTGCTCGGCCGTGTCGGCGCAGTACCGCATCGCCGCGAGGTCGCCGGCGCCGCCGATGACCCCCTCGGCCGCGAGGAACCCGGCCACGAGGTCGAAGTCGTGCCCCGGCGTGCGCATCGTGATCGTGAGGGGCTTGCCCGCGACGCGGATCTCCAGCGGCTCCTCCACCGCGAGCGTGTCGGGCCGGCGTCCGCGCACCCCGCTCGTACTCAGCCGCAGCACGGGCCTGCGCACGGTGATCCGCCCCATGAACCGGACGGTACCCCGGAAACCCGCGAGTAACGAAAAGTTCGGGACGTTCTGTCCCGTTTATGGTCCTTTTCTACTCGGGACGGGATGCCCTGGCCGCCGGGTCACCGCGAAACCGATCATCGGAACGTGCTGAAGCGCGCCCCAAGGGGACCGGGGCGCCGCACGACACGGCGCCGCACGACCCGGCGCCGCCCGTCACGAGGAGTCACGTCACCGATGCGCAAGTTCCTGCTCGTTCCCGCCCTGCTCGGCGCCCTCGCGCTGGCCACCACCGCCTGCGAGGTGAACAAGAGCATCTCGATCGGCAAGACCGTCTCCGCCGACAAGGTGGAGGAGCAGATCGTCGCCAAGTTCGGCCCGCCCTTCGACGACGGCGGCATCGGCCCGGCCACCGCCGAATGCCCCGAGGACCTCAAGGGCGAGGTCGGCGCCACCATCGACTGCACCGTGAAGGACGCCAACGGCCGCGAGTACCCGCTGATCGTCACCGTCACCGCGGTCGACGGCGACCAGGTCCGCTTCAGCATGAAGGAGCCCCCGCAGCCCAAGGGCGCCGAGTAGCACGGTCGCGGCGGCCGTCAGTCGCGGCGGTCGATGTTCCAGTTCGCCACGATCGCCGCGAACGGCGGGATGGCGAGCGCCACCACCGACATGACGATCGCGGCGGTGTGCGACCAGTCCCGCACGACGGCCCACGCCAGCACGAAGAGGACGAGGCACGTCCCCATCATGATCCCGTAGGCGATCTTCCGCCTCCGCATACCTCCACGCTACGCCGCGCCCCCGCCCGTCGGCGGGGGCGGGCGGTGGCGGAGGCGTACGGGAATCGAACCCGCCGTCCCGAGATCCTCGGGACCGTCGGCTTTGAAGGCCGGGGAGGCCACCAGGCGCTCACACGCCTCCGCCAGTGATCTTAGCCCGCGGGGCCCGCGGTCAGCCCGCGTAGAGCGCGTCGATGTCGAGGGAGTACTTGGTGTGGACGACGCGGCGCTTGAGCTTGAGGGTCGGGGTCAGCTCCTCGCTCTCGGCGGTCCACTCGGCGGGCAGCAGGCGCCACTTCTTGACCTGCTGGACGCGGGCGAGCCGCGTGTTGGCGTCCTCGACGGCCTTGGCGACCTCCTCCAGGACGAGGGGGTGGTCGGCGAGCGCGGCGAGGTCGGCGGTGTCGATGCCGTGGGCGGCGGCCCACACGGGGGCGACCTCGCCGTCGAGGGTGATGAGGGCGACGACGTAGGGGCGGCGGTCGCCGAAGGCGAGGGCCTGGCCGATGAGCGGGTGCTCCTTCAGGTGGTTCTCGATGAGGGACGGGGCGATGTTCTCGCCGCCCGCGGTGATGATCAGCTCCTTCTTGCGGTCGACGACGGTGAGGAAGCCGTCCCCGTCGAGGCGGCCGATGTCGCCGGTGCGCACCCAGCCGTCGGCGTCGATCAGCTCGGCGGTCGCGTCCGGGCGGTTCAGGTAGCCGGGGGTGCAGGTGGCGCCGCGCACCAGGATCTCGCCGTCGTCGGCCAGCCTGAGCTCGACGCCCTCGAACGCGCGGCCGACGGTGCCGAGCTTGAAGGAGTCGGCGAGGTTGGCGGTGATGGCGCCGGTCGTCTCCGTCATCCCGTAGGCGTCGAAGATCTTCAGGCCGAGGCCGGAGAAGAACCGGGCGACGTCCAGGGGCAGCGGCGCGGCGGCGCTGGAGGCCTGCCGGACGCGGTCCAGGCCGAGCAGGGCGCGCATCGGGGTGAGGACGGCCTGGTCGGCCCGCTCGAAGGCGGCGGTGATCTCGGGGGTGGGCGTGTTGCCGAACTCCTGGGCCGTCACGTAGGCGCGGCCCGCCTCGAGCGCGCCGGCGACCGCCTGCTTCTTCGCCTCGTCCGGCTCGGCGGACAGGACGGCCTGGATGCCCGCCATCAGCTTCTCCCAGATGCGCGGCACGCCGAAGAAGGAGTGCGGGCGCACGTCCTTCAGGACCGCGCCGAGCTGCGCCGGGTCCGGGCAGAAGTGGATGTGGGAGGCGAGCGTGACCGGCAGGTAGTAGCTGAGGACGCGGTCGGCGATGTGCGCGAACGGCAGGTAGGACACGCCCGCCGGGTGGTCGGGGAGCACGGAGCTGCGCCGCACCATCGCCGACTCGTGCAGCACCATCGAGTGGGTGATCAGGACGCCCTTGGGGTCGCCGGTCGTCCCGGAGGTGTAGAGCAGGGTGACGGTGTCCCCGGGCTCGACGGCGCGCCAGCGGCGGTCGATCTCGGCCGGGTCGGCGGCGAGCCGCTCGCGGCCGAGCGCGGTGAAGGCGTCCCAGGTGAGGTAGCGGTCGCCGGGCGGGCAGGCGGCGGCGTCCACCACGATGATCGTGCGCAGCTCGGGCAGCCGGTCGAGGACGGGCCGCCAGCGGTCGAGCTGGTCCCGGCCGTCCAGGACGGCGTACCTGGCCGCGCAGTGCCCGGCCACGAACGCGACCTGGTCGGGCGCGAGCGTCGCGTACACCGTGGCGGGGATCCCGCCCGCGTGGACGGCGCCGAGGTCGGCCAGGACGTGCTCGGAGCGGTTCGGCATCATCAGCGCCACGACGTCGCCGGGCTCCAGCCCGAGGGCGGCGAACCCGGCGGCCGTCTCCAGCGCGCGGGTGCGGGTGTCCGCCCAGGTCAGGGTCTTCCACTCGCCGTCGACCCGGTCGGAGTAGGCGGGCAGCCCGCCGTGCTTCTCGGCGGTCTCCGCCAGGCTCGTGCAGACGGTCCGGCCCGCGACGGCCCGGCTGAGCTCGGCGCCCTGTTCGGGAATCCCCATGTCGCCCCTCGGAAAAAGTAAGTGATGACTTGCAGGAGAGGGAATCGCATCATGCCGAACGCCGTTCGGACAAGGGTTTCCGGGATTTCCGCGCTGGTCGGGCGGGATGTTCCCTGTTCGGTGACCGCACCCGTACTGTCCGTTTCTTGATCATTTGCGATAGTTGTGCGTTAAATCGTGCGGGTGACCCGCCTCGCCCCGGCCGCCCGCCTGACGCAGTACGCGCACGGCGGCGGCTGCGCCTGCAAGATCCCGCCCGAGGTGCTGGAGCGGGTCGTGACCGGCCTGACCGGCGGGGACGAGTCGCTGCTCGTCGGCGGCCCGGACGGCGACGACGCGGCGGTGCTGCGGATCGCCGGCGGCCGCGCGGTCGTGTCCACCGCCGACTTCTTCACCCCGGTCGTCGACGACGCCTACGACTGGGGCCGCATCGCCGCCGCCAACGCGCTGTCGGACGTCTACGCGGTCGGCGGCGAGCCGCTGATGGCGCTGAACCTGCTCGCCTGGCCGGTCGACGCGCTGCCCGCCGAGCTGGCCCGCGAGGTGCTGCGCGGCGGCCGGGACGTCGCCGCCCTCGCCGGCTGCGCGATCGCGGGCGGGCACAGCATCGACGACCCCGAGCCCAAGTACGGCCTCGCGGTGACCGGCGTCGCCGACCCCGCCCGGCTGCTGCGGCTGGACGCGGGCCGCCCCGGCGTCCCGCTGTCGCTGACCAAGCCGCTCGGCCTCGGCGTCCTCAACGCCCGCCACAAGGCCACCGGCGAGGTGTTCCCGCACGCGGTGGACGCGATGACCCGGCTCAACGCGGACGCGTCCGTCGCCGCCCTGGAGCGCGGCGCCGTGTGCGCCACCGACGTCACCGGCTTCGGGCTGCTCGGCCACCTGTACAAGGTGGCGCGGGCGAGCGGTGTCACGGCCGTGGTCGAGGCGTCCGCCGTCCCCTACCTGGACGGGGCGCGGGCCGCCGTCCGGGACGGGTTCGTGCCCGGCGGCACCCGGCGGAACCTGGCGTGGGTGTCGCCGCACACCGACTTCCGCCGGATCGCCGAGGAGGAGCGGCTGCTGCTCGCCGACGCGCAGACCTCCGGCGGGCTGCTCGTCGCCGGGGAGGTCCCGGGCGCCCCGGTCGTCGGCGAGCTCGTCCCGCGCGGGCGGCGCGCGCTCGTCGTCCGCTGACGGTCCCCCCGTGTCGCCGGGCGGGACGCGGGTAGGGAACGTTGGACCGTTCCCGCGGGACGGGGAGTGAGGAGCGCGCATGACCATCGGGGGGCTCGCGGCCGCCGTCGTCCTGGGCACGGTGATCGGTGTCCTCGGGAAGCTGCTGCTGCCGGACCGGCCGGGCATGCCGGTCTGGCTGCTGATGGCGACCGGCGTCGTCGCGGCGTTCGCCGGCACCGGCCTGGCCCAGGTGTTCGAGCTCGGCAGCGGCGGCTGGAGCCCCTGGGAGACGGCCCTGCAGGCGGGGCTCGCGGCGGCCGGCGTCTGCCTGACGGCGGCGTTCTGGCCGAAGCGGAGCGGCCGCTAGCCCCGCCGGGACGCCGGCCCCCGGGCCGCTAGCCCCGCCGCAGGACGGGCCGCAGGTCCTCCAGGACGCCGGGGTCCTCGATCGTGGACGGGACGGTCACCTCCCGGCCGTCGGCGATGCCCCGCATCACGCCCCGCAGGATCTTGCCCGACCGGGTCTTCGGCAGCGCCGGGACGACCGCGATCTCCTTCAGCGCGGCGACCGGCCCGACCTGGTCGCGGACCATCCTCACCAGCTCCGCGCCCAGTTCCTCCGGCTCGGCGAGGACGCCGCTCTTCAGCACGACCAGGCCGCGCGGGACCTGCCCCTTCAGCGCGTCCTCGACGCCGATGACCGCGCACTCGGCGACGGCCGGGTGGGAGGAGATGACCTCCTCCATCGTCCCGGTGGACAGCCGGTGCCCCGCCACGTTGATGACGTCGTCGGTGCGGCCCATCACCCAGACGTAGCCGTCCTCGTCGATGTGCCCGCCGTCGCCGGTCAGGTAGTGGCCGGGGTACTTCGTCAGGTACGACTCGACGAACCGCTCGTCGTCCTGCCAGAGGGTGGGCAGCGTGCCGGGCGGCAGCGGCAGCCGGATCGCGATGTCGCCGTCGGCGCCGGGCGGGACGGACCCGCCGTCCGGGCCGAGGACCCGCACGTCGTAGCCGGGCACCGGCACCGACGGCGAGCCCGCCTTGACCGGCATCGGCTCCAGTCCGCGCAGGTTCGCCACGATCGGCCAGCCGGTCTCGGTCTGCCACCAGTGGTCGATGACCGGCCGGTCCAGGATCCGCGACGCCCAGCGGTAGGTGTCGGGGTCGAGCCGCTCCCCGGCGAGGAACAGCGTGTCCAGCGCCGCCAGGTCGTGCCCGGCGAGCAGCGCGCCCTCCGGGTCCTCCTTCTTGATCGCCCGGATCGCGGTCGGCGCCGCGAAGACCGCCTTCACCCGGTGCTGCGCGGCGACGCGCCAGAACGCGCCCGCGTCCGGCGTCCCGACCGGCTTGCCCTCGTACAGGACGGTCGCGCAGCCGGTCAGCAGCGGCGCGTACACGATGTAGGAGTGCCCGACGACCCAGCCGACGTCGGACGCGGCCCACCACACGTCGCCGGGCCCGACGCCGAACACGTTCTCCATCGACCAGCGCAGCGCGACCGCGTGCCCGCCGTTGTCGCGGACGACGCCCTTCGGCCGCCCGGTCGTCCCGGAGGTGTACAGGATGTACAGGGGGTCGGTCGCGGCGACCGGCACGCACTCGGCGGGCTCGGCGGCGGCGACGGCCTCGTCCCACTCCACGTCCCGGGGCCGGACGAGGTCGGCGTGCAGCTGCTCGCGCTGCCGGATCACGCAGCGCTCGACCTTGTGCCGCGCCATCTCCAGCGCCTGGTCCAGCAGCGGCTTGTAGGGGACGACCCGCCCCGCCTCGATGCCGCAGGACGCCGACACGACCGCCTTCGGCCGGGCGTCGTCGATCCGGACGGCCAGCTCCCGCGCCGCGAACCCGCCGAACACCACCGAGTGCACCGCGCCGAGCCGGGCGCACGCCAGCATCGCGATGACCGCCTCGGGGATCATCGGCAGGTAGATGACGACGCGGTCGCCCCGGTCGACGCCCTGCGCGCGCAGCGCCCCGGCGAACCGGGCGACGAGGCCGGTCAGCTCCCGGAAGGTGTAGGTGCGCACCGTCCCGGTGACGGGGCTGTCGTAGATCAGCGCGGCCTGGTCGCCGCGGCCCTCCTCGACGTGCCGGTCGAGCGCGTTGTCGCACGTGTTCAGCTCGCCGCCGGTGAACCAGCGGTAGAACGGCGGCGCGCCGTCGTCCAGCACCCGGTCCGGGGGGACGAGCCAGCGGACGTCGCGGGCCGCCAGCCCCCAGAAGCGGGTCGGGTCGGCGATGCTGCGTTCGTACGCGGCCGCGTAGGCGCCCATGTCGTCCTCCCGGTGGCGGGTCCCTGGCCCCGATCTGCGCCGCGGCCCCTTTCGGTGATGAGGGCCGCACCCCTATAGGGCATGCCCGGGGGCCGGTTCGTCAAGGGCCCGCGCCGTCCGGTCCCGCTCCGCCGCGCCCGCCGCGGCCGTCAGTCGGGGTGCCGCCGGGCGTGGACGACGGCGACGGCGGCGGCCACGGCGGCGCCCGCCGCGACGATCCAGAAGCACAGCTCGTAGGCGCCGAGCGTGGGCACCTCGGTCCCGGCGATCACCTGCCCGGCCAGCACCGACGCCGTCACGGCCCCGGCGACACCGCCGCCGGTCGTGCGGACGAGGGAGTTGATCCCGCTGGCGATGCCGCTCTGGTCCATCGGGACGTGCTGGACGGCGAGCGTGCCGAGCGCCGCGTAGGCGATCCCGAACCCGATGCCCTGGATCGCGCTGAACGCGAGCATGTCGTACACGTGCGAGTTGGACACCGCGAGCCACGCGTAGCACAGCCCGGCGAACGCCGACCCGACCGCGAGGGTGTAGGCGGTGCCGATCCGGGCGGCGATCCTGCCGGACGTCCACGAGAACAGCAGCATCGTGGCGGTGCTCGGCAGCATGTAGAGGCCGACGTCCAGCACCGAGCCGTCCAGCCCGTACCCGACCTGCGCGGACGGCGACTGCACGAACCCGGCGATCAGCGTGAACGCGGCGAACATCGAGAAGCCGAGCAGCGCCGACACGACGTTCGCCGACAGCGACCGGGCCCCGACCAGCAGGTTCAGCCGCACCAGCGGGGAGCGCACCCGCAGTTCGACGGCCACCCACACCGCGCACAGCGCGGCGGCGCCGCCGAACAGGCCGAGGACGCCGCCGGACGTCCAGCCCCACGCGTTGCCCTCGCTGATGGCGAGCAGCAGGCAGACCAGCCAGGCGGCGAGCAGCACCGCGCCCGCGATGTCGGGCCGCCCGCCGGCCCGGATGCCGGTGTCGCGGGCGCAGGCCGCGACCAGCGCCAGCGCGGCGGCGCCCAGCGCGGCGGTGATCCAGAACACCGGGCGGTGGCTGTCGGTGCGGGCGGCGATCAGCCCGGTCACGATCATGCCGGCGCTGCCGCCCACGCCCATGGTGGCGCTGACGATGCCGATCGCGGTGGTGATCCGCTCGCGCGGGAACGCGTCCCGGATCATGCCGATGGCGAGCGGGATCATCGAGGACGAGACGCCCTGCAGCGCGCGCCCGGCGATGAGGACCGGCAGCGAGCCGGACGCCGCGCAGACCACCGAGCCGGCCACCAGCAGCACCAGCGCCAGCATGATCATCCGCTTCTTGCCGTACATGTCGCCGAACCGCGCCAGCAGCGGGGTGGCGACCGCGCCGGCCAGCAGCGAGGCGGTGAACACCCAGGTCACATCCGTGATCGGGGCGTCGAAGCGGACCATGAGCTGGGGCAGCAGCGGCAGCACGAGGGTCTGCTGCACCGAGACGACCATCCCGGCCCCCGCGAGCGCGAGCAGGATGCGGCCGGTGCGCGCCGGGTCGGCGGCGGGGGGCCAGGCCGCCGTGTGCGCCGTGACCGGGGCGCCGGTCATGCGAACCTCCCCAGGGTGTGGTGTCCGGTCGGCGGCGGACCGGCCTCGCGGCGCTTTGCTTACTTAAGTTAAGTAAGTGTAGAGCGGTAGGGTTTCCCGTATGTCGCCAGGTGTGCCGCCGGATCCGGCCGAGGCCGGGACCGTCGAGATCGAGCGGGCGCTCAGCCGCGTCGCGCACATGCTGACCCGGGCCCGCCAGCACGACCGGACCGTCGTCGCGGCCGGCGTGCCGGTCGACCGCGCCGCCGTCCCGGTGCTGCGCGCGCTGGCCGACGGCGGCGGCCCGATGCGGCCCGGCGAGCTGGCCGCCGCGCTGGCGGTGGAGGCGCCGCACGTCACGCGGCAGGTGCAGCGGCTGGAGCGGGCCGGCTACGTCGAGCAGGTGCCCGACCCCGACGACGGCCGCTGCCGGCGGGTCCGGCTGAGCCCCTCCGGGGCGGACGCGGTGGAGTGCATCCGCGCGTCCGGGCGGCGCTGGATCGCCGAGGCCCTCGCCGGGTGGACGCCCGCCGACCGCGAGCGGCTGGCCGGGCTCGTCCACCGGATGGTCGACGATTTCGCCGCCCACTCGCACGCCGGGTTTGGCGGGGAGCGCCCGCGTCCCTAGGGTTGCCTACCGTGGACCTCCGTCTGCACAACCCCCGCACTGGATTCCCCCGCACGGCCTTTCGCGTCTCGGCCCGGAAAGGACGCTGATGCAGGTCGTCACCACCGCCGGACACGGTGGGCACGGCAAGTCGGCGCTCGTGCGCGCGCTCACCGGCAGGGAGCCGGGGGAGGCGGGCGCCTGGACGCGGCTGCCGTCGGGCCGCCGCGTGGCGTTCGTCGACGCCCCCGGCGGCGAGCGGTCCGTCCCGGCCATGCTCGCGGGCGCCGCGCCCGTGCCCGCGGCGCTGCTCGCCGTGGCCGCCGACGAGGGGTGGATGCCGCAGACCGGCGAGCACCTGGACGCGCTCGGCGCCCTCGGCGTCGGGGCCGGCGTCCTCGCGGTCACCAAGTCCGACCTCGCCGACGCGCGGCTCGCGCTCCGGCAGGTCCGCGACCGGCTCGCCGGCACCGCGCTGCGCGGCGTGGAGGCGGTCGCGGTCAGCACCGTCACCGGCGCCGGCATGGACGGGCTGGCCGCCGCCCTCGACCGGCTCACCGGCCGGCTGCCCGTTCCCGACCCCGCCGCGCCGGTGCGGCTGTGGGCCGACCACGCCTTCACCGCCGGGCGGCAGACCGTCGTCACCGGCACCCTCACCGCCGGGACGGTCGCGGTGGGCGACGAGCTGCTGCTGATGCCCGCCGGGGACCGGGTCCGCGTCCGGACGATCGGCTGCGCGGGCGAGCCCTGCGACAGCGTCGGCGGCGTCTCCCGCGTCGTGCTGACGCTCCGCGACGCCGGGCGCGTCGACCCCGGCATGGCCCTCGTCACCCCCGGCGCCTGGACCCACACCACCTGCATCGACGTCCGGACCCGGTTCGGCGAGGCGTCCGGGCGGCTGGCCCGGCAGATGACCCTGCACCTCGGGTCGGCCGCCGTCCCGGTCCGGCTGCGGCCGCTCGGCCCCGACACCGCCCGGCTGACCCTGAACACCCGGCTCGCCCTGCACCTCGGCGACACCGGCGTCCTGCGCGACCCGGCGCGCCGCTCGATCGCCGGGGTGAGCGTCCTGGACGTCCGGCCGCCGACCCTGGTGCGGCGCGGCGCCGGAGCGGCCCGCGCCCGCGAGCTGGCGTCCTGGCCGGACCGCCCGGACGGCACGATCGTGCTGCGCCGGCACGGCGTGCTGCGGCGCTCGGAGCTGTCGCTGATGGGCTGCGCGCCGCCGCCGGACGCCGTCGCGCTGAACGGCGAGTGGGTCGCCGACCCGGCGCACTGGTCGTCGCTGTTCGACCGCCTCGCCGAGGAGGCGTCCCGGCACGCGGCGGGCAGCCCGCACGCGCCCGGGATCCCGCTGGAGACCGTCCGGCTGCGGCTCGGCCTCCCGGCCAGGCAGCTGGTCACCGCGCTGGTCAGGCCGCCGCTGCGGGTCGACGCCGGGCGCGTCTACGGCCCCGCGCCGCAGCCCGCGCCCGACCCCCGGCCCGCCGCCCCCACCGCGATCGCCGCGACACCGCCGCCGCCCTGGACCGCGGCCGTCGAGCGGCTCCGCGCCGGCCTCGCGGACGCCCCGTTCGTCCCGCCGTCCGCCGAGCGCCTCGACGAGCTCGGCCTCACCGGCGACCTGCTCACCGCCGCCGAGCGCGCCGGCGCGATCCTGCGCGTCCCCGACGACGCGGGCGACATCATCCTGCCGCCGGGCGCCGACCACGACGCGCTGCGCGTCCTGAACGGTCTCCCGCAGCCGTTCACCCCAGGTCAGGCTGCCAATGCCCTGTCCACCGACCGCCGCGTCGCGGTCGCGCTGCTGCGCCACCTGGACCGGCTCGGCCACACCGAACGGCGTCCCTCCGGACGGTGATGAACCCCGCCGAGGCGGGAAAACCGGTTGAACGGCGACCGGTGGCTCTGGCCTCATAGATCGCGGTCCGGTTCCCGTCGATCAAGGAGAAGGCATGCCGTACCAGACGCTCAAGGGCGGCCGCGTTCCCATCCGGATGTGGACCGCCCCCGAAACCGTCGAGGACATCGCCCTCGACCAGCTCCGCAACGTCTCCGCCCTGCCCTGGGTGGAGGGCCTCGCGGTGATGCCCGACGTCCACTACGGCAAGGGCGCCACCGTCGGCTCGGTGATCGCGATGAAGGACGCGGTGTCCCCGGCGGCCGTCGGCGTCGACATCGGCTGCGGCATGACCGCCGTCAAGTCGTCCCTCACGGTCGAGGACATGCCGGACGACCTCGCCGGCATCAGGCACCGCCTGGAGAAGGCGATCCCGGTCGGGCGCGGCTCCCACAAGAACGCCGTCGACCCGTCGGCGCTGCCCAACCTGAAGGAGCGCGGCTGGTACGACTTCTGGAGGCAGTTCGACGACCTGCACCCGGCGGTGCGGTCCCGCCTCGGCCGCGCCCGCCAGCAGATGGGCACGCTCGGCGGCGGCAACCACTTCCTGGAGCTGTGCGCCGACGACAAGGGCGCGATCTGGCTCGTCCTGCACTCGGGGTCGCGCAACATCGGCAACGAGCTGGCCGAGCACCACATCGAGGCCGCCCGCAAGCTCCCGCACAACCAGGACCTGCCGGACAACGACCTCGCCGTGTTCCTCACCGGCACCGCCAAGATGGACGCCTACCGCCACGACCTGTTCTGGGCGCAGGAGTACGCGCGCCGCAACCGCGCCGTCATGATGGCGCTCGCGCAGAACGTCGTGACCAACCGGTTCGGCGCGAAGCGCTGCCGCTGGGGCGAGGTCATCTCCTGCCACCACAACTACGTGGCGGAGGAGGTGTACGGCGGCCAGGAGCTGCTCGTCACCCGCAAGGGCGCGATCCGCGCGGGCCGCGGCGACCTCGGGATCATCCCGGGCTCGATGGCGACCGGCACCTACATCGTCCGCGGCCTCGGCAACGAGACCGCCTACAACTCCGCCTCCCACGGCGCGGGCCGCCGCATGAGCCGCAACAAGGCCCGCAAGAGCTTCACCGTGGACGACCTGGTCGAGCAGACGCGGGGCGTCGAGTGCCGCAAGGACTCCGGCGTCGTCGACGAGATCCCCGGCGCCTACAAGGACCTGGAGACGGTCATCGAGGCCCAGTCCGACCTGGTCGAGGTGGTCGCCCGCCTCCGCCAGCTGATCTGCGTCAAGGGCTGAGGACGCGCCCGCGCCGGTCAGGTGAGGGCGCGGTCGATGAAGGCGGTCACGTCCGACAGGACCTCGTCGCGGTTGGTCTCGTTGAAGACCTCGTGGCGCGCGCCGGGGTAGATCCGCTGGGCCAGGCCGGCGCCGCGGATCGCCTCGATGCCGGCGAGGGTGCCCTCCAGCGGGACGAGCCGGTCGTCCTCCCCGTGCACGTGGAGGGTGGGCAGCGCGCCGAGGGAGCCGTGGTCGTTGATACGGCGCAGGGCCGTGTCGAGGGCCTCGATGGTGGGCTTCTTGAACGGCCCGTGCCAGACGAGCGGGTCCTCGGTGTACGCCTCGCCGACGGCCGGGTCGCGGGACAGCGTGGCGGTGTCGATGGGCGCGTCCGGCATCTCGTCCAGGGGGAGCAGCTCGTCGACGGCGTGCCAGCGGCCGAGGACGGGGCCCGACAGGACGAGCGCGGCGAGGCCGCCGCCGTGCAGCTGGGCGTACCGGGCGGCGATCAGGCCGCCCATCGAATGGCCGATCATGACGACGGGCAGGCCGGGGTGGTCGCCGCGCGCCGACTCCACGACGGTGTGGACGTCGGCGACGACGTCCTCGTAGTCCCCGATCAGCACCCGGTCGCCGGCGGAGCGGCCGTGGCCCATGTGGTCGGGGCCGCAGACGACGGCGCCGTGCCGGACGAGGACGTCCGCGACGTGGTCGTAGCGGCCGAGGTGCTCGCCGTAGCCGTGCACGAGGACCGCGATGTAGCGAGGATCACCGTCCGCCCAGATCCGGGCGGTGACCGCGCCCCGCGTGCCCGCGAACTCCCACTCGCGCACCGTCGTCACTGGAACCTCCCTGATGTTCGGCAGAAGATCACGGTCCACCGGGATGCGACGAAACGTCAACCGCCGGAATAGGCTGGTCTGACCGACCGCAACCTCCGGCGGGCCACAAGCCCGGGCCGCCGGTCAGCAGGAAGGGGCGCCCGTGCTGGTCGACACCTTCGGCCGTACCGCGACGGACCTGCGGGTCTCGCTCACCGACCGCTGCAACCTGCGGTGCTCGTACTGCATGCCCCCGGAGGGGCTGGACTGGCTGCCCAAGCCGGAGCTGCTCACCGACGACGAGGTGATCCGGCTGGTGGGCCTCGCCGTCCGCGACCTCGGGATCACCGAGGTCCGCTACACCGGCGGCGAGCCGCTGCTGCGGCGCGGCCTGCCGGAGATCGTGCGGCGGACGGCGGAGCTGTCGCCGCGCCCGCAGATCTCCCTGACCACCAACGGCATCGGGCTCGCCCGGCTGGCCGCGCCGCTCGCCGAGGCGGGGCTCGACCGGGTGAACGTGTCCCTCGACACGCTCGACCGCGGCGTCTTCAAGCGGCTCGCGCACCGCGACCGGCTGGACGACGTCCTCGCGGGGCTCGCGGCGGCGCGGGACGCCGGGCTGGAGCCGGTGAAGGTCAACACGGTGCTGATGCGCGGGGTCAACGACCACGAGGCCGTCCCGCTGCTGCGGTACTGCCTGGAGCACGGCTACCGGCTGCGGTTCATCGAGCAGATGCCGCTGGACGCCCAGCACGGCTGGACCCGCGAGAACATGATCACCGCGGACGAGATCCTGGCCCGGCTCTCGGCCGAGTTCGACCTGGTCCCCGACGCGGCCCACGACCGGGGCAGCGCCCCCGCCGAGTCGTTCCTGATCGGCGGCGGCCCGGAGGCGGTCGGCGTGATCGGCTCGGTGACCCGGCCGTTCTGCGGCGCCTGCGACCGGGTGCGGCTCACCGCCGACGGGCAGATCCGCAACTGCCTGTTCGCCACCGAGGAGTCCAACCTGCGGGACGCGCTGCGCGCCGGCGCCACCGACGCCGAGCTGGCCGAGAGCTGGCGCAAGGCCGTCTGGGCCAAGCGCGCCGGGCACGGCATCGACGACCCGTCGTTCCTGCAGCCCGCCCGGCCCATGTCCGCGATCGGCGGCTGAGTGGACTTCGACGCCGTCCTGCTGGCCGGCGGGCGGGCCCGCAGGTTCGGCGCCGACAAGCCCGCCGCGCCCGTCGGCGGGCGCGCCCTCATCGAGTGGACTGCCGCCGCCGCGGCCGGCGCGTCCCGGCTGATCGTGGTCGGGCCCCGGCGCGGCGTCCTGCCGGGCGCCGTCGTCGTCCGCGAGGACCCGCCCTGCGCCGGCCCGGTGCCCGCGCTGCGCGCCGGGCTCGCCGAGGTCCGCGCGCCGCGGCTGGCGCTGCTGGCCGCCGACATGCCGTTCCTGCGCCCCGCTCACCTCGACCGGCTGCTGGCGGCGATGGGGGACCGGCCCGGCGCCCTGCTGCTGGACGGCGAGGGCCGCGAGCAGTGGCTCGCCGGCTGCTGGCGCGCCGACGCCCTGCGCGCGGCGCTGCGCGGCTACCGGGGCGCGTCGCTGCGCGGCCTGCTCGGGCCGCTGGAGCCCGCCGCGGTCGCGGTCCCGGCGGGTGCCCGCCCCGCCTGGTACGACTGCGACACCCCCGAGGAGCTGGCCGCCGCCGAGCGCCTGCTTTGACCGTGGGAGAGTGGGCAGAGGTGCCGTGACCATCCGCGAAGGGGGACCCATGCCGGTGCTGGAGGACTGGATCAACGCGGCCTGCCTCGAACTGGGCCTGGAACGCGGCGACATCGACCAGAGCCTGATCCTGGACCTCGCCCGCGATGTCGCGCACGGGGTCGCGCGGCCGGGCGCGCCGCTGACCGCGTACCTGCTCGGCCTCGCCGTCGGGCGCGGCGCGCCCGCCCGGGACGCCGCCGCCCGGCTGACCGAGATGGCCGAGGGCTGGAAGGGCGGGGCGCCGGACGTGCCGGGGCCGGCCGGGGAGCCCGTCCTCGGCGAGACCTAGCCGTCCCGCGGCGGGGCGTCGCGGTCGGCGACGGGCACGACGTCCTTCAGGAAGTCGCGCCGGGACAGGAACGCCGACAGGCTCTCGCGGTGCTCGTCGCAGGCCAGCCAGATCTTCCGCCGGTCCGCCGTGTGGATCTTCGGGTTGTTCCAGCGCAGCGCCCACACGGCGGCGGCGCGGCAGCCCTTGGCGGAGCACAGCAGTTCGTCGGGACCGGGTCCCGGGGCGGAGTCGGTCATCCGGCAACTGTGGCACAGCCGCCCGGCGGGAACGTTCCCGGCCCGGGTTTCACCGGGTGATCTCCGGATAGGAGCCCGCCGTGCGGACGGAGTCGGCGGAGGCCCCGCGCCCGGGCGGGGACGGGGTCCGCCGCTGGCGGGCGCTGTCGGTGTGCCTGGTCGCGGCGTTCATGACGCTGCTGGACGTCAGCATCGTCAACGTGGCGCTGCCCTCGATCCGGGCGGGCCTGGACGCCTCCGAGGCGCAGCTCCAGTGGATCCTGTCGGGGTACGCGCTGACGTTCGGGCTCGTCCTGGTCCCGGCGGGGCGGCTCGGCGACGCCCGCAGCCGCCGCGCGGTGTTCATGTCCGGGCTGGCGCTGTTCACGGTGGCGAGCGCGGGCGCCGGGCTCGCGCCGACGATCCTGCTGCTCGTCCTCGCCCGGCTCGTGCAGGGCGTCGCGGGCGGGATCCTGAACCCGCAGGTCGCGGGCCTCATCCAGCAGCTGTTCCAGGGCGCGGAGCGGGGCCGGGCGTTCGGCGCGCTCGGCGCCGTCATCGGGATCGCGACGGCCGTCGGGCCGCTGCTCGGCGGCGGGCTGATCGCCCTCGGCGGCCACGGGGACGGCTGGCGGTGGGTGTTCTACGTCAACGTCCCCGTCGGGATCGCGGCGCTGTTCCTGGCGTGGTGGCTGCTGCCCGCCCCGATCTACGGCGAGCGGCAGGGACTCGACCCGCTCGGCGTGCTGCTGCTCGGCGCCGGCGTCGTGTGCGTGCTGCTGCCGTTCGTCCAGGAGCGGCAGTGGCACGGCGGGCCGACATGGCTGCTCGTCCTCGCCGGCGCCGCCCTGATCGGCGTGTTCGTCCTGTGGGAGCGCCGCGCGAGGTCGCCGATGGTGGACCTGCGGCTGTTCCGGCTGCGCTCCTACACGCTCGGGACGGCGATCGCGCTGCTGTACTTCGCCGGGTTCACCGCGATCTTCTTCATCTACACCCTCTACCTGCAGAACGGCCTCGGCTACAGCGCGCTCGGCGCCGGCCTCGCGATCACGCCGTTCGCGGTCGGGTCCGGGCTGGCCTCGGCGGTCGGCGGCCGGATCGTGTCGCGGTACGGGCGCCCGCTCGTCGCCGCCGGGCTCGTCCTGGTGGCCGCCGGGCTCGGCGCTGTGTGGGTCGCGGTGGAGCTGGTGCCGGGGCGCGGCGTCGGCTGGGCGGCCGCCGCGCCGCTGCTCGCCGCCGGGCTCGGCAGCGGCCTGGTCATCGCGCCCAACCAGACGCTGACGCTGTCGGAGGTCCACTACACCGAGGGCGGCAGCGCGGCGGGCGTCCTGCAGACCGGGCAGCGGGTCGGCACCGCGATGGGCATCGCCGCCGTCGGGGCGGTGTTCTTCGCCGCCGTGGCGGGCACGCGCGGGGACTGGGCGACGGCGTTCCGGCACGGGCTGATCGTGATCCTGGGGTTCGTGCTGGCGGCGCTGGCGGCGGCCGTCGCGGACCTGGCCGCGGGCCGCCGCCGGCGCGGCTGACCAGTCGGCGCGGCCGACACGGCCGGCGCCGCTAGCGCCGCCGCGCCGCGCGGACGGCCAGCGCCATCGCGGCGGCACCGCCCGCGACGGCGGCGCCGAGCACCAGGTTCTGCCGCCTGATCCGGGCGGGGATCCGCGCGTACGGCAGCGTCGAGAACGACACCAGCTCGTAGCGGGAGACGTACCGCCCGGCCAGGCGCCGCTCGAGCGCGTGCGTCGCGGCCTGCTTCGCCCGGTACACCGGGGACGACACCCGGTCGCGCATCTCGATGAAGTTGTCGAGGGCCATCTCGGCGATCGCGTCGGTGTTGGCCTTGCGCCGCTCCTGGTAGAGCGACAGCGCCCGCCGCCAGTCGCCGCCCGCCTCGGTGAGGCACCGGTCGATCTCGATGCAGTCCTCGAACGCGCAGTTGGCGCCCTGCCCGAAGAACGGGACGATCGCGTGCGCGGCGTCGCCGAGCAGCGCCACGGTCGCGCCCGCGCCGTACCGCGTCCACGGCCAGGCCCGGACGGTCACCAGCGACCCGACCGGGTTGTGCGCGTAGTCGTCGGTGAGGCCGGGCATCAGGCCCACGACGTCCGGATAGTGCTCTTCGAAGTACGCGGTGACCTTCGCGGGCGTGTCGAGCGCGTCGAAGTCGCCCTTCGGCCAGAACAGCGTGCAGGTGAACGACCGGTCGAGGTTCGGCAGCGCGATCATCATCGAGGTGCCGCGCGGCCAGATGTGCAGCGCGTCCGGGTCGAGCGCGAACTCGCCGTCCCGCGGCGGGACGGTCAGCTCCTTGTAGCCGTGCTCCAGGAAGTCGGCGTCGTGGTCGAAGCCCAGCGACCGGCGGACCGCGCTGTAGGCGCCGTCCCCGGCCAGGACGACGTCGGCGGGCTCGGCATCGGCGTCCTCGAACAGCAGCGCCCCGGCCCCGGTGTCCACCCCGGTCACGCGCCGGGAGAACCGGAGCGTGACGCCGGGCGTGGCCTCGGCGGTGTCCAGCAGCGACTTGTTCAGCTCGGCGCGGCTGATGGAGTTGATGGCGCGCTCGCCGTCGGCGCTGTAGGGCTGGAAGTTCTGCGCCCCCCGCAGCGGGTGCACCATCCGCCCGTGCATGGGCAGCGCCTGCTTGAGCGACTGGTCGCGCAGCCCCACCTGCTCCAGCGCGGCGAGGCCGCGGGCGGAGATCGCCAGGTTGATCGAGCGGCCCCGCTCGGCGCCGGCGACGCGCGGGTCCGGGCGCCGCTCGTACACGGTGACCGGGACGCCGCGGCGGCCCAGCAGCACCGCGAGCAGGCAGCCCGCCAGGCCCGCGCCGACGATCGCGACCCGCTCCGCGCCCGCCGGGGCGCCGTCAGCCGCCATGGACGCGGACCTCGCCGGGGACCTCGTCGGTCTGCGAGCGGACCTCCCACAGGTCGGGGAAGGCGGGCGCGAACAGCGTGCGGCGCAGGTAGTCGGCGCCCGCCGACCCGCCGGTGCCGATCTTCGCGCCGATCGTCCGCTCGACCATCTTCAGGTGCCGGTACCGCCACTCCTGGACGCCCTCGTCGACGTCGACGAGCGCCTCGCAGACCTCGGCGGCCGGCGCGGACTCGTCCGCGTAGACGGCCAGCAGCGCCTTCTGGACGCCGGCGTCCGGCTCCCACGGCGTGGAGGTGTCACGGTCCAACGCCTCGCGCGGCACGGTGAACCCATGGCGGTCGAGGTAGCGCAGCAGCGAGTCGAAGACCGACGGGCGCGACACGGCGGCGCGGAGCCGCTCGTCGTCGCGCAGCACCGACGCGGGGAACGAGCGCCGCCCGAGGACGGCCTCGATCTCGCGGAACTGCTCGCTCTGGAACCCGCTGGAGCTGCCGAGGACGTCGCGGAACGCGGCGAACTGCCGGGGGGTCATGGTCTCCAGCACGTCCAGCTGCCCGACCACGGTCTTGAGGATCTTGGCGATCCGGCGGGCGGTGTGCAGCGCCCCGGCGCTGTTGCCGTCCTCCAGCCGGCGCTGCAGCTGCGCGGCCTCGTGCAGGATCTGCTTGAACCACAGCTCGTAGACCTGGTGGATGACCACGAACAGCAGCTCGTCGTGGGCCCGCGTCTTCGGCTCCTGGCAGGAGAGAAGATCGTCGAGCCGCAGATAGCCGCCGTACGTCATTGTCGGCGAATCCGCCATCACGCCTCCTTGCGACACAACGGATGTGAGCCGCAGCATAAGGGATCGTCCGGGCGCCTCCCGGGGACGGGTGCCCCCGAACCGCCCGGGCCGGGGGCACCCCCTACGATCAGAACCCGATTCGGTAGCGGCCGGAGGGGTCCCGGATGAGCGAGATCGTGAAGGAGTTCGTGGGGCTGCCGTCGCCCCTGGTGGGCCGGGCCGGCGCGGGCGGTCACCCCTGCCAGGGCGTCTACCACCGGCCCGCCGGGAACCCGCCGAAGACGGCGTTCATCGCGGCCCACTACAACGTCGACTTCTCCGAGCACTACCTCGCCGAGCACCTCGCCGCCCGCGGCTACGGCTTCCTCGGCTGGAACACCCGCTTCCGCGGCAGCGAGGCGTACTTCCTGCTCGACCACGCGCTCGCCGAGATCGGCGCGGGCGTCCGGTGGCTGCGCGAGCGGGCCGGCGCCGAGCGGATCGTGCTGCTCGGCAACTCCGGCGGCGGCTCCCTGATGGCCGCCTACCAGTCCCAGGCCGTGAAGCCGAACGTCACGCCGGTCGCCGGGATGCGCCCCGTGCCGGCGATCGAGGACCTGCCCGCCGGCGACCTGTTCATCGCCCTCGCCGCCCACTCCGGCCGCCCCGAGGTCCTCACCGCCTGGATGGACCCGTCGGTGACGGACGAGAGCGACGCCCTGTCCGTCGACCCGTCCCTCGACCCGTTCGACCCCGGGAACGGCCCGCCCTACAGCCCCGAGTTCCAGGCCCGCTACCGCGCGGCGCAGCGCGCCCGCAACGAGCGCATCACCGACTGGGTCCTGGCCCGGCTGGACGCCCTCAAGGGCACCCGCGCCCGCGACGCCCTGTTCAACGTGCACCGCACCTGGGCCGACCTCCGCATGATCGACCCGGCGATCGAGCCGTCCGACCGCGCGCCCAACCGCTGCTACCTCGGCGAACCCGCCAAGGCCAACTACGGCGTGTTCGGCATCGGCTCCCTGTGCACGCTGCGCTCCTGGCTGTCGATGTGGAGCCTGCGCACTTCCCAGTGCACCGCCGCGCCGCACCTCGCGCGCATCACCGTCCCGTCCCTGGTGATCCATGCGACCGCCGACGCATGCGTCTACGACAGCGACGCCCGCGCGATCTTCGACGCGCTCGCCACGTCCGACAAGACCCTGGACCACATCAAGGACACCCACTACCTGCCGGACTCGCGCCCCCGCGCCGCCTACCTGATCGACGCATGGGTCCGCGACCACTGATTCCTCACCAGAGGCGCAGCGACCGCCGGAAGATCCCCGCCGCCGCGTCCTCGTCGACCGGGCGCGGCGCGATCGCGAGCAGCCGCTGCTGCTTCATCGCGCCCTCCACCAGGCCGGGGATGTCGCCCTCGCCGTACCCGACGCCGCCGATCCCGTCCGGCATCCCGATGTCGCGCATCAGCCGGATCACGGCGCGCGGCAGGTGCTCGGCGGGGTCGTCCGGCCGCTCCATGCCGGGGTCGAGCAGCTCCGCCGCGCGCACGTGCCGCTCCGGACGCGCCTCGAACGTGAACCGGAACGCCTCCGGCGCGGTCAGCGCGACCGACATCCCGTGCGGGACCATCGCCTCCCCGTCCGGGTAGCCGTCCGGCCGGAAGTCCTTCACCCGCCCCGCGATCGGGTAGGCGTTGGCGTGCGGGATGTGCACCCCGGCGTTGCCGAACCCGAGCCCCGCGAACGTCGCCGCGAGCGCCATCCCGGTGCGGGCCTCCCGGTCGTCCCCGTCCCGGACGGCCCGGCGGAACGACCGCGACAGCAGGCTCAGCGACTTCTCGGCCCACATGTCCGAGACGGGGTTCGCGCCGCAGTACGGCACCCGCCGCTCCGGCCGCTTGCGCTCGAACGCGTCGTAGGGGCGCGCGGTGTAGCTCTCCAGCGCGTGGCACAGGATGTCCATCCCCGCCGACGCGGTCACCCCGGCGGGCTGCGACATCGTCAGCTCCGGGTCCACCACGGCCAGCACGGGCCGCATCCGCGGATGGCTGATGCCCGTCTTGACCCGCAGGTCCAGCACGTCGAGCACGCACACCGTCGTGCTCTCGGCGCCGGTGCCGGTCGTCGTCGGGACGGCGACCAGCGGCAGCAGCGGCCGCTCCGGCGCCCGCCCGGCCCCGACCGGCGGGTTGAGGTACTCCGCGAGGTCGCCCTCGTTGGTGGTGAGCAGGTCGACCGCCTTGGCGGTGTCGATGCTCGACCCGCCGCCGACCGCGACGTAGGCGTCGTAGGGCCCGGTCTCCCGCGCGTACTCGACGGCCCGCCGCATGCTCGCGTCCGTCGGCTCGACGTGGACGCCGTCGAACACCTCGGCCGTGATCCCGTACGCCTTCATCGCGTCGGCGATCCGCCGCGGCCCGCCCGTCGCGGCGACCCCGGCGTCGGTCACGACGAGCACCCGCCGCACCCCGTACTGCGCCAGATCGAACCCGATCTCGTCCGCCGCCCCGCCCCCGAACTTCAGCTGCGGAGCCCCATACGTGAAGACCGTCTCGCTCACCATGCCCCCAAGGTGCCACACCGGGCCGGCTCGGGTCGGGGGCCGGGGTCAGGGGAGGTCGCCGGCCGAGGTGCGGACGGGGCGGAGCGCGGTGGTGATGTCCGCGGCCTGGGCGGCGGGGACGTCGGCGATGCCGAAGCCGGACTCGTTCAGGGCGACCGTGGCCTCTTCGGCGAGCTCGCGGCCGGCGGGGGTGATCGTGGCGAGGACGACGCGGCGGTCGTCGGGGGAGGGGCCGCGGCCGACCAGGCCGCGGCGCTCCAGGCGCCCGATCACGTTGGTGACCGAGGCCGGGTGCACCATCAGGCGGACGCCCATCTTGCCCATCGGGAGGGTGCCGGTGCGGGTGAAGGCGAGCAGGCGGAGGGCCTCGTAGGCGGCGAACGTCAGGCCGTACGGCTTGAGGACGGCCTCGATGCGCCCGAGCAGGAGCTGCTGGGCGCGCATGACGGAGGTGACGGCCGCCATGTGGTCGGCGTGCTCGGGCCAGCGGGCGCTCCACTGGCGGTGGGCCTCGGCGATGGGATCGGGGGTGTCGGGCACCGCATCACCGTATGCCGTCTTGACTCGTTCGCGCACGGAAACTATTTTAACTTCCAAATATTGGATGTCCAAAGTTTGGGGTGGGACGGTGACGGGGGAGCTGCACGCGCCGGTGCATCCGGTCCGGTTCGTGACCGCGGCGGCGCTGTTCGACGGCCATGACGCGGCCATCAACATCATGCGGCGCATCCTGCAGTCCCAGGGCGCCGAGGTGGTGCACCTGGGGCACGACCGCTCGGTGCGCGAGGTCGTCGACGCCGTCCTGGAGGAGGACGCGCAGGGCGTGGCGATCAGCTCCTACCAGGGCGGCCACGTCGAGTACTTCGAGTACCTGTCGCGCAGCCTCAAGGAGGCCGGCGCCGAGCAGGTGAAGGTTTTCGGCGGCGGCGGCGGGGTGATCGTCCACGAGGAGATCGCGCGGCTGTCGGGTGCGGGCGTGCGGATCTTCTCCCCGGAGGACGGGCAGCGCCTCGGCCTGCCCGGCATGATCAACGAACTGGTGCGCGAGTGCGACGTCGACCTCGCCGCCGAGCCCGTCCCGGTGGACGGCGTGCTGGCGGGGGAGCGGCGCGCCCTCGCGCGGGCCGTCACCTGCCTGCAGGCGGGGAAGCTGCCGGACGACGACCTCGCGCGGCTGCGCGCGGCGGCCGCGGAGCGGCGGGTGCCCGTGCTCGGCATCACCGGGACCGGCGGCTCCGGGAAGTCGTCCCTGACCGACGAGCTCGTGCGGCGGTTCCGCGTCGACCAGGGCGACCGGCTGCGCGTCGCGGTGCTGGCCGTGGACCCGACCCGGCGGCGCGGCGGCGGCGCGCTGCTCGGCGACCGGATCCGGATGAACTCCCTGGACGGCGACCGCGTGTTCTTCCGGTCGCTGGCGACGCGCGGCGCGCGGGAGCTGCCGGAGAACATCGAGGACATCGTCGCCGCGTGCAAGGCCGCCGGGTTCGACCTCGTCATCCTGGAGACGCCCGGCATCGGCCAGGGCGACGCCGCGATCGTCCCGCTGGTGGACGTGTCGCTGTACGTGATGACGCCGGAGTTCGGCGCCGCGTCCCAGCTCGAGAAGATCGACATGCTCGACTTCGCGGACGTGGTCGCCATCAACAAGTTCGAGCGGCGCGGCGCCGCGGACGCGCTGCGGGACGTGTCCCGGCAGCTCGTCCGCAACCGGGAGGCGTTCGGGCAGCGGCCCGAGGACATGCCCGTCTACGGCACCAGCGCCGCCACCTTCAACGACGACGGCGTGACGGCCCTGTACCGGCACCTCGGCGGGCTGCTCGGCGAGCACGGGCTCGACCTGGAGGACGGCGCCCTGCCGGAGGTCGCGACGAAGACCTCCACCGGCGCCGCGACCGTGATCCCGCCCGGACGGGTGCGCTACCTGTCGGACATCGCCGAGACCGTGCGCGGCTACCACGACGCCACGCTGGAGCAGATGGAGGCGGTGCGGCGCGTCCAGCGGCTGGACGAGGTCCGCGCCGAGCTGACCGACGCGTCCGAGGTCGAGGAGCTCCTGGAGAAGGCGCGCCGCGCCGTCGAGCCGGGCAGCGCCGAGCTGATCGAGGGCTGGCCGGCCGTCGTGGAGTCCTACTCCGGCGACGAGCAGGTCGTGAAGATCCGCGACAGGGAGCTGCACACCACGCTCACGCGCGAGTCGCTGTCGGGCAGCCGCATCCCGCGCGTCGCGCTGCCCCGCTACACCGACCACGGGGAGCTGCTGCGGTTCCTGCGGAACGAGAACCTGCCCGGCCGGTTCCCGTTCACCGGCGGCGTGTTCCCGTTCAAGCGCGACAACGAGGACCCGGCCCGCATGTTCGCGGGGGAGGGCGACCCGTTCCGCACCAACCGCCGGTTCAAGCTGCTGTCGGAGGGGCAGCCCGCCACCCGGCTGTCGACCGCGTTCGACTCGGTCACCCTGTACGGGCGGGACCCCGACGAGCGTCCCGACGTGTACGGCAAGGTCGGCACGTCCGGCGTGTCGATCGCGACGCTGGACGACATGAAGGCGCTGTACGACGGGTTCGACCTGTCGTCGCCGACCACGTCGGTGTCGATGACCATCAACGGGCCGGCGCCCACGATCCTGGCGTTCTTCCTCAACACCGCCATCGACCAGGGGCTCGACGCCTTCTACGAGGAGCACGGGCGCGAGCCGTCGGCGGAGGAGGCCGCCGAGATCCGCGCGCGCGTCCTGTCGACCGTGCGCGGCACCGTGCAGGCCGACATCCTCAAGGAGGACCAGGGGCAGAACACCTGCATCTTCTCCACCGAGTTCTCGCTGCGGATGATGGGCGACGTCCAGGAGTGGTTCATCGCCAACGGCGTCCGCAACTTCTACTCGGTGTCGATCTCCGGCTACCACATCGCCGAGGCCGGGGCGAACCCCATCAGCCAGCTCGCGTTCACGCTCGCCAACGGGTTCACCTACGTCGAGTCGTACCTGGCGCGCGGCATGGACGTCGACGACTTCGCGCCCAACCTGTCGTTCTTCTTCTCCAACGGCATGGACCCCGAGTACAACGTCCTCGGGCGCGTGGCCCGCCGCATCTGGGCCGTCGCCATGCGCGACCGGTACGGCGCCAACGAGCGCAGCCAGAAGCTCAAGTACCACGTGCAGACGTCCGGGCGCTCCCTGCACGCGCAGGAGATGCACTTCAACGACATCCGGACGACGCTGCAGGCGCTCATCGCCATCTACGACAACTGCAACAGCCTGCACACCAACGCCTACGACGAGGCCGTGACGACGCCGACGGCCGAGTCGGTGCGGCGCGCGCTCGCCATCCAGATGATCATCAACCGGGAGTGGGGCCTCGCGATGAACGAGAACCCGCTGCAGGGGTCGTTCATCATCGACGAGCTGACCGACCTCGTCGAGGAGGCGGTGCTCGCCGAGTTCGACCGCATCAGCGAGCGCGGCGGCGTGCTCGGCGCGATGGAGACCGGCTACCAGCGGGGCCGCATCCAGGACGAGTCGATGCTGTACGAGCAGCGCAAGCACGACGGCTCCCTGCCGATCATCGGGGTGAACACCTTCCGCCCGCCGGAGGCGTCGGACGGCACGCCGGAGACGATCGAGCTGGCCCGCGCCACCGAGGAGGAGAAGCGCTCCCAGCTCGACCGCGTCCGCGCCTACCAGGACGCGCACCGCGAGGACGCCGGCGCCGCCCTCGCCGCGCTGAAGGAGGCGGCGCGGGCCGGGGAGAACGTGTTCGCCGTGCTGATGGACGCGGCGCGGGTGTGCAGCCTGGAGCAGATCACCGACGCGTTCTTCGAGGTCGGCGGCCAGTACCGCCGCAACGTCTGAGGAGCGGACCGCCGATGCCCCGCGATGACACCGGCCGCCCGGTCCCGATCCCGGACCGGGTGCGCCGGGTCGTGTCGATCGTCCCGTCGCTGACGGAGACGATCGCGGTCACCGCGCCGGATCTGCTCGCCGGGGCCACCGACTGGTGCACCCACCCCGAAGGTCTGGACGTGCCGCGCGTCAAGGGCACGAAGAACCCCGACCTGGAGAAGATCGCCGGGCTGCGGCCCGACGTCGTCGTGGGCAACACCGAGGAGAACCGCCCCGCCGACATCGAGGCGATGCGCGCGGCGGGCATCCCGGTCTGGATGACGGAGATCCGCACCGTGGACGAGGCCCTGGCGTCGCTGCGCCGCATGCTGGCGGAGGCGTGCCTGGTCCCGGTGCCGGGCTGGCTGGACGAGGCGGCGCGCGTCTGGGCGGACATCACCCCCGGCACGCGGCGGACGGCCGTGGTCCCGATCTGGCGGCGGCCGTGGATGGTCGTCGGCCGCGACACCTTCACCGGCGACGTCCTGCGCCGCCTCGGCGTGTCCAACGCCTACGCGGACCACCCGGACCGCTACCCCAAGATCCCCCTCGACGAGCTGAACTCGGCGGGCGCCGACCTGGTCGTCCTGCCCGACGAGCCGTACCGGTTCACCGAGGACGACGGCCCCGAGTCGTTCCCCGGTCTGGATGTGGCGCTGGTGAACGGGCGGCACCTCACCTGGTACGGCCCGTCGCTCGCCGGCGCCCCGGCGGCGCTGTCGCGGCAGCTCGCCGGGGCGCGGGCGTACTAGCGGCGGCCTAGCCGGGCGGGCGGGCGAACATGGCCTCCACGCACCCGGCCATGCGCTTGTCCAGCTCCTCCGCCGGGATGCCGATCTCGTGCGCCAGGTGCTCGCGCAGCAGCGTGTACCCGTAGATCGTGGACGCGATCGCCGCCTGCACGGCCTCCACGTCCCCGACGGGCAGCTCGCCCCGCGCGGCCTCGGCGGCGAGGTCGGCGCGGCCCGCGCCCCGGTTCAGCAGGACGCGGGGCCGGTCGTCGCCGTCCAGCACCAGCAGGGTCGCGAGCCGCACCGGCTCGGGGTTGCGCAGGCTCGTCCAGAACAGCCGGGACAGCCGCTCGCGCAGCGGCAGCCCGGCCGCGTCCACCGCGTCCTCGGCGTTCGGCCGGGACCGGTGGAACAGCGCCGAGCGCAGCAGCGACCGCCGCGACCCGAAGTACTGGTAGACCAGCCCGCGGTTGACGCGCGCCTCGTCGGCGACCTGCCGCAGGTTCAGCCCGGCGAGGACGCCGCCGCGGCGCAGCAGCGCGACCGCCGCCGCCCGCAGCGACTCCTCGGTCGCCTCCCGGTCCCGCCCGCGGGCCGCCCCCTCACGCGCGGGGACCACCGGCCACATAGATCACCTGGCCGGACACGAACGACGCGTCCTCGCTGACCAGGAACGCGACCGTGCCCGCGATGTCCTCCGGGACGCCGACGCGGCGGACGGGGATCTCCTTGGCGGCGGCCGCCTTGAAGTCCTCGAAGTCGACGCCGACGCGGGCGGCCGTCGCCGCGGTCATCTCCGTGGCGATGAACCCGGGCGCGATCGCGTTGGCGGTCACGCCGAACTTGCCGAGCTCGATCGCGAGGGTCTTGGTGAAGCCCTGCAGGCCCGCCTTGGCCGCCGAGTAGTTGACCTGGCCGCGGTTGCCGAGCGCCGACACCGACGACAGGTTCACGATGCGGCCCCAGCCGGCCTTGGTCATGTGCTCCTGCGCGGCGCGGCTCATCAGGAACGAGCCGCGCAGGTGCACCGACATGACCGAGTCCCAGTCGTCGTCGGACATCTTGAACAGCAGGTTGTCGCGGGTGATGCCGGCGTTGTTCACCAGCACCACGGGCGGGCCCAGCTCGGCGGCGACGCGCGCGACGGCCGCGGACACCGCCGCGGAGTCGGCGACGTCGACGCCGACGGCCAGGGCCGTCCCGCCGTCCTTGGTGATCGCCTCCACCGTGCCGGCGCAGGCGGCCTCGTCGAGGTCGCAGACCGCGACCGCGAAGCCCTCCTTCGCCAGCCGCACGGCGGTGGCGGCGCCGATGCCGCGCGCCGCGCCGGTGACGATCGCCACCCGGGTGTCAGTCATTGCGCTGCCCTTCCGTCGGACCTGGACGTCCTCAGACCTGGATGTCCTTGGCGATGATGGTCTTCAGCACCTCGCTGGTGCCGCCGTAGATGCGGGTGACCCGGGCGTCGGCGTACAGGCGCGCGATCGGGTACTCCAGGATGTAGCCGTAGCCGCCGTGCAGCTGCAGGCACTTGTCGACGACGCGGGCCTGCACCTCGGTGCAGAACAGCTTGCAGACGGCCGCGTCGGCGGGGGTGAGCTCGCCGGCGTCCAGCGCCTCGATGCACCGGTCGACGAGGGAGCGGGCCGCCTCGACCTCGGTGGCGCACTCGGCCAGGACGAACTTGGTGTTCTGGAACGACGACACGGTCTTGCCGAAGACCGTCCGCTCCTGGACGTACGTGCGGGCGAACTCGACCGCGGCGGCGGCGGAGGCGTAGGAGCTGGTCGCGATGCCGAGCCGCTCCTCGGCCAGGTTGTGGGTGAGGTACTCGAACCCGCGCCCCTCCTCGCCGAGGAGGTCCTCGACGGGCACGCGGACGTCGCTGAACGACAGCTCGGCGGTGTCGGAGCTGCGCAGCCCGATCTTCTCCAGCTTGCGGCCGACCGCGTAGCCCTCGCTCGCGGTGTCGACGGCGAGGATCGACAGGCCCGCGCGGCGGTTCTCCGGCGTGGCGGGGGACGTCCGCGCGACGACGAGGACCCGGTCGGCGAGGACGCCGCCGGTGATGAAGGTCTTGGCGCCGTTCAGGACGTAGTGGTCGCCGTCCTTCTTGGCCGTGGTCTGCATGCCGGCGAGGTCGGAGCCGGTGCCCGGCTCGGTCATCGCGATGGCGGTCATCATCTCGCCGGACACGAACGCCGGCAGCCAGCGCTTCTTCTGCTCCTCGTTGCCGTACTTCAGCAGGTACGGCAGGACGAGGTTGACGTGCACCCCGTAGCCGCCGAAGCTGACGCCCGCGCGGGCGCACTCCTCGGACACCACCGCCTGGTACTTGAAGCTGGTCTCGCCCGCGCCGCCGTACTCCTCGGGCACCTGGATGCCGAACACGCCCAGCTCGCCGAGCTTGTAGTAGAAGTCGCGCGGCGGGTGGCCGGCGTTCTCCCAGTCCTCGTAGACCGGGGCGACCTCGGCCTCGATGAACGCCCGGATCGTGTCCCGGAACGCCTCGTGGTCCTCGTTGAAAACGGTGCGGCGCACGCCGTGGCCCCTCTCGTGCAGTCAGCAGGGTGCCGCCAGCAGGGTGCTACTAGCGGAACGCTAACTTAACTCGAATGTAGTTCTAGAATCAACTACGGGGGCGTGCCGGATCAGGGGCTGACCCGCTGGGACAGCGCCTTGAGGAACAGGGCCTGCACCTGCCCGGGCGTCTCGGCCACGTAGGCGTCGCCGCGGGTGAGGCGCGCGATCTGCCGCAGCTCGTTGACGTCCACGTCGTCGCCGTTGCCGAACATGTTGATCAGGACCGGGCGCTCCGGGTCGTACTCGCGGCGGATGTGGTCGAGCGTCTCGGCGAGCGTGGGGCCGCCCGGGTCCTCGTTCCGGCCGTCCGTCCACAGCAGGATCGAGTTCACGTACTCCGGCTTGTAGGTCCGCTTCATGTAGTCGAACGCCGCCATGACCGTGTCGTACAGGCCGGTGTCGCCGTGCTCCTTCACCCTGATCTGCGCGAACGCGCTCAGCATGCGCTGGCGCCGGGTGGCCGAGCCGAGCCGCTGCCCGAGCGGCCCGACGCTGACCAGCTCCCGCCAGTCCCGGTCGCCGCTCAGCTCGGTGGAGAAGACCCACTGGCCGAGCTCGGTGTCGTCCGGCAGCAGGGACAGCCCGTCCTGCGCCGTGCGGACCGTGGACTGCAGCCGGGTGACGCCCGGCGCCACCCGCTCGTCCATGGACCCGGACACGTCGATGATGCTGAGCATCCGGATGCTCAGCGACAGCTGCGCCCACGACTGCATGGTGCGGCGCACCTCGGCGGTGGACGGCGCCGGCAGCGCCTTCGGCGCGCGGGGGCTCAGGCCGTTCGCCGCGGAGAAGGCGGCGGGCGCGGCGCCGCCGGGCGTCCGGAACCCGAGCCGCTGGACGTCCTCGCGGGTGGCCTCGTCCGCGAGCGCCCGCCAGAGCAGCCGGGCCGCGCCCGCCTTGGCGCGGTCCGACGACAGGACGGCGACGGGGTGGTCGAGGTAGACCGTGCCCTCCGCCGGGTAGACCGCGACCGCCGGCTCGGCCGGCCGCCGCGCGTTGTAGCCGAACAGCGCCTGCTCGGGCACCAGCGCGACCGGGTAGCGGTCGCCCTTGTCCTTGCCGACGGCGGGGTCGAACGCGTCGAACTCCGCCTTGACCGAGACCGCGACGCCCTCCCGGATCGTCCGGACGACGCCCGCGAACCCGGCCTCGCCGCCGGGGGCGCCGCTGAGCAGCGCGCCGGCCAGCATCAGCGCGCCCATGCCGGTGGCGCTGCGGCCCGGATCGGGGACCTGCAGCCGGAACAGCCGCGGCGGGATCACTCCGTCCCCGGTCCCGGCGACCGGGCCGCCGTCGCTGTTGGAGGCCGTGCCCGCCGCGGCCAGCAGCTCGGTCCAGGACGGCTGCTCGGGCGCGCCGAGGTTCCGCAGCTGGACGGCGAGCCCGCGCGGCATCGCCAGGACGACCGGGGTGGCGGCGACCCCGCCGAGGACCGCCGGCGCCGCCCCGCCCCGCCCGGAGCCCTCGACCAGCTTGAGCCACAGGGACGAGTCGGGGATCCAGACGTCCGGCCGCTCGGTCACCCCGGCCACGCCCTTGCCCGACAGCAGTGTCGCGACGGCGTCCGGCGCGGTGGTGCGCACCCGCGCGCGGGCGCAGCGCCCGTCCACCTCGTGCCGGGCGTCGTTGAACCGCCCGGCCGCCCGGATCACCGCGGGCGCGACGTCCGGCGCCACCGCCACGCCGACCGTGACGGCGTCGTCGCCCGAGCAGCCGCCGCCCGTCATGCCGAACGCATAGGCGCCGGCGCCGGTGAGCAGGACCAGGCCGATCGCGCCGGCGAGGGGGCCGAGCAGGACGCCGCCGACCCGGCGGGGCGGGCGCCGCGCGCCGGGCTCGCGGTGCCGGCGCGGCGGTCTCGCGGCGGCGTGCGCCGGGCCCGGCGGGCGGGGCGCGCGGTCCGGCCGGCGGAAGGCGTCGAAGGGCTCGCCGGCCTCCGTCCGCGGCGGCTCCCACCGGCCGCCGGGCGGCCCGCCCGGATCGGAGGCGCCGAGGAAGGTGTAGGGCGCGTCGCCGGCGCCCGTCTCCGGCAGGTTCCGGGGTGCCCACTCGGGCACGTCGTCGTGTCCGCTCATCGCCGATCTCCGTTTCCCGGACGGGGGTACCGGGCCGTGTCGCGCCGTCTCGTGACGGGCCGTCGTGAGACACATGAACGATCTGTCTCAGCAGGGGCCAGGTGTGATGTTCGTCTCATCGGCGCCTCCCGTCAAGGGCCCGGCCGGTCAGGGCCGCACCGGGATCTCGGCGAGCAGCGCGGACAGGCCGGCGGCGCGCTCGGGGGAGACGTCGCCGGGCGCCCGTCCCGCCAGCGCCGACCGCAGCGCCGCCACCCGGCGCGGCAGGTCGACCGGCTCGCCGCCGTCCACCTCGTTGAGCAGCGTGCTGACCTGGGTGGCGGTGAAGATGCCGAAGCGGCGGCCGACCTCGCGCGCCGCCATGCCCGTGTCGATGGCGCGGCGCATCCGGGCGAGCGCGCTGACCGCCCGCGCCCGCGCGTCCGCCGCCGGGACCGCCGGACGGGCCGTGCGCGCGGGCCTGGAGGGCGGGGCCGGGGCCGGAGGGGACGCGCCCGGGTCGTCCGCGGGGGAGGGCGGCGGCGCGGACCGGCGCGGCGGCGCGGGCAGCGCGACGCCGCCGGGCGCGTCCCGCAGCGTCGACAGGATCACCACCAGCGGGGCGAGCACCAGCGCCAGCACCGCCGCGGCCGCGCCGCCCAGCACTGCGGCGCGCCGGACCCGGCGGACCCCGCGCCGCGGGGCGGCCCGCCCGCCCGGGGCGTCCGCCGGTGGGAGGACGGGAGCCGCGGCGATGCGCGCCGCCAGCGCGCGGGCCACCTCGGCGGCCGGCAGGCGCTCGCCCGGCTCGCCGGCGGGGACGCGGTCGGCGAGCGCCGCCAGCTCCGCCGGCAGCCCGCTCTCCGGCGGCGCGCCCGCGTCCGGCAGGCACGCGGCGAGGAGCGCGCCGAACGCGCGCACGTCCTCGGCCTGGCCCGGCTCGCCGTCCCGTGCCGCCTCCGCCCCGGCGGCGCCGGCCGCTCCGGTGACGCCGAGCCCGAGGATCTTCACGCCGTCCTCGGTGAGGAACACCTGCCCGGCCCTCAGATCGCCGTGGACGACCCCGCAGGAGTGGACGGCGGCCAGCGCGTCCGCGACCTGGGCGCACACGGCCAGGGCCTCCTGCGCGCACGGCAGGCCGCGCTCCAGCCGCGCCGCGAGAGACTCGCCGGTCAGGTACTCGGTCACGACGTAGGCGAGGGACTCACCGCCCGGGCCGCCGGCCTCCCCGTAGTCGTAGGTGGTCACGATGCCGGGGTGCGCGAGCGCGGCGGCGGCGCGGGCGGAGTCCCGCAGCCGCCGCCGCAGCGCCCCCCGCTCGCGCGGGACCGCGACGAGCGCGACCGCGACGCGGCGGGCGAGCAGCTCGTCGTGCGCGCGCCACACCTCCGCCGGGCCGCGCCGTCCGGCGCGGCGTTCCATGCGGTAGCGGCCGTCCAGCCGGAATCCCGGGTCCACGGGGCCTCCCCTCGGGCGCGGGGTGGTGTTCTCGCCGCTCAGCAGTACGCAGCGCGCCCCGGAACGGATCGGTCCACGGCCGGGAACGCCGCGCCCGCACACGGATCCGCGGGCGAAAAGTTCGGATCGACCGGGTTTCGGCCCGTGGCCGGAGCAGGCCAGGCCAGGGCCTTGCCGTTCTCGAACGGATGTGCTCCGGCCCGGACGCCGGTCAAAGGCGGGTCATGGGGACGCCGACCGCCGGCGAGCGCGCGGACCGGGGAAGCCCGAGGAGGGACCCCGGGCAATGAAAAGCGGCGCCGGGTGGATACGGGGGCAATCCACCCGGCGCCGCATCATCGGTGTTCCGACGGGGGCCCGGAACACCGGCACGGGCGCTCCGACGGGGGACCAGAGCGCCGGTACAAATCGTACACCGAAACCCCCCGCAGTTAGTCAAGAGAATGTCACGACCCGATTTCCGGTCGCTGTCCGGAATCGGGCTTGTGTTCCGGCTCCAGGGCCGGCTTCCCGTGCTCGTGCGCCGCGCGGTCGTCGAACACGGCCGACGCCGTCGGCTCCCGGCCCCCGTTCGCGAAGATCACCGCGATGTAGGGGAGCAGGGCGGCGCCGACCACCATGAGCACCGCCAGCCACCACGGCGCGCCCGCGACCGCGGCCACGACCGCGCCGCCGAAGCAGACCGTGCGGACGCCCATGGAGATCAGGTACCGGCGCTGCCGGTGTCCGATGTCCTCTGACATGGGGCGGGGAGCGTCGGTGACCGTGTAGACCTCCGGCTCCCGCTGGTGGCGGGGATTGACCTTCACGTTTCCACGGTAAGCCCATGGAGTCCGGCCTGCGACTGCAGTACGGGTCAAAACAACGCATCGGGAGGAACGGATGACCGATCGCACGTACCGGGTGACGGAGATCGTGGGGACCTCCCCCGAGTCGGTCGAGACCGCGATCCGCAACGGCGTCAGGCGCGCTTCGGAGACCCTCCGCCATCTGGACTGGTTCGAGGTGAAGGAGGTCCGCGGCCAGATCGAGGACGGGGAGGTCGCGCACTTCCAGGTCACGATGAAGGTCGGCTTCCGCCTGGAGGACGCCTGAGCCTCCCGGAGCACGCCTGAGCCCGCCGCAGAACGCCTGAGCCCGCCGCAGACGCGGCGGGGCCGCCATGGACGCGAAGGGGACGCGAAAGGGACGCGCAGGGCCCGCCCCGCGGCCGGGGCGGGCCCTGCGGGGCGTCAGGACGCCTGGGACACCGTCGACATGTTGAAGTCGGGGACCCTGACCGGCGGCATGGCCGCGCGGGTGAAGTAGTCGGACCACTCGCGCGGCAGCGTCGGCCCGGTCTCCCCGACCTCGCTGAGCCGCGAGAGCAGGTCGACGGGGCTCTCGTTGAACCGGAAGTTGTTCACCGCCCCGACGACCTCGCCGTCCTCGACGAGGTAGACGCCGTCGCGGGTGAGGCCGGTCAGCAGCAGGCTCTGCGGGTCGACCTCGCGGATGTACCACAGGCACGTCAGCAGCAGCCCGCGCTCGGTGCGGGCGACCATCTCCTCCAGCGTGGCGCCGCCGTCCGGGCCGGTGAGCGCGAGGTTGTCGACGGCCGGGGTGACCGGCAGCCCGGTCCGCCCGGCCGAGTGCCGGGTCTGGGTGAGGGAGGCGAGCCGCCCGTCCCGGATCCAGTCGGTGGCGCCGAGCGGGAGCCCGTTGTCGAACACCGACGCCTCGCGCCCCGAGGCGTGCGCGACGACGAACGGGGCGCACTCCATCCCGGCGGCGGCCGGGTCGCTGGACAGCGTGACGGGCAGGGCCGCGAGCCGCTCCCCGACGCGGGTGCCGCCGCCGGGGGCGCTGAACACCGTCCGGCCGTCGTGCGCGTCCTGCGCGCCCGCCGACCAGTACAGGTAGATCATCAGGTCGGCGACGGCGGACGGCGGCAGGATCGTCTCGTACCGCCCGGCGGGCAGGTCCACCCGCCGCTCGCCCCACTCCAGCCGCCGGGCGAGGCCGCCGGTGAGGGCGGCGACGTCCACGTCGGTGAAGTCGCGGGTGCCGACGCCCGCCCAGGCCGAGCCGCCCGCGCCCTTGGCGTTCAGCTCCAGCAGCCCGGTCGGCTGGTCGTGCCGCAGCCGCAGCCCCGCCGAGGTGCCGAGGAACGTCGAGGTCAGGACGTGGTTGGCGAACCCGTACAGGCGCCGGTCGCCGGCCTGCGCGGCGCCGAACGCCTCGCCGAGCGCGGGCGCGAAGCCCTCGAACACGCCGATGCCGGTCTCGGCCGGGTCGTCGTCCCACCCGCCGGCGCCGGCCGGGCCCTCGGTGACGAGCGGCCCGGCGTCCTCGGCGGGGTCGTTGCCGGCGGCGTCGGCCTCGGCGGCGCGGACGAGGTCCTCGATGCCGTCGGCGCCGACCGCCGACCGCGACACCACGCCCGCCGCGACGCCGTCGGCGGTGTTCCGCAGCGCGATGACGGTGAGGCGGCCGGAGCGGGTCACCCCGTTGGTGGTGAGGGTGTTGCCCGCCCACCGCAGGTTCGCGGTGCTCGCCTCGTCGGCGATGACGATGCAGTCGTCCGTCCGGGACAGCGCCAGGGCCCGCTCGACGGCCTCCTGCGGCCTGATGCCGGTCACTGGCCCGCCTCCTTCAGCGTGTTGAGGATGTTGACGCCGCGGAACAGCGCGGACGGGCAGCCGTGGCTGACCGGCGCGACCTGCCCCGGCTGGCCCTTGCCGCAGTTGAACGCGCCGCCGAGCACGTAGGTCTGCGGGCCGCCGACCGCCTCCATCGAGTTCCAGAAGTCGGTCGTGGTGGCCTGGTAGGCGACGTCGCGGAGCTGCCCCGCCAGCCGCCCGTTCTCGATCTTGTAGAAGCGCTGCCCGGTGAACTGGAAGTTGTACCGCTGCATGTCGATCGACCAGCTCTTGTCGCCGACGATGTAGATGCCGCGCTCCACGCCGGAGATCAGCTCGTCGGTGGACGGGCCGCCCTCGGCGGGCCGCAGCGAGACGTTCGCCATCCGCTGGATCGGCATGCTGGACGCGGCGTCGGCGAACGCGCAGCCGTTGGAGCGCTCGGCGCCGGTGAGGCGGGCGATGCGCCGGTCGGTCTGGTACCCGGTGAACAGGCCCTCCGACACGATGTCGAACGACTGCGTCGCCACGCCCTCGTCGTCGTAGCCGATGGTGGCGAGGCCGTGCTCGGTGGTGCGGTCACCGGTGATGTTCATGACCTTGGAGCCGTACTGCATCGTGCCGAGCTTGTCGGGCGTGGCGAACGAGGTGCCGGCGTAGGCGGCCTCGTAGCCGAGCGCCCGGTCCAGCTCGGTGGCGTGCCCGATCGACTCGTGGATGGTCAGCCACAGGTTGGACGGGTCGACGACGACGTCGTAGGCGCCCGGGTCGACCGTCGGGGCGGCGAGCTTCTCGGCGAGCAGCTCGGGGATGCGGGCCAGCTCGCCGTCCCAGTCCCAGTGCTCGCCGGACAGCCACTCCCACCCGTACCCGGCGGGCGGCGCGAGCGTCCGCATCGTGTCGAACAGGCCGCCGGCGATGCCGACGGCGTTGAGGACCGGGTGCAGCCGCACGCGCTGCTGGGTGGTGACGGTCCCGGCGAGGTCGGCGAAGAACTTGTTCTCCTTGACCTGAAGCAGCGTCGCGTCCACGTGGTCGACGCGGTCGTCGGTGAGCAGCCGGCGGCTCCACCCGGCGAGCAGCGCGATCTTGTCGGCGGTCGGCACCGCGAACGGGTCGGTCTCGTACGCCGACACCCAGGTGCGCTCCCCGTGGACGGGCTCGGGCGCCAGCTCGATGGGCTCGCGGTTGACGGGCCGCGCGACGGCGGCGACCTCGACGGCCTGCGCGGCGACGCGCGCCGCCCCGTCCGGGGTGAGGTCGATGCCGGCGGCGAAGCCCCAGGTGCCGTCCTTGACGACCCGGACCGAGAGGCCGACGTCGTCGGCGTCCAGGGCGGTCTCCAGGGCGGCGTCGTGCAGCCGGAGCGTCTGGCTGCGGATGCGTTCGAGGCGGAAGTCGGCGTGCTCGGCGCCCAGCTCCCGGGCCCGGGTGAGGGCCGCGTCGGCCAGCGCGCGAAGCGGCAGCGCGGTGAAGGCGGGATCGATGTCATGCACCTTCAGCAACCTACCCGCAGGCCCGGCGGGTGATCGAGAACAAAGCCGGGTCGGCGGATCTTGTCGGTTCGGCACATCCGCAGGGCGGGGTGCGGGCCGCTAGGGTCGTGCCGCGAGTCACAGTACGCAGGCAACAGTACGCAAGACGAGAGGGTCCGTGATGAGTCGCTCTGTCCTCGTGACCGGCGGTAACCGGGGCATCGGCCTCGCCATCGCCCGCGAGCTGTCCGCGGCGGGCGACGCGGTCGCCGTCACCTACCGGTCGGGCGAGCCGCCCGAGGGGCTGTTCGGCGTCCGCTGCGACGTCACGGACGCCGAGGACGTCGACGCCGCGTTCAGCAAGGTCGAGGCCGAGCAGGGCCCGGTCGAGGTGGTGGTCTCCAACGCGGGGATCACCAAGGACACGCTGCTGGCGATCATGAGCGAGGAGTCGTTCACCTCGGTGCTCGACACCAACCTGACCGGCTCGTTCCGGGTCGCGAAGCGGGCCGTGAAGAGCATGATGCGCAAGCGCACCGGCCGGATCGTGCTGGTGTCGTCGGTCGTGGGGCTGATGGGCTCGCCGGGGCAGTCCAACTACGCCGCGTCCAAGGCGGGCATGGTCGGGTTCGCCCGCTCCCTCGCCCGCGAGCTCGGCTCCCGCAACATCACGGTCAACGTGGTGGCGCCGGGGTTCGTCGACACCGACATGACGGCGGTCCTCAGCGAGGACCAGCAGAAGGCCATCACCGCGGCGGTCCCGCTGGGGCGGATCGCGCGGCCGGAGGAGATCGCGAAGGCGGTGCGGTTCGTGGCGAGCGAGGACGCCGCCTACATCACCGGGGCCGTGATCCCGGTCGACGGCGGACTGGGAATGGGGCACTGACGACCATGGGAATTCTCGAGGGCAAGCGCATCCTGGTGACCGGCGTCCTCACCGACGCCTCCATCGGGTTCCACGTCGCGCGGATCGCGCAGGAGCAGGGCGCCGAGGTCGTGCTGACCGCCTACCCGCGGCCGACGCTCACCGCGCGGACCGCCAAGCGGCTGCCGTCCGGTCCGGACGATCCGCCGCCGGTGATCGAGCTCGACGTGATGAACACCGAGCAGCTGGACGCCCTGGCCGGGAACCTGCGCGAGCACGGCTTCGACCACCTGGACGGCGTCGTCCACGCGATCGGGTTCGCGCCGCAGACCGCGCTCGGCGGCAACTTCCTGGAGACGTCCTGGGACGACGTGGCGACCGCCGTGCACGCCTCCACGTACTCGCTGAAGTCGCTGACGATGGCGTGCCTGCCGCTAATGGAGGACGGCGGGTCCGTCGTCGGCCTCGACTTCGACGCCACCAAGGCGTGGCCGGTGTACGACTGGATGGGCGTGGCGAAGGCCGGCCTGGAGTCGTGCGCCCGCTACCTCGCCAAGTACCTCGGCCCGCAGGGCATCCGCGTCAACCTCGTCGCCGCCGGGCCGCTCGCCACAATGGCCGCCAAGAGCATCCCCGGCTTCGAGGGCATGACGGACATGTGGCCGAAGGCGGCCCCGCTCGGCTGGGACATCAAGGACAGCGAGCCGACCGCCCGCGCGTGCGCGGCGCTGCTGTCGGACTGGTTCCCCGCCACGACCGGTGAGATCGTCCACGTCGACGGCGGCATCCACGCCATCGGCGCCGCCTACTAGGCCGTCCCCCCGAACAGGACGAGCCGGTGCCGCCCGCGGGGCGGCACCGGCTCGCCGGTGTCCGCGGGGACGGTCGCTAGCGGGCCTTGCGGCGGCGCAGGGCGCGGCCGGCGACGCTGATGTTCAGGGCGCCGACGGCTCCGGCGGCGCCCGCCGCCGCGGCGACGAGCAGCAGCTGGCCGTTGTCCTGCCCGGAGGCGGCGACGGGGGAGATGAGCCGCGTCTGCGGCATCGCGGCGGTGCCGCCCGCGGTGTTCCGGTAGGCGTTGGGGTCCGCGGCGATCTCCGGGGTGGGCAGGACGCCCGGCAGCCCCGTGGCCGCGGACGGCGCCTGGCCGGAGTACGGCTTCAGGCCGCCCGCGTCCGTCATGGGGGCGGGCCCGGACACGGCCCCGCCGGCCGCGGGCGCCGACGGCTTGCGCGGGGCCTTCGCGGCCCTCTTGCTCGGCGTGCTCCGGGCGGTCTTCTTCGTCGTCTTCGCGGCGGTCTTCTTCGGCGTGGGCGTCGGGGTGGGCGCCGGCGCCGGGGTCTTCGGAGTGAGCGCCTCGCGCAGGTTGCCGAGGTTGCACTTCCAGTTCTCGATCGTCGTCTCCGGGTCGACGCCCTTCTTGCACTCCTGCGCGGACGCGGAGGACGCCGGCGCGGCGAGCACCAGGACGAGCGCCCCCGCCGAGACCGCCGCCGAAGCCGTTCCGAGCCGCCTGACCCGCTGGCGCATGTCGCTCCTCCACCCGATGCCGTGCACGGCCCTCACGGGCCTGACCCTGTTGACATCGTGTCCCATACGGGGCCGTCCGTAAACCGCGACACGGGGGTTTCTTTACCCTGTCACGGCCTCACTGGACCACCAGCGTCGCGAGCCGGGTGCGGCGCGGCGCCGCCCCGGTCTCGCGGACGGCCCTGGCCAGTGCGGGCCCGGCCGCCTGGACGACCGACAGGTGCCGGAGCGCCAGCCCGAACGCGGTGGCCACCAGCGGCCGGGACAGCCCCCCGGCGGGCAGGACCGCGACGACCGCGGGGCGGCGCGTCCCGCGCGCCCGCGCGACCGGCACCGCCCAGCCGTGCCGCAGCCGGGACGCGTCCGCCGGGGCGACCACGGCCGGGCCGGCGGGGAACTCGACGTCGAGGCCGTGCGGGCCGCCGCCGGTCACCACGCCCGTCTCGCCGACCGCCGCCTGGGGGAGCGGCGCGTTGACGACGACCCGGTCGCCGGGGTCCATCCCGCCGAACGCGCCGGGGCCGGGGTTCAGCCGGGCCTTCAGCGCCGCGTTGAGCGCCCCGGCGCCCGCCGGGCCGCCCGCGGCCGCCGCGACGACCTGGACGTCCTCGACCGGGATGCCGAGCGCGCGGGGGATCGAGTCGGTGACGAGCTGGACGGCCCGGTGCACCGCCTCGCCCGGGTCGGCGGCGGGCACGACGACGACCTCCCGGCCGGGCGCGTCCACGGCGGGCAGGTCGCCCCCGCGCACGGCCTCCACCAGCGTCCCGAGCGGACCGGACGGCGGCACCGCGTCCAGCGCGACCACCGGGACGGTCTCGGACGCCTCCAGGTCGTCCAGCGGGCGGCCGGGCCCGGCGGGCGGCGCGGCGCCCGGCTCCGCGCACAGCACCAGGTGGGCGCCGTCCGGGCACGCCTCGGCCAGCACCGCGCACAGCTCGACGTCGAGCTGCGCGGCGTCGGCGACGATGAGCAGGTCGAGGTCGAGCGGGTGCCGCTCGCCGCGCCCGTACACCACGGCGCCGGGGGCCGCCGGGTCGCCGCCCGGTTCGAGGAGCCGGTGCAGGCTGGTGACCGCCACCCCCTCGGGGCCGCCGAGGTCGGCGGCGGCGCGGTCGGTGGGGGCGGCGACGGCGGTCCGCAGGCCCGCGCTCGCGGCGGCGCCGGCGACGCCGAGGACGGCCGCGGCGAGGTCGTCCGGCGCGCCGCGCAGGATGCTCACCCCGGTGTGCAGCGCGGCGGTCAGCGCGAGCGACCGGTCCTCGGGCAGCCCGTCCCGCAGGCCCTTGACGGCCGCGTCGTCCAGCAGCGGCACCGCGGTGAGCGTCAGCCGCTGGAAGCCCTCGGCGGCGGCCTCCTCGGCGAGCGCCCACCGGGCCGCGCCGAGCATCTCCTCCGGCTCCTCCGGCTCGGCGTCCTCCTCGAAGGACTCCTCGCCGAACTCGGGCTCCTCGGTGAGCGACAGCACCTCCGCCTCGTCCAGCGCGGCCTCCACGGCGGCGCGCGGGTCGGGCACCCCGGCGCGCTCCAGCGCCGCCAGCACCTCGGCGGCGGGGGTGACGGTGTGCCCGCCCCGCGCCGCCTCGGTCAGCAGGTGCAGCACGAGCGCCCGCCCGCGCCGCACGTCGCCGGGCCCGGCACCGGCGCCGAGGACGGCCCGCGCGAAGTGGTCGGCCTGCTCCGGCCGGACGCCCGGCACCCGCAGCAGCCCCCACGGGCCGGCGCGCAGCCGCCGGGCGGCGCCCGGACCGAGCCGCGCGGCCGCCGGCGCCGCCAGGGCCGCGGGCACGCCCGCGGCGGCGAACAGCTCGGCGAG
>NZ_BAAAMW010000014.1:0-215715 GCF_039529475.1 Actinomadura chokoriensis | reverse complement strand
AGGCGCCGCCCGCGACCCGCGCGGCGGCGCCGCCCGCGCCCAGGACGAGCGCCACGGGCCGCGTCACGGGGCCGCCGCGCTCCGGATCGTCCTCCATGCGCGCGATCCTATGCAGCCCGCGCCGCCGGAGGCGCCATCACGACCTGTAGTCGGGGTATCCGTAGCCGACGATGTCGTCGGTGGAGCGCTTCTTGATCTTGACGGCGTTGCCGGTGTTGCCCTCGACGGCCTCGATGGTGCCGTCGTCGATCTTCTCGACCACCATGCCGACGTGCCTGATGTCCGAGACGTCCTTGCTGCCGTCCCAGGCGTAGAAGACGATGGCGCCCGGCCTCGGCTCGGTGCCCCAGCGGCCGTGCTCCTGGAACCACCGGGCGTGCGCGACCGTCCAGGCGTCGCTGCCGACCTGGTCGGTGAAGCCGATCTGCTCGCCGACCCAGGAGACGAACATGTCGCACCACTGCGCGTCGCTGTAGCCGCCGATGGAGCCGCCGTCGCGGGCGACCGTCTCCTGGGCGCGGGCGGTGCTCATGTACCACTTCTGGAACTTGGTCTCGCCGCCGCCGTCCTCGGTGACGCCCACCTGGGACTTGGCGATCTTGATGGCCTCCGCGGCGGTCGGCCGCGACGCCCCGGTCTCGGCCGGAGCGGCCTTGCGGGGCTCGGCCTTCTTGGGCGCCGCCTTGGACGCGCCGCCCGAGCCGTCCTTGGACGAGCCCTTGGACGAACCCTTCGACGCGTTCTTGGACGGCTCCTTGCCCGGCTTCCCGGCGGTGGTGACGCCGGCCGCCGTGGCCGTCGCCGGGGCGGGCCCGAACGGCAGGACGGACGCCTGCGCGGTGGCCGCGGCGGTCCCGAGAACGGCGGCGCCGACGATGACGCCGCCGGTCGTCCGCCAGGTGATGGACAGGGAGCCCGGCTTGCGGTGCTTGCCCGGGACCTTCTTGCGATGCGCGCCTGGCACGGGGGGATCTCTCCTCGACTTCCATGCCGCCTACCGGGTTAGCTGACGGGTTCGGGCGTGGAAGCCGCCCTACGGCCGCCCATGGGCAGGCCGATTCACCCCGAAAAAGGACACGGTGGGTCCCCGGCTCCGCGTCCGGAGCGCGCGTGCGCGCGGCCGTCCGCGGACTCGGCGGTGGCGTGCCGCGTGCGGGCACGCCGGTTCGGATGGGGTCTCCGGCGGACGGTCGCGTCCGCGGAGGGCAGGGGTGTTCCGGGCGCGGCCGCACGATGGGCGGCCACGCCCCGGAACGCTGCGGAACTCACTCCTTCGCTCTTCCAGACGCCTACCGGGTTAGCTGACGGGTTCGGGCGAGGAAGTGGCCCTACGGCGGGCTCTGCCGGAACGGGGCCGGAAGAGACGCACCGATTCACCCCGGGTGCCGGAATGCCCGTCCGAGACGTGTCCCGGACTCCGGCGGTGTGGGTCCCCGGTTCCGCGCTGAGGCGGATTCGGCGCTGCCGCTGCGATCCTGGGGGCGAGATGGGGCCCGGCGCGGGACCTGTCTCCCGCGTGCGAACGAGCGGCGCCTGATGTTGTCGGCGGACGCGGCCCGTCGCCGGGCGCGTCCGGAGCCCGACCCGGGAGGTCCGCCGTGGACGCGCTCTCAGCGCCATGCACGCTGCGGGCGTGCGCACGGTGGCCGGGCCGGCCGCGGTCCTCGTGCGGACCGCTGCGGCACCGCCTGGTGCCGCGGGGCGGCGCGTGGAGCGTGCCGCCCAGGGGGGAGCGGCGCGTGGCTCGCGCCGCCGGTACGCGGCGGCTGGATGCGCCGCGTGGGACCGAGGCGCCTGGTGGGTGCCGCGGGGCCGCGGCGTCTGGAGGGCGCCGGGGTGGTGACAAGGTACCAAAGCCCCAACAGAAGGCAAACCCCCACAAAATCAACAACGGACCAGGTCAACCCTGGTCCGTTGCCGATGAGAGCCGCGGCGCGCCCCCCTGCGGGGCACGTCGGCGGGGCGTCAGGGACGCCCGGCGCCGTAGTAGTTGTTCAGGTAGTAGCCCGAGGTGATGCTCACGACCTCGACGGTCTTGCCGGTGCGCGGAGCGTGGACCATCTTGCCGCCGCCCACGTACAGGCCGACGTGACCGAGACCGCTGAAGAACACGAGGTCGCCCGGCTGGAGGTCGCTCTTGGCCACTCGCTTGGTGGCGGCGTACTGCGAGTTCGTCGTGCGGGTGATGCCGACGCCCGCCGCGGCCCACGCCTTCATCGTCAGGCCGGAGCAGTCCCACTGGTCCGGCCCCTCGGAGCCGTAGTGGTAGGGATCCCCGATCTGGGCGTAGGCGAAGTTGAGTGCGACGCGTGCGGGGCCGCTGGCCGGGCCGTTGTAGGTCCCGCCCCGGCCGGCCGAGCCGCCGGTGCTGCCGCCGCCGAGGCTGCGCAGCAGCTTCTTCTGCTTGTCGACCTCCTTGTCGAGCTTCTTCTGCTTGTCCTTCAGCTCCGTGGTCTTGCCCTTCACCTCTTCGAGGGCGGTCTTCGCCTGTGCCTCCTCGCGGCGCAGGCGCTGCGCGGTCGCGAGGAACTGGGTGAGCTGGGAGCTGCGCTCGTGCGACAGATGGGAGAAGACCGCCGCCTGGTCGAGGATCGCCTGCGGGTCATTGCTGCCCACGAAGCCGGTCACGTCGGCGGAATCGCCGTTCTTGTAGGCGGCGGCCGCCATCTGGGCGATCTTGGAGCGCTGCTGCTCGAAGGCCGTCTGCTCCTGCTTCGCGGCCTTCGCCGCGTTGTCGAACTTCTTCTTCGCGACCTTGAGCTTCTCTTCGAGCTGGTTGTACTGCTCGACCATGTGGTCCATCTGCTCGGCGAGCTTGTCGAGCTTCTTCTGGACCTGGGCCCTGGTCGGCTTGGGGTCTGCGTGCGCCGCCATCGGGGGAGACGCCAGGGAGGCCGTCAGGCTCAGGGCGGCGACGGCCGCCAGGCGTCGGGAGACGGCTCTGCTCGCCAGGCCGCCTCTCCGGTCGCGCCCCTGTGCTGGTGCCCCGATGAGATCTTTGGCCACGGTCGGTCTCGCCCCTCTCGTCCACGACGTCAGCCGACGACACTAGCGACGGGCAACAACCGTCACAACCGATTCGTCACTCTTTGATTGACATCGGCGATCATTGTCTCTTTTTCGTGACATTCTGATCACGGGGAGCGACGCGTCCCTTATCGGAGCCTTATGGCTTCCTTATGACCGGCCCAGCCGCCGCAGCAGCAGGGTGGACGGGCACGGGCGGGCCTGCGCGCGGCGGGCCGCGTCGGCGACCTCCCGGTCCGACGACACCACCACGACGGGACGGCCGGGCGGCTCGGCCCGCACCAGCTCGCCGATCAGCTCGTCCGCGGTCTGGCCCGGCGCGCTGAACTTCACCCGGACGCCGCGCGGCGCCGCGATCGCCACCGGCGCGTCCAGCTCGGCGCCGTCGAACACGCACGTCACCTCGGCGCGGGTCTGCGCGGCCAGCCCGCCGAGCCCGGACACCAGCCGGGCGCGCTGGTCGGAGAGCGGCAGCTCGCCGTACCCTGTCTTCGTGACGTTGTAGCCGTCCACCACCAGGTGCACCTGCGGCAGCGTGAGCAGCCGGTCGAGCAGCTGCGGGTCGCCGTCCGACAGCGCCCGGCCCGGCATCGCGCGGTGCGCCTGCCCGCCGACCAGGTCGGCGGGGCGGCCGATCGTGGAGGGCAGCGCCAGCTCGCGGCGGACGCCCTGCGCCGCGTCCACGAGCGTGTCGAGCAGCATCCGCAGCCGGACGTCGTCGACGTTGCGGCCCTCCCGCGCGGCGCGCTTGGCGACCTCCGCGGCGGCCTCCGCCTGCGCGGCGCGGGCGCGCAGCCGGCGCAGCTCCTTCTCGGACGCGGCGGTCGACTCGCGCGCGGCGGCGAGCTCCCGCTCGCTGTCGGCCGCGACCGCGTTCGAGCGCTCCTCCGCCGCCCGGAAGCGGGTGCGGGCGTCGTGCAGCTTGCGGCGCAGCTCGGCCACCTCGGCCTTGGTCTCGCGCAGCTCGGCGCGCAGCTTGTCCAGCTCGGCGGAGCGCGCGCCGCGGGCGGCGGCCAGCTCCTCCTTCAGCGCGGCGACGCGGCGCTCGGCGGCCTCCTCCTCCGACGCGGTCGCGGAGCGCTCCAGCTCGGCGCGGGCCGACTCCACCAGCTCCGTCCAGCCCGCGGGGCGCAGCAGGTAGGCCAGCACCGCGACCCGCACCGGGTCGGCGGCGGGCGGCACCCGCCCCTCCTCGACGGCCTCCACCAGGTCGGCCTCCGCCTCGCGCAGCGGCCCGGCGACCCGCTCGCGGAAGCCGGGGTCCTTCTCCAGGACCGCGGCGATGTGCTGGCCGGCGAGCTTGGCGCGCTTGCGGCGCTCGAACCGCGCGAACCGGCGCAGCGGCGCGGGGACCTCGTCGGGGGGCAGCGACCCGATCAGCTCCGCGGCGGCCTCGACCACGGACTGCCGGACGGGTTCGGGGAGGGGCCGGCTGAGGTTCTCTTCCCGGGGGGGCTCGGAGGTCGTCCCCTCGGGAGGAAGCGCCTTCTCTTCGGACTCCGCGCAGCCGGGGGTCGCTTCGGGGCCGCTGTCGATGATCCCGCTCCTTCCGGGGTACGCCGGTGGGCTGTGTCTTCCCTACCGCCCCGGGTCTTAATCGGCGTTCGACCAGGGCGGACGTGCGCAATGTCGGATCGCGCCGGGCTCCCCCGAACGTCCCCGCGGCCCCCCGGCCCGGCGGGACGCGCCGGCGCCCCCCAACCCTAGCGGCCCAGGCTTCTGTCGGTGGGGTCCTCTACGGTCGCGGACATGACGAGTCCGCAGGGTGCGCAGGGCGCGGGGATCCAGGGCACGCTGGACGACCTCGGCACCCCGCTCGCCGAGGTCACCTTCGTGGTGGTCGACCTGGAGACGACGGGCGGATCGGCCGCCGACTCGGCCATCACCGAGATCGGCGCGGTGAAGGTGCGCGGGGGAGAGGAGCTCGGCGAGCTCGGCACCCTGGTCGACCCGGGCGGGCCCGTCCCGCCGTTCATCACCGCGCTGACCGGCATCACCACCGCGATGGTGACGGCCGCGCCGCGCATCGAGTCGGTGCTGCCCGCGTTCCTGGAGTTCGCGCGCGGCTGCGTGCTCGTCGCGCACAACGCGCCGTTCGACATCGGCTTCCTGAAGAGCGCCTGCGCCGCGAACGGCTACGCGTGGCCGGCCTTCCCCGTCGTCGACACCGTCGACCTGGCGCGCCGCGTCCTGTCCAGGGACGAGGTGCCCAACTGCAAGCTCGGCACGCTCGCCCGCTTCTTCCGCACCTCCAGCGAGCCGACGCACCGCGCCCTCGCCGACGCCCGCGCCACCGTGGAGGTCCTGCACGGCCTCATCGAGCGGCTCGGCTCCTTCGGCGTCACCTCGCTGGAGGAGATGCGCGGCTTCGCCAAGGCGCCCACCCCCGAGCAGCGCCGCAAGCGGCACCTCGCCGACGACGTGCCGAGCACGCCCGGCGTCTACCTCTTCGAGGACCGCGCCGGCGAGGTGCTCTACGTCGGCAAGAGCGGCGACCTGCGCTCGCGGGTGCGCAGCTACTTCACCGGCTCGGAGACGCGCTGGCGGGTCCGCGAGATGGTCGGGCTCGCCGAGAACGTCCGGACGATCGTGTGCGCCACCGGGCTGGAGGCCGAGGTCCGCGAGCTGCGGCTGATCGCCGAGCACAAGCCGCGCTACAACCGCCGGTCGAAGTTCCCCGAGCGGGCGATCTGGCTGAAGCTGACCGCCGAGCCGTTCCCGCGGCTGTCGATCGTCCGGGAGTGCCGCGCCGACGGCGCCCGCTACCTCGGCCCGATCTCCTCGCGGCGGCAGGCCGAGGAGGCGCGGGCGGCGCTGCACGAGGCCGTCCCGCTGCGCCAGTGCACGCAGCGGCTGACGCTCCGCATCATCGAGCGCGGCACGGCCCGCGCCTGCGCGCTCGCCGAGATCGGGCGCTGCGGGGCGCCCTGCGACGGCCGCGAGTCCCCCGACGCCTACGCCGTGCACGCCGACACCGCGCGCTCGGTGCTGGAGGGCGACGTGCGCCCGGTCGTCGCCGCCGCGCAGGTGCGCATCGACCGGCTCGCGTCCGAGCTGCGCTACGAGGAGGCCGCCGCGCAGCGCGACCGGATCGCCGCGTTCGTCCGCGCCGCCGCGCGCGGGCAGCGGCTCGCCGCGCTGGCCCGGCTCCCGCAGCTGGTCGCGGCGCGGCCCGCGTTCGACGGCGGCTGGGAGCTGTCGGTCGTGCGGTACGGGCGGCTCGCCGCCGCCGGGACGGTCCCGGCGAACGCGCGGCCCCGCCCGTACGTGGACGCGCTCATCGCCACCGCCGAGACGGTGTTCCCGCCGGCCGGCGAGGCGCCCGGCGGGGTCGCGCTCGGCGCGCCGCCGTCGGCGGGCGCCACCGCCGAGGAGATGGAGTGCGTGCTGCGCTGGCTCGACCTGCCCGGCGTCCGGCTGGTCGAGGTCGACGGCCCGTGGACGTGCCCGGCGCACGGCGCCGAGGGGCTGCGCGAATGGATCGACAAGGGCTACGAGCGGCACGAGCCGTCCCATCCGAGGGCCGGCCGACCACTAAGGTGACGATGTGGCCCTGCCCCTCTACGACAGCCAGCCGGCCCGGCGCGTCCCGTGGGTGACCTACCTGCTGGTGGCGGTCAACGTCGTGGTCTTCCTGCTGACCCCCATGTCGAACTTCGCCGCCTGGTACGGCGAGGACGGGGTCCGCGAGTGCAGGGCGGCGCACTTCACCTACGAGTACGGCGCGGTGCCGAAGGAGCTGACGACCGGCGACCAGCAGCCGATCCCGGGCGGCATCGTGCGCCAGTGCGGGCCCGCGTCCTTCGAGAAGGCGCCCTGGACGTCGGCGTTCACCTCGATGTTCCTGCACTCCGGCGCGCTGCACCTGCTCGGCAACCTGGTGGCGCTGTTCGTCGTCGGCATGGGCGTCGAGGACCGGCTCGGACGCTGGCGCTACCTGCTCAGCTACCTGCTGTTCGGGCTCGTCGCCGTCTACGGGTTCGCCTGGACGTCGCCCGACTCGACCGTCCCGCTGATCGGCGCGTCCGGGGCCATCGCCGGGGTGATGGGCGCCTACGTGATCCTGAACCCGCGCGGGCGGATCGTCAGCTGGGTGCCGCCGGTCATCGTGGTGCGGCTGCCGGTGTGGGTGGTGCTCGGGTACTGGTTCGTCCTGCAGTGGCTCTCGCTCGGCGACGAGAAGAGCAACGTGGCCTACACGGCGCACATCTACGGGTTCGCGGCCGGGGTGGTGTTCGCCCTCCTCGCCCGGCGCGCCGGCACGGCGGGGCGCTTGGCCGCGCTCAGCCGGGGATGACCCTGCCGATAGGGTCGGAGGGTCCGAATCCGATGGGGAGGGTGAAGTGGTCACTGCGATCGTGTTCGTCAAGGCCGACGTCGCGCGCATCCACGAGGTGGCCGAGACGATCGCCGCGCTGGACGGCGTCAGCGAGGTCTACTCGGTCACGGGCGACCACGACCTGATGGCCATGGTCCGGGTGCGCCGGCACGAGGAGCTGAACGACGTCATCCCGGGCCGGATCAACAAGGTCCCCGGCATCGTCGGCACCGAGACGCACATAGCCTTCCGCACCTACTCCCAGCACGACCTGGAGCAGGCGTTCGCCCTCGGCCTCCCCGACGCCGACTGAAGGCTTCTCCGGGGGCGTGGGGCGTCCCCTCGAACAGGCTCAGCCCGCGGTGACCACGGAGAGGGAGAGGTCCCCGCACGGGCGCGCCGCGTAGCCGGGGCTCTCGCGGTAGACGGCGCCCGGCGGCCAGCTCGCGGTGTTGGACGCCATGACGCGGCCGGGGGCGTTGACGACGAACGCGGGCGCCGGGATCTCGCGCAGCGCGGGGACGACCTCGTTCTCGAACGTCCGGGCGAACACGTCCGCGGCGGCGACGCCGGCGAAGGCCCCGGCGACGTGCACGGGCGCCGATAACGTCAGGACGTACTCGTCGCTGCACAGGTAGTCGACGTAGGGGCCGCAGACCGTCCGCTCGGCGCCGCTCTCCGGCCCGGTGAACCACTCCCAGCGGGTGTAGTCGTAGAGGGCGCTGCGCTCGGGATCCAGGTCGCGGAGCAGCTGGGACGGGCGCCCGGCCGGGCCGGTCTGCCACCACTCCATGTACCAGGCGGCGTCGGCGAGCAGCTGCGGCGCGGCGATGAACCCGAGGCCGCAGACCAGCGGGCCGAGGCGCGCGAACAGCAGCGGGCGCAGGGCGGCGAGGTCGGCGCTGACGGGGGACCGGCCGGTGCGGTGGACGTCCGCCAGGCACCGGGCCGCGGCCTCGCGGACCCGGGCCACGGTCGTGAACACGCCGTCCAGGGTCGCGCGGACGTGCGCCGCCGCCGCGCCGACGGCCGGTGGCTCGGCGGGCATGGGACCCCCTCAGAGTGCGAGCCGTCGTTCAATGAGACGTTCTACCGCATTCAGGACGTGACTTTCAGCTACATCGCGGGCTCGGGCGTCGTCCGCGGCCTCGATGGCGTCGACGATCCCGGCGTGCTCGGCGTCGACCCGGCCGCGCCGGTCCGGCAGGTCGTGCACGGCCCAGACCAGCGGCCCGATCTCGGCCTGCAGCCGGATCTCCTCGCGGGTGAGCCGGCCGGACTGGGAGGCGGCGGCGACCTCCAGGTGGAGCCGGCCGTCCAGCCGGCACATGTCGGCGTCGCCGTCGGACATCTCGGCCAGCGAGCGGCGCAGCCGCCGGACGTCGCCGGGCAGCGAGCGCAGCGCGGCGAGGCGCGCGGCGGCGCCGGCGATGGCGGCGTAGTGGTCGCCGAGGTCGCGGAGCTCTTCCGCGCTGAGCGAACGGAGCCGCTCGTCGAGGTCGAACGGCCTGGCGGGGGCCCGGACGAAGCTGCCGCCGCCCCGTCCGCGCCGGGTCTCGATGAGCCCTTGCTGACGCAAGGCCATCAGTGCTTCGCGTAGTGTGACCGTGGATACACCGAGATGCGCCGCGAGGTCGGTCTCGCTCGGCAGCTGCTCGCCGTCGCCGAGGAGGCCGAGCGCGATCGCGTCGCTGAGCCGCCGCACCACCGCGTGCACCCGCGCGGTGTTGTCCACGGGCGCGAACACGACGAGATGCGCGCTGTTCATGGGCCCCCTCCCGGTGTCGCTCACAGTGATACCGGAACATCACTTGAACTGAAACCTATGAATCCATATGTTTTCGGTCATGCCGGTGACAGCGGTGAGGATCCGCGATCTGCGCAAGGCCTTCGGTTCCGTCGAGGCGGTGGCGGGCGTCGACCTCGACATCGGGGACGGCGAGTTCTTCTCGATGCTCGGCCCGTCCGGGTCCGGGAAGACGACCGTGCTGCGGCTCATCGCGGGCTTCGAGCGCCCGACGTCCGGCACGGTCGAGCTCGGCGGCAGGGACGTGACCGGGCTTCCGCCCTTCGACCGCGACGTCAACACCGTCTTCCAGGACTACGCGCTCTTCCCGCACATGGACGTGCTCCGCAACGTCGAGTACGGGCTCAAGGTGCGGCGGGTGCCGCGCGCGGAGCGGCGTGAGCGGGCGCTGGAGGCGCTGCACGGCGTCCGGCTCGACGGGATGGAGGCGCGCCGCCCCGGCGAGCTGTCGGGCGGCCAGCGCCAGCGGGTGGCGCTCGCCCGCGCGCTGGTCAACGAGCCGCGGGTGCTGCTGCTGGACGAGCCGCTCGGCGCGCTCGACCTGAAGCTGCGCGAGGAGATGCAGGTCGAGCTGAAGAGCCTGCAGCGGCGGGCCGGCATCACGTTCGTGTTCGTCACCCACGACCAGGAGGAGGCGCTGACCCTGAGCGACCGGGTCGCCGTCCTCAACGCGGGCCGGGTCGAGCAGGTCGGCACGCCCGCCGAGGTGTACGAGCGCCCCGCGACGGAGTTCGTCGCGGGCTTCGTGGGGACCTCCAACCGGATCGGCGGCGTCTGCGTCCGGCCGGAGAAGATCCACGTCGCGGTCGAGGGCGGCGGGCCCGGCGCGGAGGAGCCGGGCCCGGGGGACCGGCACGCCGCCGGCACGATCGCGGAGGTCGTCTACGCGGGCGCGGTGACCCGCTTCGTCATCGACCTGGAGTCGGGGGACCGGGTCGTGGCGCTCCAGCAGAACCTGCGGACCTCCTCCCTGGACGTGCTGGGCCGCCGCGGCGCCCGCGTCCGGATCGGCTGGCACGAAGCGCACGAGTTCCACGTCTCGGGCAGCGGCACGGGCACCGACCCGGAGCCGGCGTCCGCCTCCTGATTCACCCCCAACCCCCGAAAATAAGGAGTTCCCCATGTGGTCCACGCGCATGGCGCTCGCCGCCGCGGCGACGCTGGCGATCGGACTGACGGCCGCCGCGTGCGGCGACGACGGCTCGGGCGGCACGGCGTCCGGCGGGCAGGGCGGCTTCCCCGTCCCGAAGATCCCGATGCAGCAGTCGCTGGGCGCGGGCGAGGGCGCGGTCAACCTGGTCGCCTGGGCCGGGTACGCCGAGGACGGCTCCAACGACCCGAAGGTCGACTGGGTCACCCCGTTCGAGAAGCAGACCGGCTGCAAGGTCAACACCAAGGTCGCCGGGACGTCCGACGAGATGGTCACGCTGATGAAGACCGGCGAGTACGACGCGGTCTCGGCGTCCGGCGACGCCTCGCTGCGGCTCATCGCCTCCGGGACGGTCGCGCCCGTCAACACGGGGCTCGTCCCGAACTACGCCGACGTCTTCGCCGGGCTGAAGATGCAGCCGTGGAACTCGGTGAACGGCGTCTCCTACGGCATCCCGCACGGCCGCGGCGCCAACCTGCTGATGTGGCGCACCGACACGGTGAAGCCCGCGCCCGACTCGTGGGGCGCGGTGTTCGACGCGAACTCCCCGTACAAGGGGAAGATCACCGCCTACGACTCGCCGATCTACATCGCCGACGCCGCCCTCTACCTGATGTCGGCCAAGCCGGAACTCGGCATCAAGAACCCGTACGCGCTCGACCAGAAGCAGTTCGACGCCGCCGTCGCCCTGCTGAAGACGCAGCGCGGGCTCGTCGGCGAGTACTGGTCCGACTACACCAAGGAGGTCCAGGCGTTCAAGAGCGGCGACTCCGTCCTCGGGACGACGTGGCAGGTCATCGCCAACCTCGCCGAGGCGGAGAAGGCGCCGGTGAAGGTCGCGCTGCCCAAGGAGGGGGCGACCGGCTGGTCCGACACGTGGATGGTCGCCGCCAAGGCCAAGCACCCGAACTGCGCCTACAAGTGGCTGGACTGGATCGTGTCGCCGAAGGCGAACGCGCAGGTCGCCGAGTGGTTCGGTGAGGCGCCGGCCAACGCCAAGGCGTGCGGGGAGACCTCCGACAAGAAGTTCTGCGACACCTTCCACGCCACCGACGAGAGCTACTTCTCCAAGGTGCACTTCTGGACGACGCCGATCGCGCAGTGCCTCGACGGGCGCACGAACGTGAAGTGCGTCGACTACTCCAAGTGGACCCAGGCGTGGACCGCGATCAAGGGATGACCGCCCCCGCCGCGACCGGCGGCGCGGACGCCCGCCCGGCGCCGGGACCCCGGCGCCGGGCGGCGGCCCTGCTGCACCGCCGCCCCCGGCTGCGGCTGTCGCTGCTGCTGTCGGCGCCGCTCGCCTGGCTGGTCGCCGTCTACCTCGGCGCCCTCGCCGCCATCTTCCTCACCGCGTTCTGGACGACCGACGTCTTCACCGGCGAGGTCGTCCGCCGGTTCACCCTGGCCAACTTCGCGACGCTGCTGGACGAGCCCGTCTACCGGACGGTCGCGCTGCGCAGCCTCGGCGTCGCCGCCGCCGTCACCCTCATCGACACCGCCATCGGCTTCCCCATGGCGCTGTACATGGCCAAGGTCGCGCGGCCCCGGTACCGGCCGTACCTGATGATCGCGATCCTCGCGCCGCTGTGGGCCGCCTACCTCGTGAAGGCGTACGCGTGGCGGGTGATGCTGCAGCAGGGCGGCCTGCTCGACGAGGTGCTGAAGCCGGTCGGGCTCGGCAGCCCCGGCTACGGCCTCACCGCGACCGTGCTCGTCCTGGCCTACCTGTGGCTGCCGTACATGATCCTGCCCGTCTACACCGGCCTGGAGCGGCTCCCGGACTCGCTGCTGGACGCCTCCGGCGACCTCGGCGCCCGGCCGCTGCGCACGTTCCGCGCCGTGCTGCTGCCGCTGGTGTTCCCGTCGCTGGTGGCCGGGTCGATCTTCACGTTCTCGCTGTCGCTCGGCGACTACCTCACCGTCAAGATCGTCGGCGGCTCGCAGCAGCTGCTCGGCAACGTCGTCTACGACAACATCGGCGCCGCCAACAACCTGCCGTTCGCCGCGGCCGTCGCCACGATCCCGGTGGTGGTGATGCTCGGCTACCTCGCCGCCGCGCACCGCACCGGAGCGCTCAGGGAGCTGTGATGACCTTCTCGCCCGCCGCGCGGATCGCGCTGCGCGCCGTCATGGCGCTCGGCCTCGCCGTCATCTACGTGCCGCTGCTCGTCGTGCTGGTCAACTCCGTCAACGCCGACACGACGTTCGGCTGGCCGCCGCCCGGCTTCACCGGCCGCTGGTGGTCGCGGGCGCTCGACAACGAGGGCGCCCGGCAGGCCGTCCTCACCAGCCTCAAGGCGGGGCTCGGCGCGACGGCGATCGCGCTCGTCCTCGGGACGATGGCCGCGTTCGCCGTGTCGCGGTACAGGTTCTTCGGACGCGAGGCCGTGTCGCTCGTCGTCATCCTGCCGATCGCGCTGCCCGGCATCGTCACCGGCATCGCGCTCAGCAACGCCTTCCAGGTCGTGCTGAAGCCGCTCGGGATCGGGCTCGGCCTGTTCACCGTCATCGTCGGCCACGCCACGTTCTGCGTCGTCACCATCTACAACAACGTGCTCGCCCGGCTCCGCCGCACCGGGACGAGCCTGGAGGAGGCGTCCGCCGACCTCGGCGCCGACACCTTCCAGACGTTCCGCCACGTGACGCTCCCGGCGCTGCGCTCGGCGTTCCTCGCCGGCGGCCTGCTGTCGTTCGCGCTGTCCTTCGACGAGATCATCGTGACCACGTTCACCGCCGGGCCGGGCGCCACGACGCTGCCGATCTGGATCTTCAACAACCTGTTCCGGCCCAACCAGGCCCCGGTCGTCAACGTCCTCGCCGCGGCCCTGATCGTGCTGTCGGTCGTCCCGATCTACATCGCGCAGCGCGTGTCGAGCGGCGCCCGGAACGTGGTGTGAGCGTCAGCCGCGCAGGGCCTGGGAGGTGTCGACCCAGCGGTCGAGCAGGGTGCTCGCCGCGCCGGAGTCGACGGCGGCCGCGGCGCGCTCGAAGGAGTCGCGGAGGGCCGCGGTGAGCTCGCCCGCGGGCGGGGCGCCCTCGTAGGCGGTGATGAGCGCGGCGGCGTTCAGCAGCACCATGTCGCGGACGGGCCCCCGCGCGCCGGCGAACGTCTCGCGCGCCACCCGGCCGTTGAACGCCGCGTCGGCGCCGCGCAGGTCCTCCGGGCGCGCGGGCGGGATGCCGAGGTCGGACGGGTCGAACACCGTCTCGGTCGCCGTCCCCTCGCGGACCACCCACACCGTGGAGGTGCCGGTCGTGGTCAGCTCGTCCAGCCCGTCGTCGCCGCGGAACACCAGCGACGAGCAGCCGCGCGCGGCGAACACCCCGGCGATGACGCCCGCCATCCGCGGGTGGAACACCCCGACCGCCTGCGCGGACGGGCGCGCCGGGTTCGTCAGCGGGCCGAGGAAGTTGAACACCGTCGGCGTGCCGAGCTCGCTGCGCGTCCGGGACGCGTACTTCAGCGCCGGGTGGTAGAGCGGCGCGAAGCAGAACGTGATGCCGAGCTCCGCGGCGACCCGTGCGGTGGCCTCCGGCGGCAGGTCGATGGCGACGCCGAGGTGCTCCAGCAGGTCGGCGGCGCCGCACGAGGACGAGGCCGCGCGGTTGCCGTGCTTGACGACCCGGACGCCGGACGCGGCGGCCACGATGGCGGCCATCGTGGAGATGTTGACCGTGTGGGCGCGGTCGCCGCCCGTCCCGACGAGGTCGGCGATGGGCCCCGGCACCTCGATGCGGGTGGCGTTGTCCATCATGCCCTCGGCGAGCCCGGTGACCTCCTCGACCGTTTCGCCCTTGGCGCGCAGCGCGACCGCGAAGCCCGCGATCTGCACGTCGGTGGCCTCCCCGGCCATGAGGCTGTTCATGGCCCAGGAGGTCTCCTCGCTGGACAGCGAGTCGCCCGAGAGCAGGGCGTTGAGCAGTGCGGGCCAGCTGGTGCGCGCGTCCATGTCCCCTACCGGGTCGTCGCGGGTCGGTGTGCTGCGGTGCGCCGCGGGACGGTGAGGCCCCGCGGCGTGAGGTCCTGCCGGGGAGTCCGGTCCTGGAGAAGTCCGGTCCTAGAGAGTGGTGAGGCGGTTCTCGAGGCGGTGGCGCATCAGGCCGGCCAGCGCGTCCGCGAGCGCCATCGGGTCGATCGGCAGGCTCGCCACGGCGTCGGCGCGCGACCAGGTGGCGAGCCACCCGTCGTCGCGGCGGGCGATGAGGGCGAGGACCGGCGGGCAGTCGTACACCTCGTCCTTGGCCTGCCGGCACACGCCGAGCCCGCCTGCGGGCTGCGCCTCGCCGTCGACGATCGCGACGCCGATGTCGCCCTCGTCCAGCCGGGCCACGACGGCGGGCTGGGTGGCGATCTCCACGAACTCGACCCTGGGCAGGTCGGCGGCGGGGCGGCGCCCGATCGCCATCCGGATCTGGGCGCGGGTGTTCGCGTCGTCGCTGTAGACGAGGACCTTCATCGTGGTCTCCGGGGCGGTGCTCATGCACGTGAGGGTACCGGGTCGCGAACCCCCGCAACACGCTCGGGGAACCCTAGATGGGGGGTCATGCGTCACTCACCGGATGGGGGCGCAATAATGCTGCCCGTGACAGCATCCGCGATAGAGACAACACCTCACGCACGGGCGAACCGTCCCAATATGGTCAGCGTGGGGACGATCGTTTGGCTGTCGTCCGAGCTGATGTTCTTCGCGGCGCTGTTCGCGATGTTCTTCACGATCCGCTCCGTGACGATCGGCCAGCATGGGGAGAGCGCATGGCCGGGCGCCCCACTCGACCTGCCGCTGTCGGCGGCCAACACCACCATCCTGGTGCTGTCCTCGGTGACGTGCCAGATGGGCGTGTTCAAGGCCGAGGCGGGCAAGGTCGGGCGTGACGGCAGCCTGCTGAACCCGGCGCGCTGGGGCCTGCGCGAGTGGTACGTCCTCTCCTTCCTCATGGGCGCGTACTTCGTCGCGGGCCAGGGCTACGAGTACTACAACCTCGTCGTCCACGACGGGCTGACCTTCGCGTCCTCCGCCTACGGCTCGGTGTTCTACCTGGCCACCGGCTTCCACGGCCTGCACGTGATCGGCGGCCTCGTGGCGTTCCTGTTCCTGCTCGGACGCACCTACGCCGCCAAGCGGTGGACGCACGAGCAGGCGACGAGCGCGATCGTCGTGTCCTACTACTGGCACTTCGTCGACGTGGTGTGGATCGGCCTGTTCTCGGTCGTTTACCTGCTCGACCTCTGACCCCATCCCGACGACATGACCCGAACGGGGATTTTCGTGAATAGGATCACCGCATGGCGACGGCGCCCGTGGGCGGGCTACGCCGTCGTGCTGGCGGCCCTGGCGGCGATCGGCGTGGTCTACGCCGGCTTCTCGCCGCAGACCGACCGCGCCGAGGCGCAGAGCACCGCGCAGGCCGCGCAGGACCTTCGGCACGGGCAGCAGCTGTTCAACAAGAACTGCGCGAGCTGCCACGGGCTGAACGCCGAGGGCACCAAGGACGCCAAGGGCAACCCGATCGCCCCGAGCCTCATCGGGGTGGGCGCCGCCTCCGTCGACTTCCAGGTCAGCACGGGCCGCATGCCCGCGATGAACCCCGGCGCGCAGGTACCGCGCAAGAAGCCGATCCCCACCTTCGACACCTCGATCAAGACCGACTACGAGGAGAAGGACAAGCGGGAGGCGGCCGAGAAGCAGAAGGCCCAGGCCGAGAAGAACCTGGCCGACCTGCGGGCCTACATCGCCTCGCTCGGCGGTGGCCCCGAGGTCCCGCCGGCGTCGGCCGTGGACCCGGCGAAGGGCGACGTCGCGCTCGGCGGGAAGCTGTTCCGCACCAACTGCGCGCAGTGCCACAGCTTCACCGGGCAGGGCGGCGCCCTGACGGGCGGCAAGTACGCGCCCAAGCTGTCGACCAGCGACGTCACGCCCACCCAGATGTACGAAGCGATGCTGACCGGCCCGCAGGCGATGCCGGTCTTCAACGACACCACGCTCACCCCGCAGGACAAGCAGGCGATCATCGCCTTCCTCGTCCAGACGCGCGAGGAGCCCAACCCGGGCGGTAACGGCCTCGGCCGCATCGGCCCGGTGAGCGAGGGCCTGGTCGCCTGGCTGGTCGGCGTCGGCCTGCTGGTGATGGCGGCCGCGTGGATCACCGCGAAGAAGCCGAAGAAGCTGAAGAAGTCATGAGCGACGACAACAAGGACACCGCGGGCTCGACGGGCCCGCGCGAGGACGGCGGCCGGCGCGAACGCGTGATCGGCACGCCGTCCCCGGCGAGGGAGAAGGCACTCCTCGCCGAGGACGACATCTCGGCGCCCGCGGGCGTGGGGGACCAGCTCGACGAGCAGTCGGCCAAGCGCGCCGAGCGGATCGTGGCGGCGTTCTTCCTGCTCGCGTTCCTGGCCAGCGTGACGTTCATCGCCTACTTCATCGGCTGGAGCGGCCGCGACGGCGGGATGCACGGCATCTGGGACGCCCGCGAGGTCAACTTCTGGCTCGGCGGCACGATGGCGCTGGCCTTCCTGTCGATGGCGATCGGCGTCACCATCTGGGTGCGCCGGCTGATGACCAGCAAGCCGATCGTCCAGGAGCGGCACGAGCTCGCCGCCGACGAGCAGACCCGGGAGACCTTCAACCGGGAGTTCATGGAGGGGGCGGAGGACAGCGGGATCACCAAGCGCCCGCTGCTGCGCCGCACCCTGCTGCTGGCCGCCGCGCCGCTCGGCCTGGCGCCGCTGGTGCTGCTGCGCGACCTCGGCCCGCTGCCGGAGAAGAAGCTCCGCCACACCTTCTGGGGCGAGGCGGTCAAGCGCGCCCAGGCCGAGGGCAAGCGGGGCGTCCGCCTGGTCGTGGACGGCACCAACAAGCCGCTGCGGGTCAGCGACTTCGCCACCCCGGGCGCGATGATCACCGTGCTGCCCGAGGGCATGGAGGAGCACCTCCCCGAGAACCAGGTGCTCACCCAGGTCGCGAAGGCCGTCACGATCCTCATCAACGTCCCCGCGGACGAGTTCAAGCCCGCCAAGGGGCGCGAGAACTGGCACATCAACGGTGTGGTGGCCTACTCCAAGGTCTGCACGCACGTCGGCTGCCCGGCGGCCCTGTACGAGCAGACCACGCACCACATCCTGTGCCCGTGCCACCAGTCGACCTTCGACGCCACCGACGCGGCGAAGGTCATCTTCGGCCCGGCCGCCCGGCCGCTGCCGCAGCTGCCGCTGGCCGTCGAGGACGGGTACATCGTCGCGACGAGCGACTACCACGAACCGGTCGGCCCGAGCTTCTGGGAGCGTGGATGAGCGAGGCGACAGCTCCGAAGGCGGTCGAGGCTCCGCTGACGTTCCTCGACGACCGTCTCGGCTCCACGACCTTCCTCAAGCGGAACCTGAAGAAGGTCTTCCCGGACCACTGGTCCTTCATGCTGGGCGAGATCGCCCTGTACTCCTTCATCATCCTGCTGCTGACCGGAGTGTTCCTGACGCTCTGGTTCAAGCCCAGCATGGTCGAGGTCGTCTACGACGGCTCCTACCACCCGCTGAACGGCGTGAAGATGTCGGAGGCGTACGCCTCGACGCTGCACATCAGCTTCGACGTCCGCGGCGGACTGCTGATGCGGCAGATCCACCACTGGGCGGCGCTGCTGTTCATGGCGTCGATCCTGGCGCACATGCTGCGGGTGTTCTTCACCGGCGCCTACCGCAAGCCGCGCGAGCTGAACTGGCTCATCGGCATCGGCATGTTCACGCTCGGCATGCTGGAGGGCCTCGCCGGCTACTCCCTGCCGGACGACCTGCTGTCCGGCACCGGCCTGCGCATCACCCAGGGCGTCGCGGAGGGCATCCCGATCGTCGGGACGTACCTCTACATGTTCCTGTTCGGCGGTGAGTTCCCCGGCCAGGACATCGTGCCGCGCCTCTACATGGTGCACATCCTGCTGATCCCGGCGCTGCTGCTCGGCATGGTCACCGCGCACATGATGATCATGTGGGTGCAGAAGCACACCGCGATGCCGGTCAAGAACCAGTCCGAGAAGCAGGTGTACGGCTACCCGTTCTACCCGGTGTTCATGGCCAAGACGGGCGCCTACTTCCTGTTCACCTTCGGTGTGCTGGCGCTGCTCGGGGCGTTCGCCCAGGTCAACCCGATCTGGCTGTTCGGCCCGTACGACCCCGGGGCGATCTCCTCGGCGTCCCAGCCCGACTGGTACATGGGCGTCCTGGAGGGCTCGCTGCGCATCATGCCGGGCTGGGAGTACAACTTCCTCGGGCACACGCTCAGCCTGAGCGTGCTGATCCCGGCGGCGCTGCCGCTCGGCATCGTGTTCGGCGGCGCGGCGGCCTGGCCGTGGGTCGAGGCGTGGGTGACCGGCGACAAGCGCCACCACCACGTCAACACCCGGCCGCGCAACGCCCCGGTCCGCACCGCGACGGGCATCGCCGCCGTCACCTTCTACGGGCTGCTGTGGCTGGCCGGCGCGAACGACGTCCTCGCCGAGAAGTTCCACATCTCGCTGTTCGCCACGACGTGGTTCTTCCGGGTGACGTTCTTCCTCGGGCCGATCATCGCCTTCATCGTCACGAAGCGGATCTGCCTCGGCCTGCAGCGCAAGGACGCCGACGTCATCGGGCACGGCGTGGAGAGCGGCGTGATCACGATGTCGCCGGAGGGCAAGTTCGCCGAGCGGCACGAGGCGGCCCGCGACGAGGAGAAGCACGTCATCCTGTCCAAGGAGAACGCGCGGCTCCAGCCGCCGGACCGGGACGCCCGCGGCATCCCGGCGCCCGGCGCGAAGGGCCCGATCGGCCACCTGCGCGCCCGCCTCAACCGCGCGTGGACCTACGACGACATCCCCGTCGAGGAGCACGCGCACGGCGGACACGAGGAGATCGAGGGCGACCGCGCGTCGCAGGAGATCAGCCACTGACGCCACACGGCGCACCGCACGCGGCGCACCGCGCGCACAGGGGCCCGCCACCGCACCCGCGGTGGCGGGCCCCCGCCGTTCCGGCGACGGGGCGTTCCGCACCCTCCGTATCCTGGCCGGACGATGACCAAGACGCTGTTCGTCACCAATGACTTCCCGCCCCGCCCGGGCGGCATCCAGGCGTTCGTGCACGGCCTCGCGGCCCGCCGCCCGCCGGGCTCGGTGGTCGTGTACGCGCCCGCGTGGAAGGGCGCCGCCGAGTTCGACGCGCGGCAGCCGTTCCCGGTCGTCCGGCATCCGGGCACGCTGATGCTGCCGGAGCCGGGCGTGCTGCGCCGCGCCGCCGACGTGCTGCGCGCGGAGGGCTGCGACTCGGTGGTGTTCGGCGCGGCGGCGCCGCTCGGCCTGCTGGCCCCGGCGCTGGCGCGGCGCGGCGCGCACCGCCTCGTCGCCCTCACCCACGGGCACGAGGCGGGATGGGCGGCGCTGCCGGTGGCGCGGCGGCTGCTCCGCCGCATCGGCGACGACGTGGACGTCCTGACCTACCTGGGCGAGTACACCCGCTCCCGGATGGCGCGGGCGCTGAGCCCGTCCGCCGCCGCGCGGATGTCCCGGCTCGCGCCCGGCGTCGACGAGAAGGCCTTCCACCGGGACGGCGGCGGCGCCGAGGTCCGCGCCCGGCACGGGCTGGGGGACCGCCCGGTGGCGGTCTGCGTCTCCCGCCTCGTCCCGCGCAAGGGGCAGGACGCGCTGATCCACGCGTGGCCGCGCGTCCTGCGGCGGCAGCCGGACGCCGCACTCCTCCTCGTCGGCGGCGGCCCCTACCGGGCCGACCTGGAGCGCCTGGCCTCGTCCCTCGGGGTGCGGGGGTCCGTGGTCTTCACCGGCGGCGTGAGCTGGGAGGAACTGCCCGCCCACTACGACGCGGGCGACGTCTTCGCGATGCCGTGCCGGACCCGGCGCCGCGGCCTCGACGTGGAGGGCCTCGGCATCGTCTACCTGGAGGCGTCGGCGACGGGGCTGCCCGTCATCGCGGGCGACTCCGGCGGCGCGCCCGACGCCGTCCTGGACGGCGAGACGGGCCTGGTCGTCCCGGGCCGCTCCGTCGCCCGGATCGCCGACGCCCTCGCGGCCTTGCTGACCGACCCGTCCCGCGCCCGCGCGATGGGCGACAGGGGCCGCGCGTGGGTCGAGCGCGAATGGCGGTGGGAGATCCAGGCCGCCCGGCTGGGGAGCCTGATCGCGCCCTGAGATGGCAGGATGCGGCTATGGACATCGAGGACGCATGGGCCCGCGTTCCGGGGGAGGCCGCCCGGTGGCTGCGCGAGCTAGATCCGGGCCACGGGCACTCGGGGTTCGAGCCGCCGCGCCGCCCCGACGCCGCCTGGCTCCTGCACGCGATGTACGTGTGGGAGGAGGGCCTGGTCACCACGACCCACGACGATGTCCACCAGTCGGTGACGGCGGCGGGCCTCACCTCCCAGCCCGATGTGGGCGACCTGCTGGAGGGCGCGATCGTCACCGGCGTCGACATCGGCCGCAGCGGCGACCCGGGCGCCGGGTGGCGGCGGCTGCGCTGGCGGGAGCTGGCGCGCGGCTTCGGTGAGCCGGTCGTCCCCGACGGCGCCCTGCCGGGCAGCCGCTGCCTGCGCCAGGGGCATCCGGCGGGGAGCTGGTCGGCGGCGGTCCGGCCGCCCGCGGAGGGCTGCCTGGACCGGGAGAGCTGGTACCGGCTGATCGGCCTGCTGCTGCGGCACAGCCCGTCCGGCGCGGGCACCCGCTGCCTGGCCTACTACTGCCCGCTGGTCACCGCCGACTGGGACGACGACACCGTCCTCGCGGGCCGCCTCGGCGACGCGGGCGCCCTCTACGACCACCCCGGCCTGGGCAGCTGCCCGTCCGACCTGTGGCCCGAGGACCGCTCCTGGGTCGTCTACTGCGACTGGGACCTGTGGGGCACGAAGGTCGTGGGCCCGACACCTCTGATCGAGGCCGTCCTCACCGACCCGTCATTGGAAGCCCTCCGCCTCCCCTGGACCACGTAAAGAGGACCCCGCCCCCGCGCCGTAGGCGGGGTCCCCCTGCTTGCGGGGAGTCGTGCCCCGGCCCGGAGACCGGTTCCGCGCGGGCCGCCCCTGCCGAGGGGGTGGGTGTGATCGGCCTCGGCCGGCCCGGCGCCCTCGGGGGGAGAACCTGGAGGTGGGGCGCGCGGGGTGGGTGGGCCGGTCCGGCCGGATCGGGTCCGCGTGGACGGGAGCGCGGGGCACGACCCCGGTCATCCGGCACCGCGCGGCTCGGACCTCGGCGGTGCCCGGCCGCGGGCGCCGGCGGCCGGGCGGCGGCCCCCGGGCCGATCCCGTGTCGCGGTGATCGTTTCATCGGGGCCACCTCCTGCCGCTCGCGTCCGCGGTCGCTGACGTCCACGACGCTAGGACGCCCCGGGACCGCGGGTCCATGCGGTTAAAGCGCGTTTAAGGAGCGGATCAGCCGTCGCTAAGCCGCCTTCCAGTTCCGGCCACGAAGACGGCCGTCCACCGCATGTACGGCGCGACCGGACACTGGGATGATCAAGCGTCGGGCGGGTGGGAGGGTGCATGCGGTCTCGCGGCTTGGCGGTTCTGGCCGCCGTTCTGGCGGTGGTGCTCGTCGGCGGACTCGCCGCGGGGTGGGCGCTGCGGCGCGCCCGGAGCAAGAGCGCGGAGGAGGTCGCCGCGAGCTACTTCCAGGCCTGGTCCCGGGGCGACCTGGAGGAGATGCGGGAGCTCGTCGCCGACCCGCCGGCCGATTTCGCCGCGCAGCACCGGGCGCTGTCGCGCGGGCTGCAGGTCGGCACCGTCCGGCTGGAGCCGCGGCCCGTCGTCCGGTCCGGGGACGACGCGGCGCGCGCCGACTTCACCGTCACCCGCTCGCTGGCAGGGCACGGCGAATGGTCGTTCGCGTCGGTGCTCCGGCTCGGGCGCGCCGGCGGGCGGTGGCGGGTGCTGTGGACGCCCGCGACGCTGTATCCCGGGCTGAAGGGGTCGGGGCGGTGGACGCTGGGGCAGGTCCGCACCCCCGCGGTGCGGCTCGTCGCGCGGGACGGGAAGGCGCTCGACGAGGACGGCCTGCTCGCGCCCTACCTCGCCGGGATCGTCGACCGGCTCGACGCCGACTCCGAGCAGGTCCGGTGGGCGGTCGTGCTGCGGGACGGCGGCGGGCCGCCGCAGCGGGTGAAGCTGTTCGGCGGGACGAAGGGCCGCACGATCCGGACGACGCTGGACCGGCGGCTGCAGGCGGCCGCGGAGACGGCGGTCGGCTCCGCCCCCGGCCAGGCCGCGATCGTCGCCGTCCGGCCGTCCAGCGGGGAGGTCCTCGCGGTGGCGGACGGCCTCGGCGCCCGCGGCGCGTTCACCGGCCTCTACCCGCCGGGCTCGACGTTCAAGGTGGTCACCGCCGGCGCGCTGATCGCGGACGGCGCGGGCGCGGGGACCGGCGCCGACTGCCCGGCGTCGGTGGTGACCGCGCAGCGCACCATCCGCAACGACGAGGACCACGCGCTCGGGCGGACGACGCTGCGCGGCGCGTTCGCCGCGTCCTGCAACACCACGTTCGCGCGGCTGGCGGTGGAGCGGCTCGGCGCGGCGAAGCTGCTGGCGGGCGCGCGCCGGTTCGGGTTCGGCGCCACGCTGACCCCGGGCCTGGACGCGGCCGACGGGAGCGTCCCCAGCCCGGAGAGCGGTGCGGAACTGGCCGAGGACGGGATCGGGCAGGGCCGCGTCCAGGCGAGCCCGCTGCTGATGGCCTCGGTCGCCGCGGCGGTGGCGGATGGCTCGTGGCGCTCGCCGCGGCTGGTGCCGGAGAAGGTGGTCCGCGAGGGCGGTGGCCGGACGCCGGACCCGAGCCCGGTGCCCGGGGCGCCCGCGCTGCGCACGATGATGCGGGCCGTCGTCACCGAGGGCACCGCGGCGGGCGCGGGGCTGCCGGACGGGACCGCGGGCAAGACCGGCACCGCCGAGTCCGCCGGCGGGACGCACGCGTGGTTCATCGGCTACCGGCACGACGTCGCGTTCGCGGTCTTCGTCCACGCCGGGGGATCGGGTCCGAAAGTGGCCGCGCCGCTGGCCGCCCGCTTCCTGAAGGCCGCGGACTGACGGCCGGCGCAAGGGCGCCGGCGTGCTGGAGTACATCGCCGGGCAGGTGAACATGTCGCGGCTTTCCCGCGTACTGCTTCGGTGAGCACAACGCCCGGCGGGATAAGGCTTCTCCGGTTTTTTGGCGCCGATTCGCGCCAGAGTGGCCCGTGGGGCGTATGCTCCCGGAGTGATCGAGCGGGTTCGCCGAGAATCCGTTCGGGGAACGCGGTGGGAGCGAGCGGGCTCCGACACCGCGGACCCGTGATGTCTCAGCGGAACCGCCGCCGGGCGACGTGCCCGGCGGCACGGAACCACCGGCGTTCGCCGAGCCCTCCGTCTCCTCCACAGGAGAGGGCATGGCGCGACGCGATAACGGGCATGCGTCCCGGAGCAACACGCATGTTTCGTCGTGGGCGGAGACGCCCGCGCGCCCCTCATCGAGACCGGCCTCCGGTCAGGGGAACTGGTCCGAGGAGCCCCAGTGGCCCGAGGGGTCCTGGTGGTCGGAGCAGCCGGACTGGTCCGAGCGCGGGCGCAAGTCGTCCCGGCGGGAGCCGAGCCGGCGCGAGATGAAGCGGCACGAGGGCAGGGCCCGCGCGCGGAAGGAGCCGCAGGAGCCGCCGCCCGCCAAGCGGCGCAAGGGCCGCGGCGACCCGTTCGCCGTGCGGAACCGGGGCTCGGGACGGGAGGACCCGTTCGAGGCCCGCAACCGCCGCACCGGCCGCACGGACGAGCGCACGGACACCCGCACCCCGCCGCCGTCCGACTCCCGCGCGACGCGCTCCGACCTGCCCACGACACCCCCCACCACCCCCCGCCCGACCCAACGAACCGCCCGCCCAGGCCAGCCGGACGCGCGCGCTAGTCGGTTCGATGGGCGCAGGGGGGAGGCGGATGCGCGGACGAGTGAGTTCGATGCGCGGACGGTGGAGTCCGATGCCCGCACGCGGGAGTTCGACGCGCGCACTGCGCGGGCGGCGCGGTTCGATGCGCGTGCGGAAGGGCTCGCGCGGGGGCGGCGGCCGGAGCGGGCGCGGGCCGGCCGGCGGTCGGAGAGCCGGCGGCCGAGCCGGGCGGTGTCCCGGCACCAGGCGCCGCCGCGTCCGGGGCCGAAGGCGACGCCGCGCCGCGGGCGGCGGCCCACCGACAAGATGAGCATCGGCGCGATCGTGCTGTCCACGGCGGTCGGGCTGTCCCTGCTGGGCATCGCCGAGCGGGCGCTGCTGGACGGCGGACCCCTCGGCGGGACCGGCGGGCCGGTCGGCTCGGAGCGCGCGATCCAGCCGCCGAAGCCGGGCACGGGCACGCCGGCGCAGCCCCAGCGGCCGGGCGCGCAGCAGCCCGCGGCCGGCGGCGGTCCGGGCGCCACCGAGAACGGACCGAGCCTGCGGGTGCTCGCCGCGCAGGTGCGGAAGCTGACGCTGGACGAGCGCGGCGCCGCCGCCCGGCAGGCCTACGGCGCCGCGCCGACGCAGCCGCCCATCGTCGGCGCGACCCGCACGAGCGCCGACCGGACGTGGGTGTTCGGCACGTCCGCGATCCCCGTCCCGGCGTCCAGCACCGCCAACCCGGAGGTCGCGTTCTACGCCGCCCACTGGACCGGCGAGGAGTGGCAGGTCGGGCTGTCGGGCGGCAGGGCGTTCGCCGCCCTGCTCGCCGACGTGCCCGCGGCCGTCATGTCGGCGTCGGAGATGCGGCTGCTGCGCAAGTACGGGTCGGTCACCGCCGCCCAGGCCGCCGCCCTCGTCAACGGGACGCGGGCCGGCGACCGGCTGATGCTGCCGTGGAAGATCGGCCAGGTCTGGGCGATGACGACCTCGGACGGCGCGACGTCCCCGCGCCCCCTCGGCTCGCTGGCGTTCTCCGGCGGCGACGGCCGCGTCCTCGCGTCCGGCACCGGCCGCCTCTACCGGTTCTGCGGCAACGCCTCCGGCAACGCGCTGGTCATGCTGATCCACCCGAGCGGCCTCGCCACGACCTACTACGGGCTGCGGAGCGTGCCGCAGCTGCGCGACGGCAGCGTCGTCGAGCAGGGCGACGCGATCGGCCGCACCGGCACCACCCGGCCCTGCGGCGGCGCCGCGGCGCCCCGCGCGGAGGTCGGGTTCGCGCTGCGCGGCGGCGGCGGGGCGGTCCCGCTGGACGGCGCCGAGATCGGCGGCTGGACGTTCCGCGAGCGCGCCAAGCCGCTGCTCGGGTTCGCCGAGCGCGGCGCCCTCCAAGTGCTTCCCGGGGGCCTGATGGCCAACCTCGGCCCGGTCCCCGCGGCGGACGAGGAACCTGCTCCGCCGTCACCGTCTCCCAGCCCCTCGCCGGCGGACGGCGCGGGAACGGCCGCCGCTCCGGCGCCGGCCGCAACCTAGGAAGAAGAGGAGTCCGAACGGTGCGAACTCGCAGCAGTGATGATCCCGCGGTGCCCGCCTGGGTACTGCGCGTCGTGCTCGCCGGCGCGGTGCTGGTGCTCGTCGGCGCGGCGACCCCGCCGGGAGCGGTCGCGGTCGCGAACGTGCAGTACTTCCTCAACTTCTACGCGGGCGTCTTCGCGCTCGTCTCCTACACCACCGCCGTGATGTGCGGGCTGCTCGCCACCGAGCGGCTGATCCTGAAGATCCGGCACCGGGTGCTCGCGCAGGCGGTGCACCGCGCCGCCGCCGTGGTGGCGACGGCGATGCTGGCCGCGCACGTCTCGGTGAAGGTGATGAACGGGCTCGCGCAGCCGCTCAACATCGTCGTCCCGGACGGCGGCGCCGTCGGGCTCGGCACCATCGCGGCGGAGTTGATGGTGCTCGTCCTGGTCACCGGGATGGTGCGGGCGCGGTTCGCGGGGCGCGGCAAGACCTGGATGTGGCGGTCCATGCACGTGCTCGCCTACATCGCCTGGCCGATGGCGATCGTGCACGGCCTCATCACCGGCCGCGCCGCCGCGAACTGGGTGGTGCTCAGCTACGTGATGAGCGTGGTGCTCGTCGTGCTGGCCCTCGTCACCCGCATGATCGTGGTGATCAAGCCGCGGGACGTGCCCCGCGCCGGCGACGAGGTCGACGCGTTCACGCTGCCGGACGGCGCCGGGCGCGCCCGCTACCGGCGCCAGATGGCCGAGCGCGAGCACGAGGAGGGCCGCGCCGCCGCGGCCGCCCGCGACGCCGCCGGCCGCGGGTTCGGCGACCGGCACGGCTACGACGACGCCTACGACGACCCGCGCCGCACCGTCTCCGACCCGCGCGGCCTGCCGGTCACCGGGCAGGGACGTGACACCGAGGTCATGCGATGACGTCGACCGTCACCGTCTCGGGCATCGGCGGCCCCCGCCTGACGCTCGGGTTCGACCGGTTCGACCGGCTCGACATCGACCGGCACCTGGCGGTGCACGGCAAGCTCCGCGCGCCGGGGCTGGACGACCTCGTCCGCATGGCCGAGCAGGTCGACATGCGGGGGCGCGGCGGGGCCGGCTTCCCGTTCGCCCGCAAGCTGATGGCGGTCGCGGCGCGGATCAAGCACCCGACCGCCGACCAGACCGCGCTGCTGCCCGGCGAGCGGGCCGACGAGCGCGGCTCCAGCGAGAACGTCGTCGTGGTCGTGAACGGCGCGGAGGGCGAGCCGGGCAGCTCCAAGGACAAGGTGCTGCTCTGCCGCGCCCCGCACCTCGTCCTGGACGGCGCGCAGATCGCCGCGTCCGCGCTCGGCACGCAGCGGATCGTGGTGGCCGTCGAGGACGACGAGGCGGCCCGCTCGGTCCGCGCCGCGATCAGCGAGCGGCGGATGCCGGCCCGCGTCGTCCGGCTGACCGAGCGGTTCATCTCCGGGGAGAGCGGCGCGGTGATCCGCGCGATCAACGGGGAGACGCCGATCCCGCCGGGCGTGAAGGTCCGCGCGTCCGACTCCGGGGTGGACGGCTTCCCGACGCTGCTGTCCAACACCGAGACGTTCGCGCAGCTCGCGGTGCTGGTGTCGCTCGGCCCCGACCTGTACGCCTCGGCCGGGACGGAGGACGAGCCCGGCACCACGCTGCTCACGGTCGGCGGCACCCAGGTCGTGGAGGCGCCGTACGGGACGCCGCTGCAGGCCGTCCTCGACCACTGCCAGGTGCCGCCGTCGCCGGGCGTGCTCGTCGGCGGGTACCACGGCATGTGGCTCGACCCGGCCGCGGTGGCGCGGGCCGTGCTGTCGCGCGCCGGGATGCGGCGCGTCGGCGGGACGGTCGGCGCCGGCATCATCCTGCCGCTCACGCAGGGCACCTGCCCGCTCGGCGAGGTCACCCGGATCGCCTCCTACATGGCGGCGCAGTCGTCCGGGCAGTGCGGGCCGTGCCGGCTCGGGCTGCCCGACGTCGTCCGGTCGCTGAACGCGCTCACCGAGGGCGCCGGGACGGTCGAGGACGTCCGCCGCGCCGCCGCCGTGGGTCGGGGCCGCGGCGCCTGCACCCACCCGGACGGGACCGCCAAGTTCGTGGTGTCGGCGATGGAGGCGTTCGGCGCCGACATCGACGCGCACCGGTGGGGCGGCGGCTGCGGCCTGTCGACCTACGGCGTGCTGCCGCTCCCGGTGCCGGACGGCTCGGAGGGGCGGATAGCGATCGACTGGAGCCGCTGCGACGGGCACGGCCTGTGCGCCTACCTCGTCCCCGAGCTGATCCAGCTCGACCGCTACGGCTTCCCCGTGGTGCTCGGCACCGAGATCCCCGCGTGGATGGAGAAGGACGTGCAGAAGGCGGTCGCGATGTGCCCCGCATTGGCGCTTCGCGTCGTCGACGGCGTCCATGGAGCGCCGTCGCGCCGGTGAGGCGCGGGCGCAGAAGAAATGACGAAAAGTGGACATGGTTGAACCCCCGAACCAACGCGGTGCGTATTGACGGCCAGACCCGCGTCGCGTCCGTCGAAACGATCCTGAGAGGAGGAAGGTGATCATGGGGAAGGCATACGGAATGGCTGGAATGCGCAGAATCCCGCGCCCGGTCAGAGGGCGTCTCCTCCTGATTCTGACGGTCGTCGCCGCCGGGGCGGCCGCATTCGTGGTCTTCATGAATCCGGTCGGCGTCCCCGCCAGCGGCGCGGCCGGCCTCGGCGGCACCGTGAACACCAAGTGGGGACGGCTGAGCGCCCTGGACAGGACGGTGCTCGTCAAGGTCAGGCAGGCCAACCTGTGGGAGATGCCCGCGGGCCAGCAGGCCCAGCAGCGCGCCGCGTCCCCCCGGGTGCGCGAGGTCGCCGGGATCATCGCGTCCCAGCACCTGCAGCTGGACGCCGCCACCCGCGCCGTCGCGCAGCAGCTGGGCGTACTCCTCCCCGTCGAGCCCAACGGGTCGCAGAAGAGCTGGCTGAGAGAAATGTCGGGCAAGTTCGGCGCCGATTACGACAAGACCTTCGTGCTGAGGCTCCGCGCCGCGCACGGGCAGGTGTTCCAGCTCCTCGCCAAGGCCCGCGCGCAGACCGAGAACACCGTGATGCGGACGTTCATCGAGAGCGGAATGAAATTCGTGAACACGCATATCTCGCTGCTGGAGAGCACCGGGCTGGTTCCCCGGCGCGCGCTGCACTGACCCACACATCCCACCCCGCAAAGGGAGCACTCTTCCATGGGACGAAAGAAGAAAGCCTTCGCCGTGCTGATCCCGGCGCTCGCCCTCGCCGCGACGGCCTGCCAGGAGACCCCCGGCGCCGTGGCGCAGCCGGGCGGCCCGCAGCCGGTCAAGACCGCCAGTCCCGCCGCCTATCCGGGACAGCCGGCCGACGGCAACGCCGGCTCCGGAATTCCCAACCTCCAGGGCGGGGGGCAGCAGAACAACGGCGGCGTGCAGCAGAACGGCGGCCAGAACTACGGCCAGCCGACCGCGCAGCCCCCCGCGCAGCCCACCGCCGAGCCCACCGCCGAGCCCACCGCCCAGCCGACCGACGGCACGGGCGGCGGCCAGCAGAACGACGGCCAGATGGGCGACGGCGGTCAGATGAATGACGGCGGTCAGATGGGCGACGGCGGCCAGATGAACGACGGCGGTCAGATGAACGACGGCCAGAACGGAGACCAGGGGAACGGCGGTCAGAACGGCGACCAGGGCAATGGCGGTCAGAACGGCGACCAGGGCAACCAGCCGCCGCCCAACCCGGAACTGCGCGCCGACCAGTTCGTCGACATCCGCAAGGCGCCCCGCGTCCGGCAGCCGCGCCGCACCCGGCAGGCGTCCACCGGCGTGTTCGCGTCCGAGTGCGGCGTGAACGAGGGCCAGGCGCACAGCAACCCCGACAACGTGCTCGCGGCGCCCGGCGTCGTGAACGGCGCGCACCACATCCACGACTACGTCGGCAACCTCGACACGAACGCCTTCTCCACCGACGAGACGTTCGCCGCGGCGGGGACGACCTGCACCAACGGCGACAAGTCGGCCTACTTCTGGCCGGTGATCCGGCTCCGCGACGGCCAGGACACCTCCGACCGGGCCGAGCAGAGCACCGCGGACGGCAACGTCGGCAGCATCGTCACCCCGTCCAGCGTGAAGCTCCAGTTCCTCGGCAACCCGCGCAGCAAGGTGACCGCGGCGCCGCAGTTCATCCGGATCGCGACCGGTGACGCCAAGGCCGTGACGAACGGCCTGAAGAACGCCCACGCGTCGTGGACGTGCAGCGGCTTCGAGAACCGGGCGTTCACCGACAAGTACCCCCTCTGCCCCTCCGGCAGCAAGGTGGAGCGCGTGCTGAACTTCCCCGGCTGCTGGGACGGCCAGAACACCGACAGCGCCAACCACCGCGACCACGTCGCGTTCGCCGACGCGCGGACGGGCGCCTGCCCGCAGGGGTTCAAGGCCATCCCGCAACTGCGGATGACGCTGGCCTACGACGTGCCCGCGAAGCCCCTCGCGTTCGCGCTGGACAGCTTCCCCGAGTCGGGCCACGACCCGGTGACCGACCACGGCGACTTCATCAACGTGATGGGCGAGCAGCTGATGCAGCAGGCCGTCACGGCCATCAACAAGGGCGCGCGCACGACCGGCAGGCGCCGCTGACCCCGTCCCCGCGCCCGGACGGGTCCGGGCGGCCGGGGCGCACTCCGCAAACGCGGCCGGTGAGGGCGGACCTCACCGGCCGCGTCCGCGCGCGTCCGGCGCCCCGGCGGCCTACGATCGCGGTATGGACATCGTGATCGCGGGCGGGCACGGGCAGATCGCGCTGCGGCTGGCCCGGCTGCTGGCCGCACGGGGGGACACCGTACGCGGCATCATCCGCAACCCCGGCCACGCCGCCGACGTCCGGGACGCCGGCGCCGAGCCGGTCGTGTGCGACCTGGAGGCCGCGGGCACGGCCGAGGTCGCGGGCCACCTGGCGGGCGCGGACGCCGTCGTGTTCGCCGCCGGCGCGGGCCCCGGCAGCGGCGCCGCCCGCAAGGACACCGTCGACCGGGCCGCGTCCGTGCTGACGGCGGACGCCGCCGAGCGCGCCGGCGTGCGCGACTTCGTGCAGATCTCCGCGATGGGCGCCGGCGAGAAGACGGCACCGGGGCGCGGCGAGGTCTGGAACGCCTACATCCGGGCCAAGGGCGAGGCCGAGGACGACCTGCGCGACCGCGACGCCCTCGACTGGCTGATCCTGCGCCCCGGCCGGCTCACCGACGACCCGGGCACCGGGCTGGTGCGGCTGGAGGAGCCGCCGATCGGGCACGGCGCGGTGACCCGCGACGACGTGGCGGCGGTCATCGCGGCGCTGCTCGGCGCCCCCGGCGTCCGCCGCCGCACGCTCGACCTGCTGAACGGCGGCACCCCGGTCGAGGACGCCGTCGCGTCCCTCTGCTGACCCGCCCGGCGACCCCGGGAGACCCCGCCGGCTACGCGGTGTAGAGCGACTCGATCTCGTCGGCGAAGTCCTTCATCACGACGTTGCGCTTCACCTTCAGGCTCGGCGTCATGTGGCCGGCCTCCTCGGTGAAGTCGACGCCGAGGATGACGTACTTCTTGATCGCCTCGGCGTGGCTGACCGACGTGTTGGCGGCGGCGACCGCGGCCTCGATCTCCGCGATGACGTCGGGGTCGCGGCGCAGGTCGTCCACGCTCATCGCCGCGGGTTTGCCGTGCTGGGCCTTCCACGGGCCGAGCGCCTCCTCGTCCAGCGTGACGAGGGCGCTGATGAACTTGCGGCCGTCGCCGACGACGAGGCACTGGCTGATCAGCGGGTGCGCGCGCAGCCGGTCCTCCAGCGGCGCGGGCGCCACGTTCTTGCCGGCCGCGGTGACGAGGATCTCCTTCTTGCGGCCGGTGATCCGCAGGAAGCCGTCCTCGTCGAGGGAGCCGAGGTCGCCGGTGTGGAACCAGCCGTCCTCCAGCGCCTCCTTGGTGGCGGCCTCGTTGTTCCAGTAGCCGCGCAGGACGTTGATGCCGCGGACGAGGACCTCGCCGTCCTCGGCGATGCGGATGTCCACGCCCGGGATCGGCCGGCCCACCGTGCCGATCTTGATGGCGGTGGGGCGGTTGACGCTGGCGGGCGCGGTCGTCTCGGTGAGCCCGTAGCCCTCCAGGATCGTGATGCCGACGCCGCGGAAGAAGTGCCCGAGGCGCTCGCCGAGCGCGGCGCCGCCGGACACCGCGTACTGCACCCTGCCGCCGACGGCGGCGCGCAGCTTCCCGTACACCAGGACGTCGAAGACCTTGTGCTTGGCCCTGAGCCCGAGCCCGGGGCCGCCCGCGTCGAGCGCGCGGCTGTAGGCGACGGCGGTCTCGGCCGCCGCCTTGAAGACCTTGCCCTTGCCGTCCGCCGCGGCCTTCTGCTCGGCGCCGTTGTAGACCTTCTCGAACACGCGCGGGACGGCGAGCAGGAACGTCGGCCGGAACGAGGCGAGGTCGGGCAGCAGGCTCGGGATGTCGCTGTGCCCGAGGACGATGCCGCCCTCGATCGTCGCGACCTCGATCAGCCGCGCGAACACGTGCGCGAGCGGCAGGAACAGCAGCGTGGAGCTGCCCTCCACGGCGACCTCGGCGATCGCGCCCTGCACGGCGTTGCGGGCGGTCGACACGAGGTTCCCGTGGGTGATCTCGCAGCCCTTGGGGCGCCCGGTCGTGCCGGAGGTGTAGACGAGCGTGGCGACGTCGGCGGCCGTGCGGGACCGGCGGCGCTCCTCGATCACGTCGTCGCCGACGTCCGCGCCGAGCCGGACGACCTCGTCCACGCCGCCCGCGTCGATGCCCCACACGTGCGCGAGGCCCGGCAGCGCGCCGCGGACCTCCGCGAGTCGCGCCTCGTGCTCGGCGGTCTCGGCGAACACGGCCTTGGCGCCGGAGTCGCCGACGATCCACTCGATCTGCTCGGCGGACGAGGTCTCGTAGATGGGGACGGAGACGGCGCCGGCCGTCCAGATCGCGTAGTCGAGGACGGTCCACTCGTAGCGCGTCCGCGACAGCAGGCACACCCGGTCGCCGGCCTCGATCCCCGCCGCTGCCAGGCCCTTGGCGGCCGCGGTGATCTCGGCCGCGAACTCGGAGGCGGTGACCGCGCTCCACGCGCTCCCCTCGCCCGCGCCGGTCCGGCGGCGCGCGACGATCGCGCCGGGCTCCTCGGCCGCCCTGGTGAAGGGGGCGTCGGTCAGATTGGCGGAGTCGGGGACCTCCACCATCGCGGGGACGCTGAACTCGCGCACGGCCCACTCCTGTAGTCGGTCTTCCAGATCGGCGGGAAGTCTGCGGAGGCTTCTCCGCACACGAATGATACCCATGAGTAGGGATTTCGCCCGTCACCTGGCCGTGCCCGCCCGTCGCGCGGGCCGTTCGGCGCCCGGGTTAACGGCACGGCAAAGACCGCCCGCCGTCCCGTGGCGGCGGCCGCGCGTCGCCTACTCTTGACCCGGTCGCACAACGGGAACGGTTCGGGGGATGGCCATGTCGCTGCTCGAAGTGATCGCGCTGACCGCGGACGACGCGCGGGCGGCGCAGGACGGCGGCGCCGACCGGATCGAGGTCGTCGCCGACATGGCCGCCGACGGGCTCACCCCCGACCCCGACCTGGTCGCCGCGATCAGGGCCGCCGCGACGCTGCCGATGCGGGTGATGCTGCGCGCCAACGCCGGCTTCCGCACCACCGGAGCCGAGCTGGACCGGCTCCGCCGCGCCGCCGCCGACCTCGCCGCCGCGGGCGCGGACGGGTTCGTGCTCGGCTTCCTCGACTCCGCCGGCCAGATCGACGCCGCCGCCACCGGCAAGCTCGCCGCCGTCGCAGCCCCGCTGCCCTGGACGTTCCACCGCGCGCTCGACCACGCCGCCGAACCCGTCCAGGCGTGGCGCACGGTCCGGCACCTCGGCGGCGGGCTCGACACCGTCCTCACCGCCGGGTCGGCGCGCGGCGTCGACGCGGGCGTGGACGTGCTGGTCCGGCGCGCCACCGAGGACCCGGACGCGGCCGGGATGATCATGGCGGGGGGCGGGCTGCGCCGCAAGCACGTCGCGGTCCTCGCCGCCGCCGGCGTCACCGCCTTCCACGTGGGCGCCGCCGTCCGCCCGGACGGCGCCTGGGACGCCCCCGTCGACCCGGCGCTCGTGCGCGAGTGGCGCTCGCTGGTGTCCGCGGCCGCCGGCTGACCCGCCCGCTCTTGCGGGCGGTCCGCACTATTACAGTCGGTTCATGCGGATCCACGTGGTGAGCGACGTCCATGGCCGCGCGGACGCGCTGCGCAGCGCCGCCGTCGGCGCCGACGCCCTCGTCTGCCTGGGCGACCTGATCCTGTTCATCGACTACCAGGACCACGGGCAGGGGATCTTCGCCGACCTGTTCGGCCAGGAGAACGCCGACCGCTTCATCGCGCTGCGGACCGAGAAGCGCTTCGACGACGCGCGCGCGTTCTCCCGCGGCCTGTGGGCGTCGCTGGAGGGCGACGCGTGGCCGCACATCGAGCGCGCCGTCGACCGGCAGTACGCCGAGCTGTTCGCGGCCATGCCGTCCCCGGCGTACCTGACGTACGGGAACGTCGACGTGCCGCGCATGTGGGGCCCGCACCTGCGCGACGGCCACCGCGTCCTGGACGGGGAGACCGCCGAGATCGGCGGCCTGCGGTTCGGGTTCGTCGGCGGCGGCCTCCGCACCGAGTACCGCACCCCCTACGAGCTGGACGAGGAGACCTTCGCCGCCAAGGTCGAGGCCGTCGGCGAGGTCGACGTGCTGTGCTCGCACATCCCGCCCGCCGTCCCCGACCTGCTGTACGACACGGTGGCGCGCCGGTTCGAGCGGGGCAGCGAGGCGCTCCTGGAGGCGATCCGCCGGACGCAGCCGAGGTACGCGCTGTTCGGGCACGTCCACCAGCCGCTCGCGGGCCGCACCCGGATCGGCCGCACCGAATGCGTCAACGTCGGCCACTTCCGCGCCCGCGGCGTTCCGTACGTCCTCACGGTGTGACGGATACCGTCGTCGGTACGACAGCGGGCCCGCGCGCGGGCCCGAGGAGCCGGAGGGAGACGCAGATGGCGGACCGCACGAGTTCGTCCACCACGGTCAAGGCCGGGAAGGCCGAGATCATGGCGGTGATCGCCGACCTGGAGGCCTACCCGGAGTGGGCGAGCGGCATCCGCGGGTTCACCGTGCAGGAGACCGGCGAGGACGGCCGCGCCGCGCGCGCCAGGCTGACCTTCGACGGCGGCCCGTTCAGCGACACCGTCGGCCTCGCCTACACCTGGGAGGGCGACGACCGGGTGACGTGGACGCTGGTGGAGCCGGGCAACGTCGTGACCGGCCTGCACGGCTCCTACGCCCTCGCCGAGCGGGACGGCGCCACCGAGGTGACCTACGAGCTCGCCGTGGACGTCCGCGTCCCGCTCATCGGCATGGTGAAGCGCAAGGCCGAGAAGCGGATCATCGACTCGGCCCTCAAGGGGCTCAAGCGCCACATGGAGCGCTGACCGCGCGGTCCCGGGGCCGGCCGAAGAGGAGATACCGTGCACGCCGGTGCCGGGGGATGATGGAGGCGGCGGCGGGGCATGGGACCGTGCCAAACCGCCGGTATCGGGTAGTGGGGTAGTGGCTCCAGCCGGGGCGCGCGAGGAGGAGGAAGCGTTACATGGCCCTGACCATCGGCGTGGATGTGGGCGGCACCAAGGTGGCCGCGGGGGTCGTCGACGACCGCGGGACGATACTGGAGAAGGTCCGCCGGCCGACGCCTTCGACGAACCCGAAGGAGACCGCCGAGACCATCGCCGAGGTCGTCGAACTGCTGAAGGGCAAGTACGACGAGGTGTCGGCGGTCGGCCTCGGCACCGCGGGCTTCGTCGACGAGGCCCGCGCCACGGTGCTGTTCGCGCCGAACCTCGCCTGGCGGGACGAGCCGATCAAGGAGAAGGTCGAGAGCCTGGTCGGGCTGCCGGTCGTCGTGGAGAACGACGGCAACGCGACCGCCTGGGGCGAGGCCCGGTTCGGCGCCGGCCGCGGGGAGAACTTCCTCGTCCTGGTGGCGCTCGGCACCGGCATCGGCGGCGGCATCATCATCAACGGCGAGCTCTACCGGGGCGCGTTCGGCATCGGCGCCGAGATGGGGCACTTCCGGGTCGTCCCGGACGGGCGCCGCTGCGGCTGCGGCAACCGCGGCTGCTGGGAGCAGTACGCCAGCGGCAACGCCCTGGTGCACGAGGCCCGCGACCTGGCCCGGGTGGCGCCCGCGATGGCGGGGCGGCTGCTGGAGCTCGGCGGCGGCCGGCCGGAGGGCATCAGCGGCCCCGAGGTGTCGCAGGCCGCCCGCGAGGGCGACAAGGCGGCGCTGGAGTGCTTCCGCACCATCGCGCACTGGGCGGGCCAGGGCCTCGCCGACCTGTCCGCCATCCTGGACCCGGGCGCGTTCATCATCGGCGGCGGCCTGTCGGACGCCGGGGACCTGCTCCTCGACCCGATCCGGTCGGCGTTCGAGGACGCGCTGACCGGACGCGGCCACCGCCCGCTGCCCGACATCCGCATCGCCGAGCTGGGCTCGGCGGCGGGCATCGTCGGCGCCGCCGACCTCGCCCGCGTCCGGCCCTTCCAGGACGTGGTCGTCTAGGCGTGGCCGCCGTCCGGGTGCAGAGCTACAACGTGCGGTCGCTGCGCGACGACCCGGCCGCGGTGACCCGCGTCGTCCGCGCCCTGGCCCCGGACGTGCTCTGCCTCCAGGAGGTCCCGCGCTTCGGGGCCTGGCGGCTGAGGCGCCGCCGCCTGGCGAACGCCTGCGGCATGAAGATCGCGGCAGGGCGGCGGGCCTGCGGGCTCGCCGTCCTCACCGCCCCCCGCGTCCGCCGCGAGGCCCGCGAGTTCCACCTGCTGACCCCCGACCCGGACCTGCACCGCCGAGCCCTGGCGATCGCCGTCCTGGAAATGGACGGCACCCGCCTGATAGTCGCGAGCACCCACCTGGACCTGAAGAAGGGCCCCCGCCGCCGCCACGTCGAGGAGATCCTCACCCACCTCGACCGCGCCCGCACCCGCTACGGCGCCCCCGTCGTCCTGGCCGGCGACATCAACGAGGAACCGGGCGGCGCGTCCTGGACCCGCCTGACCGAACGTTTCCAGGACGCCTACGAAACGGCCCCCGCCGGCGGAGAACTCACCTTCTCGTCCCGCGACCCGACCCGCCGGATAGACGGCGTCTTCACCGACCCCGCCATCCGAATCAAGGCCGCAGGCGTCCCCGCCGACGAGGCCATCGCACGCGACTACCCGACGGCGACCGACCACCGCCCCCTCACGGCCGACCTGGACGTCCCCAGCTGAGCGCTAGACGACGGCTCCGTCGTCGGGGTCGCGGGGTTCGTCGCCCATGCGGAGGACGAGGGTGACGAAGCCGCCGATGAAGGCGGCGACGGCGAGGAAGGCGGCCCAGCCGGGGACCTCCCAGTCGAGGATGACGGTGATGAGCAGGTAGACGGGACCGCCGATCAGCGCGAGCCAGGCGCCGCGGGTGAGCGGGTCGGCGGCCGGCAGCGGCGGGGGAGGGGGCGGCACGTAGTGCTCCTCCTCGCCGTCGTCCGCGGGGAACTCGGGCGTCTCCGCGGGCTTGATCACGCGGACGCGGGGGAGGCGGCCGGTGCGGTCGTCGCCCTCCCGCGGGGGGTCCGCGGGCTCGCGGACGTTCTCCTCCTCGGGCCAGGGGACGTCGTCGCCCTCGGGCCCGGAGTCGAACCCGGCGACGATCTCGGCCCAGATCGCGTCCTCGTCCAGTTCGGCGGGGCCGCCCGCGTCCTTGGCGTCGGGGGCGGGGCCGCCGGAGCCGGCGAGGCCGGCGTCGGCGCGGTCGGCGGTGCCGGTGCGCCCGGCCGGTTCGGCGGGTTCGGCGCGCCCCTCGTCGGAGCCGCGCGCGGAGGCGTCGCGGAGCCGGGCGAGGTGGACCCGCAGGATGCCCTCGGCGGTGGGCTTCATGTCGACGTCCACGTAGAGCCGGTCGAGGACGTCGCCCGACACGGGCTCGGCGGCCGGCTCGGCGAGCTCGGGCAGGCCGGACGGCGAGGTCGCGTAGGCGGCCACCCCGGCCTCGCCGAGCGCCGTGAGCATGGCGTCGGCCAGGTGCGGGGCGAGGTCGACCAGCGGGGCGTAGGTGTCGGCCGTCAGTCCATTGCCACGGCGATTCACGGGGCCGGCTCCTTCGACGACTCCGGCGTGGCCGGCTGCAGCGGCATGGCGGCCTCCGCTCCCCCAACGACAGTACGGTGCCCGGTCGCGCGCGCGGCGGACCGCGGCGCTCCCGGACACCCCGAAACGTGTGTCCCACGGTATTCGCTGCGCCGCGCGGGACAAGCCCCCCGGCGCACCCGATTGAGATTCACCGTTCAGAGCCTACGTTCAATCGGGCCCCCGCCGCCGCGCGGGCCGCGTCCCGATCAGGGGTACCGGCCGGTAGAAGGGCGGGACGGGGAGTGGGAGGATGTCTCATCATCTCCCCGTCGGCCAGGACCGGCCGCGCCCGCCCTGACGGCGCCGGTCCGAGGAAGGTGCCCGCATGCTGTGGTTCTGGATCCTGCTCAGGATCGTCCTGTCGCCGATCCTGTACCTCGGCTGGTGGCCGCGGAACAAGGGCCGGCGCAACGTCCCGCTGCGGGGACCGGCGCTGATGGTGAGCAACCACCTGTCGTTCGCCGACCACTTCTTCGGGCCGCTGCCCCTGCTGCGCCCGATCTTCTTCATCGGCAAGGGCGAGTACTTCACCGGCAAGGGGATCAAAGGGCTGATCAGCAAAGGGTTCTTCACCGGGGTGGGCGTCGTGCCGGTCGACCGCACCGGCGGGGACGCGGCCGAGGCGGCGCTGCAGACGGGGCTGCGGATCCTCGGCGAGGGCAAGCTGCTCGGCATCTACCCCGAGGGCACCCGGGCGCCCGACAACCGGTTGTACCGGGGCAAGACGGGGGTGGCGCGGCTGGCGCTGAAGTCCCGCGTCCCGGTGATCCCGATGGCGATGATCAACACGTTCGAGCTGATGCCGCCCGGCCGGCCGCTGCCGCGGCTCGGCGTCCGGCCCGGCGTGCGGTTCGGCGAGCCGATGGACTTCTCCCGCTTCTACGGGCGCGAGGACGACCACGAGGTGCTGCGCGAGATCACCGACGAGATCATGATGGCGATCCGGGAGCTGTCCGGGCAGGAGTACGTCGACCGGTACGCCGCCGAGGTGAAGGCGGAGATGGCCGGCAAGACGGTGCGGCCGGTGGTGGACGACGGCGGCCTGAGCGACCAGGGCTAGGGATGGCGGGCCTGGAGGTCGCGCTGTGGCGGGCCGTGGCCGTCTACCGCGGCCTCGCGCTGGTCTACGCCGCGGTCGTGATCGCCATGAACGCGGGCGGCTACGCCCATCCGGCCGGCGGCTGGGCCGTCCTCGCCGCCATGACCGTCTGGACCGGCTACGCCGCCCTGGCGTTCGGCGACCCGCGCCGGCGCGGCCGGCCGCTGCTGGCCGCGGACCTCGCCGTCGCCGCGGCGTGCGTGCTGGCGACGGCGTGGGTGGAGTCGGCCGCGAACATCGCCGCCGGGCGCCCCACGCTCCCGGTGTCGTGGGTCGCGGCGGCGGTCCTGTCGTGGGCGGTCGCGGGCGGGCGGCGGCTCGGCCTCACCGCCGCGCTCGTCCTCGCCGCGGCGAACCTGCTGGTCCACGCGATCGCCGGGACGAGCGGCGGCATCGGCGACACCACGTTCAACGGCATCGTGCTGCTGCTCCTCGCCGGGCTCGTCGTCGGGCACGTCGTCCGGCTCGCGCGGGAGGCCGAGGCGCGGCTGGCGCGCGCCGTGGAGCTGGAGTCGGCGAACCGGGAGCGGGAGCGGCTCGCCCGCCGCATCCACGACTCGGTGCTGCAGGTCCTCGCCATGGTGCAGCGGCGCGGCGGCGAACTCGGCGGGGAGGCGGCGGAGCTGGGCCGCCTCGCCGGCGAGCAGGAGGCCGCGCTGCGCGCCCTCATCGGCACCGCCCCGGCGCCGCCGCCGCGCGTCCCGGACGCCGACGCCGACCTGCGGCCGCTGCTGACCGCGCACGCGTCCACGTCCGTCACCGTCTCGACGCCCGCGACGGAGGTGCCGCTTCCCGCGCACGCCGCCCGCGAGGTCGCGGCCGCCGTGGCGGCGGCCCTCGACAACGTCGCGCGGCACTGCGGCGACGGCGCCCGCGCCTGGGTCCTGCTGGAGGACGGCGGCGGCGAGGTCACCGTCAGCGTCCGCGACGACGGCCCCGGCATGCCCGACGGCCGGCTGGACGAGGCCGCCGCCGGCGGCCGGCTCGGCGTCGCGCAGTCCATCCGGGGCCGCGTGACCGACCTCGGCGGCACCGTGGTGGTCTTCTCCGCGGCCGGCGAGGGCACCGAGATCGAGATGACCGTGCCGCGCCGCCCGGTTCGTCCGGCTTAGGGTGTGGGCGTGAGCCTGCGAGTCATGGTCGTGGACGACCACCCGATGTGGCGCGAGGCCGTCGCCCGCGACCTCACCGAGGCCGGGCACGCGGTGGTCGCGACCGCCGGCGAGGGCCGCGCCGCCGTCCGCATCGCGGCCGCCGCGCGCCCCGAGGTCGCCGTCGTCGACCTCCAGCTGCCCGACATCAGCGGCGTCGAGGTGACCCGGCACCTGGCCGCCGCCGACCCGCCCGTCCGGGTGCTGGTGCTGTCGGCGAGCGGCGAGCAGCAGGACGTCCTGGAGGCGGTGAAGGCGGGCGCCACCGGCTACCTGCTGAAGTCCGCCGCCCGCGAGGAGTTCCTGGACGCCGTCCGCCGCACCGGCGAGGGCGACGCCGTCTTCACCCCCGGCCTCGCGGGCCTCGTCCTCGGCGAGTACCGCCGCCTCGCCGCCGCGCCCGCCCGCGAGGACGACGACGCGCCCCGCCTCACCGACCGCGAGACCGAGGTCCTGCGCCTCGTCGCCAAGGGCCTGACGTACAAGCAGATCGCGCAGCGCCTCGTCCTGTCCCACCGGACGGTCCAGAACCACGTGCAGAACACCCTCGGCAAGCTGCAACTCCACAACCGCGTCGAACTCGTCCGCTACGCCATCGAGAAGGGCCTCGACCAAGAGGACTAGCCCGGCCCGCCCCGGCGCGAACCGCGGCGCGGCCTCCCGTGGCTGATCGTCGGCGGCTGGTCGCCGAGGACGGGAGGGCACGGTGAAGGAAGGCGGATCTGCCCTCGCGGCGGGGATCTTCGCGGTCCACGTCCTGGTGGCCGTTGCACTGCTCATGATCCTGTGGGGCGTGCGGAGGCGGCTCGTGCGGGGCCGCCCTCCGACGCGCGACCTGCGCCCCTACGAGATCGCCTACCTGGGCGGCCTGGACCTCGGGGCGGTCGCCGCCTCGCTCGCGGCGCTGCTGCTGGACGGCGCGATCGAGGCCCGCGCCGACGGCCGGCTCGCGGCGACCGGGACGTCCTCGGGCGGGCCCGGCGAACCCCTGGACGCGGCGATCCCGGGGCGTGCTCGCCGACGGCCGGAGCCGGACGCTCGGCGAACTCACCGGCGAGCCGGCCGTCCGGGCCGAACTCGACCGGCTCCGCGACGGGCTGGGCGAGCAGCGGCTGATGCTCCACCGGGTACGACGGGGGCCTCGTCGCGGTGTTCTCGCTGATACCCGTCGGAGGGTTCCTGGCCTTGATGGGCCTCGGGCTCGGCGGCGCCTTCACCGAGCAGACGGCGGAGGGCGAGCGGGCCCTCGCACGGGCCAGGGAGGTGAATGCGGATCTCGCCCCTGGCACCGTGCCGTCCTACGCCGAGCTGGACGGTTCCGCAGTCGCGATGGGCGTCGCGGTCTTCGGGAGGGAGGCGCTCCTGGCGTACGACCCGGTGTTCACCCAGACCGCGGGCCTCGGCCCCTACCGGAGGCGGTCCAGGACCACGGCGTCGTCGGGGTCCTCGGGCACGTCCTGCGCGGCGTCGGCGACGGTGTGCTCGACGATTTCGTGCGGAAGCGGCTGCGGTGGCGGCGGCGCAGGAGGCGCTCGTGCTCGCCATGACCTCCGGCGCGCCGCTCCCGGACGGCTTCGACGCCGCCGCGGTCGACGCCGCCGCGCACGGCATCCTGCTCAAGCGGGCCGGCGAGGCCGCCCGCGCCTGGCCCGCGCTCGCCGCGTCCTACGGGACGTCCTGGCGGGCGGCGTTCACCGGCTGGGCCGCCGAGCGGCCCACCCGCGGCTCATTCCGGGACGGGTGGGACTTCGCGCGCGCCCACCGCGGCGATCTCGGCCCGGACGCGGCGCGGGAACTGGCGCTCGCCGAGGTCCGGTGGTCGTATGACGGCGAGTCCCCGCCGCGTCCCCGCAGGCTCGCCGCGCGGCGGACGCCCGGGGGAGTGGCCGTGCTGGTTCGCGGGTACGCCCGGGTCTTCGGGCGGGGCGCGTCCCGCCGACCGTGAGACGTCGGCGGAACGAGATGCCGCCGCCCGCGGCAGCGGCTATGGTCTAGACCAATGGCGGCGCACCGGGATCTTCCGGACGTGCGCCCGCCATGGCCCGAGCAGGTGAATCGAGGGAGGAGCCCGGTGGCGGGAGAAGGAGACGGCATGCGCGTCGGAGTGCTGACCGGTGGCGGCGACTGCCCCGGACTGAACGCGGTGATCCGCGCGGTCGTCCGCAAGGGCGTGCAGGTCTTCGGCTACGAGTTCGTGGGCTTCCGGGCCGGCTGGCGCGGGCCCCTCGAAGGCGACACCGTGGCCCTGGACGTGCAGGCCGTGCGCGGGATCCTGCCGCGCGGCGGGACGATCCTCGGCTCGTCCCGGACCAACCCGGTCAAGGTCGAGGGCGGCATAGAGCGGATCAAGGACAACCTCGCCGGCCTCGGCGTGGACGCCCTGATCGCCATCGGCGGCGAGGACACCCTCGGCGTCGCGCGCGAGCTGTACGCCAACGGCGTCAACGTCGTCGGCGTCCCGAAGACGATCGACAACGACCTGAACGCGACCGACTACACGTTCGGGTTCGACACCGCCGTGAACATCGGCATGGAGGCCGTCGACCGGCTGCACACCACCGCCGAGAGCCACCACCGCGCGCTGATCTGCGAGGTGATGGGCCGGCACGCGGGCTGGATAGCGCTGCACGTCGGGATGGCCGCCGGCGCCAACGTCATCCTCATCCCCGAGCGGCCCTTCGACATCGAGAAGGTCTGCCAGTACGTGGAGAGCCGGTTCAAGACCCGGTACGCGCCGATCATCGTCGTCTCCGAGGGCGCGCACCCCGTCGACGGGCAGATGCAGCTGCAGACCGGCGAGAAGGACGCGTTCGGGCACGTCCGGCTCGGCGGCATCGGCCAGGCCCTCGCCGACGAGATCGAGAAGCGCACCGGCAAGGAGGCCCGCGCCACCGTGCTCGGGCACATCCAGCGCGGCGGCACCCCCACCGCGTTCGACCGCGTCCTCGCCACCCGCTTCGGCCTCCAGGCCATCGACGCCGTCCGGGACGGCGACTACGGCAAGATGGTCGCGCTCCAGGGCACCGACATCGTCCGCGTCGGGCTGGACGAGGCGACCAAGGAGCTGAAGACCGTCCCGCTGGAGCGCTACGCCGAGGCCGAGGTCTTCTTCGGCTGACCGCGCCCTCCTGGCGGGAACACGCTTTCCGGGTCGCGGTGTTGCCCACTGTGGGCCACACTAGAAACGCACCCCAGACCTGTTCCCGCCAGGAGGACCACGCATGACCACGCTCGACACCGCGCCGGCGGACGTCCGGGAGCAGTCGCCGGTCGACGGCGAGCCGTGCGTGCTGCTCAAACTGGGCGAGGTCGTCCTCAAGGGCAGGAACCGCGAGCAGTTCGAGCGGCGCCTCGCCGACAACGTGCGGATGGCCGTCCGGCCGATCGCCCGCGTCGACGTCGTCCGCCGCCACGGCGTGTTCATCATCCGCAAGCACGATGCCGACCTCGCCACCATGGAGCGCGTCGCCCAGCGGGTGACCGACGTCATGGGAATCGTGTGGGCGCACCGCGCCTGGCGGGTCGGCAAGGACGTCGCCAGCGTCGAGCGCGCCGCCCTGGAGCTCATGGACGGCCGCACCGGCACGTTCGCCGTCCGGTCCCGGCGCCGCGACAAGCGCTTCCCGATGACCTCGATGGAGCTCGACCGGCACATCGGCGCCCTCGTCGCCCGGCGGTACGGCCAGCCCGTCAGCCTGAAGGACCCGCGGCACACCCTGTCGATCGAGGTCGACCGCGACGAGGTGTTCGTCTACTCCGGCGGACTGCCCGGCCAGGGCGGCCTCCCCGTCGGGATGAGCGGCCGCGCCCTCGTGCTGATGTCCGGCGGCATCGACTCGCCCGTCGCCGCCTACCGGATGATGCGCCGCGGCCTGCGCGTCGACTACCTGCACTTCTCCGGCATGCCGTTCACCGGCCCCGAGTCGATCTACAAGGCGTACGCGCTGGTCCGCGAGCTGGACAAGTTCCAGGGCGGGTCGCGGCTGTACGTCGTCCCGTTCGGCAAGGCGCAGCAGCAGATCAAGTCGTCCGGCGCCGACCGGCTCGCGGTGATCGCGCAGCGCCGGCTGATGCTGCGCACCGGCGAGGTCCTCGCCCGCCGCCGCCGCGACACCGCGCTCATCACCGGCGACGCGCTCGGCCAGGTGTCCAGCCAGACGCTCACCAACATCACCGCGCTGGACGACGCCGTGGAGCTGCCGATCCTGCGGCCCCTCGTCGGCATGGACAAGAGCGAGATCATGGACCAGGCGCGCCGCATCCGCACCCTGTCGATCTCCGAGCTGCCCGACGAGGACTGCTGCACGATGCTGGCGCCCCGCCGCGCCGAGACCAAGGCCAAGATCGACGACCTGCGCAGGATCGAGAAGCGCCTGGACGTCGACGAGCTGGCCGACCACCTCGCCGACTCCGTCCAGGAGCACCGCCCGGCCTACGCCGACCCGGCCTCGTGACCCCGCGCCCGCGCGCGTCCGGCGCGCGCGGACGGGCTAGCGGGCGTCGAAGTCGGTCGGGCGGGGCGGCTCGGGGCCGTCCGGGCCCATCAGGGTGATCCGCTCGATCCGCACGATGCGGAAGCGGCGGCCGGCGACCGCGATGCCGTTGCGGCGGGTCTCGTCCTCCAGCAGGTCCGCCGCCTCGGCGAACCGGGCGACGTCCGCGTCGGCCGGGCTCTCCACCGCCGGCACCACGTGCCGGAAGTAGGTGATCAGCGCCTCGCGGGCCTGCTGCGGCGCGTCGTGCAGCCGGCCGACCGGCCGCCACCGCCGCTCGCTGCGCTCGGCCACCGTGAACACCGGCGTCAGCGCGACCGGGGTGAGGAACGCCCCGGTCGGCTCGCTGCCCGCCGCGGCGGCCGCGTCCAGCACCTGGCACAGCAGCTCGGCGGTCACCAGGTCGGGCGCCGGGCCGTCCGCGGGCAGCAGGTCGTAGCCGCGGCCCGCGGGCGGCGGGTCCAGGTCGGTCGGGCGGGGCGGCTCGGGCCCGTCCGGGCCGGTGCGGACGAGCTGCTCGATCCGCACGATCCGGAACCGCCGGCCGCCCGCGGCCACCTCGTCGACCGGCGTGTGCCGCAGCCGGTCCGCCGCCCCGAGCAGTTCGCCCTCCGCCCCGCCTCCCTGGAGCGCCGCGAGGTCGTCCAGCCGGCCCGCGAGCAGCTCCCGCGCGCCCTGCGGCAGCGGGTCGCAGGGGCACACGATCTGCCAGCCGCCCGGGACGAGCTCGGCGGCCGTGAACAGCGCGCCCACGACCACGAGCTCCGGGTAGGCGGACAGGGCGCGGCATGCGTCTGCGAGCATCACCGCGGCGACCGGGTCGACACCGTCCAGATCCTCCGGGAACAGCCGCCCGCCGGCGTCACCATCGCCCATCGTCATGCCGGACATCATCCTCGCCGTGCCGGTTCCGGCCAATGGTCCAGACCATTTCGTTACCGCCGTGTTTTGCGGCCGCTCGGCACGACCGGCACGACCAGGCTCGCAGCCGGCGGCCCGAGCCGGCGTCGCCGGCGCGGTCTCCACGAACGTCGACCGGGTCGCCCGTCGTTGATCTGCGGCGTGTTGTTGTTTTCGACGTGCTCATAACAACAACACGCCGCAGATCAACGCACCGCGTGGGCCTTGGTGGGGAGGCCGCATCGACCGGCCTCCCTGCCACGGGGCGACCTTGAGGATCGTGATCGCGGCCGGAGGCGGGTTCGAGCCTGCGGGAATCTGATCGCGCAGCGAGCCGGAGCGGTGCGGCGACCGCACCGCGGTTCCCGACGACGGAGGGCCGTCAAGGCCCGACGGAGGAGGGCACCGCCATGGACGGAGTGAGGGAGCGGCCCACGATCGGGGGCAGGTCGCGCACGAGCTTGGCCAGCTCGCGCAGGTCGCCGTCCACCAGGGCCTGCGGGCCGTCGCAGAGGGCGGTCTCCGGGTGCGGGTGCACGTCGATGATCACGCCGTCGGCGCCGACCGCGATCGCGGCGCGGGTCAGCGGCAGGACGAGGTCGCGGCTGCCGCCCGAGTGCGACGGGTCCACGATGACCGGCAGGTGGGAGAGGCGCTGCGCCACCGGCACCGCGGAGATGTCGAGGGTGTTGCGGGTCGCGGTCTCGAACGTGCGGATGCCGCGCTCGCACAGCACGATGTCGAGGTTGCCGCGCTGGGCGACGTACTCGGCCGCCATCAGCCACTCCTCGATCGTCCCGTTCATGCCGCGCTTCAGCATGACCGGCTTGCCGGACTCGCCGGCGGCCTGCAGGAGGGCGAAGTTCTGCGCGTTGCGGGTGCCGATCTGCAGCATGTCCGCGTAGGAGGCGACGAGGTCGACGTCGCCGGCGTCCACCACCTCGGTGACGATCGGCATGCCGGTCTCCGCCCGCACGTCCGCGAGGATGCGCAGGCCCGCCTCGCCGAGGCCCTGGAACGCGTACGGGGAGGTGCGCGGCTTGAACGCGCCGCCGCGCAGCAGCGTCGCGCCGGCGGCCTGCGCCATCTGGGCGGCGCCGAGGGTCTGCTCCGGGGTCTCGACCGCGCACGGGCCGGCGATCAGCGTCATGGTGCCGGGGCCGATCGGCACGCCGCCGACCCGCACGACCGAGCGCTCGCCGTGGTTCTCGCGGCTCACCAGCTTGTAGGGCGCCGAGATGCGGACGACGTCGCTGACGCCGCGCATCCCGCGCAGGTTCAGCGAGCCGAACTGCTGGACGTCGCCGACGAGCCCGACGATGGTGCGCTCCACGCCGCGGCTGACGAAGGCGTCGCCCCCCGCCGTCTCGACCAGTGAGACGACGGCCTTGATATCCGCTTCGTTGGCCTCCGGGGCCATGACGACGACCATTGGTGTGCTGCCTCTCCTGTTTCGCCCGGAACCCCGGTGGATCCCGCGGACGACCCCTGAAACAGAGAAAGCCCCGGGCCACTGGGCCCGGGGCTTCTCGTTCCGTGGTCTGTCAGCGCAGCGCCTGGCAGACCAGCCGCCCGGGCTGGCCGTACCAAAAGAAATAGACGACGTTGCGCACGGACCCAAGCGTAGCCGATGTCCGGTGCGCGCATTCGCACCGCCCCCGAATATGGCTCAGCTCACGCCGGATGGCAGGATGGCCGCGTCATGACCCACCCCGAACATTCTTCACCGCAGCCCCGGGATCTGCCGCCCGGCCAGTACGTCCCCCGCGGCTGGCCCGTCCTCCACTACGGCCCCGTGCCGAAGTTCCGTCCCGCGGACTGGGACTTCCGGGTCTTCGGCGCCACCGAGTCCGGCGGGCAGCACCGCTGGACCTGGGCGGAGTTCGACGCGCTGCCGAGGGTCGGGTCGGTCGCCGACTTCCACTGCGTCACCAAGTTCACCGTCCCCGGCAACGCGTGGGAGGGCGTCCCCGGCGCGGCGATCGCGGAGCTGGCCCCGCCCGCGGCGGACGCCACGCACGTGATGGTCTGGGCCGAGTACGGCTACAGCGCCAACATCCGGATGAGCGACTTCCTCGCCGACGGGACGATGTTCGCCACGCACCACGGCGGCGAGCGGCTGACGCCCGACCACGGCTTCCCGCTCCGCATCGTCGTCCCGCACCTGTACTCGTGGAAGAGTGTGAAGTGGGTCCGCGGCATCGAGTACATGGTGAAGGACCGGCGCGGCTTCTGGGAGGAGCGCGGCTACCACAACGTCGCCGACCCCTGGCGGGAGCAGCGCTACTCCTACCAGGAGGACGAGGGCGAGTCCCCGCCCCTGTGACGCCCCGGCCGCGCCGCGCCCGCGGGCGCGCGGCCGGCCGTGGCCCATCCGAGACATTCGTAAATGGCCAACGGCCGGACCGCCGGGGACGGTAGACGTTACCGTAAGTCGTCATGGTCCTACCGTCCGTCGCGGATGCCGTGGTGTACGCCACGGCCGCCGGTGCCGCCTCTGGATTCTGGGCGCTGCGCCGGTGGCTGCCCCTGCCGTCCGGCTGCCTGCGCGCCTCCCGCGTCCCCGGCGACCCGGCCGAGCAGGCGGCGCTCGCGACCCTGCACCTGCTCGCGCGGGCCGCGCAGCCGCTGCGCGCCGGGCTCACCGACGACACGGCGGGCAAGGCGGCGCGGCGGCTGCTGCCGCTGCTCGGCGCCGAGGCGGTCGCGCTGGTCGCGGTGCGCCCCCCGGCGGGCGCCGACCCGCCGGACGACCCCGGCGACCCGGGCGACCCCGCGGGCCCGGGCGGCGGCCCGGTACGGGCCGAGCCGCGGCTGCTGGCCTGGGACGGCGCGGGCGGCGGCGTCCACGCGGCGGAGGCCGTCCGGCAGGCGCTGCCCGTGCTGGCCTCCGGCCGCCCCCGGGTCGCCCGGCCGGACCCGGCCGGCTGCGGCGACCCGCACTGCCCCGTCCGGGTGGCGATGACCGCGCCGCTCACCGTCGAGGGCCGGGTGGAGGGCACGCTGACCGCCTACTGGCGCGGCGCGTCGGCCGCGCGGGTCCGCGCCGCCGGGGAGGCGGCCCGGCTGCTGGCCGCCCAGCTGGAGCTGGCCGAGGCGGACGCGGCCCGCGTCCGGCTCGCCGAGGCCGAGACGCGGGCGCTGCGCGCCCAGATCTCCCCGCACTTCGTCTACAACTCGCTGACCACGATCGCCTCGTTCGTGCGCACCGACCCCGACCGCGCCCGCAGCCTCCTGCTGGACTTCGCCGACTTCGCCCGCTACTCCTTCCGCAACCCCCGCGACTTCACCACCCTCGCCGACGAGCTGCGCTCCATCGACCGCTACCTGCTGCTGGAGCGGGCCCGGTTCGGCGAGCGGCTGCGGTGCAGCGTCGACGTCGCGCCGGAGGTGTTACCGGTCGCCGTCCCGTTCCTGGCGCTGCAGCCGCTCGTCGAGAACGCCGTCCGGCACGGCATGGCGGGCGGGCGCGGGCCGTTCCACATCACGATCAGGGCCCGCGACTCCGGCGCCGAGGCCGCGATCAGCGTCGAGGACGACGGGGTCGGCATGGACCCCGAGCGGCTCCAGGAGATCCTGTCCGCCCCGCTCGGCCGGCCCGGCCCGACCGGCTGGGGGAGCGTCGCGGCCCGGCCCCGCCGGCGGGACGGGCACGCCGACCCCGGCATCGGCCTCGCCAACGTCGACGAGCGCTTGCGCCAGGTCTACGGCGACGAGTACGGGCTGACCGTCGAGACAGCGCTCGGCGCCGGAACCAAGGTCAATTTGCGCGTCCCGAAGTACCGTCCGGGCGTGTTTCCGGAGTGACCCGCGACCGGTCGCCGCCGTACTCACTTCTTGGAATCGATTGCGGACGGACGGTAATCGCGGCAAAGTCGCCCTCATGCTCCACGTCCTCGCCGTCGACGATGAACGCCCCGCGCTGGAGGAACTCGCCCATCTCCTCCGCGAGGACCCGCGGATCGGGCGGGTCACCGGCGCGGGCGACGCCTCGGCGGCGCTTCGCGACCTGAGCCGCATGCTCGTCGAGGGCGAGCGCCTCGACGCGGTGTTCCTGGACATCCGGATGCCGGGGCTCGACGGGCTCGACTTCACCCGGCTGCTCACCGGGTTCGCCGCGCCCCCGCACGTGGTGTTCGTGACCGCGCACGACGACTGCGCCGTCACCGCCTACGAGCTGGGCGCGCTCGACTACCTGCTGAAGCCCGTCCGGCCCGAGCGGCTCGCCGAGTCGGTCCGCCGGGTCGCCGAGGCCGTGCACCGGACGGGCCCGCCCGCCGCCGAGCCCGCCGACCCCGACGACGAGCTGATCCCCGTCGAGCTCGGCGGGCGCACCCGGCTCGTCTCCCGCCGGACGGTGACGCACGTGGAGGCGCAGGGCGACTACGTCCGGCTGCACACCGCGGACGGCGGCTACCTGGTGCGGATGCCGCTGTCGGCGCTGACCAAGCGGTGGGAGGCGGCCGGGTTCATCCGCATCCACCGCAGCACCCTGGTCGCGTCCGCGCACATCACCGAGGTCCGCTTCGACGGCGGCCGCGCGGCCGTCCGGATCGGCGACGAACTGCTGCAGGTCAGCCGCCGGCACACCCGCGAGGTGCGGGACCGGCTGGTCCGCAGGTTCCACCAGCCGGACGGGAACGGGAACGGGGCGGAGGAGGCCGGCGATGGCCGCTGAACGCCGGGTCGTGGTGTCGGCGGCCGTCCGCACGCACGGGCCGGGAGAGGGCGGCGCGCCGCCCGGCACCCGGGCCGCCGGCCCGGACGCACCGGGGGCCGACCCCCCGGACCCCGACCCGCTCCATACCGGTCCGCCTCGAACCGACGCCCCCGACGCCCCCGGCGCCGCCCGGTGCCCGGGGCCCGCCGAGACCCGCGCCCTCATCCGCACCCAGCTGCGGACCGCCCTCGGCACCGGCGCGGCCGTCGTCGCCGTCCTGGCGGGCCTGCCGCTGCCGGCGCTCGTCCCGGCGGTCGCGCGCGCCCGCGTGCACGGCGTGCCGCTGTGCTGGCTCGTCCTCGTGTTCTGCGTCCACCCCGTCTGGATCGCGCTCGCGTTCCGGCAGCTGAGACGTGCCGAGCGCGCCGAGCGCGCGGTGGGCGGCCGGTGACGGTCCCGGCCGTGGCGGCGGCGCTCACCGCACTCGCCGTCGTCCTCGGGCTGTCCGCCGCCAGGGGAGTGCGGGGCCGGCGGCCCGCCTCCACCACGTCCGACCTGATGGTCGCCTCGCGCGGCGTCACCCCCTGGTGGAACGCGTCCGCGATCGGCGGCGAGTACATCTCCGCCGCGTCCTTCCTCGGCACCGCCGGGCTGGTGCTCGCCTACGGCGCCGACACGCTGTGGCTCCCGGTCGCCGCGACCGCCGGGTACGTCCTCCTGCTGGCGTTCGTGACCGCGCCGCTGCGCCGCTCCGGCGCCTACACGATCTCCGACTTCGCCGAGTGGCGGCTCGGGTCGGCCGCCGTCCGCCGCCTCGTCACCGCCTGCGTCTGCTTCATCGGCTGGTTCTACCTGCTCCCGCAGTTCGAGGGCGCGGGGGTGACGCTGCGGGTGCTCACCGGCGCCCCCGTCTGGACGGGCTGGGCGGTGGTCGTCGCCGTCACGCTGTCGGTCGTCCTGTCCGGCGGGATGCGCAGCATCACCGCGGTGCAGGCCGTCCAGTTCTGGCTGAAGCTGGCCGCCGTGGCGGTGCCCGCGGTCGCGCTGCTCGGAATGTGGCACATGTCCGGCGGCCCCGGCCCGCTCGGCGGCGTCCCCCGGTTCGAGCACGCCACCCGGGTGCACGTGCGCACCGACGTCACCGTGACGGTCCCGGCCGCGGTCACCGTCACCGCGCGGGGCCGCGTGGACGGCGTCCGCCGCGGCGGCGAGGCGGTGCCGCTCGCCGCCGGCACCCACACCATCGGCCACGGGACCGACGTCGTCTTCCCCGGCGGCGCCGCGGTGCCGCACGCCGACCGGCTGCCCGCCCAGGACGGCGGCACCTGGGCGACGCCGTTCGCCCGCGGCGAGGAGCACGCGCTCTTCCGCACCTACTCGGCGATGCTGTGCGTCCTGCTCGGCACGATGGGGTTACCCCACATCCTGATGCGCTTCTACACCAACGCGTCCGGCGGCGCCGCCCGCCGCACGGCCGCGTTCGTGCCCGTCCTCCTCGCCCTGTTCTACGTGTTCCCCGCCCTCTACGGGACGCTCGGACGCCTGTACGCCCCCGAGCTCCTCATGACCGGCGACACCGACGCGACCCTCCTGCTGGTCCCGCGCCGGATGATGCCCGGAGCGCCCGGTGCGCTGCTCACCGGCCTCGTCACCGCCGGCGCGTTCGCCGCGTTCATCTCCACGTCGTGCGGCCTCGCCGTCGCCATCGGCGGGACGCTCTCGCAGTGCGTGCGCCGCACCGGCCCGGCCGCGTTCCGCGCCGGCGTCGTCGTCGCGCTGGCCGCGCCGCTCGCCCTGCTGCCCGGCATGGGCCCGCGGGGCGCCGCCGACCTCGTCACCATGGCCCTGGCCGTCTCGGCTTGCTCGCTGTGCCCGCTGCTCGTCCTCGCCATCTGGTGGCGCGGCCTGACCGCCGCCGGCGCCGCCGCCGGACTCCTCGCCGGCGGCGGCCTCGCCGTCTGCGCCGGCGTCGCCCGCCTCTTCCGGGACGCCCCCGGAGGCTGGCCCGCGGCCGTCCTCGCCGAGCCCGTCCTGCTGATCGCGCCCGCCGCGTTCGCCGCCATGGTCGCCGTGTCGCTGCTGACCCGCCGCCGCGTCCCCCGCGGCGCCGACCGCGCGCTGCGCCGGCTCCACCTCCCCGAGGAGGTGCTCGCCCCGTGATTCATCCACGAACGGACTCCCCGACACGGCGACCGTTCCCGCGCGACCGCTCGTCCCGCCGCACCGACCGCTCGTCGCGTGACTACGCTACGCACATCTACGACTACGTACCGCTTATCGACGGTCGCGTTTTCCTGGTGCCGCCGAGCCGCGCGGCGCGTCTAGTGTTCTCAGTGGCACCACAAGCCACACGAGCAAATCCCGGAGATCCGGCGCAAGCCGGATCGGAGTCGCCGGATCCCGTACCGGGGGGGTGGGATCCGGTGGCCTGTGGCTCGGGCGTCGCTGAACAGTCGGGGGGTTGTCCAGCGGCGCCCGAGTCGTGTTTATTGCCTTTCTCTCCTCCTTCGGGCCCTGGGGGCCCTCCATCGTCGAGAAACGCGGTGCGATTGCTGCATCGCATCCGACTCGCCTAGCGGCTCGCTGCGCGATCAGGTTCTCGCAAGCTCGAACCTGCCTTCGGTCGCAATCGCGACGGTGTCCCTTGTCGCGGGGCTGAGGTGTCGGCTGGTGCCGGCGCAGTAGTCGGTTGCTGTGGCCGCTCAGCGGCTCGCCTGGCGGCTCGCTGCGCGGTCGGGTTCTCGCTTCGCTCGAACCTGCCTTGGTCGCAGTTGCGACGGTGTTCCTTGTCGCGGGGCTGCGGTCGCTTAGCGGCTTGCTGCGTAGTGGCTCGTGTCGCGTAGGCGTTTTAGGGTTTCTATGTCCTTGGCGTGGGGTTCGGGGGCTCGGCCGGGGGTCTCGATGATGAAGGGGAGGCCCTGTACTGCCGGGTGGTTGAAGAGGTCGGCGAAGGGGTGTTCGCCTATCTGGCCTGCGCCGATGTTCTCGTGGCGGTCCCGGCCGGAGGCGCAGGGGTCCTTCGAGTCGTTGGCGTGGATCAGCTTCAGGCGGCCCTCGCCGACGGTGGCCACCAGGGCGTCGATCGTGTCCTTGGCGCCGCCGGGGGCCGCGAGGTCGTGGCCGGCGGCGAAGGCGTGGCAGGTGTCGAAGCACACGCCCAGCTTCGGGTGGTGCTCCAGCTTCTCGAAGAACGGGCCCAGGTCCTGGACCTTGGCGCAGAGCATGTTGTTCTGGCCGGCCATGGGTTCCAGGAGCAGGTCCGGGCCGTCGTCCGGGATCTCCTCCAGGAGGGGCAGGACGTGCTCGCGGACCTGCGCCATGGCCTCGTCGTAGGTCTGGGACACGGCGGAGCCGGTGTGGACGACGACGCCGCGGGCGCCGATGGCGCGGCCCCTCTCCAGCGAGTGGCGGACGGTCGCGACCGACTTCGCCAGGGTCTCCGGGGTGGGGGAGCCGAAGTTCACCAGGTAGGGGGCGTGCACGTAGACGGGGACGCCGTGCTCGCGGAGCTTCGCGTCCTCGGCGGGCCTGCCCTCGGGGAGCGCCCAGCCGCGCGGGTTGGAGACGAACACCTGGATCGCCTCGGCGCCGATCTGCGCGGCGTACTTCAGGCCGCCGGTGGCGAGGCCGCCGGCCACGGGGACGTGCGCCCCGACGGGGCTGTTCGGTGAGGTCATAGCCGGTTCAGCTTAGTCGGTCACGGGCCCCGGACGATGGTCACCGTGGAGCCGCGCGGGGCCTCGCCGCCGTTCGGCGACTGGAACCGGACGACGTCGCCGCCGAGCCCCGTCACGTTGACCTTGAAGCCGGACTCCTTGAGGGCCTTCCTGGCGTCGTTGACGCTGTACCCGGTCACGTTGGGGACGGGGATCTTCTGGTTGTCGCCGCCGTCGTCGCAGCCGAACTGGAACGGGCCCGCGTCGACGATGCAGTCGCGCTTGTTGACGACGATGGTGACGTCGTCGCCGCGCGAGACGCCGGTGCCCTCGGCCGGGTCCTGGCTGATCACGGTGTTGGGCTCCTTGCCCTCCACCTGCTTCTTCTGGACGGTGACGTTCAGGCCCATGGAGCGCAGCTGGTTCGCGGCGGCGTCGCCGTTCTGCCCGAGGAGGCCCGGCATCGACATGCCGCTGGAGACGACGACGTCGACCGGGTCGTCCGGCGACCGCTTCTCGCCGGCGTCCGGGTCGGTGCCGATGACCCTGTCCTTGGCGACGGTCTGGGACGGGCTCGTGCTCGTCTCGCCCACGGTGAAGCCCTTGTCCTCCAGGGTCTTCTTGGCGTCGGCGAGGCTCTTGCCCGTGACGTCGGGGACCTCGCGGGGCGTGATGCCCTTGGACGGCGTGAGCGTGACCGTCTGCCCCTTGGCGACGCGGGCGCCGGCGGGCGGGTCGGATTTGGCGACGCCGCCCTTGTGGACGCGGTCGTCGTAGACCGCCTTGGCCGTCTGGACGTCCAGCCCCTTCGACTGCAGCTGGTCGCGCGCGTCGGCGACCTTCATGCCGATGATCGACGACGGGACGTGCTCGTACTGGCCGGACGTCTGGTACCAGACGGCCCAGCCGAGGATGAGCGCGGCCACGGCGCCGATGGCGACGAGGACGTAGCGGCCGGTCAGCGCGCCGATGGCGCGGTCGGCCCGGGTGCGCTGCGGGGCGTACTCCTCGGCCGGCATCGTGCGCGGGTCGAGGACGGCGGTGTGGCCCGGCCGGGGCGCCTCCATCACGCTGGTCGTGCCGCGCGTCGACTCCTCGATGCGCCGGTCGAAGTCGCGGGGGAGCCCGCCGAGCACCTCGGCGACCTCGGCGTGGTACTGGTTCGCGTCCTGCGGGCGGCGCGCCGGGTCGTGGCTGGTGGCGTCGGTGACCAGGTCGTCCACCCGCTGGGGGATGCCCGGCACCAGGTGCGACGGCGGCGGGACCGCCTCGTTCACGTGCTTGTAGGCGACCGCGAGGGGCGTGTCGGCCTGGTGGGGGAGCTGCCCGGTGAGCAGCTCGAACAGCATGATCCCGGCGGCGTACACGTCGGAGCGGACGTCGGCGTTGCCGGACAGCACCTGCTCGGGCGCGAGGTAGCCGACCGTCCCGATGATCATGCCGGTCTTGGTCATCTTGCTCGCGGTCTCGGCCCGGGCGAGCCCGAAGTCGGCGACCTTGACCTGGCCGTCCTCGGTGATCAGCACGTTCTCGGGCTTGACGTCGCGGTGCACGAGGCCGGCGCGGTGCGCGGCGCCGAGCGCGGCGAGCACCGGCTGCACGACCTCCAGCGCCGCGCGCGGGCCGAGCCGGCCGCGCTCGGCGAGGGTGTCGCGGAGCGTGCGGCCCGCGACGTACTCCATGACGAGGAAGACGTGCTCGCCGTCGGTGCGCTGGTCGTACACCGCGACGACGTTCGGGTGCGACAGCGCGGCCGCGGCCTTGGCCTCCCCGATGAAGCGGGCGACGAAGTCCTCGTCGGAGGCGAGTCCGGCGTGCATCACCTTGATCGCGACGGTGCGGTCGAGGCGGAGGTCCCGCGCGAGGTAGACCGTGGCCATGCCGCCGCGTGCGATGCGGGACTCAATGCGGTAGCGCCCGTCGAGCACCCGCCCGACGAGTGGATCTGCGACCGTCGTGTCCATCGGTGCGAGTTTACGGGCGAATCGCAGCGGATCTCATCAGTCGCGAGTATGAGCATCGATGAGCCCCGGGGCGGATGCCGCGGGGGCGCCCGGTTCCGGAGGGGCCGCGGGGGCGCGGCGGCCGGGCCCGCGGGTGCTGCGGGAGACGGCCACGCCGGCCAGGCACAGCAGGCCGCCGGCGAGCGTGATCAGCCCGGGGACCTCGCCGAGGAACAGCCACGACATCGCGACGACCAGGGCGGGGACGGCGTAGGTCGTGGCGCCCATCTTCCCGGCGGTCGTGCGGGCCAGCGCGTAGCCCCAGGTGGTGAAGGCGATCGCGGTCGGGAAGACGCCCAGGTAGACCATGTTGAGGGTGGCCCCGGCGGAGGCGTCCGCGGCCTGGGACGCCAGCTGCCCGGCGAACGGCAGGCAGAACAGGGCGCCGACCGCGCACGCGAACGTGGTGAACTGCAGTGCGGAGGCGTGCCGCAGCGCGGGCTTCTGGCTGACCACGCCCGCCGCGTACGTCACGGCGGCGACCAGGCAGAGCAGCACCCCGCCGACGGACGCGCGGCCCTCCCCGGACATCGACAGCCCGACGACGGCGGCGCCGGCGAACGACACCGCCATGCCGGCGATCAGGCGGGGCGAGATCCCCTCCTTCAGCAGCCAGCCGCCGAGGAGCGCGATCAGGATCGGGCCGATGTTGACGACCAGGGCGGCGGTGCCCGCGTCCACGAGCTGCTCGCCCCAGTTCAGCGCGACCATGTAGGCGCCGAACCACAGGACGCCCGCCGTGATGATGCCCGGCCAGGCCGCCTTGGGCGGCAGCCCCTCGCGCCGGACGAGCCAGAGGGCGCCCAGCACGACCGTCCCGGCCAGGAGGCGGCCGAGGGCCAGGGCGCCGGGGCCGTACTCGGCCCCGGCGCTGCGGATCGAGACGAACGCGGACGCCCACAGCACCACCGTGACGGTGGCGGCGGCGACGGCCGCCCTGTCGATGCGACCCGTGCTTTTCTGCTGCATGCCACGCACCTTAGGTATGGGTCATTTCCATGAACACCGAAGGAACGTGCCGGGGTTGCGGCATGCCCAGGTGGACCGGGGTCCAGTCTGGGCACCCGCTGGTTTCAGGTCTAGCGAATATTCCTACAGGCGACTCTTTAGGAACTCTACGAGGTAGCGAGACCCTCGAACGGCGACGACGCCTGCGCGTAGCGGCGCTTCGGGATGCGCCCGGCGAGCCTGGCGAGCCGCCCGGCCTCCACCGCGCGCCGCATCGCCGCGGCCATCCGCTCGGGGTGCCGCGCGCGGGTGACGGCCGTCGCCAGCAGGACGGCGTCGCAGCCGAGCTCCATGGCGAGCGCGGCGTCGGACGCGGTGCCGAGCCCGGCGTCCAGGATCACCGGCACGCCCGCCCGCTCCACGATCAGCTCGATGTTGTGCGGGTTGCGGATGCCGAGGCCCGAGCCGATCGGGGAGCCGAGCGGCATCACCGCGGCGCATCCGAGCTGCTCCAGGCGGTGCGCCAGCACCGGGTCGTCATTGGTGTAGGGCAGCACGACGAAGCCGTCGTCGACGAGCTGCTCGGCGGCCTCGACCAGCTCGATCGGGTCGGGCAGCAGCGTGTGCTCGTCCGCGATCACCTCCAGCTTGACCCAGTTCGTGCCGAGCGCCTCGCGGGCCAGCTTGGCGGTGAGGACGGCCTCCCCGGCGGTGAAGCAGCCCGCCGTGTTCGGCAGCACCCGGATGCCGCACTCCTTCAGCACGTCCAGCACCGAGCCGCGCGCCGACGGGTCCACCCGCCGCATCGCGACCGTGGTCAGCGCCGTCCCGGACGCCGCCAGCGCCTCCCGCAGCACGTGCATGCTGGGCGCGCCGCCGGTCCCCATGATCAGCCGCGACCCCAGCTCCTCCCCGGCGATGACCAGCGCATCCGACATTTCAGCCTCCTTGGACGGTGTCCTTGTGGGGGGACGACCCCCCACGCCCCCCGGGGCGGGGTCCGCCCGCCGCGTTCCACTCCGCCGCGTTCCACTCCGCCGCGCTCCGTTCCACGCGGCGGTCACCCCCCTTGGACGGCGGTGAGCACTTCGATCCGGTCGCCGTCGCGCAGCGTCGTCGACTCCCACGCGGAACGGCGGACGACCTCGTCGTTCAGCGCGGCCGCCACGCCCGTCCGGGCGGCGGTGACGGACGCGACGACCTCGGCGACGCTCGTGCCCTCCGGCAGCTCGCGCGGCTCGCCGTTGACGGTCACCTTCATGCCTGCACCTCGGAGAAACGGGCCGGGGAGAACGGCCCGGCGACCTCGGGGACGGGGGCGTCCAGCAGCATCGCGGACAGGATGTCGGCGCTCACCGGGGTCAGCAGGACGCCGTTGCGGAAGTGCCCGGTGCCGACGAACAGGCCGGGCGGCCCGGCGGGGCCCATGACCGGCGCGTTGTCCGGGGAGCCGGGCCGCAGCCCGGCGGTGACCTCGGCGAACTCCAGCTCGGTGATGCCGGGCAGCAGCTCGCGGGCGTCCCGCAGCAGCTCCCACAGCCCGCCGGCGGTGACCCGGGTGTCGAAGCCCAGCTCCTCCTGGGTGGCGCCGAGGACGATCTCGCCGTCCGCGCGCGGCACCAGGTAGACCGACGAGCCCCGCACGAGGCCGCGCGTGGTCCGGGTGAGGAACGGCAGCCGGGTGCGGAGCCGGATCACCTGGCCCTTCACCGGGCGGACGGGCGGCACGCTCCCCGGCGGCAGGCCCTCCAGGTCGCCCGACCAGGACCCGGCGGCGAGCAGCACCCGGTCGGCGCGGACCGCCGTCCCGTCGTCCAGGACGACGCCGGCCGCCGCCCCGCCCTCGGTCAGCAGGCGCACGGCCCGCCGCCGGACGAGCCGGACGCCGAGCCGCTCGGCCGCCGCGAGCAGCGCCGCGGTGAGCCGGCGCGGGTCGACCGAGCCGTCGCGCGGGGCGAGCAGCCCGCCGCGCACGCCCGGCGCGAGCATCGGCTCCGCCCGGCGGCTCTCCCGGGCGGTGAGCGCCTGGACGGGGATGCCGAGGCTCTCCTGGAAGCGGCGCAGGTCGTCGAGGTACTCGAGGTCGTCGGAGTCGAACGCGACCTGGAGCAGCCCGTCCGTGCGGTAGCCGGTCTCCAGGCCGGTCAGCTCCTCCAGTTCGGCGACGAACGCGCCGTACCGGTCGCGGGACGCGAGGCCGAGCCGCAGCAGCGGCTCCTCGCCGTAGGTCAGCTCGCTGACCGGGGTCAGCATCCCCGCCGCCACCGACGAGGCTCCGCTCGCGGGGGACGGGTCGACCAGCGTGACCGCGGCGCCGGCCGCCGCGGTGCGCCAGGCGGTCGCGAGGCCGATGACGCCCGCTCCCACGATCGCGATCTGCATGCGCGCTCCCTTCGCCGGCATGATCCGGATCAGGTCTGGCGGTCGGCGGCCCGGTCAGCCGCCCTCTCAGCCCGGTCGCACCGGACTCCCGCGCTCTGTGCCGTTTTACCCGGTTCCCACCATACGACCTCGGGGGAGCCGTCCATCATCTGGACAGGTGTCCACCCGAAAAGCGCGGCACATTAGGCTGCCCTTCATGGAGAGCGTCATCGTCGTGGGTGGCGGGCTGGCCGGCGTGCGCGCCGTGGAGGCCCTGCGGAGCAAGGGGTTCGAGGGCGCGCTGACGCTCGTGTCGGCGGAGCGGCACCGCCCCTACGACCGGCCGCCGCTGTCGAAGGCCGTCCTCGCGGGCGAGTCCGACGACACGACCGTCGACGCGGACTGGGACGCGCTGCGCTGCGACCTGCTGCTCGGCGAGCGGGCCACCGGGCTCGGCCTGCACGCGCCCGGACGGGGCGGCGTGCTCGCGTCCACGGCGGGCGACCTGCCGTTCGACGGGCTGGTCATCGCGACCGGCGCGACCCCGGTCACGCTGCCGGGCGGCGGCCGCCAGCACGTCCTGCGCACCGTCGACGACGCCCGCGACCTGCGGTCCCGGCTCACCGAGGGCGCCCGCATCGTGATCGTCGGCGCCGGCTGGATCGGCGCCGAGGTCGCGACCACCGCCGCGAAGAAGGGCTGCCGGGTGACCGTCGTGGAGGCGGCCGACACCCCCGTCGCCAACGCGATCGGACCGGAGGTGGGCGCCCTCACCGCCCCCTGGTACGCCGAGGCGGGCGTCGAGCTGCGCACCGGCGTGAAGGTCGCGGCGGTCGAGGAGGGCGGCCTCGCCCTCGCCGGCGGCGGCCGGATCGAGGCCGACGAGGTCGTGGTCGGCGTCGGCGTCCGCCCGGAGGTGTCCTGGCTGGACGGCTCGGGCCTGCTGGTGGAGCGCGGCGTGGTCACCGACGGCTCGTTCCGCGCCTACCAGGGCGGGGAGGAGCCCGGCGCGCTCCGCCCGGACGTCGTGGCGGTCGGCGACTGCGCCGCCTGGTGGTCGGCGCGCTACGGGCGGCGGCTCCTCGTCGAGCACTGGGACACCGCCCTCAACGCCCCCGAGACCGCCGCCGCGGCGCTCCTCGGCCAGGACGCCGCCTACGACGCCGCCCCCTACTTCTGGTCCGAGCAGTTCGGGCGCATGGTGCAGTACGCCGGCAGCCACGCCGCCTCCGAGCGGCTCGTCCACCGCGGCGACCCGTCCGGCCGCAAGTGGTCGGTGGTGTGGCTCACCGGCGACCGCCTCGACGCGATCCTCACCGTCGACCGGCCCCGCGACCTGGTGCAGGCGAGGCGGGTGATCACCGCCGGGACGCCGGTGGACCCCGCCGCGATCGCCGACCCGGACGTCCCCGTCCGGCAGGCCGTTCGCTGATGGCGATCGCCGCGGAAGCGGATCGGCTGTCCAGGGGGTTTGAGCGTTCCGGAGGCGTGGTAGCAAGGGGGCGTGACGCAGATGCACGCAACCGTTGACAGCGCACTCGACCCCCGGACCGACGCCCTCGCCGGCGAATGGCTCACCCTCCGCGAGACCGCCGAACGGCTCGGGATCAAGCCCCACCGGATCAAGCAGCTCATCCACGAGCACCGGATCCTCGCGGTGCGCCGGGGCGGCGAGCCGATGGTGCCCGCGGCCTTCATCAAGGACGGCCAGGTCATCAAGGGCCTGCCCGGCACGCTCACCCTCCTGTCGGACGCCGGGTTCGACGACGTGGAGACCATCCGCTGGCTGTTCACCGCCGACGACACCCTCCCGGGGACGCCGGTGGACGCGCTCACCGAGAACCGGGGGACCGAGGTCCGCCGCCGGGCCCAGGCCCTCGCCTTCTAGAACCGACCGCCATCAACGGACGACAACGCACGTGACACGATCGCGGGGCAGGGCGGCGGGACGACTCCGCCGCCCGGCCCCGCGGTCCGGCACGACCCGACCGCACGACCCGCACGACCCGCACGACTCGTACGACCCGAGCAGGCCGAAAGGACGTTCCTCCGCCGTGTCCAGGCATCTCCCCTCCGAACGCGCCGTCGCGCTGCGCGCCCGCCTCAGCCGGGCCCGCCTCTACCTCTGCACCGACGCGCGGGAGCGGCAGCGGGACCTGCCGGACTTCCTGGACGCCGTCCTCGCGAACGGCGTCGACATCGTCCAGCTCCGCCAGAAGGGCCTGGAGGCCCGCGAGGAGATGACGTACCTGGAGATCTTCCGGGCGGCCTGCGAGCGGCACGGGGCGCTGCTCGCGGTCAACGACCGGGCCGACGTGGCGCAGGCCGTCCGCGCGGACGTGCTGCACCTCGGCCAGGACGACCTGCCGGTGCCCGCCGCCCGCGAGATCGTCGGCGGCGACATGCTGATCGGCCGGTCCACCCACTCCGACGAGCAGGCGTCGGCGGCGGCCGCGGAGCCGGGCGTCGACTACTTCTGCACGGGCCCCGTCTGGCCCACGCCGACCAAGCCCGGCCGTCCCGCGCCCGGCCCGAAGCTGCTGGAGTACACGGCGGCGCAGCGGGTGCCGCGGCCGTGGTTCGCGATCGGCGGCATCGACCTCGGGAACCTCGGCGAGGTGCTCGCGGCCGGCGCGACGCGGGTCGTCGTGGTGCGGGCACTCACCGAGGCCGACGACCCCGGCGCGGCGGCGGCCGAGTTCGCGCGCCGCCTGGCGGGCTGAGGCGGGCCGACCCGCCGGTTTCGGCGGGGGCCGCGGTGCGGGCCGCTCGGGCGATCACCGACAATGGGGATCATGAGCGTGGGACCTGACGACGACGACCGCACCGTCGACCTGGACGACGACCTGGAGATCCTGCCGGACCAGACGTCCGACGACACCGACACGGGCTGGGGCGACTGGCGCGCGACCGACGACAACGACGCCCGCCTCCTGGAGGACCGCCCGCCCCACTGGTAGGACCGGATGGGCCGTCAGAACATCATGCCGAGCGCGAACCCGGCGACGACGACCGCGCCGAGCGCGACCATCATCCGCCAGCGGTAGCGCGGTATCCGGGTCGGGCGCGGCCTCGGCGCGGGGCCCTGGCCCTCCCGCAGCGCCCGGACGAGCTGCGGCGCGGTCGGGCGCGCGGCCGGGTTCTTGTCCAGGCAGCGGGCCGCGAGGTCGCGCAGCGGGCCCTGCATGTCGCCGAGCTCGGGCGGCCGGGAGGTGACGCGCCGCATGACCGCCGCGCTCGGCCCGGTGCCGAACGGCGGGCGCCCGGTCGCGGCGAACACCATCGCGGCGCCCCACGCGAAGACGTCGGCGGGCGGCCCGACCGGCTCGTCCTCGATCTGCTCGGGCGCCATGTAGGCGGGCGTGCCGACCGGCCCGGTGGTCAGCGGGGCCGCGTCGGCGGTGCGGGCGATGCCGAAGTCGATGACCTTGGCGCCGTCCGGGCCGAGCAGCACGTTGCCGGGCTTGAAGTCGCGGTGCACGATCCCGGCGCGGTGGATCGCGGCGAGCGCCGCCGCCGTCCGCAGCGCGACCTTGCGCAGCTGCGGTGCGGGCAGCGGCCCGCGGTCGGCGACGACGTCCTGCAGGGACGGGCCCTCGACGAACTCGCTGACGATGTAGGGGCGGTCGCCGCTCATGTCGGCGTCCAGCACCCGCGCGGTGTGCCGCCCCGACACCTGCAGGGCCGCGTCCGCCTCCTTGACGAAGCGGCTGCGCGCCCGGTGCCCGGCCGTCGCGCCGCCGCGCAGCAGCTTCACCGTGACGAGGCCGCCGTCGCCGTCCCGGCCGAGGTACACGATGCCCTGGCCGCCCTCGCCGAGCCGGCCGAGCAGCGTGTAGCCGCCGAGGCCGCGCGGGTCGTCGGGGCCGAGCGGCGCGCCGTGCCGGCGGTCGCGGCCGTGCCCGGGGCGGGGCCCGCCGCCGGGACGGCCCTGCCCGGCCCGCGGCTTGCCCGCGCGGCCGCCGTGGCCCGGATGCGCCGGGCGCCCGGTGCGGGCGCCGGTGGGACGCGGGGAATGGGGGTTCGCCCTCCCGCGGGAGGTGTCGTGCGGCACTGGATGACTCCGACTCGGCGGGGGCGGACGAAGATTTCCTTATTTGTACCGCGTGGCGGCTGGGCACGGCAGGGGAACCGAGATCTTTGTTTTTACTGGCATGTCCCCAGTGTCCCCTTCTGGGTGATCTTTCGGGACGAAGGCCCGACCATGACCGTGTAGCAGCCGTCCGCGGCCTTCCACGCCTTCGCCTCCTCGTTCCAGTAGGCGAACGACCGCGCGGACAGCGGGAACGTCACCGTGGTGCTCTCACCCGGCGCGAGGGCGACCTTGCTGTAGCCCTTGAGCTGCTTGGGCGGCTGCCGCACGTCCACGCCCGGCGACGGCATGCCGATGTAGAGCTGCGGGACGGCGACCCCCGTGCGGCCGCCCGTGTTGGTGACGGTCACCTGGACCGCCTTGGTGCTCGCCTTGAGCCCGCTGTAGGAGAACGTCGTGTAGGACAGGCCGTGCCCGAACGGGAACCGCGGCGCGATGCCCTTCGCGTCGTAGTGCCGGTAGCCGACCATGACGCCCTCGGAGAACCTGACGGTCTTGTCCACACCCGGGTACTGGGCGGGGTTGCCGGACGCCGGGGCGTCGTTCTCGCTCACGGGGAACGTCACCGGGAGCCGTCCGCCGGGGTCGACGTCCCCGTACAGGACGCGTGCGAGGGCGTTCCCCGCCTCCTGCCCCGGATACCAGGCCTCGATGATGCCCTTCACCTGGCCGGCCCAGGGCGTCAGCACGGGCCCGCCCGTGTTCAGCACGACGATCGTGTTGGGGTTGGCCTTGGCGACCTCGGAGATCAGCCCGTCCTGGTCGCCGCGGAGCGGCTCGCCGCACTGGAGCGTCAGGCACGACTTGTCGAAGAACTCGCCCTGGCTGTCGGTGGCGAACACGAGGGCGACGTCGGCGTTGTGCGCCGCGTTCGCGGCGGCGCCGCGGTCGTCGCCGTTGGTGTAGGTGATGGTGGTGCCGGATCCCGCGCGCCGCGCGATGCCGTCCCGCGCGCTGACGGTCGTGAACGGCACGACCTTCGCCGAGCCGAACCCGCTCGGGGCGTCCTGCGCGGCCCGGCCGATCAGCGCGATCGACTTCGGCGCCGCGAGCGGCAGGACGCCGTCGTTCTTCAGCAGCGTGATCCCCGACTCCTCGATGCGCCGCGCGGCGGTCTCGCTCGCCGTCCGGTCGATGCGGGACAGGTCGTTCGGGTACGCCTGCCGGTCGAACACCCCGAACGCGAACATCGTCCGCAGGATGTTGCGGGCGTGCCCGTCGACGGCCGCCTGCGTGACCTTCTTCTGGGCGACGGCCCTCTTCAGCATGAACGCGTTGTACTTCATGCCGATCGGCAGTTCCATGTCGAGCCCGCCGTTGGCGGCCCCGGCGGTGTCCTGCGCGGCGGTGTGGTCGGACGGCACGAACCCCTTGAAGCCCCACTCCGACCGCAGGATCTTGTTGAGGACGCCGTCGTCCTGGCACGCCCACCGGCCGTTCAGCTTGCCGAACCCGCACATGACGGTCGCCGCGCCGCCCTCCTTCACGGCGGCCTCGAACGGCGGCAGGTAGATCTCCCGCAGCGTGCGCGGATCGACCTCCATGGCGAGCGACAGCCGGTCCTGCTCCTGCGTGTAGACGGCCATGTGCTTGACCGACGTCATCACGCCCTGCGCCTGCGCGCCCTTGATCCACGGGACGCCGAGGGTCGCCGACAGGTAGGGGTCCTCGCCGAGGCCCTCGAACGTCCGGCCGTTGCGGGGCGTGCGCAGGACGTCCACGGTCGGGCCGAAGACCAGGTCGTTGCCGCGGTGCCTCGCCTCCCACGCCACCGTCCCGCCGTACAGCTTCGCGGTGTTCCGGTCGAAGCCCGCGGCGAGCGCGATCGGCGCGGGCAGCGCGGTCGCCTTGCCCTGCCGGACGCCGGCCGGGCCGTCGGTCATGTACACGGGCGGGATGCCGAGCCGGTCGATCCCGCGGTTGGTGTCGGCGTGCGCGTCCTCGAAGAACCCGCCGAGCGGGCCGCCGAACGGGTCGTCGGACGCCAGCAGCGCGATCTTCTCGTCGTCGGTCATCTTCGGCAGCAGCAGCGCCGTCCGCTGGTCGGGCGTCAGCGAGGCGTCGCACCAGGGCCGCTGCGCCGGGTCGCCGCAGCGGCCCGCGGCCGCCCGCGCGTCCTGCGGCGCCGGGACCGCCGTCAGCGCCAGCACGGCCGTGAGCGCCCCCGCCGCCGGGAGCCACCGTCCCGCCCTCATCGGCGCCCCTCCCCGTGCCCGGCCGGCTCCTCGTTCTGGACGCGCAGGGCGTTCAGCGCGAACGCGACCATGTGGTAGTGGCCGATGAGGACGACGAGTTCGATCAGCTCGCGCTCGCCGAACCGGGTGGCCAGCTCCGTCCAGGTCGCGTCGGAGAGGGTGCCGGACGCGTGCAGTTCGTCCGCCGCGGTGAGGACCATGCGGTCGTCGTCGTTCCAGTCGTGCCCGTCGATGTCGAGCCGGAGCGCCGCGACCTCGTCCTCGGTGAGCCCGGCGCCGAGCGCGAGCCCGCGGTGGTGGTCCCACTCGTAGCCGCAGGACCGGTGGTGCGCGGTCCGCATGATCGCCAGTTCGCGGTCGCGGGCGCCCAGCGCGCCCTTCATGAGCAGCATCGACCCGAACCCGATCCAGGAGTGGAACAGGTCCGGGTGCCGGGCGAGCGTGGTGAAGATGTTCAGCGGACCGGTCGTGGCGGCCACGGCCTTGAGGACGTCGTCCCACGCGTCCTCGGGCAGCGGTTCGAAGCGCGGGACGCGGTTCCCCGGGGTGTCGGCGCACATGGCGACATTTCTGCCACTGATCAGTGGGAAAGTTCTAGTCCACCGGGGAAATTTGGCCGAATCGTGTCATTGAGCACTTACGTGGTCCGGGTGGTGGCCGCGACGGCCAGCTCCTCCAGGGCCTGCCGGGACTCGGCGGTGACCGGGGCGGCGGCGAGGATCTTCTCGGCCTCCCGCTGGTACCGCTCGATCATGGCCTCGCAGGCGGCCAGGCCGCCGGTCTCCTCGATGATCGTGCGCAGCTCGTCCACGCCGGGGCGGTCGAGGGCGGGGTCGCCGAGGCGGCGCTGCACCGCGGCGGCCTGCGCGGCGGAGGCGCGCTCCAGGGTCAGCGCGATCAGCACGGTCCGCTTGCCCTCGCGCAGGTCGTCGCCGGCCGGCTTGCCCGTCGCGGCCGGGTCGCCGAAGACGCCGAGCACGTCGTCGCGGAGCTGGAAGGCGATGCCGAGCGGGAGTCCGTAGCCGGTGAGCGCGGCGGTCACGTCCGGGCGGGCGCCGGCGAGCGCGGCGCCGAGGTGCAGCGGGCGCTCGATCGTGTACTTGGCGCTCTTGTACTCGACCACGCGCAGCGCCGTCGCGACGGTCGCCCGGCCGCGGGTGCCCTCCAGCATGTCGAGGTACTGCCCGCACATGACCTCGGTGCGCATCAGGTCGTAGACGGCCCGGCCGCGGCGGCGGCGCTCGGGGTCCAGCCCGCACGTCTCGAACATCTCGCTCGACCAGGCCAGGCACAGGTCGCCCAGCAGGATCGCGGCGCCGCCGCCGAACGCCTCGGCGTCGCCCGGCCAGCCCTGCGCGCGGTGCAGCGCCTCGAACCGGCGGTGGGCGGACGGCTGGCCGCGGCGGGTGTCGCTGGAGTCCATGACGTCGTCGTGGACGAGCGCGCTCGCCTGGAGCAGCTCCAGGGACGCGGCGGCGGCCACGATGCCGGGGCAGTCCTCGCCGCCGGCGGCGCGCCACCCCCAGTAGCAGAACGCGGGCCGCAGCCGCTTCCCGCCGCCGAGCAGGGCGTCGAGGGCGGACAGCAGCGGCGCGAGGTCGTCGCTGATGGTCAGCAGCGCCGGGCGCTGCCGGTCGACGAAACCGAGGAGGGCCTCGTCGACCTCCTTGCGGATACGGCTGGTCGACATGCCGAGATCGTATCCACCTGGGGGGATTCAACCTTGCCCCCGGAACGTGAGAAGTCACTGGATTGTCGGAAATAAGGACATAACGGCCGTGAGGTGTGGTGAGGGTCACACATATCGGCGGTCCCGGCGGCCCTCCAGCGACCTTCCAGGGACCGCCCCGGGGCCTTCTGTAGGCTTGGGGAATGCGACGTGCACGCCCCGACCGGGCCCCGACCGTCCGAGAGCTGCTGGCCTCGGGCGGCAGGTCCTTCTCGTTCGAGTTCTTCCCGCCCAAGACCGACAAGGGCGCCCGGAACCTGTGGCGCACGATCCGCGAGCTGGAGTCCCTGCACCCGACGTTCGTGTCGGTGACCTACGGCGCCGGCGGCGGCACCCGCGACACGACCGTCGACATCGTCGAGCGCATCGCGACCGACACCACGCTCACCCCGGTCGCGCACTTCACCGCCGTGAACCACTCCCAGGCCGAGCTGCGCAACCTGATCGGCCGGTTCGCCGCGGCCGGCGTCCGCAACGTCCTCGCGCTGCGCGGCGACCCGCCCGGCGACCCGATGGGGGAGTGGGTCAAGCACCCCGACGGCGTCGAGTACGCCGCCGAGCTGGTCCGGATGATCCGCTCCTACGGCGACTTCAGCGTCGGCGTGGCCGCGTTCCCCTACAAGCACCCGCGCTCGCCCGACGTCGACAGCGACGTCCGGTACTTCGTGGAGAAGTGCCGGGCCGGCGCCGACTACGCGATCACCCAGATGTTCTTCCGCGCCGAGGACTACTTCCGGCTCCGCGACCGCGTCGCCGCCGCCGGCTGCGACGTGCCGATCCTGCCGGGCATCATGCCGGTGACGCAGATGAGCACGATCGAGCGGTCCGAGCAGCTGTCCGGCGCGCCGTTCCCGCCCGAGGTCAAGGCGCGCTTCGACGCCGTCGCCGGCGACCCGGAGGCGGTCCGCAGGCTCGGCGTCGAGCACGCCGCCGAACTGTGCCGCGAGCTGCTCGACCAGGACGCGCCCGGCATCCACTTCATCACGTTCAACAAGTCGACGGCGACGCGGGAGGTCTACTCGCTCCTCGGCGCCGGCGCGTACGCCGCGAGCGGCAGCGTCCCGCCCATGACGGCGTAGCGCGGCCCGCCGCCCGGGAACTCGAAGTCGCTCAGCAGGTCCACCATGCCGACCGAGCGGTAGAGGTTGCGGGCCGGGGTGTCCGGCCGCCGGTCGAGCGTCGACAGCACGACGGTCCGCTCCGGCCGGCCCTCGCACAGCGCGTTGAGCAGGCTCCGGCCGAGGCCCCGGCCCTGCGCCTGCGGGTGGACGTGCAGCTCGGCGACCTCGAACGCGTCGTCCAGCCACGCCTCCGCGTGCTCGGGGCCCTCCAGGTCCGACAGCGCCTGGTGGACGACGTCGTGCCACCACTGGCCGCGCGTCCCGTGGAACCCGTAGGCGAACCCCTGGACGGGGCTCGTCAGGACGGGCAGCGCCCCGCGCCGCTCGGCCACGAGGGCGCGGAACCCCGGGTACGAGGCGTGCCGCTCCATGATGGTGTGCCGGCCGGGGAGCTGCTCGCCGGGAGGCTCCATCGCCGCCGCGTACACGTCCAGCATGGGGTTGAGCCTGCGTAGGAAGGCGCGTTGGTCGATCTCGCGCAGCTTCGGGTCCCTCACTTGACAGAGACTAGACCCGGGGGATGGTCCGCTGCGTCGCCGAGAGCCGATCGTAGATGTCCCAGAGGATGCGGTCGGCCGCCTTCTTCAGGTCGGCGCGGTTGGCGTCGAGCTGCCCGCCCCATGCGCGCGCCTCCGGGCCGAGCCACGCGTCCGTGCCGCGCAGGGTCTTCACCGGCGGGTCGAGCGCCTGCCGCAGCCGGTCGATGCCGCCGTAGGCGTCCGCGTACGCCTGGTAGAGCCGCTGGTACTCCGGATTGGGCTGCTCGGCCGGGGACAGCTTCGCGGCGGCGGCGCCGGTCAGCGGCACGGGCAGGCTCCCGGGAGGCGGTGGAGCGGCCATGGCGACCTCTCAGGCTCTCAGGCGACGCCGGTCGCTTCGTGACGGGTCGCTTCGTGACGGGTCGCATCGTGCAGGCCGAGCTCGGCGATGGCCGCGCGCGTCCGCTCGCTCATGGCCGCCCCGGTGAGCACCTGGACGGCGGCGGGCCGGACACCCGCGCGGTCGGCCTCGGCAAGGAAGGCGCGCAGCCACTTCACGTCCATCGCGAGGTGCTGGCTGGACATGCCGAGCGACTCCCGGACGGCCTCCAGCCGCACCTCGTCCCCGCCGGCGGCCTTCAGCAGGTCGGCGGCGGCCGCCGGGCCGAGCCGCTCGTAGAGCTTCTCGGTGTAGTCGGGGTCATCGGCGTTGGCCCTGAGGTGCGTCCAGACCGAGCCGGGGACGGGCCTGCCGTCCTGGACGGCCGCCACCACGGTCAGCGCGTCGGTCCGGGCGGCCTTGGCTGCGGCCTGCCGGGTGGGGAAGTCGCCGATGTCGCCCGCACCCCGCGGCGTGGGCTCGGGCGTGAACTTCGGAGGTGCCGCCCCTGGGGACGGCGGCCCGGTGGGCCGGGGCGTTCCGACCGGGACCGGAGCCGTCCCGCCCGGCCGCGGTGCGGGGGCGGGCGGCGGCGGGGCGTCCACCCCGCCGCCGGGGGAGGGGTGGGTCACCGCGTAGTTGTAGCGGCGCGACAGCATGCCGAGCTGGTCGGCGGCCCACTGCGCCACCTGGTCGGCCTGCCGGTACCCGGCCGCGGACACCCCCGGAGGGGGACGGTGCGCGTTCAGCCAGCCCCGGATCGCGTTCTGCGCGTCCTGGAGCTGCCTGATGACCCGGTCGAGCGCGGGCGGGTCGATCCCGCGGAACTCGGGGTCGCGCGCCGCCGGGCCCGTGCGCATCTGCGCGGTCATCGCCCCTCCGGAGGTCACCGGTCGTCATGCCCTGACTCCCCAGAATCACATCCGTGTCACTGGCTGTCGAGTGCCCTGCGCACCGATTCCTCGTCGCGCGCTACCACGGCGGCGCCGCCGGTCAGCACGATCGGCCGCTGGATCAGCACGGGGTTCGCCACCATGACCTCGATCCACCGGGCCCGGTCGTGCTCCATGTCCTTGAGCCCGAGCTCCTTGGCGACCGGCTCGTTCAGCCGCGCCACGTCCCACGGTTCGGCGCCGACGCGGGTGAGCACCTCGTCCAGCTCCTGGGCCGTGGGCGGCTCGTCCAGGTAGCGGCGCTCGGTGTACTCGACGCCGGCCTCGTCCAGCGCGGCCTTCGCGGCCCGGCTCTTCGAGCAGCGCGGGTTGTGCCAGATCTCCATCTACTCCACCTCCGCGGGGGTTCCCCCGGTGATCCTCAGCAGTTCCTCGTACGACGTGGGGAAGACGGTGTGCGGGTGCCCGCCGGCCGCCCAGACCTCGCCGTACCTGTTCAGCCAGACGTCCACGAGCGTACGGACCGGCGCCGGATGGCCGAGGGGCGCCACGCCCCCGATCGGCTGGCCGGTCGCCGCCCGGACGAACTCCGGCGTCGCCCGCCGCACCTTCGCCGCGCCCACCAGCGCCGCCACCTTCGCCGTGTCCACCCGGTGCGCGCCGCTGGTCATCACCAGCAGCGGCGCCCCGTCGGCGTCGAACACGAGGCTGTTGGCGATCGCGCCCACCTCGCAGCCCAGCTGCTCGGCCGCGGCCTGCGCCGTCCGCGCGGAGTCGGGGAGTTCGACGATGGTCCCGGTCGCGCCCTGGTCGCGCAGGGCTTTCGCGACGATTTCGGCATTCGGATGCATGGGAAGCACTTTAAGCTTCCCGCATGCGCGGGATACCGATCGACGTGCGGAGAGGCGCGGTGCTCCTGGCCGCGGCCGTCGCCCTGGCGGGGTGCAGCGGGACGGAGCGGGCGGAGCCCCGCGCGCAGGAGGGCTCACCGGCCGCGACGGCGCCGGCGGCGCCCTCCGCGACGCCGGAGCCGTCCCCCGCGCGTCGCACGCTGAAACCGGGGGCGAAGGGGGCCGACGTCAAGGCCCTCCAGCAGCGCCTCAAGGACCTCAGCTACGACCCCGGCAAGGCGGACGGGAAGTACGGGCCGTCCACGCAGATGGCCGTGTGGGCGTTCCAGGCGGTCAACCGCCTCAAGCAGAAGAGCACGGTGGGCGCGTCGTTCTGGGAGGCCCTGGACGCGCCGAAGCAGCCGCGCCCGATGGCGAAGAAGCGCGAGAAGGACCGCGTCGACGTCGATCTGAAGCGGCAGTACCTCGTCCTCTACAAGGACGGCAGGCCGCGCCTCATCTCGCACATCTCGTCCGGTTCGGGGGAGTACTACTGCGCCAAGGACCGCGGCGCCACCGTCGCCCGGTGCCGCTACGCGACGACGGGCACGGGCGACTTCCGGACGGGGCGCCGCTTCGCCGGCTGGGAGACCTCGCCGCTGGGGCGCCTCTACAACCCGGTCTACTTCAACGGCGGCATCGCCTTCCACGGCGCCCTGGACGTGCCCCGGTACCCGGCGTCGCACGGCTGCGTCCGGATGCCGATGCACATCGCCGAGTACTTCCCGGACCTCCTCGGAACGAACGTCCCCGTGCACGTCAGGCGGCCCCGCTAGCCTCCCGGCGGCCCCGCCCGGCCCTTGCCCGGCCCTCGCCCGGCGCTTCGCGGGTGAACTGTCGTACCCCGCTGTTGTACTGCCGTCATGCCCGCTGACCTGCGGCGCACGACACACGTTCGAACACGTTGACGAATCGCCGTCAGGGCGGTTTACTGTGAATGCGTCGAACTTATGTTCGACGTTGGTGCGGGACTCGCGGCCCGCGCCAGGGCGACGTCCCCGCCGATCGCGGTGTTTCGGCGGGACGGACGGCCGGGCGGAGTGAGGGGAAGCTCTCCGCCCGGCCGGCCCGAGCCCGGAAGGAGGCACACATGTCCGGAACGATGACCGCACGCGGGGTCCACTCCGCCGCCCAGTCCGTCCCGCCACCCAGCCCACGCCACCGCCCGATGCCCGCGCCGCGCCCGGCGCACACGGCCGTCGGCCAGCTGCACGCCGCCCGCATGGGCCTCGCCGAGGCGGCCGAGGCCTCCTCGCCCGCCGTCCGCTACGTCTGCGCCCACCTGGCCGCGCTGCGCGCGGCCGCCGCGGTGCTGGCGTCCAAGGAGCCCCTGGAGACCCACCGCCGCGGCCGGCCGCGCAGCGTGTGGGTGCTGCTGCCCGAGGCCGAGCCCGCACTGCGCGAGTGGGCGGCGTTCTTCGCCGCCGGCGCCGACAAGCGCGCCGCCGCCGAGGCGGGCCTGCCGCGCGCCGTCACCCCGCGCGAGGCGGAGGAACTCGTGCACGACGCGGAGGTGTTCGTCACCCTCGTCGAGGACACCCTCGGCATCGACGGGCTGCCCACCCTGCCGGTCCCCGAGGCCAGCTGACCCCCACCGGAGGCCCGCCCCGCCTCCCCGGCCCCGGCGTGTCCCCGGACGATCGCGCCGGCGGCGGCCGCAACCCCCCCGAGCCGGCCCCGCCGGCGCGATCCCGCGCCCGCCCCCGCCCCTGCCCCTGCCCGTGCCCGCCCCTGCCCGTGCCCGTCGTCCGGCCCGCCCCTGCCCGCACGGCCCCGTCCGGAGGCGCGCGGCGGGGGCCTGATAGACATCGCCGCATGACGGGAACGCTGCCGCTGGACGGGATGCGCGTGGTGGAGCTGTCCAGCTTCGTCGCGACGCCGCTGGGAGGGATGACCCTCGCGCAACTCGGCGCGGACGTCATCCGCGTCGACCAGGTGGGCGGCGGCCCCGACATCGACCGGTGGCCGCTCGCCGCGTCGGGCCGGAGCCTGTACTGGGCGGGGCTGAACAAGGGCAAGCGGTCGGTGACCGCCGACCTGCGCTCGCCGGAGGGCCGCGAGGTGGTCGCCGCGCTCGCCGCGGAGAGCGGCATCGTCCTGACCAACGCGCCGCCGCGCCCGGGCCTCACCTACGAGGAGCTGAAGGCGGCGCGGCCCGACCTGATCCATGTCCGGCTCCAGGGCACCCGCGGCGGGGGCAACGCCGTCGACTACACGGTGAACGCCGCCACGGGCTTCCCGGCGATCACGGGGCCGTCCGGCCGCGACGAGCCGGTCAACCACGCACTGCCCGCCTGGGACGTGGCGTGCGGCCTCTACATGGCGATCGGGCTCCTGGCGGCCGAACGGCACCGCCTGCGCACCGGTGAGGGGCAGAGCCTCCGGATCGCCCTCCAAGACGTCGCCCTGGCCACCGCGGGAAACCTGGGGTATCTCGCGGAGGCGCAACTGGGCGAGCCCAGGCCGCGCCTGGGCAACCACCTGTTCGGCGACTTCGGACGCGACTTCGCCACCGCCGACGGCCGCGTCATGGTCGCCGTGCTCACCGCGCGCCACTGGCGCGACCTCGTGGAGGCCACCGGGCTCGGCGAGGTGGGCGCCGCCCTGGAACGCGCCCTCGGCGCCGATTTCCGCCGCGCCGGCGACCGCTACGCCTACCGCGAGGCGCTCGGCGGCGTCCTCGCCCCCTGGTTCGCGTCCCGCACCTGCGAGCAGGTCGGGGACGGTCTAGAGGGCACGTCCGTCCTGTGGTCCCGCTACCGCGGCTTCGCCGAAGTGGCCGCCGCCCTGCACGACGAACCCCTCATGGGCCTGCTCGACCAGCCCGGCATAGGCCCGCATCTCGCTCCGGGCTCCCCGCTGCGCCTCGGTGACGCCTCCCTGCCCCCGGCCCCCGCCCCCACCCTTGGCGAACACACGGACGAGGTCCTGCGGGACGTCCTGCACCTGCCCGCCGAACGTATCGAGGCCCTCCGCGACACCGGCGCCATCGCCGGCCCCTGACCCGCCGCCGGGGGCGGCCTCCCCCGTGCGGGGAGTAGGGCGTATCGGTGGCGGTATGTCCTGATATGAGATTGTTAGGAGGGCGAAGTACGGGAGGGACGGGCGGTGGCGGGGCAGGGCGGGCGCGGGCTGGTACCGCTGCTGGCGTTCCTCGGCGTGATGGCCTACTCGCTGTCCATGGCCGTCGTGACGCCCGCGCTGCCGCAGATCCAGGAGGGTCTGGACACCACCCCGGCGGGCGCGGCGTGGGCGCTGACCGCGATGACGCTGTCCGCGGCGGTCGCCACGCCCGTGGTCGGGCGGCTGGGCGACCTGTACGGGCCGCGGCGCGTCCTGCTGGCCGTGCTCGCGATCGCGACCGCGGGGATGGTCGTCGCCGCGCTGGCCCCGACCGTCCCGGTCATGCTGGTGGGACGGGTGCTGGGCGGCGTCGGCGGCGGCGTGTTCCCGCTCGCGTACACGATCATCCGGGACGTCGTCCCGCCCGCCCGGACGGCGTCCGCGGTCGGCCTCATGTCGTCCATGCTGGGGCTCGGCGGCGCGGTGTCCTGGTGCCTGGCCGGGCCGATCATCGACTTCCTCGGCTGGCGGTGGCTGCTCTGGCTGCCGGTGGCCGGGCTCGTGCCCGGCCTCGTCCTCGCCTGGTGGATCGTGCCGCGGTCGGCGCCCGCGAAGGCGGCCCGGGTCGACTGGTGGGGCGCCGTCCTGTTCGCCGCCTGGCTGGTGGCCGCGCTCACCGCGCTGACCGAGGGCCTGGACTGGGGCTGGACGTCCCCCGGCGTCCTCGGCCTGCTCGCCCTCTCGGCCGTGACGGCCGCCGTCTGGCTGCGGGTGGAGGGCCGCGTCGCCGACCCGCTCGTCGACCTGCGGCTGATGCGCGTGCGCGGCGTCTGGACGGCCAACGCCGCCTCGCTGCTGTCGGGCTACGCGCTCATGGCCGGCGGCCTGCTGTTCCCGCTGCTCGTCCAGCTCCCCGCCGACACCGGGTACGGCTTCGGCGGGACGGCCACCCAGGCGGCCCTCCTGCAGCTCCCCGCCAGCATCGGCATGACCGCCGCCGGCATGACGGCGGGCCTGCTCGACCGGCGGATCGGCTCCCGCATGGTGCTGTTCGGCGGAGCGCTGATGACCGGCCTCGGCTACGCGTTCGTGGTGCTCCAGCACGCCGCCATGTGGCAGCTCTACGTCGGCGGCCTGGCCCGGGGCATCGGCCTCGGCTTCGCCTACGCGGCCGTCGCGAACCTGGTGGTCGCCGCCGTCCCCTCGGGCGAGACGGGCGTCGCGACCGGCATCAACACCCTCATCCGGACGGTCGGCGCGTCCCTCGGGACGCAGATCAGCGCGGTCGTCATCGTGGTCGTCCCCGGCGAGGCCGGCTACACGGCGGGCTTCGCCATGAGCGCCGCCGCCATGGCCGTCGTGCTGCCCCTGGCGCTGCTCGCCCCGCGCCGCCGCCGGGCGCGCGGACGCGGAACGGGGCCCGGCGCGGTGCCGGACCCCGTCTCGGTCGTTCAGTGAAGCGGGTGGTGCGGTGCTTCGGATCGTGCGGTGAATCAGAAGGACTCGACGGCGCGGCGCGCCTCCGGGTCCAGGACGCCCCAGCCGATCAGCTCCTCGGTCAGCTCGGTCGGGGACTTGTCGTAGATGACCGCGAGTGAACGCAGGTCTTCCTGGCGGATGGACAGGACCTTTCCGTTGTAGTCGCCCCGCTGGCTCTGGATCGTCGCGGCGTAGCGGGCGAGAGGACCGGCCTTGTCTTTCGGAAGCTGCTGCAACCGCTCTAGATCGATCACGAGCTTGGGTGTAGGCCCGAGCGGGCTCGGCGCGGCTCCGCCGGGCAGCAACTCGGATACCGGCACGCCGTAGAAATCGGCGAGCTCGGCCAGCTTCTGAACGGTGACGGCGCGGTCGCCCCGCTCGTACGAACCCACGACGACGGCCTTCCAGCGGCCACGTGACTTCTCTTCCACGCCGTGCAGGGACAGGCCCTGCTGGGTGCGGATGGCGCGCAGGCGCGCGCCGAGAGCCTTAGCGTATTCAGACGGCATTCTCGGCCCCCCAGGCTCACTTTCAGCGTCGTCGGACCCCGGTCTTGTGTCACCGGGGGGAGACAGATTCGCGAAGCCAGGGGGCCTCAAGAGTCTGTCTCCAGGGATGGTTACGGACAGTGACGGTAAAACGGGTACGGCGCCAGGTCAAGCTGATTGGAAAAAAGCGGTCGAATCCGCAGGACTCGATCCGGGCCGTCCGGATCGCGCCCGCGCCGTGCGCACGCGTGCCGCGGGTCGCGTCACCGAGCGCGTCCGGCCGCCGAATGTGACGCCTCTCACCTGCGAAGACGTGGACCGGTCCGGGTGCGGGGCGGTCCGGGCCGGCTGCTAACGTGGGGGAGACACGACGTCCTTTAAGGCCCGTCCCGTGAGGCGGGGAAGGAGGTTTCGGCGGTGAATGCTGCCTCCGGACAGGAGCAGCGCGTGGCGGACGGTGACCCCCGGCCCAAGGCCGTTCTGGAGGGTCCGGACATCAGACGCGCGCTGACCCGCATCGCACACGAGATCCTCGAGCGGACCAAGGGCGGCCACGACGTCCTGCTGCTCGGCATCCAGACCCGCGGCGTGACGCTGGCCGAGCGGCTGGCGGGGGCGCTGCGCGAGGTCGAGGGGCGCCCGGTGCCCTGGGGCTCGCTCGACGTGACCATGTACCGGGACGACCTGCGGATGCGCCCCGCCCGCGCTCTCGGCCGCACCGAGCTGCCGCCCGGCGGCGTCGACGAGAAGGTCGTCGTGCTGGTCGACGACGTGCTGTTCTCCGGCCGGACGGTGCGCGCCGCGCTCGACTCGCTGAACGACCTCGGCCGGCCGCGCGCCGTCCAGCTGGCCGTGCTGGTCGACCGCGGGCACCGGGAGCTGCCGATCCGCGCCGACTACGTGGGCAAGAACCTGCCCACCTCGATGCGCGAGACCGTGAAGGTCCTGCTGGACGAGAACGACGGCCGCGACGCGGTCCTGCTGGGACCGGCGGGAGGCGCCGAATGAACCGCCATCTGATCTCCGCCGCCGACCTGTCCCGCGACGACGCGCTGCTCGTCCTGGACACGGCCGAGGAGCTGGCGCAGATCGCGGGCCGCTCCATCAAGAAGCTGCCGACGCTGCGCGGCCGGACGGTCGTCAACCTCTTCTTCGAGGACTCCACCCGCACCCGCATCTCGTTCGAGGCGGCCGCCAAGCGGCTGTCCGCCGACGTGATCAACTTCTCCGCGAAGGGGTCGAGCGTGTCCAAGGGCGAGAGCCTGAAGGACACCGCCCTCACGCTGGAGGCGATGGGCGCGGACGGCGTCGTCATCCGGCACGGCGCCTCCGGCGCGCCGCACCGGCTCGCCGGCTGGGTGCGGGGCAGCGTGGTCAACGCAGGCGACGGCACGCACGAGCACCCGACCCAGGCGCTGCTGGACGCGTTCACGATGCGCAAGCGCCTCGGCGACCTGGAGGGACGCCGCGTCACGATCGTCGGGGACGTGCTGCACAGCCGCGTGGCACGATCCAACGTCCTGCTGCTGGACACGCTCGGCGCGGACGTCACCGTGGTGGCGCCGCCGACGCTGCTGCCCGTCGCCATCGACACCTGGCCGTGCTCGGTCTCCTACGACCTCGACGGCGTCATCCCGAAGAGCGACGTCATCATGATGCTGCGCGTCCAGCAGGAGCGCATGAACGCCGCCTACTTCCCGACCGTCCGCGAGTACAGCCGCCGCTACGGGCTGGACGGCGACCGCATGGCGCAGCTCCCCGAGCACGCCATCGTCATGCACCCGGGCCCGATGAACCGCGGCGTCGAGATCGCCGCCGAGGTCGCCGACTCGGTCCGCTCCACGATCGTCGAGCAGGTCGCCAACGGCGTCAGCGCCCGCATGGCGGTCCTCTACCTGCTGCTCGGCGGCTCCGAGCCCGCGATCGGCCAGGAGGTCTCGAAGTGACGACGTACATCATCAAGGGCGCGCGGATCCTCGGCGGCGAGCCCGCCGACATCCTGGTCCGCGAGGGCGCCATCGCCGAGGTGGGCCGCGGCCTGGACGCGGCCGGCGCCCAGGTCCTCGACGCCGGCGGGCTCGTGGCCCTGCCCGGCCTGGTCGACCTCCACACCCACCTGCGCGAGCCCGGCCGCGAGGACGCCGAGACCGTCGAGTCCGGGACGCGGGCCGCCGCGATGGGCGGGTACACCGCCGTCCACGCGATGGCCAACACCGACCCGGTCGCCGACACCGCCGGCGTGGTCGAGCAGGTGTGGCGCCTCGGCCGCGAGGCCGGGTACTGCGACGTCCAGCCCGTCGGGGCGGTCACCCGCGGCATCGCCGGCGAGAAGCTCGCCGAACTCGGCGCCATGGCCGACTCCGCGGCGCGGGTGCGGGTGTTCTCCGACGACGGGCACTGCGTGTCCGACGCGGTCATCATGCGCCGCGCGCTGGAGTACGTGAAGGCGTTCGACGGCGTCGTCGCCCAGCACGCGCAGGAGCCGCGCCTCACCGAGGGCGCGCAGATGAACGAGGGCGAGATGTCGGCCGCGCTCGGCCTGCGCGGCTGGCCCGCGGTCGCCGAGGAGGCGATCATCGCCCGGGACGTGCTGCTCGCGCAGCACGTCGGGTCGCGGCTGCACGTGTGCCACGTGTCCACGGCCGGCTCGGTGGAGATCATCCGCTGGGCGAAGAGCAAGGGCTGCCCGGTGACCGCCGAGGTCACCCCGCACCACCTGCTGCTGGACGACGCCCGGGCCGGCACCTACGACCCGATCTTCAAGGTCAACCCCCCGCTGCGCACCGCCGACGACGTCACCGCGCTGCGGCACGCGCTCGCCGACGGCACGATCGACTGCGTCGCCACCGACCACGCCCCCCACCCGGTCGAGGCCAAGGAGACCGAGTGGGCCGTGGCCGCCATGGGCATGATCGGGCTGGAGACCGCGCTGCCGGTCGTCCAGGAGGCGATGGTCGAGACCGGGCTGCTCGACTGGGCCGGGGTCGCCGACCGCATGTCCGCCCGCCCCGCCCGCATCGGCCGCCTTTCCGGACAGGGTCGTCCGCTCGAGGCAGGTTCGCCCGCCAACATCACGCTGTACGACCCGTCGCCGCGCCGCGCGGTGGACCCGTTCGCCCTGACCTCCAAGAGCCGCAACACCCCCTTCGCGGGGCTGGAGCTGCCCGGCCGGGTCGTCGCGACGCTCCTGCGCGGCCGGCCGACCGTCCTGAAAGGGAAGCTCCAATGACCCCTGCTCTGCTCGTTCTGGAAGACGGCAGGGTGTTCCACGGGACCGCGTACGGGGCCGAAGGGGAGACCTTCGGCGAGATGGTCTTCAACACCGGGATGACCGGCTACCAGGAGACCCTCACCGACCCCTCCTACGCCCGCCAGATCGTGGCCATGACATCCCCCCACATCGGCAACACCGGCATCAACGGCGAGGACCCCGAGTCCCGCCGCATCCAGGTGGCCGGCTACGTGGTGCGCGAGCCCGCCCGGGTGGCGTCCAACTGGCGCGCCACCGGCTCGCTGGGCTCCGCGCTGCGCGAGCAGGGGATCGTGGGCATCGCCATGTCCGGCACGCGCGCCCTGACGCGCCACCTGCGCGACAAGGGCGCGATGCGCGCCGCCATCTTCAGCGGGGCGGACGCGGTGGCCCCCGGCGCCGACGTGCTCGTCGAGCGCGTGCGGCAGAGCCCCTCGATGGAGGGCGCCGACCTCGCCCGCGACGTCTCCACCACCGAGCCCTACGTCATCCCCGCGCAGGGCCGGAAGCGCTACACCGTGGCCGCGGTCGACCTCGGCATCAAGGCGATGACGCCCAACCGGCTGGCGATGCGGGGCTGCGAGGTGCACATCCTGCCCGCGGCCAGCACCACCGAGGACATCCTCGCCCTCGGCCCCGACGGCGTGTTCTTCTCCAACGGCCCCGGCGACCCGGCCGCCGCCGGCTACGCCGTGGACGCGCTGAAGGGTGTCCTCGACGCCGGCACGCCGTTCTTCGGGATCTGCTTCGGCAACCAGATCTTCGGCCGCGCGCTGGGCCTCGGCACCTACAAGCTGAGGTTCGGCCACCGGGGCGTCAACCAGCCCGTCCAGGACCGCGCCACCGGCCGGGTCCACATCTCGGCCCACAACCACGGGTTCGCCGTGGACGCGCCCGCCGACGGCCCGTTCGACACGCCCTACGGCCCCGCCGAGGTCAGCCACGTCAACCTCAACGACGGCTGCGTCGAGGGGCTGCGGCTCCTGGAGCGGCCCGCGTTCAGCGTCCAGTACCACCCGGAGGCCGCCGCCGGCCCGCACGACGCGTCCGGGCTCTTCGACCGTTTCTGCGAGCTGATGGAGGCGTCGAAGTAATGCCGCGCAGGGAAGACCTGAAGTCCGTCCTGGTCATCGGCTCCGGGCCGATCGTCATCGGCCAGGCGTGCGAGTTCGACTACTCCGGCACCCAGGCGTGCCGGGTGCTGAAGGCCGAGGGCCTGCGGGTGACGCTGGTCAACAGCAACCCGGCCACGATCATGACCGACCCCGAGTTCGCCGACGCGACCTACGTCGAGCCGATCACCCCCGAGGTCGTCGAGAAGATCATCGCCAAGGAGCGGCCGGACGCGCTGCTGCCCACCCTCGGCGGCCAGACGGCCCTGAACACCGCCATCGCGCTGTACGAGGGCGGCGTCCTGGAGAAGTACGGGGTCGAGCTGATCGGCGCCGACGTGGACGCCATCCAGGCCGGCGAGAACCGCGAGCGGTTCAAGGAGGTCGTCGCCAAGGTCGCGCGCGAGCAGGGCCTGAACGCCGAGTCCGCCAAGTCGGTCATCTGCCACACGATGGACGACTGCCTCGCGGCGGCCGGCGAGCTCGGCTACCCGCTGGTCGTCCGGCCGTCGTTCACGATGGGCGGGCGCGGCTCCGGCTTCGCCCACGACGAGGACGACCTGCGCCGCATCGCGGGCGCCGGGCTCGACGCGTCCCCGACCAGCGAGGTGCTCCTGGAGGAGTCGATCCTCGGCTGGAAGGAGTACGAGCTGGAGGTCATGCGCGACCGCGCCGACAACGTGGTCATCGTGTGCTCCATCGAGAACCTCGACCCGATGGGCGTGCACACCGGCGACTCGATCACGGTCGCGCCCGCGCTGACGCTCACCGACCGCGAGTACCAGAACATGCGGGACGTCGCGATCGCGGTGATCCGCGAGGTCGGCGTCGACACCGGCGGCTGCAACATCCAGTTCGCCGTGCACCCCGGCACCGGCCGGATGATCGTCATCGAGATGAACCCGCGCGTGTCGCGGTCGTCGGCGCTGGCCTCCAAGGCGACCGGCTTCCCCATCGCCAAGATCGCGGCGAAGCTCGCGATCGGGTACACCCTCGACGAGATCCCGAACGACATCACCCGCGAGACGCCCGCGTCGTTCGAGCCCACGCTCGACTACGTCGTGGTGAAGGTGCCCCGGTTCGCGTTCGAGAAGTTCCCCGGCGCCGACGGCACGCTGACCACGCACATGAAGTCCGTGGGCGAGGCCATGGCCATCGGGCGCTGCTTCACCGAGGCCCTGCAGAAGGCGCTGCGGTCCCTGGAGAAGAAGAACTCCTCGTTCAGCTGGGCCGGCGACTTCGACGTCGAGGCCCTCGTCGAGTCGGCCGGGCGGCCGCACGACGGGCGGCTCCGCGACGTCCAGCGGGCGCTGTGGGCCGGGGCGGGCATCCAGGACCTCTACGAGGCGACCGGCATCGACCCCTGGTTCCTCGACCAGATCGCCGCCATCAACGAGGTCGCCGAGGAGATCCGCACCGCCGACGACGCGCTCACCAGGGACAAGCTGCTGCGCGCCAAGCGGCACGGGTTCTCCGACGCGCAGATCGGCGAGCTGCGCGGCCTGTCGGAGGAGGTCGTGCGCGAGCTGCGGCACGCGCTCGGCGTCCGCCCCGTGTACCTCACGGTCGACACGTGCGCCGCCGAGTTCGAGGCGCAGACGCCGTACCTGTACTCGGCCTACGACGAGGAGACCGAGGTCCCGCCGGGCGGCAAGCCCAAGGTCATCATCCTCGGCAGCGGCCCCAACCGCATCGGCCAGGGCGTCGAGTTCGACTACTCGTGCGTCCACGCCTCGTTCACGCTGGCCGAGGCCGGCTACGAGACCGTGATGGTCAACTGCAACCCCGAGACGGTCTCCACCGACTACGACACCTCCGACCGGCTCTACTTCGAGCCCCTCACGCTGGAGGACGTCCTCGAGGTCGTCTACGCCGAGCAGCAGTCCGGCGAGGTCGCGGGCGTCATCGTCCAGCTCGGCGGCCAGACGCCCCTCGGGCTCGCCCAGAAGCTGAAGAACGCCGGCGTGCCGATCGTCGGCACCTCCCCGGAGAGCATCCACCTCGCCGAGGAGCGCGGCGCGTTCGGGCGCGTCCTGCACCGGGCCGGGCTGCTCGCGCCCAAGCACGGCACCGCCACGTCCTACGAGGAGGCGCGCGAGATCGCCGACGAGATCGGCTACCCGGTCCTCGTCCGCCCCTCGTACGTGCTCGGCGGACGCGGCATGGAGATCGTGTACGACGACGTCACGCTGGAGTCGTACATGGCCCGCGCCACCGAGGCGAGCCCCGAGCACCCCGTGCTCGTCGACCGCTTCCTGGACGAGGCCATCGAGATCGACGTCGACGCCCTGTTCGACGGCGAGGACCTCTACCTCGGCGGCGTCATGGAGCACATCGAGGAGGCCGGGATCCACTCCGGCGACTCGGCGTGCGCGCTGCCGCCGATCACGCTGGGGCACGACGACATCCGCCGCATCCGGGAGTCGACGGAGGCGCTCGCGCGCGGCGTCGGCGTGCGCGGGCTCATGAACGTCCAGTACGCGCTCGCCGCGGGCGTCCTGTACGTCCTGGAGGCCAACCCGCGGGCGTCCCGCACGGTGCCGTTCGTGTCCAAGGCGACGGCCGTGCCGCTCGCCAAGGCGGCGGCGCGGGTCATGATGGGCGCCACCATCGCCGAGCTGCGCGCCGAGGGCATGCTGCCCGAGACCGGCGACGGCGGCACCCTGCCGCTGGACGCGCCGATCGCGGTGAAGGAGGCCGTCCTGCCCTTCGACCGGTTCCGCAACGAGCGCGGGCAGGGCGTCGACATCGTCCTCGGCCCCGAGATGCGGTCGACCGGCGAGGTCATGGGCATCGACGAGGTGTTCGGCACCGCGTTCGCCAAGTCGCAGCAGGGCGCCTACGGCGGCTCGCTGCCGACGAAGGGGCGTGTCTTCGTGTCCGTGGCGAACCGCGACAAACGGCACATGGTGTTCCCGGTGAAGCGGCTCGCTGACCTGGGCTTTGAGATTCTTGCCACGGAAGGGACCGCGGAGGTCCTGCGCCGCAACGGCGTGCGTGCCAAGATCGTGCGCAAGCACAGCGAGGGTCCGGGCCCGTCCGGCGAGCCCACGATCGTGCGGCGCGTCCTGGACGGCGAGGTCGACCTCATCGTCAACACTCCCTTCGGCAGCCCCGGCCAGTCCGGGCCGCGGCTCGACGGTTACGAGATCCGCACCGCGGCCGTGCTGCGGGGCGTACCGTGCGTGACGACCGTGCAGGGGCTCGCGGCGGCCGTGCAGGGCATCGAGGCCGTCGCCGGCGGCCAGGTCGGCGTCCGCTCCCTCCAGGAGCACGCCGAGCGGATCGGCGGCGCCCGCGGGCGCGCCGGCGGGGACGGCGCGCTGTGACGCCCGGGTGACGACAGCCCGGGCGGGCCGGGCGGACGCGTCCGCCCGGCCCGCCCGGCGCACGACGAGGAGAGGGAGACGGGTGTCCGACACGCCGGTGCAGACGTCGGCGACGGTGCTGACGGTCCGCCAGGTGCAGGACTACCACGCGATGACGCTGGTGGCCCCGGCCATCGCCGAGCGGTTCCGGCCCGGCCAGTTCGTGGCGCTCGCCGTCGGCGGCGAGCACACGTCCCGGCTGGTCCGCCGGTGCTTCGGCGTGCACGAGGTCAAGTCCGACTACGGCGGCACCGTCGAGCTGGTGTTCGCCGACACCGAGCCCGGCACGGCGTGGCTCGCGGGCCGCCGCTCCCGCGACCAGATCGACCTCGTCGGGCCGCTCGGCCGCCCGTTCCGGCTGCCCCGCGACCCGGTGACGTGCCTGCTCGTCGGCGGCGGGCCCGGCGGCGCGTCGGTGTTCGCGCTCGCCGACACGCTGCTGCGGCGCGGCTGCCAGGTGCACTTCGTGCTCGGCGGGCCGTCCGCCCGGCAGGTGTTCGGCTCCCGGATGGCGCAGCGCATCGGCGACAGCTCCACCGTCGCCACCGAGGACGGCTCGATGGGGGAGAAGGGCACCGTCCGCGACGTGCTGCCCCGCGCCATCGAGGAGACCGGCGCCGACGTCGTCTACGGCTGCGGCCCGACGGGCCTGCTGCGCTCGGTCACCCAGGTCGCCGGCGACTTCGGCCTACCCTCGCAGGTGTCGGTCGAGGAGTTCCTGCAGCGGACCGGAGCGTGCGGCATCGGCGTCTGCATGACCTGCATGCTCCCCGTCCACGGCGAGGACGGCGTGACCCGCATGGTGCGCGCCTGCGCGGACGGGCCCGTCCTGCGCGGCGACCGCGTCCGCTGGGGCGACCTCGGCACCATCCCGTTCGACGCGCTGGGCGCGCCGCGCGTCCTGAGCGTCTCCGAGGGGGGCTCGCAATGAGCGACCGGGCCGGCGACCGGCTCAGCACCGCACTCGGGCCCCTGGAGCTGCCCAACCCCGTCATGACGGCCGCCGGGTGCGGCGGGACGGGACGCGAGCTCGCCCAGTTCTACGACCTCGGCCGCCTGGGGGCGTTCGTCACCACGTCCCTCATGCCGCAGGCGCGCGCGGGACGCCCCACGCCCCGCGTGACCGAGACCCCGAGCGGCCTCCTCACCGCCGTGGGCCTTCCCGGGCCCGGCGTCGAGACGTTCCTGGAACGCGACCTGCCCTGGCTGACCGAGCAGGGCGCCCGGACGATCGTCTCCATCGCCGGCGGCAGCGTCGAGGAGTTCGGCGACCTGGCCCGCCGCCTGCGCGGCGTCCCCGGCATCGCCGCGATCGAGGTCAACGTCGCCTGCCCCAACGTCGAGGACCGCGGGCGCGTGTTCGCCTGGCACCCGGCCGCCGCCGCGTCGGTCGTCCGCGCCGTCCGCTCCCACGCCCGGCCCGGCGTCCCGATCTTCGCCAAGCTCGCCCCGGACGTGACCGACATCGCCACGATCGCGCTCGCCTGCGTCGACGCGGGCGCCGACGGCCTCACCCTGATCAACACCGTGGAGGCCATGGCGATCGACCCGGGCACGCTGCGGCCCGCGCTCAGCGGCGTGTCGGGCGGGCTGTCGGGGCCCGCGATCCGGCCCATCGCGGTCCGCTGCGTCTACCAGGTGCACGCCGCGCTGCCCACCACCCCGATCATCGGCGTCGGCGGCATCGCCACCGGCCTGGACGCGCTGGAGTTCGTCCTCGCCGGCGCGTCCGCCGTCGCCGTCGGCACCGCCGTCTTCCACGACCCCATGGCGGGGCCCCGCATCCTGCGCGAGCTGGAGGAGGCCCTCGCGGCCCGCCGGATCGGCCGCCTCGCCGAGGCCGTCGGCCTCGCGCACAAGCCCGCCGGGTACGTCCCACCGCAGGTGCGCCCGCAAGAGCCCGTGAAGGAGAAGCCGTGACCGCCGCCCCCATCGCCGTCGCGCTGGACGCGCCCGACCTGGAGACGGCCGCGCGCTGGGCCACCCTGGTCACGCCGCACGTCTCCACCGTCAAGGTGGGCCTGGAGCTGTACCTGCGGTACGGCCCGGACGTCGTCGCCAGCGTGCGCGGGGCCAGCCGCGTCCAGGTCTTCCTGGACCTCAAGCTGCACGACATCCCGGCGACCGTGCGCGGCGCCGCCCGCGCCGTGGCGCGCCTCAAGCCGTCCTACCTGACCGTGCACGCCGCGGGCGGCCCCGCGATGATCCGCGCGGCGGTGGAGGCCGCCCCGAGCACGAAGATCGCCGCGGTGACGGTCCTCACGTCGCTCGGCGACGCCGACCTCACCGCCGTCGGGCTCGCCGGGCCGGCCCCGGACGCCGTCCGCCGGCTCGCCCTGCTGTCGGTCGAGGCGGGCGCGCAGGCCCTCGTCTGCTCGCCGCAGGAGGCCGCCGCCGTCCGCGCCGAGGTCGGCCCGGACATCACGCTGATCACCCCGGGTGTCCGCCCGGCGGGCGCCGCCACGCAGGACCAGGCCCGCGTCGCCACCCCCGAGGACGCCCTGGCGGCGGGAGCCGACCTCCTGGTCATCGGCCGCCCCATCACCGGCGCGCCCGACCCCGGCGCCGCCGCGGCCGCCATCGCCGCCGCGCTCCGCCGCACCGCCCCCGGCGAGTCCTGACCCGCGGGCGCCGGCTCCTGACCCGCGGGCGCCGGCGACGCACCGTGACCGGTGCGTCCGGGCCGCCCCGCGTGCGGCGGGAGAGCCGCGGGCGGCCTCGCGGGAAAAGCTCATTCCTCGAAAGTTTCGAAGGGTTCTTGGGCGTGCTGGAGCGCTCATTGTGGTTTTACTCGTATGCGAATGCAGGGGTCGGTGTGTTCGCATTGGGAGTACGTGCCGAACGAGGAACTCGTTCACGCGGAGTGGCGATTCCGGCCGGAGACGGCTCCGGCGATCGCCGGTCGTCCGCGTCCATGTCGGCGCCCTGGCGGCGGGCGGGGGAGCTGAGTGGCGGTGCGGCGGCCCTCCGAGCGGGAGACGATCTTGGCGGGGTCGGGTGTTGTCGAGGATGACAGTAACGGTGCCGCCGCGACGTGCGGAACGGCCCGGCGTGACGAGTGTCACGCGGTCGGGATCGGTTGTGGGGGACCTCACAGGGGCGGGGGGCGGCGGGCCGCGCGGGGCCGCCGGCGGACCGGCGGAACCGCGTCGCGGGACCGCGAACGGCAGTGACATAAGGGTACCGAGTGCCGTATTTGGGGTCGGAACGGGGGGATTTTCACGATCATGCGAAAGTCCCAGCAAGGCAAGGGGATGGGCCCCCGACCCCCTCGGATTGGGTACACTCTGTATTCAGGACACTCCGGGGAGTGATTTTCGTGAATTTGTGGTGGGCTAAACGGCACTTCACGTTGCCTTATGGGTGGTGAACTCGCTAGTTTCCCAACCCGTCCGACTCCGTCGAGTGGAAACCTGAGGTGACCCGGCGTGGCTCTTCCGCCCCTAACCCCCGAACAGCGCGCCGCAGCCCTGGAGAAGGCTGCCAAGGCTCGCAAGGAGCGGGCCGAGGTTAAGAACCGGCTCAAGCACGGGGGAACCTCGCTCGCCGAGGTTCTCAAAGAGGGTCAGTCCGACGACGTCATCGGAAAGATGAAGGTGTCGGCCCTCCTCGAATCACTGCCCGGTGTGGGCAAGGTCCGTGCGAAGCAGATCATGGAGCGTCTGGGCATCGCCGAGTCCCGCCGTGTGCGGGGCCTCGGTGCCAACCAGCGCGCCTCCCTGGAGAGTGAGTTCGGCGGAAGTGCGAACCGCTGACGCACGACTCACGGACGGGCGCGGCGGTCAGGCCGCCGCGGCCGGTGCGGGGCGACCCGCGGCCGGCTCCATCCCGCCCGGCTCCGGCGCACCCATCACTGCGCCGGACGGCTCCAGCACGCATGGCCCGCTCGCGCGGCGGCTGACGGTCCTGTCCGGACCGTCGGGCGTCGGCAAGAGCACGGTCGTCGCCGAGATCCGGCGCTCGCACCCCCGGGTGTGGCTGTCGGTCTCGGTGACCACCCGGGCCCCCCGCCCGGGTGAGACCGATGGTGTGCAGTACTTCTTCGTCGACGACGCCGGTTTCGACCGGCTCGTCGACGAGGGGGAGCTCCTCGAATGGGCCGAGTTCGCGGGGAACCGCTACGGCACCCCCCGCAGGCCCGTCGAGGAGCGCCTCGCCCGCGGCGAGCCGGTGCTCCTGGAGATCGATCTGCAGGGCGCCCGCCAGGTCCGCGGGACCATGCCGCAGGCGCGGCTGGTCTTCCTCGCCCCGCCCAGCTGGGACGAGCTCGTCCGCCGGCTCACCGGCCGCGGCACCGAGCCCCCCGAGGTGATCGAGCGCCGCCTCGACGCCGCCCGCGTGGAGCTCGCCGCCGAGAAGGAGTTCGACGTCACGCTCGTCAACACGTCCGTCCAGGACGTGTGCGACGAGCTGCTAGCCTTGATGGCTGACCAGTAAGCGACCTACCAGTGGAAGGCCACCGAGTGGCAGCCAGCAACGAGGGCATCACCAACCCGTCGATCGACGAGCTCCTGGAGGTCGTCGACACCAAGTACGGCCTCGTCAGCATCGCGGCCAAGCGCGCCCGGCAGATCAACGCCTACTACGCCCAGCTGGGCGAGGGCCTGCTGGAGTACGTCGGCCCGCTCGTCGAGACCCAGGTGCAGGAGAAGCCCCTGTCGATCGCGCTCCGCGAGACGCGCGAGGGCCTCCTGAACGCCGAGCCCATCGAGGGCTGAACGACCCCGCAAGGCGCCCGGCGCCGCTCCCGGCCTTCCGCGAGTCCGCATGTGGTCACCGGGCGGGGCGGGCTCCTGGCGCACCCGGGGGCCCCGGCGCGTGCGTCGCGGGGGCGTGATGGGATCGTGAGGGCATGACCTCCCGTAAGCCGCGCGTGGTGCTCGGTGTGAGCGCCGGCATCGCCGCGTACAAGGCGTGCGAGCTGCTCCGGCGGCTCACCGAGTCCGGCCACGACGTCACTGTCGTGCCGACCGCCGACGCGCTCCGCTTCGTCGGCGAGCCGACCTGGGCCGCGCTGTCGGGCAACCCGGTGTCCCCGCAGGTGTGGGACGGCGTCTCCGAGGTCCCGCACGTGCGGCTCGGGCAGGGCGCCGACCTGGTGCTCGTCGCGCCCGCCACCGCCGACCTGCTCGCCAGGGCCGCGCAGGGGCTGGCCGACGACCTGCTCACCAACACGCTGCTCACCGCCCGCTGCCCGGTGGTGTTCGCGCCCGCGATGCACACCGAGATGTGGGAGCACCCGGCGACCCGGGCGAACGTGGCGACGCTGCGGTCCCGGGGCGCGATCGTGGTCGAGCCCGCGTCCGGCCGCCTCACCGGCAAGGACACCGGCCCCGGCCGGCTGCCCGACCCGGCCGAGCTGTTCGAGGTCGCGCGGCACGTCCTGGCCCGCGGCGCCGACGGCCGCGACCTGGCCGGGCGCCGCGTCGTGGTCTCGGCCGGCGGCACCCGGGAGCCGATCGACCCCGTCCGGTTCATCGGCAACCGCTCGTCCGGCCTGCAGGGCTACGCGCTCGCCCGCACCGCCGTGGCGCGCGGAGCCCGTGTGACGCTCATCGCGGCGAACGTCGCCCTGCCCGACCCCGCCGGCGCCGAGGTCGTCCCCGTCGGATCGGCCGAGGAGATGCACAAGGCCGTCGTGGCGGCCGCCGCCGACGCGGACGCGGTCGTGATGGCCGCCGCCGTCGCCGACTTCCGGCCGGCCGGCTACCGGGGCTCGAAGATCAAGAAGGCGGAGGGCGCGGAGCCCGAGCCCATCCGGCTCCTCAAGAACCCCGACATCCTGGCCGGACTCGGCCGCGACCGGCGCCCCGGGCAGGTGATCGTGGGCTTCGCCGCCGAGACCGACGACGTCCTCGCCAACGGCCGCGCCAAGCTCGCCCGCAAGGGCAGCGACCTGCTCGTCGTCAACCAGGTCGGCGAGAACCTGACCTTCGGGCGCCCCGACAACGAGGCGGTGATCCTCGGCGCGGACGGCTCGCACACCGAGGTGCCGCGCGGCGCGAAGGACGCCCTGGCCGAGGTCGTCTGGGATCTCGTCGCCGCCCGCCTGGACGGCTCGCCCGCGCAATGATCGGAGGCCGCCCGGCTCGACCGAGTCACTACCGGCGCCCGACGGCGATCGGGCTAGACTGCGGGCCTACCACTTGGACACCGCCCACCTGTACCCACTGGACAACGCGCGGGGGACGTCCCCGCCGAACTCGATGACATATCCGTCCTGCGACGTCAGTCAGCAGCCGCTGCAAGGAGTTCACGTACGTGTCTCGCCGCCTGTTCACCTCCGAGTCCGTGACCGAAGGACACCCGGACAAGATCGCGGACCAGATCAGTGACGCGATCCTCGACTCGATGCTCAAGGACGACCCGAAGAGCCGGGTCGCCGTCGAGACGATGATCACGACCGGTCAGGTGCATGTGGCCGGTGAGGTCACCACCGAGACCTATGTGGACATCCCGGGCGTCATCCGGGAGAAGATCCTGGAGATCGGCTACGACTCGTCCAAGAAGGGCTTCGACGGGCACTCCTGCGGCGTGTCGGTGTCCATCGGCGCGCAGTCGCCCGACATCGCGCAGGGCGTCGACGACGCCTACGAGACCCGCGAGGGCGAGGGCGTCGACGACCTCGACCGGCAGGGCGCCGGCGACCAGGGCCTGATGTTCGGCTACGCGACCAACGAGACGCCCGAGCTGATGCCGCTGCCGATCACGCTGGCGCACCGGCTCGCGCAGCGGCTGTCGGCGGTCCGCAAGAGCGGCGACGTGCCCTACCTGCGCCCCGACGGCAAGACCCAGGTCACCATCGAGTACGACGGCGACCGCGGCGTCCGCCTCGACACCGTCGTGGTCTCCAGCCAGCACGCTCCCGACATCGACCTGAAGGAACTGCTCGCCCCGGACGTGAAGGAGCACGTGGTCGACCCGGTGCTCGCCCAGTTCGACCTCGACATCGAGGGCTACCGGCTGCTGGTGAACCCGACCGGCCGGTTCGAGATCGGCGGCCCGATGGGCGACGCCGGCCTCACCGGCCGCAAGATCATCGTCGACACCTACGGCGGCATGGCCCGGCACGGCGGCGGCGCGTTCTCCGGCAAGGACCCGTCCAAGGTCGACCGGTCCGCCGCGTACGCGATGCGCTGGGTCGCCAAGAACATCGTCGCCGCGCAGCTCGCCGACCGCGCCGAGGTGCAGGTCGCGTACGCGATCGGCAAGGCGCACCCGGTCGGGGTGTTCGTGGAGACGTTCGGCACCGAGAAGGTCGCCCCGGAGAAGATCGAGAAGGCGATCGACGAGGTGTTCGACCTGCGTCCGGCCGCGATCGTCCGCGACCTCGACCTGCTCCGCCCGATCTACCAGCAGACCGCCGCCTACGGCCACTTCGGCCGGTCGGAGCCCGACTTCTCCTGGGAGTCCACCGACCGCGCCAAGGCCCTGGCCTCCGCCGCCGGTCTCTGACCGCACGCACGGAAAGGGCCCCGGGGACGTCCCCGGGGCCCTTCCGCATGCCCGGTCAGGAGGGGCAGTGGTTGCCGCGGTGCAGGCCGTAGCGGGCGGCGAGGGTGTACCGGCCGGGCTCGCGCGCCGTCAGCCGGACGAAGTCGCCCTCGCGGGCCAGGCAGGCGTCCCCGCCGGTGGCGCTCAGCCAGGGCGACCAGGAGACCCGCACGAGCACGGACCCTCTGGCCGGCATGTCGACGACGAGTTCGCCCGCGTTGAGCTCGTGCACGGACGCGGGGGCGCCGACCAGCGGCGTCGGCCGCGCGACCTGGAACAGGCGCCAGTGCTCGTCCCGCCAGACCTCCGTCAGGTACGGCTGGCCGCCTTCGACGAGCGCGGCCTCGTCCTGCGCCGACCAGTCGACCTCCTGCTCGGGCAGGACGACGTACTGCACGGCCCACTCGTGCAGCCAGTCGCGGTAGGACGCGGGCGTCAGCGCGCCGTCCTCGTAGAACAGCTCGTGGCGCTCCGCGTCGACCTGGCGGTTCCAGCCGCGCGCGAGGACGAAGTGGCGGCTGAGGCCGGACGACTCCCAGTGCGACCGCAGCGGCACGACCTCGATCCGGGCCTTGCCGGCGCCGAGGGCGTCCAGTTCGGCGACGAGCCCGCGGGCGTGGTCGGCCGCGGACGCCGCCGGCTCGGTGTGGATCAGGTCGTCGACGGGCTTCACGACCTGCCAGGACGCGGTGACGATGAACGCCAGCGAGAGCACCGCGATCCGGACCCGGCCCTGCGCGCGGGCCACCGCCGACAGCAGGAACATCCCGCCGAACAGCAGCGACAGGCGCTCGACGTTGCTGCCGACGGGGGAGGGGATCAGCCAGGTCAGGATGATCCCGGCCAGGTACACGCCCGCGCCGATGCGCACGAGCGTCCAGTTCTTCGGCGCGCACAGCAGGACCGCGATGACGCTGGTCACGGCGGGCAGCACGATCGCGGTGAGCGAGATCGGCTGGACGCCGCTGAACGGGAAGAGCAGGCTCGTCGTCCCCACCACGAGGGGGAGGCCGACGGCGACGCACACGCCCGCGCGGCGGCGGCCGGTCAGGAACAGCGCGGCGGCCAGCACCAGCAGGAACAGGCCGGCGACCGGGCTCGCGAGCGAGGCCAGCACGCTGAGGGCGACCATCCCGGCGGCGCGCAGCGCGGGCGTGCCGCGCGGCGTGAACGCCAGGATCGTCGCCATGAGGGCGAACACCAGGCCGAGGCCGAACGTGACACGGCCCGAGGCGGCGTTGCACGACAGCGCGAACGCGGCCCACAGCGACGCGGGCAGCGCCACCGGGGCCCGGAACTTCTTGAGCAGGTACGCGGTCAGGGTGGCCGAGAGGGTGCCGGTCACCACCGCGACCGTCCGTATGCCGAACAGCGCCATCAGATACGGCGACATGACGCTGTAGGACGCCGGGTGCATCCCGCCGTACCAGGCGAAGCTGTACGCCGCGCCGGGGTGCTCCCAGGCGAAGTCGGTCCACGCGGCCTGGGCGGCGAGGTCGCCTCCCTCCGCGGCGAGGAACAGCGCCCACACCAGGTGGAGGACGGCGGCGGCGACCGTGGCCGCCACCACCGGGTGGCGGGCCCGCTTCTTCCATGGCGTCCAGGCGGACGGAGAACTCGCGGGACGGCGCGGCGATCCATGCCGGACCGGGGCGTCCGCCCGCTCCTGAGTATGCGCTGTGGTCACTTGGGTATGCGCTGGGGTCACTTCGCCTGCACGGGCTCGTCGGACGGCGGGGGCGCGGAGGGGCATCGGGCAATGGGCCGGCGGGCGCGCGCCCGTTCAACCTGATCAACCCTAGCGTGCGCGTCCGGCTGTCGGGTCGGTCTGGTAGGACGGGTGGCGTGACGAAGGACGGCGGGGGAACGGACCTGATCCCGGGGCTGGACGACCTGCCCCGCGCGCCCGCCGGCAAGCCCGAAAAGCCTGGTAGGGGCGGTAAGCCGGGTGCGGCGAAGAAGGCCGGCAAGACCGGGCGGAAGGGGGCGCGCCGCCCGGCGGAGGAGCTGCCGGTGGCGCGGGTCGCGGTCGACATGTCCCTTCCGCACCTGGACCGGCCGTTCGACTACCTGGTGCCCGCCGAGCTGGACGCCGCGGCCGTGCCGGGGTGCCGGGTGCGGGTGCGGTTCGCCGGGCAGCTCGTCGACGGGTTCCTGCTGGAGCGGGCCGCCGAGAGCGGCCACGACGGCACGCTGCTGTTCCTGGAGCGGGTCACCTCGTCCGAACGGGTCCTGACCCCGGAGATCGCCGCGCTGGTCCGGGAGGTGGCCGACCGGTACGCGGGCACGTTCGCGGACGTGCTGCGGCTGGCCGTCCCGCCCCGGCACGCCCGCGTCGAAGCCGAGCCCGTTCCGGAGGCCGAAGACCGTGAGGTGCCGGCGGCCGGCGCCGGCGTCTGGGCTGACTATCCGGCCGGGCCGTCGTTCCTGGCCGCCCTCGCCGGCGGAAGGGCGCCGCGCGCCGTCTGGACGGCGCTGCCGGGGCCCGGCTGGACGGCCGCCATCGCGCGGGCCGCCGCCGCCACGCTCAGCGGCGGGCGCGGCGCGCTCGTGGTGGTCGCCGACGGACGCGACGTGGCCCGCGTGGACGCCGCCCTCAAGGCCGAACTGGGCGAGGGCCTGCACGTCGCCCTGACGGCGGAGCTCGGCCCGGCCGAGCGCTACCGGAGATGGCTCGCCGTCCTGCGCGGTCGGGCACGAGCCGTCGTGGGCACACGCGCCGCCATGTTCGCGCCCGTCGCCGATCTCGGGCTGGTCGTGCTGTGGGACGACGGCGACGACGTCCACGCCGAACCCCACGCGCCTTACCCGCACCCCCGCGACGTCCTCGCCCTGCGTGCGCACAGGGCGCAGGCCGGGGCGCTGATCGGCGGATTCACCAGGACCACCGACGCCACGCAGCTGGTGGAGACCGGCTGGGCGCACGCCCTGTCCGCCGGCCGGGACCGGGTCCGGACGGCGATGCCCCGCGTCCGCTACGTGGGGGAGGACGCGCAGCTCGCGCGGGACGCGGCGGCCCGCACGGCCCGCCTGCCGAACGTCGCGTTCGAGGCCGCCCGGCACGCCCTTGAGGACGGGCCCGTCCTCGTCCAGGTGCCGAGGCGCGGATACGTGCCGGGCATCGCGTGCGGACGCTGCCGCACACCGGCCCGGTGCGAGGCATGCCAGGGGCCCCTGTCGCTGGCGTCGTCCCATGCCGCGCCCTACTGCCGGTGGTGCGGCCGCATCGCGGGCGACTGGCACTGCCCCGAATGCGGCTTCTTCCAGGTGCGCGCCGTCGTGGTGGGCGCCAAGCGCACCGCCGAGGAGCTGGGCAGGGCGTTCCCTGGCGTGCCCGTGCGGACGTCCGGGCGCGACGCGATCCTCGAACGGATCGGCCCCGAACGGGCCCTCGTGGTGTCCACACCGGGGGCGGAGCCGCCGGCGGAGGAGGGGTACCGGGCCGCGCTGCTGCTGGACGGCTGGGTCCTGCTGGGCCGGCCGGATCTGCGCGCCGGCGAGGAGACGCTGCGCCGCTGGATGAACGCCGCGTCGCTCGTCCGCCCGCAGGGCCCGGTGATCGTGGCCGCCGAAGGGTCGCTTCCCGCCGTCCAGGCGCTCGTCCGCTGGGATCCGGCCACCTACGCCGAGCGCGAGCTGGCCGAGCGCAGGGAGGCGGGGTTCCCGCCCGCCGCGCGGATGGCCTCGCTCACCGGTTCCCCGGCGGCCATCCGGGAGCTGCTGGCCGACGCCCGGCTGCCCGACGGCGCCGAGGTGCTGGGGCCGGTTCCCGTCCCGGTGCCGCCGGGCGCCACGCAGGCGGGGGCCGACGCCCTGGAGAAGGAGCGCGCGCTGATACGCGTCCCCCGCGCCGCCGGGCACGCTCTGGCGCGCGCGCTGAAGGAGGCCCAGGGCGTGCGCAGCGCGCGCAAGGCCGCCGACACGGTAAGGGTCCAGATCGACCCCCTGGAGCCGATCTGACCAATAGGGTTCTCGGGTGGCCGACAACTGGGTGGAGAGCACCGCCGCCGACCTGCGGCGGTGGGCGGACGAGCGCGGCGAGACGGTGGACGGGCAGGGAGTCCTCATCCTGCTCGGTCTCGCGCGGGAGGAGATGGGGCTCGCGGGCCCGGGCGAGCTGACCCCGGACGGGATCCGCGGGCTGCTGCTGGAGGTCTTCCCCGAGACCGTGGTCGCCTCGGGCGACGACGTCCCGACCGTCCTCGACGCCCTCCGCAAGATCGTCGCCTACCTGCGCGACACCGCCGCCGTCCCCGCGCCGGACGCCGACGCGCTGGCGGCGGAGATCGACCGGGCCGGGCCCGAGTTCGCCGAGGTCGTGTCCGCGGTCGACAGCGAGGAGCGGGCGGCGGCCGCCGAGGTGATCAGCGGGCTGCTGGAGGCCGACGGGGTCTCGCTGGACGACCAGGAGGCCGTCGACGCGTGGGTGCGCGCGTTCGAGGCGCTGCCAGAGGCGGAGCGCTACGCCCGCACGGAGGAGTACCTGCGGCAGGCCGGCGAGCTGGTCGTGCCGCCGGTCCGGGGTGTGCCCCTGGCCGAGGTGGCGGCGGCGGCACGCGGGTCACGGCTCACCACGGCGGTCCTGGCCTTGGCCGACTGGACGGGCGAACGCGCCCTCACCGAGCACGACACGCTGACCGACGCCGACATCGAGGCCGCGGGCGCCGCCCTCGGCCTGGACACCCCGCGCCGCCACGGCCAAATGGAGGACGAGGGCGAGCTGGAACGGCTGTGGTGGGCCGCCGTGGAGGCGAACGTCATCACGGCCGAGCACGGCAGCGCCTCCCCGGGGCCGGAGAGCGGCGGCCTGCGGTCCGACGACGACGCGGCGGTGCTCGCCGCGTGGCTGCCGCTGTTCGAGGCGGTCGTCGTGCCCGGCCACGACTACGCGGACGGCCTGGACGCCCTGGAACTCGTCCAGAATGAGCTGACCGGCGTCCTCATCCACCTGTACGAGCAGGAGGAGCCGACCGAGCCGGAGATCCTGGCCGGGGCGCTGCTGGGTCACGTCGAGGAGGCGTACGACCTGTCCGACGCCGATGCCATGACGGCCCTCGTCCGGGACGCGTTCCACCTGGAGCTGGCGACCCTTGAGGACTGGGGGATCGTCGAGCGGTCCGGGGACGGGCGCGCGCTGACGCCGCTCGGCGTGTGGGCCGTCCGGGAACTGCTGCTGGCGGACGGCTTCACCGCACCGCTCATCGGCGAGCTGGCCGGTGCGCGCGCGTCCGAGCTCATCGGCGGGCTCACCTGGTACCGGCCGGAGGCCGCCGACGAGGAGATCGACGGCTGGCTGGCCGCCCACGACCCCAAGGACGCCGCCGCCGACCTGCTGGACGTGATGCGGACCGGCGGCCCCGGCGCCCGCAACCTGGCCGCGGCCGTCCTGCACCGCATCGGCCCGGAGGCCGCGGGCGTCGTGCGCGCCGCGCAGGAGCACCCGCTCGTCTCGCCCTACGCCGCGATGTGGCTGAACGCCGTCGGCGACCCGTCCGGCCGGGAGCTGGCGCGCGAGGAGTACCTCTGGGTGTTCGTCGACACCGTCTCCGGGATGCTGGAGACCGCCGAACCCGACGAGGCGGTCGAGGCCGCGCTGATCGACGCTCCGCCCGAGGCGGAGATGAAGGTCATGGTCGACGAGCTGTGGCGCACGGACCACCCGGGCGCGGCCGACGTCCTGGAGGCCCTGGGCGCGCACCACCCCGACAAGGCGACCGCCAAGGCCGCCCGGACCGCCGCCTACAAGGCGCGCTCGGCGCGCCAGAGCGCGCACCGCGGCGTGTGAAGCGGCGTGTGAACCAGGGGCGGATGTCTCCGTAGACTGGACTGATACATCCCGTTCGCTAGAAACCCCACAGGAAACGGAGTCCTCGTTGGCCGTCAAGCCCATCCGCCTCTTCGGCGACCCCGTGCTGCGCACGCCCGCGGAGCCGGTGAAGGACTTCGACAAGGAGCTGCGCCAGCTCGTCAAGGACCTCACCGACACGATGATCGACGCTCCCGGCGCGGGCCTCGCGGCGCCGCAGCTCGGCGTGGGCCTGCGGGTGTTCACCTACTACGTCGACGACATGCTCGGGCACGTGGTCAACCCCACCCTCGACCTGTCGGACGAGCAGGAGACCGACGACGAGGGCTGCCTGTCCCTGCCCGGCCTCGCGTTCCCCACGCCGCGGTCGGTCGGCGTCGTGGCGAAGGGCTTCAACATGCACGGCGAGCCCATCACCCTGGAGGGCACGCATCTGCTCGCCCGCTGCGTCCAGCACGAGACCGACCACCTCGACGGGATCATCTTCATCGACCGGATGGACCCCGAGCAGCGCAAGGCCGCGATGAAGGCCATCCGGGAGGCCGAGTGGTTCGGCGACCCGGTCCCCGTCGTCAAGGAGTCGCCGCACCGGACCCTCGGGAAGGCGATCTAGGTGCGTCTCGTCTTCGCCGGCACTCCCGAGACCGCGCTCCCGGCGCTGACGGCGCTGCTGGGCTCCTCGCACGAGGTGGCGGCGGTCGTGACCCGCCCCGACCGGCCCGCGGGCCGTGGGCGGCATCTCAGCGCCTCGCCGGTGGCCGCGCTGGCCGCCGAGGCGGGGATCGAGGTCCTCAAGCCGGCCAAGGCCCGCGACCCCGAGTTCCTCGACCGGCTCCGCGCGATCGCGCCCGACTGCTGCCCGGTCGTCGCCTACGGGGCCCTGCTGCCCCGCGAGGCCCTCGGCATCCCCCGGCACGGCTGGGTGAACCTGCACTTCTCGCTGCTGCCGGCGTGGCGCGGCGCGGCGCCGGTGCAGCGCGCGATCCTGCACGGCGACGACATGACCGGGGCGGCCACGTTCCAGATCGAGGAGGGGCTCGACACCGGCCCGGTGTACGGGGTCCTCACCGAGCCGATCCAGCCGGCCGACACCTCCGGCGAGCTTCTGGGGCGCCTCGCCGTCGCCGGCGCGACCCTCCTGCTCGACACGATGAACGGCATCGAGGCGGGTGTCCTGGAGCCCCGGCCGCAGCCGACCGAGGGCGTGTCCCACGCGGCGAAGCTGACACCCGAGGACGGCCGCGTCGACTGGCGGAGCCCCGCACTGCACATCGACCGCCTCGTGCGCGCGTGCACGCCCGCCCCCGGCGCGTGGACGAGCTTCCGCGACACGCGGGTGAAGCTGGGCCCGGTCCGGCTCGCGCCCGGCGCGGACGCGCTGGAGCCCGGCGAGATCCGTCCCGGAAAGAACGAGGTACTGGTGGGAACGGCCACGCATCCCGTCGCGCTCGGCGACGTCCAGCCGCAGGGCAAGCGGCGCATGGGCGCCGCCGACTGGGTCCGCGGGGTCACCCTCACCGGCAAGGACGCACTGCACTGATGCCGCCCACCCGCAACCGCCGACACGTCCAGAACCGCAGGCCGGGCGGCCCCCGCAAGACGGGCCGCCCCCAGGACCTCGTCCGCCGCACGGCGTTCGACGTCATCCGCGCGGTCGAGACCCGCGACGCCTACGCGAACCTCCTGCTGCCCAAGCGCCTGCACGACCGCGGCCTGACCGGGCGCGACGCCGCCCTCGCCACCGAGCTCACCTACGGGACGCTGCGCGGCCGCGGCACCTACGACGCGGTCCTCGCGCTGTGCAGCGACCGGGAGCTGCGCCGCGTCGACGCCCCGCTGCTGGACGTGCTGCGCCTCGGCACGCACCAGATCCTCGCCACCCGCATCCCGCCGCACGCGGCCGTGGGGACGGCCGTGGAGCTGGCCCGCTCCGTCGCCGGCCCCGGCCAGGCCAAGTTCGCCAACGCGGTGCTCCGCAAGGTCGCCACCCGCGACATGGACGCCTGGCTGGAGATCGTGGCGCCGCCCGACGCCGACGCGACGACCCGCCTCTCGGTCGCGCACAGCCACCCGAAGTGGATCGTGTCCGCCCTGCGCGACGCCGTCGGACCGGACGAGATCGGTGAACTCCTGGCCGCCGACAACGCCCGCCCCAGGGTGACGCTGGTCGCGCGTCCCGGCCGGGCCACCTTGGAGGAGCTGCGGGAGGCGGGCGCGGAACCCGCCCCCTATTCGCCCTACGCCGCCGTACTGCCCGAAGGAGATCCGGCCGCCATCGCCGCCGTCCGCGACGGGCGCGCCGCCGTCCAGGACGAGGCCAGCCAGATGGTCGCCCTGGCCTTGGCCAAGGCCCCCTTGGACGGCCGTGACGTCCGTTGGGCGGACCTCTGCGCCGGCCCCGGAGGCAAGGCGGGCCTTCTTGCCGCTCTGGCGAACCAGCACGACGCACGGCTTCTGGCCGCCGACGTCCAGCCGCACCGTGCCGCGCTCGTCCAGCGGGCGGTCGATGCCCGTACGGGCGTGGTCGCCGCCGACGGAACCGTCCCCGCGTGGCGTCCCGGGGCCTTCGACCGGGTCATGGTGGACGCGCCCTGCACCGGCCTGGGCGCGCTCCGCCGCCGCCCCGAGGCCCGCTGGCGCCGGGGCCCCGAAGCGGTCGCCGAACTGGGCCCACTCCAGCGGAAGCTGCTCGCCACCGCACTGGAGTCGGTGCGGCCCGGCGGTGTCGTCGCCTACGTCACCTGTTCGCCGCACCTGGCCGAGACCCGCGTGGTGGTGGACGACGTCCTGCGCAGGCGCGACGACGTCGAACGGCTCGACGCACCCGCGGTCCTCACGTCGCTCAGCCCGGACCTCACCGGCGTGGGCGACGGCCCGTACGCCCAGTTCTGGCCGCACCGCCACGGCACGGACGCGATGTTCCTGGCCCTCCTGCGCCGCACTTAGCCCCCTGGGAGACGCGTGCTGACCGACTTCATGCTCTTCATGTCGTACCTGGGCAGCTCGGCCTTCTACGTCCCGCTGCTCATCGCGCTGTTCTGGTGCGTGGCGCCGCGCCTCGCCGCGCGGGCGTCGGTCGTCCTGCTGTCCGGCGCGCTGCTCAACACGCTCCTCAAGCTGGTCTTCCACGAGCCGCGCCCGTACTGGGCGGACCCCGCCGTCAAGGGCAGGCAGTCGCTGTCGTCGTTCGGGATGCCGTCCGGCCACGCCCAGAACGGGATCGTCGCGTGGGGGTTCTTCGCCGCCCAGACCAGGCGGCGGCTCCTCTGGGCGGGCGCCGCCGTCGTCATCGCCTTGATCGGGGTGTCCCGCGTCTATCTGGGCGTCCACTCGACCGGCCAGGTCCTCGCCGGCTGGGCCATCGGCCTGACCCTCCTGGTGGTCGTCCTAGCGCTCGAACCCATCGTCGTCCCGTGGTGGACCAGCCGCCATCTGGCCGTGCAGATGGTCCTCTCACTGGTCATCTCCCTGCTGCTGCTGGCGGCGGCCTGGGGCGCGTGGCAGCCGCTGGAGAACTGGCAGTGGCCCCAAGCCTGGGCGGATGCGATCAGAGCGGCCGGAGGCCAGACCGCCCCCGTCACGCTGACGGACTCGGCCCGGGCCTCCGGTGCACTTTGCGGCGCCCTCGCGGGCCTGTCGCTCCTCGCGGCACGCGGCTGGTTCGACCCCGGCGGGCATGCCTGGCAGCGCCTCGCCCGCCTCCCCGTCGGGCTCGCCGGCGCCGCCGCCATAGCCGCGCTCGACCTGCTCCCGGACGGGGCGGACCTCGCCCAGGCGTTCGCCGTCCAGACGCTCCTCGCGCTGTGGGTCACCGCAGGCGCGCCCGAGACGTTCGTCCGGCTCCGCCTGGCCGCCCGCCCCACCCCCGGTCTCACCCGGCCGGGTGACGATCGGGCCGAACTGCACCAATAGACTCTGGGCATCATGGCTCCGCAGATCTCACCCAGCATCCTGTCCGCCGACTTCGCCCGTCTGGCCGAGGACGTCGAGCGCATCGCCGACTCCGCCGACTGGGTCCACGTCGACGTCATGGACAACCACTTCGTGCCCAACCTGACCCTCGGACTGCCGGTCGTCCGGGCGCTGCTGAAGCACAGCAGGCTGCCGCTCGACTGCCACCTGATGATCGAGGACCCCGACCGCTGGGCACCCGAGTACGCGGAGGCGGGCGCGAAGAGCGTCACCATCCACGCCGAGGCGGCGAAGGCCCCCATCCGCACCCTGCGCGCCATCCGCGCCGCCGGCGCGCGCGCGGGACTCGGCATCAACCCGGCCACCCCCGTGGACGGCTTCGAAGACCTCCTCGGCGAGGTCGACATGCTCCTGCTGATGACGGTCGAGCCCGGCTTCGGCGGCCAGAAGTTCCTGGACGTCGTCCTGCCGAAGGTCCGCCGCGCCCGCGAGCTCATCAAGGGCCGCGACCTGCCCGTCTGGCTCCAGGTGGACGGCGGCGTCAGCGCCGAGACGATCGAGCGCTGCGCCGAGGCCGGCGCGGACGTCTTCGTCGCCGGCAACGCCGTCTACGGCGCCGACGACCCGGTCGAGGCGATCCGCAACCTCCGCGCCCAGGCCGAGGACGCCACGGCCAAGGCGAACTGGTGATCCTGCGCTGCGCCGCCGTCCTGTTCGACGTGGACGGCACCCTGGTCGACTCCACCCCCCTCGTCGAGCGCGCGGCCCGCGAATGGGCCGCCGAGTACGGCATCGACCCGGACGCGTTCCTGTCCGATGCCCACGGCCGCCGCACGAGCGACCGCGTCGCCGACTTCCTCCCACCCGACCGGGTCGGTGACGCCACCGCCCGCCTGGACGCCCTCGAATCAACGGGCACCGACGGCATAACGGCGCTCCCGGGCGCGGTGGCCCTCCTGTCCGCGATGAACGGCCTGCCCCACGCCTTCGTCACCTCGATGGACAGGCCCCAACTGAAACTCCGCACCACCGCGGCCGGCGTGCCCCTGCCACCGGTGGTCGTCACTGCCGAGGACGTCCAGGACGGCAAACCCGACCCGTCCGGCTACCTCCAAGCCGCCGCGCACCTGGGCGTGGACCCCGCCACCTGCGTGGTCATCGAAGACGCCCCCGCCGGCATAGCCGCCGGCCGCGCCGCAGGGGCCACCGTCCTGGCGGTGACCACCAGCCACGACCGCTCCGTCCTCACGGCCGCCCACCACATCATCACGGACCTGGCCTCCGTGACCACGACCCCGGAGGGCGTCCACATCAGCCTGTGACGCGCCCGCGCGGGCTCAAGCGTCCCCGGCCGTGAGACCGAGCGAGGCGCGGAACATGTCGTGGACGCGGAAGCGCTGGACGGCCGCCAGGTTGAGATGCTGCGCCTGGTGGCTGCCCAGGTACGGCCCGCCGCCGGTGGGCTGGGCGGTGAGCAGGCCGGACCGCCACAGGATCTCGATGAGGTCGTTGGGATCGCGCAGCGGCAGCCACGACTCCGTGCCGTGCGTGGGCAGGTCGCCGAAGGCCAGTTCCAAGCACAGCAGTTCGAGTTCCTCCCGGCCCATCGTGTGGGGGCGGCTGCGGAACACCTCGAAGATGCTCAGCAGCCCCGGGTACTGGGAGCGGTACTCGGCGGCGATGTCCTTGGTCCGCTCCGCCGAGTAGCCGTACTCGGACCGCTCGATCGCCGAGTACGGGACGGGCAGCGCCGAGACGCGCCCCCTGGCCTGTTCGAGGGCCTCCGAGCAGAACTGGATGAGCTCCCTCGGCCGGTACAGGGTCCGGTCGACCATGTAGCCGAACGAGGCGCCGGGTTCGCGGCCCGGCGGTCCGGAGAAGACCGCCGACCAGCAGGCACGGTCGCCGGCCCGTTCGAGCGCCTCGACGTCGAAGCCCTTCTCGCGGGCGGAGTACCGGATCCGCCTGGCGATCAGTTCGAGCAGCGACTCCTCCGACCAGTGGATCTTCTCCAGCAGGTCGCGGTGCTTCTGCGCGTCCTCGTACAGGGCCGGGATGTCGTCGTACAGCTCCTGCCGCAGCGACACGTACACGCGCAGGTTCCGGTGCAGCCCGTTGATCGACACGCACGCCTGGAACAGCCCGGACACGAACGCCTTCGCGTCCTCGGAGGAGTCCCAGCCGCGGTCCAGCTCGTCGACGAACACCGCCACCCGCTGGCCGTCCAGCACCCGCTGCAGCGCCGGCAGCAGGTTGTGGATCTCCTCCAGCTTGTACAGCCGGTCCAGCTCCCGCGTCCGCAGCCCGGCCTCGATCGGGCCGATCTTGATGGCCTCCAGCCGCTTCAGGTAGGAGACCAGCAGGGACAGCGTGCCGAGCTGCTGCGCGCCGTGGCTGTCCCTGATGTACCGGTGAATCTCCCGGCCGCCGCCCTTCGTCAGCCGCATCCCCTTCCGGGCGAGGGCCTTCATGACCAGGACGTAGATCAGGTACTTCCAGGCGGCGGCGTACGCGCCCGTCTTCGCCCACGAGCCGGCGTGCTCGGCCTCCATCGTCGAGCCGAGCAGCTCGTAGGAGTAGTCCTCGGGGGAGAGCTCGATGACATGGCTCCCGGCGGCGCGCTCCCGCCTGGCCAGCACCTTGAAGATCGCGCTCTTCCCTGACCCCCGGTTGCCCATCAGGATCGTCTTCGCCCCGGACCGGACGCGCTGGTACGCCGGCGACTCCACGAAGTACTTCTCCAGCCCGCGCGAGATGTCGCGTTCCGCCGAGGGAGTCCCGAAGTCGAGGACGTCGAGGATCTTGGGCGACAAGGACAACTTGGCCATGGGCCTTCCCGAGTCCGCGGCGGTACGTTCCGTAAACGAGTTCACCCGCCCCCCACCCCCCGGCAAGACCCGCCGCCCCGGCCTTCGGCTCGACCGGGTACCACACTGGACACCCACGCCGGAGTAACGGAAGTCTGAACGTCCAGACACATCCGAGGCGACCGAAGCACCGGCCTGGCGACCGGGTCGTCCGTGCGTCCAATCAGATGAAGAGGAGTACGAGGCCAACAAGCGGGGCGTCTGCGGATCGAGGACGAGATACGCGCCCACGTCACGCACGACCCGGTACTGATCGGCATCGCCATGCCCGACGGCGACCGGTGATCCCCACGTTCGACCTCGTGGTGGAACAGCCTGAGGACGGCGGCGTCGTGCTCGTCCGGCGCACCATCCCGCCGTACCAGAACAAGTGGGAGCTCCCCGGCCTACGCATGTTCAAGCCGGAGGGCATCGATGCCGCCCTCGCCCGCATCGCCGAGGACGAACTCGGCCTGGACGTCGATGTGGACGCAAGCGGTCCTTCGACCAGCACACCGGGCGCTTCAATACGGAGCACGAGCGGCAAGACCTCTCCACGGGGGGCGAGGTGCCACCCGCCACCGGCGCGATGTACCGCCACTACCTCGCCAGGTACTTCGACCACGCCGACGACTCCCGCGAAGCCCCCGCCCCACGCTGACCACCCGTCCGCTTCGTTGATCTGCGGCGTGTTGTTGTTATGGAGCGCCTCATAACAACAACACGCCGCAGATCAATCGGTGCTCTGGCGGGGCGGTATCCGAGAGATCGGGCCCCGGTGACATGCAGGTATGTGGGCTGACCCGCGGGTTTGACTGCCTCGGCGTCCGGCGCTGGCGTTGACCTTGTCTCGCTGGGGCGCGCTGGTTGCCGCTGGTGCTCGCTGTTCGCGGGCCACCTGCGGGCCACGGCCCGGAACGGTCGTCGCTGGTTACGGGCCGTCTAGGGCGCGGTCTATGGCCTTGTTGGCGCGGGTCTCGCTGAGCTGGCGCTCTAGGGGGTTGGTGCCCCAATCGGTGACGGCGATGAGGACTGTGCCGCATTGGTCGGCGTCGCAGCGTGGATGCCGGGCGGCGGTGTCGAACGTGCGGACGGGGCGGTTCAGCTGGCGTCCGGCTTGGCGTCCGGCGGCGCGTAGGCGGTCGCGCTCGTCGGGTGAGTGGTAGACGGTGCTGGTCTGCCCGGATCGCCTTAGCTGCTCGGCGATGACGGCGGCCAAGTCTTCGCTCATCGGGTCTGGTCCCTCCTGGCGTTCGTCTCCAGGATGGCGCGGTGCGGGTGCGGGTGCCAAGTGATCGCGGTGGGGAGCGTGCCGGCGGCCGCCTCGCGCGCGGTGCCGTGGGTGCGTGGGGTGGCGGCGGCTGCCGGTCCAGCGGCACGGGCACGGGCGGGGTCGCGGTGCGCGTCTTCGGGTGTGCTGGCGTGGGCTGTTGTGGGGAGTCGGGCGCGGGCTTGGGCGGGGCGGCGGGCTGCTAGCCTCGCACGGCTCTGGGCTGTTAACCGGCTGCCCACATCAGCCCGGGGTGGCCCGCCGGAGGGGTCCCCGTCCAAGCCCGCGCCCGGCGACCCTGCGCCTGCCTCACCCTCGTGGGGACCTACGTAGGTGCGCACCCCTGCCTCTAGTCTGCGCGACGGCGGCTTAGCGCGGTGACCGAGCCGCACACGCACTTACGGGCAGAGCCCTACGCTGGGGCTGGGTCGTTGCAAGGGGTGGGGGCCGGGGTTGGTTGGGAACCGAAGTAGCCGAATCTTGCGCGCCTACCGGGTGTGTTGAGCGGGCATCGGGAGCTGCCTACAGGTCGCTGACCGGTTCCGATGGATGTGACTGAAGGCCGTGGGGGTCTAGCCCATGGTTAGTCCGGCTAAGCTCTCGCTTCATCCTGCCGCGTGCGCAACTCCTCACGTCGCCTCTGCCAAGCGGTTATGCCGGTTATAAGGCCGCCGAGCCCGCCCATGGCCAGGCTTGCGGCCGTCACCCGCTCAGTGGTGATTTGACCCAACACGTGGCTGAACGCGGATAGGAGTTCCGGTGGCACCAGTGCCCATACGACGCGAGTTGTCACATAGAAGACCCACGGAATAGAGAGCATCAGTCCCCAAGAGATGACGCGGAGGAGGATCTCATCGGCGTCAACGTCAATGTGCAGCTTCTCCGGGTCGGCCACTGCGGGGTCCTCTCGCGAAATGACAGTTTCGACTTCTGGCGGTGGATGAGACGTCCGCAGTGGGGCGGAGGTTCCTGGTGACCCGCTGTTACAGCGACACGGGGCGGCCACGTGAGGACGGATGTAGCCCTGACTGGAGTCAGATGCGTGCTGATCTCCGCGAGCCGTGCACAATGGTCCGCAGCCTGCGGCCGCGGGTCGCGGAACACCGCACGGTTCGCGGATGGCAGGGGCCGGAGTGGACTGGGAGCGCGTCACGGTGGGGAACGGTGGGAGGGCCGTCCGGTAACGGTCCCGAGCCTCCGCAACTCCGTCCGGTCAGCGCGATCCGAAGTGGCCGCAGCCCGGCATGCATCGGTTCATCATGAGCGAAGGCGCGCGGCGGTGCGCCGCGCGCCTTGGCCTACGTAGGGAGAATCCCCACACGGGGAGCGTGATGCTACCCCCGTCGCTCCTCGGCCGGTGCCACAGGAGGACCATCCGGGCCGTTGAGACGGTGGGGCCATTGGGCGGACTCGTCGCGTCGCAACCGGGAGACCTCCTCCATACGGTCGCCCGCGATGATGACCTGTGTGACATCGACCGCGTTCTCGTCCCTCGCGCTGTAGCTGGTCCGCACGATCTCCCAAACGGGCAGCTCGGTGGGGATGAGGAGCAACTTGGCCTCATCGGTGGTCGGCATACGCACTCGTCGGCGCTCAAGCCACTCCAGAGGGCCGTGTCCCTTGGCCTCGATGGCGTTGATCCAAGCTCCCGGCCCTGTGCCGTACGACTCGTCAACCTCGGGCACTTCGGCGGTGATGCGGGGATGAATCCACGTCGTGGAGATCTGGAACGCTGGTTCCCCCTCGGGCCCAGTAACCCGCAGGCGTCTCATCACCAGCTCACCAACTGGCACGTTCAGCATGTGCGCAAGGCGGGGGTCGTCGATGGGGGCCTTGCGGACATCCGGCTTAACGTGGTGTATCCACAGCTCATTGCCCACAGCGGCGGGGAAGCTGTAGCCGCCCGTGAACTCCTCGCCGTCCTTGACGTGCCGGCTGTTGCGCTTGACCAGATCGGTCCGCATGACGGTCTTGCGGTGCTTGGGCCGCACAACAGTCCCACGGCGGGGTACTGAGACCAGACGGCCTTCCTTCGCCAGCTTTCCGACTGCGCGCGCCACTGCGTTCCGGCTGGCGCCGTAGTGCTTCGCGAGCTTCTCCATCTGCGGCAGAGTCTCGCCGGACTGCCACTCACCTGCATCGATACGTCGGAGCAAGTCATCAGCGATCCCGTTGTACCGCGCTGACCCCACGTGTTCAGCTCCTCATGTAGGGCGGATTTGTTGAATCTTATTGACGGGCGCGCAGTCTACCGGCACCGTGAACCCGTAGCCGCGATTTGTTGAAGCAAATCGGGCGGGGTTCATCTCCCCGTGCGGGGACATCAAGGCGGCGGCGGAAGCTCTGGACGTGCTGTTGAAGCACCGCACGTTCCCGGTTCGGGAGTGGGCCTGAGCATGGGGACGACGGGACGTGAGGCGAAGAAGGTGGCGGGCGCTGACCCGTCGTCGTGGGCGCCGCCTTCGGCCGGCACGCTGGGCGCGGACGCGGAGTTACGGCACGGGTGGCGGCTGTGCGAGGTCAACGGTCTCGCAGTGCAGGTCATCACGCGGGATGTGTGGTGGGTGCACCGAGCTGAGTTTCGATGACCGGTTGGAGATCGCCTGGTCGGCGATGATGGAGCGGGTGTGCCTGTCGGATGACCGGCCTTCGGTGCGGTAGCTGCGGGCGGTGGCTGCGGCGGCGATCCAGCGCCGGGTGCAGGCCGATGATGTGGCGCCGGCACGGGGAACACCATGAAGCCCCTGGTCGCCGTTCCGGGGTTGAACTTCGCGCGCTACTGGTGGCGGGGGGAGGAAGGGGCTTTCGCCGAACTGCTAATCGATCATTTGGCGGCGCGGCAGATCGTGGACGAGGCGCTGACGTCGCGTGATCGGGAAGTGGTGGCGGTGTTCATGGAGTCCGATTGCGACGTCAAGCCGGCGGCCGCCCGGTTGGAGATTCAGGCGTGCCAGTTCCGGCGGCTGCTGCGAGAGGCGCGGGAACGGTTTCTGGCGTGCTGGCACGAAGGCGAGACGCCGTCGTGGATCTGGATAAAGGACAGGCGCCTGGCGATGGTGCAGGCGCGCGGGGTGGCCGCGCGGCTGGAGGAGCTGGCGAATGTCCAGGTGGAGGGGATTCAGACGGCCGGGGATCGGCATCGGGGCCACATGGGTGAGCTGGGCGGTAAGGGCGCGTTCATGCGGGAGATCGACCGCGCGCGCTGTTGACGGGCCGGGTGGATGTCGCGGTGCACTGCCTCAAGGACGTGCCGGGTGATGTGCCGCGTCCGGAGGGGCTGGTGTTCGCCGCCTACGTCGAACGCGACGACACCGCCGATGTGGTGCTGTTCCCGATGGCGAGCAAGGTGCAGTGTCTGGCCGATCTGGCGCCGGGGGCGCTGGTGGGCACCTCGGCGGTGCGGCGGCGTGCGCAGCTCGGGCAGGTCCGGCCTGATCTTCGGGTGGAGTACCGGCGCGGCAACGTCAATTCGCGGCTCGGGCGGCTGGACGCGGGTGAGGAGTTCGACGCCATCGTGTTGGCGCGGGCGAGTCTGGCGCGGCTGGGCATCGAGCGGGCGGGTGAGGCACTGGACATCATCCCGGCGGTGGGTGCGGGGGTGTCGGCGGTGGACTGTCGGCGTGCCGATCCCGACATTGGATCTGGTGCGGCTGCTGGACCTCCGGGACACGCGGCGGTGCGTGAGAGCGGAGCGCGGTGATGCTGCACGGGCTTCAAGGGCACTGCACCAGTCCGATCGCGGGGCATGCGCGGCTGGAGCGGGACAGGCAGTCGAGAGGCGGCCAGGTCGGCATCCCCCAGCCGGTCCCCGTATACCACCAGCCGCGCAGCAGCACCGCGCCGCCGCCTTCGTCGTTCGGCCTCCGCCCACGGGTAGGCCCCGTACGCCCGTCCCAGCCGCCCGTCCGCTTCGTTGATCTGCGGCGTGTTGTTGTTATGAGGCGCCTCATAACAACAACACGCCGCAGATCAACGTTTCGTGTCGCGCTGGGAGGGCCTGCTGGCGTTGGTTGGAGTGACCGGGTTGCGGGATTTGACTGGAGTTACTGTGCGCCGGGGTGGTATCCGGGCGGCTCTGAGCCGCGCAGGACGCGGGGCGGGGTTCCCTTTGGCGGCGGGGGCCGGAGAGACTGCGGGGGTGATCGCCTTTGAGATTCGTCCGGCGCGTTCGGGAGACGGCAGCGGTGTGGCGGAGGCTTGGCAGGACTCGGCGGAGTTCTACCGGCAGATCGCGCCGGACTGGTTTCGGTCGCCGCGTAGTGACGGTCTTGCTCGCTGGCTGGAGGGCAAGCTGGTGGGCGGCGGCGCGGACAGGCTGTCCCTCGTCGCAGACCAGGACGGTGAGGCTGTCGGGTTCGTCCATGCGGCTCTGTCGCCGCCGAACGAGGACGCCGATCGCCAGGTGACTCGGGATGTCGGGATGCGCCGTGTGTTCGTGAACGCGCTGGCGGTGCAGCGCAGCCATTGGCGCAGTGGGGTGGGAACGGCTCTGATGGAGGCTGTGGAGCGTTGGGGGCGCGAGCGCGGGGCCGAGTTGCTCACGCTGGAGACCTTCGCGGCGAGCCCCGTGTCCGTGCCGTTCTATGAGGACCGGATGGGCTACGAACGGCACGCCATCGTCTTCGCCAAACGGCTGCGGGAGGCGTGAGCAGTCGGCGGCCGTCCTCGCGTGCGATGCCGAACCCGATTGATGGGCCACCCGCGGCCCAACTACTCGTCCCGGCGGGTGCGTAGTCTCGTTTTCCCAGGTCAAAGGCTAAAGAAGCGAGACCACGCGTTCGCCGCAAGTCGGCGTGCCGCGTCCTACAGGTTGAGCCCACCGCTCTTGATCCGGCCGATCAGCTCCCGGAACGCCGCTGGCGTCATGATGTGCCTCGGGCCATCACCGTCCTTGCTGTCCCGGATGAGCACGGTCTCAGAGACGCTCGCCACTTCGACGCATTGCTCGTTGTTGCCGAGCGAGCGGCTGCTCTTGCGCCAGGTCACCCGCGATTCGTCCATCTCGCCTCACTCAAGCTGTTCGGTCAGGTAAGCGTGCGTCGTCGCCGCGTCGAGTGCCGCAGCGCACAACCGGTCAAACCTGACCATATAGCGTGCGAGTTCGTCGTTCTCCTCAAGGAGCCGGTTGTCGACGCTGGTCTCCAGGTAGACGATGTCGCGCTCCGCCGCATCAGGGAAGGTGAGGTAAGTGAACACCTCCCCTGCTTCTGGATACACGCCATCTGCCATACGAAGGACTTGCAGTTCGATGTTGCGGCGTTCTGACGTCTGGATGAGGTGCTGTAGTTGTTCACTTCGTACCTGCACGTTGTTGATGCGCAAGATGGCGTTCTCATCGATGACCGCGTGGAGGCGGCAGGGCCTCCTCTCGTGTGTAAGGATCTTCTGCCGCTCCAGCCGAGCGTCGACTCGCCGGGTGATCTCTGCCTCGTCCTGGTATCCATTCGCTCTGGTGATGAGCTCGACATAGCTGGGAACCTGGAGCAGTCCTGGGATGACGGTGTTCTCGAACGTGCGGATATGGCATGCGCCGGCCTCGAAGCCGGGCAGTTCGCTGACGAACACGTCGTTGTACTTGCGCCACCAGCCGCGTTGGCGGGCCTCGCGGGTGAGCTTGATCAGGGCCTCACGGTCGCTGCCCTCAACGCCGTACAGCTCACAGAGGTCGGCGACGGCGTCGCTGTTCGGTTCGACCCATTTGCCCTTCTCGATGTAGTTGAGCTTCGTGTGACTCCAGTTGAGTTGCCTGCATACCTGAGCTGTCGTCAAGCCGCACTGTTTTCGCAGGTCGACCAGCTTGCGGCTGAGGGCGCGCTTCTTGATCGTCGGGCTGTAGCCGCTGGCGCGAATGTCCGCCATGTCCATTCCCTTCCAGTCTGTGGGTTTTGAAAATCATGATCTCAAGAATCTGGATTATCTATCTCACTTAGCCTTGCGATCTATGGCCGAGTGAGTTCATTATCTAGCCCGTAACGCAGCGTTCGCAGCCGATTACGGAAACGATCTTGCTGCTTCGACATAGATCGCTCGGTGAGGAGACCCCCATGGCTCACGGCCATCTCCCTGATCTGGTGCTCGGCGGGTGTTCGGCCTGGCCGTTGCCCGCCGACGAGACGTGTGCGGGTGTCGCCCGCGCGCATCTGCGCGCCGCGCTGACGGCGGCCAAGGCGTCGGATGAACTCGTCGAGGACGTCACGCTGGCGGCCTCGGAACTGGTGACGAATGGTCTCCGGCACGGCATCGGCGGCACGTCGGCCTGCGCGGCGGCGCCCGGCGGGCGCGTCCTTGAGCTCTGGGCTTATCACCGCGTCACGCCGGAGAGCCAGTTCGTGTTCAAGGTGTTCGACCCGAAGCCCCGGTGGACGCGTCCCGTGAGGACGGACGGTGCCTGGGCGGAGAACGGCCGGGGGATCGCGGTCGTCGACGCCCTCTCGGCCGGGTGGGGCTGGCAGCGGACGCGGTCCCGGCTGGGGCCGCTGCCGGTGCCGGGCAAGGCGACCTGGTTCTGCGTCCCGTCCGCCCGGATGTGCGCGCAGCCTCACCACCCTCGTCCGCTTCCGTGGGAGGCGGCCGTGGTGCTGCGTCGGCTGCTGCTCGCCAGGGGACTGGACGGCACGCGCTGCCATCACGGGTCCGACCGCTCCGTGGTCACGATGCGGGGCCTGACCGTGTGGTCAGAACCGCCCGGTGTGTTCAGGTGGCGCGTCCGGCCGGGTACCCGGGACGCCTACGCGTGCCGGCCGTTCGCGGATCTGCACGATGTCGCCGACGAAGTCGTCAGCCACCACGAGCACAGCCTCGTCCCCGGAGGTGACGCCCGATGACGGCTCGCTCCCATGGTGATCTGCGAGAGCGGGCGGAGGCTCTCGTCCGTGAAGCGCGGGACGCCGCCCTCGCCGTCCTCGCGGGGGACGACCCGGCCGCCGAACCGAGCCGGATCCTGGCCGGTGCGGTGGTCGCGCTCGCCGATCTTCTGGACGCGCATCGTCCCGCGAGGGCGGCGGCGTGCCCGGCTTGCCAGACGGAGACCCCCTCTCCGACCAGGCATCGTGTCGCTGCCGCGCCTCTGCCGCACGGGACCCGCCTGGGTCTCCCGTTTGACCGTGGTGCCGCGTGGGCGCGCGCGGACGCGCACTTCAACGGCGCGTCCACGGGTCGTGCGCGTCGGCTCGTCTCGCTCACCGACCTCGGTGCCTTCTACGTCGCCAGGGAGGTGCGGGCGGGCGCACCAGAGCCGGCGCGGGGTCCGGGGCCCGACGCGGAGACGGTGCTGCTCATCGACAAGGCGAGCGGCCGGACGAGCCGATGGCCCCTGCTCCCGGACGCCGACCTGATCGTCCTGTACCGGCGCTACCTGCGCGGTGAACCGATGATCCTCGGCGAGCGGACGACCGTGGAGCGGCCTCATCGCCCCCGGCTCTTCAAGAGGGGCGCTTGGACGATCCGCAGTTTCCCGGTCCCGTGAAGCGCGCCGTGCCGCGTTCACGGGGGTGCCGCCGTCGACGGCTGCGCCACCGGGGCCGCTCGGCGGCGCGGCCATCAACGACGGGGTCAGGTGAAGAGGGGGCCCACCAGGTTCAGGCCGGGGTGGTTGTCCGAGGCGTACAGGGCGAACAGGGCGAGCGCACCACCCGCCAAGGCGATGTCCTTGAGGAACTGCTGCTGCTCCATCTGGCGGGCCTCCGGGGACTCCTGCGTCCAGAAGTCGTGGAAGACGACGGCGGTGATGAGCAGGAACGGGACGAGGGCGATGGCGGCGAGGTCGGGCCAGATGCCGAGGACGAGCAGGGCCGACGCGAGCAGGATGTAGGCGCCCGAGACCTGTACGGCGAGCTTGGCCATGGGGAGCTTCTTCGCGGCCGCGTACCCGGCCATGGCGTCGGTGGCGGTGAGATGGCCGATGCCGGCGCCGACGAAGATCGCGGTGAAGGCGATGCGGGCGATGAGGGCGACGACGTCCATGACTGCCTCCAGGGGGAAAAGTCGTCATGCGTCACATGTGTCCCAGGGTCTACCCGCGTTCCAAGATCGTTGAACGTTCAACCCGTGGACGGCAGTGGCGATGGTCACATGGGGCTCGGAATGGAATGCGTGGCACACTGGTTGGCAAAGCATGAACGCGTGCTCCGGGGTCGGTGAAATTCCGAACCGGCGGTGATAGTCCGCGACCCGGCCGAAGCCATCGGCCGGTTGACCCGGTGGAATTCCGGGACCGACGGTTAAAGTCCGGATGGGAGGCAGCGCGCGGTACGCCCCTGGCCAGGGGCGTACGACGATGTATGAACGTCCCCCGGAGCCCTGAACTAGGAGGCCCGGGAGATGTTCACCGGCATCGTCGAGGAGCTCGGCGAGATCGTCGCTATCGACCCTCGGGGGGACTCGGTCGCCCTCGCGATCCGCGGCCCGCTCGTCACCGAGGACGCCGTCCACGGCGCGTCGATCGCGGTCAACGGCGTCTGTCTCACCGTGGTGGACGTCAAGGACGGTGTCTTCACCGCCGACGCCATCAAGGAGACCCTCGACAAATCCAGCCTCGGCGCGCTGGAACCCGGCTCCAAGGTCAACCTGGAACGTCCCGTCCGGCTGTCCGACCGGCTCGGCGGGCACCTCGTGCAGGGCCACGTCGACGGCGTCGGCGCGATCATCTCCCGCGAGCCGGGGGAGCGGTGGGACGTCGTCACGGTGTCCCTGCCCCCCGACCTGAGCCGCTACCTGGTGAACAAGGGCTCGATCACCGTCGACGGCATCAGCCTCACGGTGGTGGAGGCCGGCGCTGACCGGTTCAGCGTCGCGCTCATCCCGACGACGCTCGCCCTCACCACGCTCGGCCACAAGAAGCCCGGCGACCCCGTGAACCTCGAAGTGGACGTCGTCGCCAAGTACGTCGAACGCATGATGGGCGACCGGTCGTGAGCTGGCTCGGCGCGGGTTTCGAGGTCTTCGGCGAGCACATCCTCTGGACCGACCTGGTCGGCAACGTGCTCTCGCTCGCCGTCGTCTGGCTCGCCATGCGCAAGACCCTCTGGACGTGGCCCGTGCAGCTCGTCGGCGCACTGCTGCTGCTCGCCGCCTCGCTGCACGCGAACGTCCCGGGCAACGCCCTCAAGCAAGTGCTCTTCTGCGGCCTCGCCGCCTACGGCTGGGTCATGTGGACGCGCGGACGCCGGAACACCGGCGGCCTCGTCGTCCGGCAGGCGACCCTCCGGGAACGCGCCGTCCTGATCGGCGCGCTGCTCGCCGGCACGGCCGTGGTCGCCCAGCTGTTCACCCACCTCGACTGGCTGCAGATCGCCTGGTCGCCGTGGGCGAACGCCTACATCTTCGTCGGCAGCGCCGTCGCGACCTTCGCGCAGAGCCGCGCGCTGGTCGACTTCTGGATCGTGTGGGTGCTCGTCGACCTGGTCGGGGTGCCGCTGGCGCTCAAGTCCGGGCTGTACGTCTCCGGCGCGGTCTACGGGATCTTCTTCGTGATGGTGATGGCCGGGTTCAGGAACTGGCTCCGGGAGTCCCGGGGCGTGCAAACCCCCACGGCAGGTAAGGCGGTGACCGCATGAGCGGCAACGACATCAACGGCGACGGCATCTTCGACCCCATCGAGGCGGCGATCGAGGACATCGCGGCGGGACGTCCCGTCGTGGTCGTCGACGACGAGGACCGCGAGAACGAGGGCGACATCATCTTCGCGGCGTCCAAGGCGACGCCCGAACTGCTGACGTTCACGATCCGCTACACCAGCGGCGTGATCTGCGTCCCGATGGAGGGCGAGGACCTCGACCGGCTGCAGATCCCGCTGATGACCGCGCAGAACACCGAGCGGATGCGCACCGCCTACACCGTCAGCGTGGACGCCCGCCTCGGCGTCACCACCGGCATCTCCGCCGCCGACCGCGCGCGGACGATCCGGACGCTGTGCGACTCGGCGTCCGAGCCCCGCGACCTCGTCCGGCCCGGCCACATCTTCCCGCTCCGCTACCGGGAGGGCGGCGTCCTGCGCCGCCGCGGCCACACCGAGGCCGCCGTCGACCTCGCCCGCCTCGCCGGGCTCGCGCCCGCCGGCGTCCTCGCCGAGGTGGTGAACGAGGACGGCACCATGGCGCGCCTGCCCGAACTCCAGGTCTTCGCCAAGGAGCACGGGCTCAAGCTGATCTCCATCGAACAACTCGCCGAACACCGCCGCCGCACCGAGAACATGGTCGCCCGCGTCGTCGAGACCCGGCTGCCCAACCGGTTCGGCATGTGGCGCGCCGTCGGGTTCTCCAGCGCCATCGACGGCGGCGAGCACATCGCGCTCGTGCTCGGCGACCTCGGCGACGGCGACGACGTCCTGGTCCGGGCGCACTCGGAGTGCCTCACCGGCGACGTCCTGCACTCCGAGCGCTGCGACTGCGGCACCCAGCTCGACGCCGCCATGGAGCGCATCGCGCAGGAGGGCCGCGGCATCGTCCTCTACCTGCGCGGGCACGAGGGGCGCGGCATCGGCCTGCTGGCCAAGCTGAAGGCGTACGCGCTCCAGGACAACGGCTCCGACACCGTCGACGCGAACCTGGAGCTCGGGCTCCCCGCCGACGCGCGCGAGTACTCCAACGCGGCGCATATGCTGCGTGACCTGGGCGTACGGTCGGTGCGGGTGCTCACCAACAACCCGGACAAGCTCAAGGGCCTGGACGGCTTCGGCGTGGACGTGCGCGGACGCGAGTCCATGCCCGTCGTCGTCACCGAGCACAACCGGCGCTACCTGACGGTCAAGCGCGACCGTCTCGGACACCGGATCGAGGGACTCTGATGAGCGGCGCGGGACGCCCCGAGGACATCACCGTCGACGCGGCCGGGCTGACGCTCGGCATCGTCTGCACCCGCTGGCACGGCCACATCACCGACCAGCTGCTCGACCGCGCGCTCGCCGCGGCGAAGGCGTGCGGCGTGGACGAGCCCGTCGTGGCCCGCGTCGCCGGCGCGCTCGAACTGTCCGTGGTCGCCCAGCAGATGGCCCGCGACCTCGACGCCGTCGTCTGCCTCGGCGCGGTCATCCGGGGCGCCACCGCCCATTTCGACTATGTCTGCGACTCCGTGACCACGGGTGTGACCCGTGTCGCGCTCGACGAGTCGACTCCGGTGGGCAACGGGGTCCTCACATGTGACACCATTGAGCAGGCACTGGAACGCAGCGGGCTGCCGGGCAGCTCCGAGGACAAGGGATGGGAGGCGACTGTGGCCGCACTCGACACGGCACTGACCCTGCGAGGTCTGCGGCATCACGGTCACGCCGGGCACGGCCCTGAGCATCTGTAGCGAGTACAGGGGTTCCGCCCCTGAAGGACTCGCGCATCAGGGCTCCTGAGCACCCGGTATCCCGTACGCATCCTCACCGAAAGGCAATTCCGTGCTGTCACTCGTCCTGCCCAAGGGGTCGCTGGAGAAGGCGACCATGCAGCTGTTCGACGCCGCCGACCTCACCGTCCAGCGCTCGTCGGACCGCGACTACCGCGCCTCCATCGACGACCCGCGCATCGACCGGGTCCGGGTCCTGCGCCCGCAGGAGATCCCGACCTACCTGGAGCAGGGGCTGTTCGACCTCGGCATCACCGGCCGCGACTGGATCACCGAGACCGACGCCGACGTCGTCAGCCTCGGCGAGCTGAAGTACTCCAAGGCGACCGCCAACCCGGTCCGCGTGATCATGGCGGTGCCGGACGGCGCGCCGTGGCAGTCGGTGGCCGACCTGCCGGAGGGCGTCCGGATCTCCACCGAGTTCCCGGCGCTGACCAAGCGGTTCCTCGACCAGCACGGCGTGAAGGCCACGGTCGTCCCGTCCTACGGCGCGACCGAGGCGAAGGTGCCCGACATCGTGGACGCGATCGTCGACCTCACCGAGACCGGCTCGTCGCTGCGCAAGAACGGCCTGCGCATCCTCGACACGCTCCTGACCAGCTACACCGAGCTGGTCGCGAACCGGGACGCCTACGAGAACGCCGAGAAGCGCGCCGCCATGGAGGACATCTCCCTCCTGCTGCAGGGCGTGATCCGCGCGCGCGGCAAGGTGCTGCTGAAGCTGAACGTCGCGCAGGCCGACCTGCGGAAGGTCCTCGACATCATGCCCGCGATGGCGTCCCCGACGGTCACCTCGCTCGCCGGCGGCGAGTCGAACGCCGTCGAGTCCGTCGTCGCCAAGCGCGGCGTCAACACGCTGATCCCGGCCCTGAAGGCGGCCGGCGCCCACGACATCCTCGAGATCCCCATCACGAAGATCGTTGGCTGAGACACCGGCCCTGCCGACCGTGTGGCGTCCCCGCACCACCCGGATCGTGGCCTACACCACGGCGGGCGTGGTCGTCCTCGGCCTGATCGCGCTCGCCGTGGTGGTGCCGGAGCAGTACAAGACGTTCGACCGGGTGCTGATGGTCGGCTTCGGCGCGGCCGTGGCGTGGATCCTGCACATGCTCGCCCGCTGCCGCGTCACCGCCGACGAGTCCGGCGTCACCGTCGTGAACGCCTTCAAGACCCGCCGCCTCGAATGGCCGGAGATCCTGGACGTCAGCATGACGGTCGGCGACCCCTGGCCCACCCTCGACCTGTCGGACGGCACGTCCATCGGCGCCATGGGCATCAACGGCGCCGAGAAGGCCCTCGCCGCCCGCCAGCTGTCCGAGCTCCAAGCCCTCCTGCGCACCCGAGGCGAAGCCCCCGACCCCGTCTGACCCCCGGATCTCACAGGGCGGTGAAGAGGGTGAAGGTGCCGGCGCCGATGAGGGCGACGGCCCAGACGCGGTCGAGGTTGAACCAGGCGCGGCGCAGGATCGCCAGGCCGACGATCTCGTAGACGAGCACCGCGATGACGCCCGCGACGACGAACATCGCGAGGGTGTGCACCGCGGTGACGAAGATGCCGGTCGACAGGGCGCTGCCGGACGACGACGTCAGCCCGTGGTCGTGGTGCGCCGGGGCCGTCCCCGAGGCCGTGAGCACGGGCAGCAGCATCAGCCCGGCGCCGTGCATCGACGACATCAGGAACGACCAGCCGGCGAGCTGCCACAGCGAGATCCGCATGCCGACCCAGCGGAAGTGCCGCTGCGCCAGCAGGTGCCAGAAGCCGAACCCGACGAGCACGGCGCCGCCGCCGATCGCGACCGCCTGCGTCGCGACCACCGAGCGGGTGAGCGCGATGAGGACCGCGACGGCGCCGACCGACGCCGCATGGCCCGCGGCGATCGCCGGGAGCGACTGCAGGACGAGTTTCCTGCTGCGCTCCTGGAGGCCGCGGGCCACCGCGAACAGCCACCCCATCGCGGGGTTGAGGCCGTGGAAGGCCCCGAGCGCCACCAGAGCGGCGAGCGAGCCGTCGTTCACGGGTAGCAGTAGGAGTCAGAGGAGGCGTCGCCGCCCTGCAGGCGGGTCTGGTGCGGGCGGCGGCCGCGGAAGGCGTCGCCGTTGGGGAAGAAGCGCTCGTCGACGGAGAAGCCGCCGGGGGTGGAGTCGAGCTTCGCCATCCACGCGCCGACGCCGTCCGGGTAGAACTGGTCGTCCCAGGAGCCGTAGAGCGAGTTGGTGACGTAGACGCGCTTCCCGTCGCGGCTGATCTCCACCATCTGCGGGCCGCCCGCGAGCGGACGGTCGGGTGCGGCGGGGTGCGGCGTCTTGTCGACGATGCCGCCGATGCGGACCGAGCCCGCCTCGACCGGGTTGAACGGGTCGCTGACGTTGTAGCGCTTCAGCTCGCCGGTGCCCCAGCACGACACGTACAGCCACTGGTCGTCCACCGACAGGTCGATGTCGGTGACGAGCGGCGGCACCGCGCCGAACGGCCGGATCACCGGGGGCAGGGCGGAGGCGTCGGCGGGCTCGGCGGGAATGGTGATGACCTTCGTCGCCGCCCACGCGTCGCCGTCGCGGTGCCACACCCAGACGGACGCCGACAGATCCTCGACGCTGACGACCACGCCGGCGAACCCGTACAGCTTGGTCGGGTCGTGCGCCGGGCGCAGTTCCAGGACCATCTGGTGCTCGTCGCCGAGGTCGACGGTCTGGACGTGCTTGCGCTTGCGCAGGTCGAAGAAGTTCAGCGAGTGCCCGTACTTGCGTCCGAGGAGGAGTTCGCCGACGACGCCGTCCTCCACCATGGAGGGCGTGCCCCACTCCGACGTGATGAGGACGTCGTGTGCGATGTGCCACCACGCGTCGTAGGCGAAGTACTGCGGCCCCCGGTCGACCTCCCAGCGCCCGAGGACGTCGAACGAGGTGTGGTCGAGCAGCGCGATGCCGCCCGGCCCGTCCTCACCGCCGGCCCCGCCGAGCGCCGTCAGGTAGAGCCCCTCGGGCCCGCAGTGGACGGTGTGCGGCCGCGAGTACCCGGCGCGCTTGGCCAGCTCGTCCGGCTCCAGCACCTTGACGATCTTGGGCGCGGTCGGGTCGTCCTTGGTGTCGATCACGTACACCCGCGACGACCGCAGCCCCGGCACGATCAGGTACCGGCGCTCGACGTGCGGGTGCGGCGAGCCGGGGCACAGCGCGCTGCTGCACGCGTTCCACCCGAAGTGGTGCAGCTCGTCGCCGAGGTAGGGCAGGTCGGTCCAGCCCACGACCGAGCCGTAGGAGCCGGAGCCCGGGTCCACGTCTAAGACCGCGATCGCGTCCGGCTTCTCGGCCGCGCGGTCGAACGCCGCCACGTACGCGAGCTTCTCCGCCGGGGCGGAGGCCGCGTCGCGCGGGGACGCGTAGAAGGTCGGGTCCGGCTTCCACAATGCCATGATCGTCCTTTCAGGTGAGGGTGACCGGGTGCCGTACGACGGCGCCGAACAGGTAGCCGAGGGTGTTGTAGGGGGCGGTGAGGGGCTGGGACGCGCCGGTCTCGTCGGTCGCCCGCGCCAGCAGCTCGTGGCGTCCGGCCGCCCGCGGCGCCCACGGGAACTCCCAGCGGACCCAGCCGCGCGGGTTCGGGTGGCGGTCCAGCAGCCGGGCGGGTCGCCAGGTTCCGCCGCCGTCCACGCTGACCTCGACGCGCCGGATCCGGCCGCCGCCCGACCACGACCGGCCGTGCAGGACGTGCGGACGGGCCGGCAGCGCCGCGTCCCACGCCAGTTCGAAGGCGGACTTGACGTTCGTCCGCGTCAGCGGAGCCGAGCCTTCGTCCGGATAGCCGGGCCCGAAGAGCCGGTAGAAGCGGGTGTTCCACGGCGAGTACAGCGGTTCGGCCGCCACCTGGATGTCGCCGAGCCACTTGATGGACGCGATGCCCGTCCACGACGGCACGACCAGCCGGACGGGATGCCCGTGGTCGGGCGGCAGGGGAGCGCCGTTCATCTCGTAGGCGAGCAGGACGTCCTTCATCGCCTTGGCGACGGGAAGGGGGCGCCGCACGCGGCCGAGGTTCTCTCCCTTGTCCACGTACTCAGCGTCCAGCCCGCGCGGCAGGATGTCCACGGCCGAACGGGTTACACCTGCGAGCCTCAGCACGGTCGACAGCCGGACGCCGCGCCACCGCGCGACGCCCACCGCGCCCAGCCTCCACGGCGTGCCGGAGACCTGCTGCCCCTGCTGGGACGTGTAGAACCCGCGCCCGTTGCCGGTGCACTCGATGAACGCCGTGACCGTTTCGGCGGGGAGCCGGCGCAGGCGGTCGTAGGTGAACTCGACCGCGCGGTCCTCTCCGGGGGAGCCGCGCAGCCCGCTGCCCCAGATCCTGAGCCGCCACGTGCGGGCGTCGATGAGCGGAGTGGCGACGTGGTTGCGGACGAAGAACCGGTCGGCCGGGGTGAGGAGGCCCTGGCCGCGCATGGCCTCCCACCGCATCTCGGCGTTGGTGCCGTGCGGGATGAGCAGTTCGGGCGGCAGCGGCTTGACGATGCCCGAGGCGGCGTCGGCCGCGGCGCCGGCAGCGGCGGTGCCGAGGCCCGCGCCGAGCCCGGTTCCGAGCCCCGCACCGAGTCCGGCGCCCGCCGACAGGCGTAGCATGGCCCGCCGGGACAGTGAGCGGACGCGCTGGTAGGTCGCCTCGTCGGTCAGGTCGGGGTCCTCGCGGTCACCGGGTCGCATGCTCCGATGCTCCTCAGTCACGATCAAAAAGTCACCTTTCCCTACCTGTTTAGCATATTTTTTCGCGGCCCGGAGGAACCGCGAAAACGCAAGGGGGACCGGGCATGTGAGTTGCGTCTCGCGCCGAGTAGCCTCAGAGCCGTGGGGGAGACGGCGCCGATGACCACGGAGACGACCACGGACCAGCTCGGATCGCCCGCGGACCTCGCGGGCCTGCTCGACCGGCACGCCTACCTGTGCGACGAGGGCCTCGCGACGGCGTGCTTCCTCGCGCTGCGCATGGGCAGGCCGTTGTTCCTGGAGGGCGAGGCCGGCGTCGGCAAGACCGAGCTCGCCAAAACGCTCGCGCGCGGGCTCGGCGCGCCGCTGATCCGGCTGCAGTGCTACGAGGGCCTCGACGCGTCCCAGGCCCTCTACGACTGGGACTTCCCGCGCCAGCTGCTGCACCTGCGCGCCGCCGAGGCGGCCGGGGTGAACGACGTGTCCCGCCTGGAGGGCGAGCTGTACGACCGGCGGTTCCTGCTGGCCCGGCCGCTGCTCCGGGCGCTGGAGACCTCGCCGAGCGTCCTGCTGGTGGACGAGCTCGACCGCGCCGACGACGAGTTCGAGGCGTTCCTGCTGGAGGTCCTCAGCGACTTCACGATCACCGTGCCGGAGCTCGGCACGATCCGGGCGGAGCGCCCGCCGGTCGTCGTGGTCACCTCCAACCGCACCCGCGAGGTCCACGACGCGCTCAAGCGGCGCTGCCTGTACCACTGGCTGGAGCACCCGTCGTTCGACCGGGAGGTCGCGATCATCCGGCGGCGGCTGCCCGGCGCGGCCGAGCGGCTCGCCGGGCAGGTCGCCCGCGCCGCGCAGCGGATGCGCGAGACCGACCTGCTGAAGCCGCCCGGCGTCGCCGAGACCCTCGACTGGACCGAGGCGCTGGTCGCCCTCGGCCTCCGCGAGCTCGACCCGGCGGCCGCCGCGCTGACGCTCGGCGCCGTGCTCAAGTACCGCGAGGACCAGCAGCGCGTCCTCGGCGCCGGGCTGGAAGCCCTGCTCAACGGGGGATGAGCGGTGGAGCGGGACGTCACCGAGACGATGGTCGGGTTCGCCCGGACGCTGCGCGCGGCGGGCGGCGCCGCCGATCCCGAGCGCGTCCAGGCGCTGCTGGCGGCGCTCGACCACCTCGACGTCCTCGACCCGAACGACGTGTACTGGGCCGGGCGGCTGACACTGTGCGCCGACCCCGACGACCTCGCCCGCTATGACCGGTGCTTCGCCGCGTACTTCTCCGGCGCGACCGCGCGGACGGGACGCAGGCCGCCGCCCGTCGTCGTCCGCCGGATCACCATGCCCGACCCGGGCGCGCAGGCCGGGAGCGAGGAGGCCGGGGAGCTGAAGGCGGCCACCGCCAGCGAGGTCGAGGTGCTGCGCGACCGCGACCTGGCGCGGCTGACCGCCGCCGAGCGCGCCGAGGTCGCCCGGCTGATCGCCGTGCTCGACGCGAGCGCGGAGCAGCGCCGGTCGCGCCGGTTCACCCCGGCGTCGGCGGGCCGGCTCGATCCCGCGCGGACGGTCCGCGAGACGCTGCGGCGCGGCGGCGAGATGTCCCTGCTGCGGCACCGCGCGCACCGCACCCGGCCCCGCCGCGCCGTCCTGATCGTGGACGTCAGCGGGTCGATGAGCCCGTACGCCGACGCGCTGCTGCGGTTCGCGCACGCCGCCGCCCGGTCGGGCGGGCGCGACGTGGAGGTCTTCAGCGCCGGGACGCGCCTCACCCGCCTCACCCGCGAGCTGCGGCACCGCGACCCGGACGCGGCGATGGCCGCGGCGACCGCCGCCATCCCCGACTGGAGCGGCGGCACCCGCCTCGGCGAGGAGCTGAAGGAGTTCCTCGACCGGTTCGGGCAGCGCGGCCTCGCCCGCGGCGCGATCGTCGTGATCGCCTCGGACGGCTGGGAGCGCGGCGACGCGGCCCTGCTCGGCGAGCAGATGGCGCGGCTGCACCGGCTCGCGCACCGGGTCGTGTGGGCGAACCCGCACAAGGCGCGGCCCGGCTACGAGCCGCTCACCGCCGGGATGGCGGCGGCGCTGCCGCACGTCGACGACTTCACCTCCGGCCACAGCCTCGCGGCACTGGAGGAGCTGGCCCGCATCGTCGCGGGCACCGCTGGAAAGGGGAGCGCTCATGCGTGACGTCCTCGGCGACATCGCCGGCTGGTACGCGTCCGGGGAGACCTTCGGGCTCGCGACCGTCGTGCACACCTTCCGGAGCGCGCCGCGGCCGCCGGGCGCGGCGATGGCGGTGTCGGCCGGCGGGGAGGTGTCGGGCAGCGTGTCGGGCGGCTGCGTGGAGGGCGCCGTCTACGAGCTGGCGCAGTCGGTGCTGGAGACGGGCGAGCCGGTCGTCCAGCGGTACGGGGTGAGCGACGACGACGCGTTCTCCGTCGGCCTCACCTGCGGCGGCATCCTGGACGTCCTGGTGGAGCCGGTCGGCCCCGCGACGTTCCCCGAGTTCGCCGAGGTCGCGGACGCGATCGGGCGGCACGAGCCGGTCGCCGTCGCCACCGTCATCGCCGGCCCCGGCCGGATCGGCGCCCGCCGCGTGGTCTGGGCCGACCGCGCCTCCGGCTCCCTCGCCCCCGGCGAGCCGCACGCCGAGCGCCTCGACGCCGCCGTCGACGACGACGCGCGCGGCATGCTCGCGCAGGGCATCACCGGCCAGCGCCACTACGGGCCCGAGGGGGAGCGGCGCCTGGACGACCTGACCGTGTTCGTCCACTCGTTCGCGCCGCCGCCGAAGCTGCTGGTGTTCGGCGCCATCGACTTCGCCGCCGCCGTCGCCCGCGTCGGCAAGTTCCTCGGCTACCGCGTGACGGTGTGCGACGCGCGGCCGGTGTTCGCGACGCCGAAGCGGTTCCCCGAGGCCGACGAGGTCGTGGTGAAGTGGCCGCACAAGTTCCTGGAGGAGGAGCGCGGCGCCATCGACGAGCGCACCGCGATCTGCGTGCTGACCCACGATCCGAAGTTCGACGTGCCGCTGCTGGAGGTGGCGCTGCGCACCGACGCCGGCTACATCGGCGCGATGGGGTCGCGCCGCACCCACGACGACCGGCTCGCCCGGCTGCGCGAGGCGGGCCTGACGGCCGCCGAGCTGGGCCGGCTGCGCTCCCCGATCGGCCTCGACCTCGGCGCCCGGACGCCGGAGGAGACCGCGGTGTCGATCGCGGCGGAGCTCGTGCAGCTCCGCTGGGGCGGGTCGGGGCGCCCGCTCACCGACACCAGCGGCAGGATCCACGCCGAAGCGCCCTGACCTTCCACGCCGGGGCGCCCGGCCGCACTACCCTCGCGGGATGACGTTGCACGGTGCGGTGGCCCCGGCCGGCCTGCTGCTCGCGGCGGGCGAGGGCAGCCGGCTCGGGCGCCCGAAGGCGACCCTGGAGCTGGACGGTGAGCGCCTCGTCGACCGGGGCGTCCGGACCCTGCGGGACGGCGGCTGCTCGCCGGTCCTGGTGGTGGCGGGCGCCGCGCAGATCGAGGTCATCGGCGCCGTCGTCGTCCCGAACCCCGGCTGGCGGGACGGCATGGGCTCCTCGCTGCGCGCCGGCCTGGCCGCGCTGCCGCCCGCCTGCCCCGCCGTGGTGATCGCGCTCGTCGACCAGCCGCTGGTCACCCCGGCCGCCGTGGCGCGCCTGATCGCCGCCTACGGGGCGGGCGCGGGCATCGCCGTCGCCACCTACGGGAGAGCGCGCCGCAACCCCGTTCTCCTGCGCGCCGAGCACTTCGCGGGCGTCGCCGAGGCCGCGACCGGCGACCAGGGAGCACGCGGCTACCTGCGCGCCCACCCCGACCTGGTCACACCGGTCCCGTGCGACGACGTCGCCGCGCCGGACGACATCGACACCCCCGGCGACCTGGACGCCTTCAACCGCCGCGAGCCTCGGTGACGGCGCGCTCGTAGGCGAGCAGCGTGTCGATGAACATCTTGCGCTGATCCGGCGCGAGCGGTTCCAGGGCGGCCCGCCAGGCGCCCGCGCCCTGGCCGAGCCGGCCGTTGACGGCGGGCAGGTGCGCGTCCGCGACGCTGACGATCGTGCGGCGCCGGTCGTCCGGGTCCTCGCGGCGTTCGAGGATGCCCTGCCGGCTGAGGTCGCCGACCATCAGGCCGACCGTGGCGGGCGCGACCTCCAGCCGCCCGGCCAGCGCGTTCACGGTCATCGGCCCGTCGAACAGCAGGTAGGCCAGCAGCGACAGGTGCCGCGGCGCGAGGTCGAAGGACGCCAGCTCGGCGGGCACCCTGATCTTCTTCGCGGCGGAGACCAGCCGCGGCACACCACACCGCTCGGCTCCATGGCGGACGGCGTCCGCGCTGGGCTCGACCGGATGACCGCCGATCTCGACGCGCACTTCGCCTACGAGGAGGAGCAGCTCGGCGCCGTCCTCGACGTGGTCGTCCCGCTGTGGCGGAAGGGTTAGGACGCGGGCAGGACGCTCTCGTCCAGGGCGCCGCAGTCGACCGCGCGGCGGAGCCGGGCCGTGAGCGCCTTCACGGTGGCGGGCTCGTCGAGGAAGCCGCTCGCGTCGCCCGCCGCCTGCTCGTGCCACGCCCGGACCCGCCCGATGACCTCGTCGGCGCCGGTCAGGTGGAACGCGTACACGGCGGCGTACCGGCTCGGCAGGTGCGCGGGGTGCAGGTCCCAGCCCTGGTAGAAGCCGTGCGCGAGGGAGTGGCGGACGTGCGCCGCGTGCACCGCCCACGCCGCGTTGACCTCGTCGGGGCCGTCGTTGCGCGGGATGACGTTGGTGGAGCCGTCCGACAGCCGCACGCCGGTCCCGGCGAGGGACACCTGCATGAGGTGCCGGGCGAAGTCGCACGCCGGGTGGTCGAGCCGCTGCTCGTGCGGCGGCAGCCCCAGCGCGGCGGTGTAGTCGAACACGCCGAAGTGGGCGGCGGTGATGCGGCCCTGCGCGGCGTCCACCAGCGGGCCGAGCCCGACCCGCTGCTCGGCGTGGTCGATCAGCGACTGCGGCGTCTCGACCTGGATCTCGAACCGCAGGATGCCCTGCGGCAGCCCCAGCGAGGTCTCCAGGCGGTCGAGGAACTCGGTGAACAGCCGGACGTGCTCGACGCTCACCACCTTCGGGAAGGTGATCGTGAACCCGCCGGGCAGCCGCCCGAGCCGGTCGCGGAGCGCGGTCAGGAAGCCGTCGAGGGTCCGCATGGCGCGCTCGTGCCCGCCGTCGGCGAACGACTTCACCCGCAGCCCCCAGTAGTGGGGGAGGCCCTTCACCCGGTAGGCGGCGGCGACGGCCTCGACGACCTGCTCGACGTGCGCGTCCTCCTCGGCGTCGCCGCGCACGCCGTAGCCGTCCTCGAAGTCGATCCGGACGTCCTCGACCGGCTCGTTCGCGAGCTTCCCCGCGACCCGCGCGCGCACCGGCTCGGCCAGCTCCGGGTCGAGCCCGAACGCGGCGCCGAACGACCCCGCGCCCGGCGTGTGGGTGTTCAGCAGCCGCAGCGCCTCGGCCCCGAACTCGGCGGGCGTCGAGCGGGAGAACCGGTCGGCGGGCACGTACACGGTGTGCACCGGCTGCCGGCCCTCCGCGCCGCCGGGGAAGCGCTCGCCGTGCGCGTCACGGGCGGCGGCGATGCGCGCGGACAGGTCGTCGAACGAGGACACACTGAGGTTCACCCGGCAATGATCCCCCAACCGCCGCCCGTCGGGGAACCGGTCCGGACCGACCGGATCAGGCGCCCGCGACGATGCCCCACGTCCCGGTGAACTCGGCGCCGGGTTCCAGATGGACGAGGCCCTCACCGGAGACGAAGGCGTTCGGCGGGCAGGTCATCGGCTCGACCCCCAGCCCCTCGCGCGGGACGGGGGTGGCGTCGGCGGTGTAGATCTCCATCCACGGGTGCGCCTCGTCGGCCCAGAGGCGGACCGTCCGGCCGCCGCCGGACAGGACCACCCAGACGCGGCCGTCGCCGTCGCGGTTCAGGTCGGCGAACGCGTTGTCGATCTGCCGGTCGCTGAGCAGCGGGCCCGTGCGCAGGTCGTACTTGGTGCCCGTGACGTCCTCGGACGGCCCGGACGGGACCATCCGGTCGTTCACCGGGACGTACCGGTCGGCGAGCAGGTGGACCGTGCAGGCGTCGATGGGCTCCCCGACCGTCAGGTACGGGTGCGCGCCGTGCCCGTAGGGCGCCGTCCTCGACCCGGGGTTGCGGACGCTCATCCGCACCCGCAGGCCCTCGGACGCGTCGAGGGAGTACTCGGCCTCCAGGTCGAGGCGGAACGGGTAGCCGCCCGTCGCGAGCAGGCGGTGGGTGAGCCGCACCCGGTCCGGCTCATGCTCGGCGGCCTTCCACGAGGCCCACCGGACCAGGCCGTGGATCGCGCAGTCGCGGGCGGGCTCGGACACGTCCAGCTGGTGCTCGGCGCCGCCGTAGGAGTAGCGGCCGCGGTCGACGCGGTTCGGCCACGGGATCAGCAGGTGCCCGAACGCGGCCGGCGCGGGCTCGTCCGCGCCGTGCGACAGCACCAGCGGGCGGCCCTCGTGGGTCAGCTCGCGCAGGCTCGCGCCCGACTCGGTGACGACGGCCTGGTACGGCCCGGCGCTCAGGGCGTACTGCTCCCCGGTGATCGACTCGCTCATGCCCGGGACGCTACCCCCTGGCGGCACCGCTACGCGATCTCCGCGAGGGCGTGCAGGGCGTCGGTGAACACGGTCGGCGGGGGTTCGACGAGGCCGGCGCCGACCTGGCCGGTGCCCGCCTCGCGGCCCGCGATGCCGGTGTCGATGACGGGCAGGATCCCGGTGCGGACGACGCGGGTCACGTCGACGCCGACCGGGGTGCCCCGGAACGACAGCAGCGGGATCTGCAGGGACGGGTGCTCGGCGAGGGTGATCTCGTACATGCGCTGCGTCGCGGCGACCGCGTCGGGGACCTCGCCGCCGACGAACCGGACGATCGCGGGCGCGGCGGCGAGCGCGAACCCGCCCGTCCCGGCCGTCTCGGTGATCGCCGAGTCGCCGATGTCGGGGTTGGCGTCGTCCGGGCCGTAGTCGCCGAGGTAGAGGCCGTCCGGGACGCCGGCGGGGGCGGTGAACCAGCGGTCGCCCGTGCCCGACACCTGGATGCCGAAGTCGGTGCCGTTGCGGGCCATCGCCACGACGAGGCTCGACCCGGGGACGTTCCGGGCCGCGTCCGCGCACGCCTTCGCCGCCGCCATGCCCGCGTTCAGGAAGAAGTGGTCGTTGCCCGCCGCGAACCGCAGCGCCTCGGCGGCCTGGTCGCGGGGGACGTCCTCGGCGGCGGCCAGGTCGGGCGCCAGCTCGCGCAGCAGCAGCGACGTCGCGGCCCGGTTCCGGTTGTGCAGCTCGTCGCCCATCTGCAGCGCCTGCGCGATGACCGACATCAGGTCGAGGGGCCCGTGCCGCCGGACGGCCGCTCGCAGCGCCGGGCCGAGCACCTCGCCCATCCACGTCAGCCGCTCGATCACCTCCGGCCCGTACGCCCCGTACCGCAGCACCTTCCCGAGCCCCTCGTTGAGGGAGCAGTACGACGTGCCGCCGTGCTCGGCGTCCTCGACCACGAACATCCACATCGACGGGCTGACGACGCCCGCCATCGGGCCGACGGTCGCGTGGTGGTGGCACGGCTCCAGCACCGCCGCCCCGCGCTCCAGCGCGTGCCGGGCGCCGAGCGGCGTCTCCGCGAGCCCCTCCAGGAGCATCGCGCCGATGAGCGCGCCCTGCATCGGGCCGGACGCGCGGTCCCACTCCAGCGGCGGGCCCGCGTGCAGGAACGTCCCGGGCTCCAGGCCGAGGACGTCCCGCGCCGGGCGGACGTCTACCAGGTGGGGGTGGGCCGTCAGCATGCGCCGCACGGCGCGGGCGTTGGCGTCGGCGTGGCCGGGGTCGCCGAGGACCGCCGCGAGCGCCGCCTCCGTCCCGGCCGGTGGCGGCCGCCAGTCGACGGCCTCCACCGGGACGGCCTGGTCGGTGAGCGCCTCGGCCAGCACCTCCACCCCGGCGGTGACCACCCTCGGTTCGCGGGACAGCAGCCCGCCCAGCCGCTGATCGGTCATGCCGAAGCCCCTTCCGCCATCCGCAGGGCGTGCCGCGTCGCCTGCGCGTTGGAGCAGAACACGTCGGCGCCCGCCGCGCACAGCGCCGCGGCCTGCCGGTCCCGGTCCTGCGGGTCGGCGGGCGTCCCGCACAGGGACACGACGACCGCGAGGTCCGGGCGGTCGCGCACCGCGCCGGCGATGGCCGGGGCCAGCGCCGCGGCCGGGTCCGGTTCGGCGCCGTGGCCGAGGACCACGTCCAGGAGCAGGACGCCGCAGCCGGGGTCGGCGGCCTCCTCCCGCAGCGCCGCCAGCCGCAGCGTCGGATCGATCATCGGGTGCGCGCGGCCCCGCGTGTAGGCGTCGTCGCCGAAGTCGGTGAGCCGGTGGCCGCGCGCCTCCCCGTCGCGGACGAACACGTCCCAGCCGAGCGCGTCGCGGACGATCATCTCGGCCTCGTCCCGCAGCGTGCCGCCCGCGAACAGCCCGCGCAGTGCCCGCCCCGGCACCGGGGCCGGCCGCCGCGTCGCCGTCCATCGCGGCCACTCGGGGACGGTCCGCCCGAGCGCCGTGAGCACCTTCTCCGCCGCCCGCGTCAGGTCGTCCTCGCCCGGCATCGGCAGCGCGAACACGACCGGCGTGTCCAGCCGGCGGGCCGCCTCCCGGATCAGGTCGAGCACCTGCGGCGCGGGCGGCTTCGACACCAGAACGATCAGCTCGGTGCCCGGGTCGGCGTCCAGCGCGGCGAGCGCGGACAGCGCCGACCGGCCGCTCACCTCCGGCGACAGGTCGCGCCCGCCGACGCCCAGCACATGGCTCACCCCGGCGCCCGCCGCGTCGAGCAGGCACATCAGCTGCTGCGCGCCCGTCCCGGACGCCGCGACGATGCCGACCGGCCCCGGCCGGACCGCGTTCGCGAACCCGAGGCCCGCGCCGCCGACGACCGCCGTCCCGCAGTCGGGGCCCATCACGATCAGGCCGCGCCGCGCCGCCGCCTCCTTCAGCGCGATCTCCTGGCCGAGCGGCACGTTGTCGCTGAAGATCATCACGTTGAGGCCGGCGTCCAGCGCGTCCATCGCCTCCGGGAACACGTGCGGGCCCGGCACCGACAGCAGCGCGACGGTCGCGTCCGCCCGCGCCGCCGCCGACCGGGTCGTGCGCGGCGGCTCCGGCGCGCCGAGCGGACCGCCGCCCGCCGGCGGGCGGGACGCGTCGCGCAGCAGCCCGTCGACGGCCTCGCGCGCCTCGTCGAGCCCGCCGCCGTCCACCCGGATCGCCACGACGAGGTCGTCGGGGCCCGCGCCGTCCGGGACGCCGAACCCCATCCGCGCGAACATCTCCCGGTTCAGCTCGGTGGCCATCGCCACCATCGCCCCCGCGACGCCGGGCCGCTCCGCCAGCTGCCGGCTGACCCGCATGAGCGTGACCGAATCGTGGTAGCCCCCCCGCCGGACCTCGACCCAATCGCTCATGCGTGCCTCCTGTGGGGGGCGGCCCCCCACACCCCCTGGTTCGCTGCGCTCATGCGTGCCTCCTGTGGGGGGCGACCCCCCACACCCCCCGGTTCGCTGCGCTCATGCGGTCGCCCTTGGAGCGGAAAGCACACCCGGCGCCGTCAGGGCCAGGGCGGCGCGGCAGCCGGCGAGGACGCCGTGCGCGAGGTCGGCGCCCGAGGTGTGCCCGACCGACAGCAGCCGCCGGACGGCGCCCTGCCCCGTCCGGCCGGGCGGTTCATGGCCCGCGACGAAGCGCAGCACGGCCGCGACCTCGGCGCCCGCGCCGCCCGCCGCCGCGCAGTGCAGCAGCGTCGCGGCCAGCGCCGTCGTGCGGGTGCCGGCGTCGGCGGTGACGGCGGCGCCGAGCCAGTCGGCCAGCCGCACCGCCGCGTCGCCGTGCCGGACGGCGCCGCCGATCAGCCGCAGCGACACCAGCAGGCCGCACAGGATGTCGTCGCCGGACGGCGTCAGCCCCGGCCCGAGCCCCACGATCCGCTCGGCCGCCTCCACCGCGCCCGCGAGGTCGCCGGCCGCGCAGGCGGCGGCGAGACCGCCCGGGTCCGGGTGCCCGGCCAGGCCGCCGCCCGCCGGTCCGGTGGCGGTGAGCGCGCCGGCCGCGGTCAGCTCGTCCTCCAGCGCGCGGACGCCGCGGGCGAGCGCGGCGGCCTGCATCACGCCGAGCGCCGGGGACGGGTCCCACCAGCGGCGGACGCGCACGGCCAGCCCGTCCGCCTCCACCCGCCCCTCGCCGACGAGGGCGTCCCCGCCCTCCCGGACCGGCCGGAACGGGTGCTCGCGGCGCGTCGCGACGACCACCACCGCGTTGGGCAGCCGCCCGGCGTCGGAGGTGACGACGGCGAGCACGCGCGGCTCGGGGCCGCCCCGCATCTCCAGGTACAGCGCCGACGGGAACACGGCGATGACGCGGGCCGCGCGGCGCGGCGGGTCCAGCAGCGGCCGCAGCGCGAGGCTCGCGGCCCCGGCGGCGGGCGGCCGCCGCCTCGGCCGGGCCTGGAGCGGGATCGGGTCGCGGACGAGTGCGGTCACGGATCCTCCCGAGACCGGTGTCGGTGGCCGCCCGCGGCGCGCGGAAGGCCCGGCCTCCGCGACGACGGTAGAACGGCCCCCGCACCGGACGTATGGAGAAAGCTGCCAAGGATGGTTGTCATCGTTCGTCTTTGTTGTCATTTTTGATCAGGAACCGGTAGCGATCACATCGTCACGGACGATGTACGCACCAAAAGCGAGGTGACCCCTGGCATGAGCTACACCACTGCGGACCCGGGCCCACCGGCCCTCCGGCTCGCGAGTACCGGAACACTGACCTACGGCCTGTCGGTGGGCGAGGTCCTCGGCGTCAGCACCCTGAACGGCGCCCGCCTCATCGCCGGCCGCGCCGGACTCGAGCGCGTCGTCCAGCGGCTCAACGTGATGGAGGTCCCCGACATCCTGTCGTGGGTCAAACCGAACGAGCTGCTCCTCACCACCGGCTACCCCCTGCGCAACACCCCCCAGTCCCTCGACAACCTGGTCGCCGACCTCGACGAGCGCGGCCTCGCGGCGCTCGCCATCAAGCTCGGCCGCTACCTGGACGTCCTGCCCGCCGAGATGATCGCGCAGGCGGACCGGCGCGGCTTCCCCCTGATCCTGCTCCCGAACGACGTCGGCTTCGACGACATCCTGAACCAGGTCCTCACCGACATCCTGAACCGGCAGGCGGCCGTCCTCGCCCGCACCGAGGAGGTGCACCGGGCGCTCGTGCAGATCGTGCTGTGCGGCGGCGGCCTCCAGGAGGTCGTGGACGAGGTCGCGACCCTGCTGGACGTCGCGGTCGTGGTGCTGGACGGCGAGCAGCGCGTGCTCGCCGGCGCCGGGCCCGACGAGCACGTCCAGGCGATGCGCGCGTTCGACGCGGGCCGGCACGCGGCCTGCGGGCGCGGCGGCTGCGGCATCATCGGCGCGCACGGCACCGGCGACCACCTGGTCGTGCCGGTGATGGCGGGCGGATTCGACCACGGCCGGATCGTCGCGTTCAGCCCCGCGGGCACGCTGCGCGGCACCGACCTCGGCATCCTGGAGCGCGCCGCGACCGTCGCCGCGCTCGTGGTGACCAAGCAGCAGGCGGTCGCGGCGGTGGAGAGCAAGTACCGCGCCGACTTCCTGCGCGACATCCTCGCGGGGCGCGCCGGCGGCGACGACCGCGTCGTCGCGCACTGCGGCGGGTTCGGCTGGGACCTGGACCGCCCGATGATGGTGGTCGTCGCCGAGCTGGACGGCCGCCAGCGCGGCGCCGACCCCGACGGCAAGGGCCGCGCGAAGGCCGCCGACCCCGACGGGCGGGGCCGCGGCGCGGAGGAGAGGACCGCGCAGGAGCGGCTCGCCGCGGCGTGGACGACGGCCGTCCGCCGGCACGACCGGGGCGCGGCGGTCGCGAGCTTCGCGCACGAGGTCGTCGCGGTCGTCGGCGCCGACGGCGACGACCCCGCCGAGTGGGCGGCCGGGCCGGTGCAGGCGATGATGAAGGAGGCGTCGTCGATCTTCGCCGAGCACCTGCCGGTGCGGCGGACGTTCTCCACCGGCGTCAGCCGGACGGTGGCGTCCCCCGCGGCGCTGCCCGAGGCGTACGAGCAGGCGGTGAAGGCCGTCCGGGTCGGCCGCCAGCTCAACGGCGCCGGCGCGCGCGCCCACTTCGACCAGCTCGGCGTGTACCGGCTGCTCAGCCTGGTGTCGGATCCGGGGGAGCTGCACGCGTTCGTCCGGGAGACGCTCGGCGACCTCGCCGCCGACGACGAGCCGGAGCTGGTCGACCTGCGCCGCACGCTGCAGGTGCTGCTGGAGACCAACCTCAACGTCGCCGAGACGGCCCGCCGGCTCCACTTCCACTACAACACGCTCCGCTACCGCATCGGGAAGCTGGAGCGGATGCTCGGCGCCTTCACCGAGGACGCGCATCTCCGGCTCAACCTCACCCTCGCCCTTCACGTACTGCGCATGCGCGGTATCTGAGCGTAGTGCACGATGGGTCACACCGGCCGGTGCTCCCAATCGGCGCGGCGGGGGTTTGGCAGATGTCGCCGATGCCCGCCTGCCAGGGTAGATCTACCTTGCCCGCATGAACGCGGTCGGCTGAGCAGGAGGAACCCCTATGGCGATCGGCTGGAAGCTGCACGGTGACGGACGGACGCCGCCGCCAGGGGAGGTCGTCCGCCCGGACGAGCGGCTGTCGTGGCCGCGCACCGCCGGGATCGGCGCCCAGCACGTGGTGGCGATGTTCGGCGCGACGTTCGTGTTCCCGATCGTCATGGGCCTGGACCCGAACCTCGCGATCATGATGTCCGGGGTCGCGACGATCCTGTTCCTGCTGATCGTCGGCGGCCGGGTGCCGAGCTACCTGGGCACCAGCGCCTCCTTCGTCGGCGCGGTCGCGGCGATCCGCGCGGCGGGCGGCGACAGCGCGACCGTGACCGGCGCGATCCTCGTGTCCGGCGCCGTGCTCGCGCTGATCGGCGTGCTCATCCACTTCGCCGGCGCCGAGGTCATCCACCGGGTGTTCCCGCCCGTGGTGACCGGCGCGGTGGTCATGCTCATCGGGTTCAACCTCGCGCCCGTCGTCGCGACCGTCTACTGGCCGCAGGACCAGTGGGTCGCGCTCGCCACGCTCGGCTTCGCCGTGCTCTGCGCGGTGCTGCTGCGCGGGTTCTGGGCGCGCATCACGATCCTGCTGGCGCTGGTCTTCGGCTTCGTCCTTTCGTGGATTCTCGACAACACCGCCGGCCGGATCACGTCAGTCCTCCCCGGCCAGAACCTGCTGGACGGCGCGGGCAAGTCCTGCGCGGCGGAGGGCGCCTACTGCGTCGCCACCGCGTTCCCGCACGACCGGGTCGACTTCGCGGGCGTGAAGGCCGCCGACTGGTTCGGGTTCCCCAGCCTGCACGGGCCCGACTTCAAGACCTCGGCGATCCTGCTGGCGCTGCCCGCGGTCATCGCGCTGATCGCGGAGAACACCGGGCACGTCAAGGCCGTCTCGGCGATGACCGGGGAGGACCTGAACCCCGTCCTCGGCCGCGCGATCACCGCCGACGGCATCGGCACCACCCTCGCCAGCGCGGTCGGCGGCTCGCCGACCACCACCTACGCCGAGAACATCGGCGTCATGGCCGCCACCCGGATCTACTCCACCGCCGCCTACTACGTCGCCGCGGTCGTGGCGATCCTGTTCGGGCTGTGCCCGAAGTTCGGCGCGCTCGTCGCCGCGACGCCGGGCGGCGTGCTCGGCGGTATCACCGTCGTCCTCTACGGGATGATCGGGCTGCTCGGCGCGAAGATCTGGATCGAGAACCGGGTCGACTTCGCCGATCCGGTCAACCTCGTCCCGGTCGCCGCCGCGATCATCCTGGCGATCGGGAACGTGACGCTCCAGATCACCGACGACTTCCCGCTGCAGGGCATCGCGCTCGGCACCATCGCCGTCCTGCTCGGCTACCACGTCCTGAACGTGATGCGCAGACCGGAGGACTACGGCGGCGGCGTCATCGCCCCGGCCGAGGAGGAGATCGGCGGGCCGGTCCGCCCGGCCCCGAACGCGGCCCCCGGCACGGCCCCGAACACGGATGCGGGCTGACGCGTGAAGCCGCCTCCGTTCGGCTACCACGCCCCCGGCACGGTCGGCGAGGCGCTCGACGCGCTCGCCGCCGCGCCGGGCGGCAAGGTCCTCGCGGGCGGGCAGAGCCTCATCCCGCTGCTGAACATGCGGCTCGCCGCGCCGTCCGACCTGGTCGACATCAACCGGATCGGCGAACTGGACACCCTCCACGTCGGGGACGAGGGCGTGCGGGTCGGCGCGCTCGCCCGGCACGCGCGGGTCGAGCGGTCGGCGGAGGCGGCGGCCGTCCAGCCGCTGCTCGGGCGGGCGCTGCGGCACGTCGCGCACCCCGTCATCCGGAACCGGGGGACGGTCGTCGGCAGCCTCGCGCACGCCGACCCCGCCGCCGAGCTGCCCGCCGTGCTCGCCGTCCTCGGCGGGACGGTCGAGGCCGCGTCGGCGGCGGGGCGCCGCACGATCCCGGCCGCCGCGTTCTTCACCGGCCCCCTGGAGTCGGCGCTGGCGCCCGGCGAGCTGGCCGTGTCCGCGTTCTTCCCGGCGGCGCCGCCGCGCACCGGCACCGCGTTCACCGAGACGGCCCGGCGGCACGGCGACTACGCGCTCGCCGGGGTCGCCGCCGTCGTCACCCTCGACGAGGACCTGCGGGTGGCGGCGGCCCGCGCCGGGTACCTGGGCATCGCCGCGACCCCGCTCGTCCTCGACCTCTCCGGCGCCGCCGGCCCGAACGGCGACTGGGCGGCCGCCGCCGCGCACGTCCGCGACCGGATCGACCCCGAACCCGACATCCACGCCGGCGTCGCGTACCGGCGGCACCTGACCGGCGTGCTCACCGAGCGCGCGCTGCGCACGGCGGCGGCCGAGGCGCTGCGGAAGGCGGAGGACTGATGGAGGAGGGCTTCGAGGTCGCGCTGACCGTCAACGGGACGCACCGCACCGCCCGCGTCCCGGCCAGGCGGCTGCTGTCGGACCTGCTCCGGCACGACCTCGGGCTCACCGGCACGCACGTCGGCTGCGAGCACGGCGTCTGCGGCTGCTGCACCGTCCTGCTGGACGGGGAGCCGGTGCGCTCGTGCCTGATGTTCGCCGTCACCGCCGCCGGGCGCGAGGTCACCACCGTCGAGGGGCTCGCCGCCGAGGACGGCACGCCGTCGCCGGTGCAGCGCGCCTTCCGCGAATGCCACGGCCTGCAATGCGGGTTCTGCACGCCCGGTTTCCTCTGCACGGTCACGGCCCTGCTGCGCGAGACGCCGCACCCGACCGAGGACCAGGTCCTGGAGGGCATCTCCGGGAACCTGTGCCGCTGCACCGGCTACCAGAACATCGTCACATCGGTGCACCGCGCCGCCGACCTGCTCGCCGAGGAGTCGTAGATGGGCACGCGCGTGTTCGGTGAACGGGTCGAGCGGCGGGAGGACGAGCGGCTCATCACCGGCCGCGGCCGCTACCTCGACGACCTCGGGCAGAACGCGCTCGCGGCCGCGTTCGTCCGGTCCCCGCACGCGCACGCCCGGATCGCCGACATCGACGTGTCCGGGGCGCTCGACGTGGACGGCCTCGTCGCCATCTACACCCACGAGGACCTCCCCGGCCGGATCGGGGAGCCGCTGCCGCTGCTCATCCCGCACCCCGCGCTGACGCACGGCCGCACCGGGTACCCGCTGGCCCGCGACGTCGTCCGGCACGTCGGCGAGCCCGTCGCGATGGTCGTCGCCCGCGACCGCTACCTCGCCGAGGACGCCGCCGAGCGCATCCGCGTCGAGTACGAGCCGCTGCCCGCCGTCGTCGGCATCGAGGCGGCGGCGCGCGCGGACCACCTCGTCCACGGCGACGTGCCCGGCAACGTCGGGGCCGTCCTCGTCCAGGAGAACGGGGACGCGCGCGCCGCGATCGAGGCGGCGCCGCACGTGCTGGAGTTCGGCCTGTCCATCGAGCGCAGCGCGTCCATGCCGCTGGAGGGCCGCGGCGTCTACGCCCGCTGGGACGCCGACGACGGGTCGCTGCGCGTGTACTCCTCGACGCAGGCGTCCACCAGCGTGCGCGCCGCGATCGCCGCGCGGCTCGGGCTGCCGAACGGCAAGGTCGAGGTGATCGCGCCGGACGTCGGCGGCGGGTTCGGCGTGAAGATCGTCCACCCGTGGCCGGAGGAGATCCTCGTCCCGTGGGCGGCGCGGCTGCTGGACCGCGAGATCAAGTGGACCGAGGACCGCCGCGAGCACTTCGTGTCCGCCGCCCACGAGCGCGGCCAGCTCCAGGACGTCCGGGTCGGGTTCGACGGCGACGGCCGCGTCCTCGGCCTCGACGTCCGGATCCGGCACGACCACGGCGCCTACACCCCGTACGGGATCATCATCCCGATCGTCACGTCCACCCAGCTCCTCGGCCCGTACAAGATCGGCGCGTACCGGGCGGAGGTGACGAGCCTCTACACCAACACGCTCATCGTCACCCCGTACCGGGGCGCGGGCCGCCCGCAGGGCGTGTTCTGCATGGAGCGGACGATGGACCGCATCGCCCGCCACCTCGGCCTCGACCGCGCCGGCGTCCGCGCCGCGAACTTCATCCAGCCCGACGAGTTCCCCTACGACCAGGGCCTCACGTTCCAGGACGGCCGCCCGCTCATCTACGACTCGGGCGACTACCCCGAGCTGCTCGGGAAGGCCAGGGAGCTGATCGGCTGGGACGGGTTCGAGGCCGAGCGCGCCGCCGCCGCGTCCAGGGGCCGCCGCATCGGCATCGGCCTCGGCGTCTACGTCGAGGGCACGGGCGTCGGCCCGTACGAGGGCGGGCACGTCGAGATCGACACCGCCGGGCGCGTGCACGTGTCGACCGGGCTGACCTCGCAGGGCCAGGGCCACGAGACGGTGTTCGCGCAGATCGCCGCCGCCGAGCTCGGCGTCCCGATCGAGGACGTCCACGTCACGACCGGCGACACCCGCAGGTTCGGCTACGCGGTCGGGACGTTCGCGTCCCGCGCCGCCGTGATGAGCGGCAACGCGATCGCGCTCGCCAGCCGGAAGGTCCGCGCCAAGGCGCTGCGCATCGCCGGGGAGGCCCTGGAGGCCGACCCGGACGACCTGGACATCACCGACGGCGTCGTCCACGTGCGCGGCGACCGGTCGGCGGCCGTCCCGCTGCGGACGGTCGCGGTCCTGTCGAACCCGCTGCGGTACGCGTTCGACGCGGAGGCCGCGGCGGCGACGCAGTTCGCGGTGGGCGGGCCGGTGACCGAGCCGCCGGTCGCCTCCGGCGACGAGCCGGGCCTGGAGGGACGCGACTACTACTCGCCGGTCCGGTCGACGTTCGCCGCCGGCGCGCACGCCGCGATCGTCGAGGTCGACCCGGACACCGCCGAGATCGCGATCCTCCGCTACGCCGTCGTCCACGACTGCGGGCGGCTCATCAACCCGATGGTCGTGGAGGGGCAGATCCACGGCGGCGTCGCGCAGGGCGTCGGCGGCGCCCTGTACGAGCGGATGGTCTACGACGAGTCGGGGCAGTTGCTGAACGCGTCGTTCATGGACTTCCTCATGCCGTACGCGACGGAGATCCCGCGCATCGAGACCGACCACCTGGAGACGCCGTCGCCGCTGAACCCGCTCGGCATCAAGGGCGCGGGGGAGGCGGGCGTCATCCCGGTGTCGGCGGTGATCGCGTCGGCCGTGGAGGACGCGGAGGGCGTCCGCGTCGACGCGATGCCGCTCTCCCCGGACGCGCTCTACACGCTCCGGGAGCGGGCGGCGGGCGACCCGTCCCTGCGGGTGCGGGAGGACGCCCGCACCGGCTGAGGCGGCCCGGCGGAGGGCCGGAGAGGTCTGATGCTGGCGGGGTCGGCTCGGGTTGCGGGGGACCTCAACCCCGCCAGCGAGTTGACCCTAGTCGAGCCCTGCCCTGGCCCTGGCCGTAACCGGGATTCCTCCGGGAAGGTCGGGAATCAGCCGTGGGAGGGGGTGTCGGGGGCGTTGCCGCCGAGGGACTTCGGCAGGTAGTTCTCCACGGCCGCGGGCCGGAACCCGGCCTGCCTGATCCAGCCGAGGATCATCTTCAGCTCCCCGGCGAGCCCCTTGCGGTAGTGCATCAGGATGATGTCGCCGGGCTTGAAGCCCTTGCCGCCGTCGCCGCGCGCGAACCCGTTGTAGCCGACGCCGGGCCCGGACGTGCCGTTGTAGAACTCCGCCGACCACAGCAGCACCGACTTGATGCCGCACTCCTTGGCGACCTGCAGGGTCGTCTGGTTGTAGCTGCCGAACGGCGGCCGGAAGATCTCGGGCCGGCGGCCGTACTGGGTCTGGATGGCGTCCGAGGCCCCGCAGATCTGCTTCTTCTGCGCCTCGGCGGGGAGCGTCGCCATGTTGGGGTGGTCGATGGTGTGGTTCTCCATCGGCGAGCCCGCGTTGCGCATCGCCCAGAAGTACTGCCCCTGGCCCTTGATGTAGGTCGAGGTCAGGAACGTCAGGATCGGGACCTTCTCCTTGCGGACCAGGTCCACGAACTCCGAGTCGTAGGTGTAGCCGTCGTCGATGGTGAGGAACACGACGCGGTCCTGGGTCTCGATGCGGCTGATGACCGCGGGCAGGCCATTGGCGGCCGGCTTCGGCATCGTCCAGGAGCCGGGCTTCGGCGTCGCCCACTTCTGGTCGCCGAGCACCGAGGCGAGCTGCGTCCGCATGGACGGGCCCGAATCGCCGGCCTGCGCCGTCACGACGGGCCAGCCGCCCGCCGCCGCGCCGAACACGCCGGCGGCAACCATGGCGATCCAGGGCGTCTTCCCTCGCATCGGCCGCGTACTCCGTTCGGTGGGGGTCTCCGTGTTCCGCATCGGTTGACGCACCGGCCGGGGCCGGGGTTCGCACTCGACCGGAACCTCCGGACATATCTGATCATTTCATCGGGGTCTCCGGGGAGCATCTGCCCAATCCTCGGCGTGTACTCGGCAGATGTTGCCGTTCGGCGCGGCGGCGGCGTTCTCTACAGTCGGGTCATGCAGCTGAACGGCAGTGCCGGCGTCGCCGCGCCGCTCGACCGCGTCTGGGACGCGCTCCAGGACCCGGCCGTCCTCGCCAGGACGATCCCGGGATGCCGCTCCCTGGAGGAGACGGGGCCGGGCACGTACCGCATGACGGTCACCGCGGGCGTCGCCTCGATCCAGGGGACCTATGTGGGCCGGGTGGAGCTCGCCGAGCCCGACCCGCCGCGCTCGTTCGTGCTGAGGGCGCGCGGGCAGGGCGCGCCGGGCACGGTCGACGCGACCGTCCGCGTCCGGCTGTCGGACGGCGGCGGCGCGACCCGCATCGACTACGACGCGGAGGCGGTCGTCGGCGGCATGGTCGGCGGGGTCGGGCAGCGGATGCTCGGCAGCGTCGCCAAGCGCACCGCGGGCGAGTTCTTCGCCGCCGTCGAACGCGACCTGTGCGCGCCCGCCGCCGGACCGGCGCCGGCCGCGGAACCCGCGGCGGCCGCACCCGCCGTGCGGGCGGGCGGCGGCGCGGTGTCGGCCGGACCCGCCGCCGCGGCACCGGCCCGGGCGTCCGCGGCGTGGCCGATGGTGGCGGCGTTCGCCTCCGGCGGCGCGGTCGCGCTCGCCGGCGTCGCCCTCGGCCACCTGCTCGGCCGCCGCTCCCGCCGGCCGCGCTGAGTCACGTCCGCGCCTCCAGCACCACCGCCGCCGGGCGGCGCCGCCGGTACAGGTCGGCCCAGCCGATCAGCATCGCCGCGAGCGCCACGGACATCGCCGCGATGAGGGACGTGCACGAGGTGAACAGGCCGTACCCGTACCGCGCCGCGTCCAGGAACGGGTACGGGTACCAGGACGTGAGGCTCCCGTACGCGATCGTGTAGCCGAGGTAGGCGAGCGGGAAGGCGAGCCAGCCGAGCAGCGTCCGCCAGACGCGCAGCGGGTGCGCGGTCGCGAACAGCAGCCAGTCGAGCGGGACGGCGACGGGCATGATCCGGTGCTGCGCCCAGTCCGCCCAGCCGCCGACCCCGCCGCCCATCAGCAGCGCGTACACGGTGCCGGTGATCGCCAGGTAGAGGGCGGCGGCGCCGCGCAGCCAGTCGACCGCGCGCCGCCCGTGCAGGCCGGGGACGGCGCCGGCGAGCAGCGCGGCGGCGCCGATGAGGTTGCTCAGCGTCGTGAAGTAGCTGAGGAAGTCGACGGCGCCGAGCGACGGCCGGGCCCGGTACCCCGCGACGACGGCCGCCAGCGCGAACACCGCGAGGCCGGCCCGCCACGCGGACTTCGGGGCGCCGGCCCGGCTCACGCCGCGCGCCGCCCGGCCGGCAGGGAAGCGATCATGAAGCCCTGACTACCGGACGGACCGGCCCCGGACACGGCTGCGGCGGGCATCCGGGCCGATTTTCACCCCCGGATTGCCCGCCGTTGTGCTCGGTGAGCCCGCCGGGTCAGCCGACCGCGACGAGGTCGACGACGAAGATGAGCGTCTCGCCCGGCTTGATCGCCGGGCTCGGGCTGCGGTCGCCGTAGGCCAGGTGCGGCGGGATGACGAGCTTGCGGCGGCCGCCGACCTTCATGCCGGCGATGCCCATGTCCCAGCCCTTGATGACGCGGCCGGCGCCGAGCTGGAAGTCGAGCGTGGAGCCGCGGTTCCAGGACGCGTCGAACTCCTCGCCGGTGGACCACGACACGCCCACGTAGTGCATCGACACGTTCGAGCCCTTGGCGGCCTCGGGGCCGTCGCCCTCGGTGATGTCGGTGATGTCGAGGTACTCCGGCGGCTGTCCCTCGGGGAAGTCGATCTCGGGGCGTTCAAGCGCCATGGAAGGGCTCCAGCTATGTCGTCGTGATGGGGCGTGCGATGGGAAAGGGACCAGCCTAGCCCCACGCGCCTGCACGAAAGAACGACCCGCCCGTTGGCAGATTGCGACGGTTTCGCAGGTGGCCGCCGTCCGGTAGACCCTTGCGTATGGCGAGGCGGCTGCGGATCGGGATCGACACGGGCGGGACGTTCACCGACGTCGTCGCGCTGGACGAGCGCGGCGCGCTCGTCACCACCAAGACGCCCTCGACCCCCGCCGACCCGGCGGAGGGCTTCGCGACCGGCGCCCGCAAGGTCCTCGGCCTGCTCGGCGCCGGACCGGAGGACGTCGCGGCGCTGTCGCACGGCACGACCGTCGCGACGAACCGGCTCCTCGAAGACCGGATCGACGACCTCGGCCTCGTCACGACCGAGGGCTTCGAGTCGATCCTGGAGATCGCGCGGCAGAGCGTCCCGGACGGCTACGGCAACAGCTACTTCTGGGTGAAGCCGCCCCGGATCGTCCCCGTGCACCGGGTGCGGGCGGTCGGCGGGCGGCTCGACCACACCGGCGCCGAGATCCGCCCGTTCGACGAGGAGTCGGCGGTCGCGGCGGCCCGCTGGTTCCGCGACCGGGGCGTCCTCGCGATCGGGGTGTGCCTCCTGCACTCCTACGCCGACCCGTCGCACGAGCTGGCGATGCGGGAGGTGCTGCGCCGCGAGCACCCGGACGCCGTCGTGTCGCTGTCCTGCGAGGTGCTGCGCGAGTACCGCGAGTACGAGCGGTCGGTGACCACGCTCGTGGACGCCGCCGTGAAACCCGCCATGAACGGCTACCTGGCGCGCATCGCCGAGCGGGTCGCGGCCCCGCTGCTGGTGATGAAGAGCAACGGCGGCGTCCTGTCGGCGGACGAGGTCGCGCGGCAGCCGATCACGACCGTCCTGTCGGGCCCGGCGGCGGGCGCGCTCGGCGCCGCGTTCGTCGTCGCGCACAGCGGCCGCGGCTCGGTCGTCACCCTCGACGGCGGCGGGACGTCCACGGACGTCGCGGTCGTCCTGGACGGCGAGCCGACCCTGACGACCGAGGGCTCGATCGGCCGCCACCCCGTCAAGATCCCGATGATCGACATCGTGACGGTCGGCGCGGGCGGCGGCTCGGTCGCGTGGCGGTCGCCGGAGGGCGCGCTGAAGGTCGGGCCGCGCAGCGCCGGCGCCGACCCCGGCCCGCTCTGCTACGGGCGCGGCGGCACCGAGGCCACGGTGACCGACGCGCACGCCGTCCTCGGCCGGATCCCGCCGCACCTGCTCGGCGGCGAAGTCCCCCTGGACGTGGACGCCGCCCGGCGCGGCCTCGCGGCCCTCGCCGGCGACCTCGGCCTGCCGCTCGAACGGGCCGCCGCCGGGATCCTGGAGATCTCCGCGTGGAACCAGGCCAACGCGATCCGGCAGATCACGGTGAAGCGGGGCCTGGACGTCCGCGACTACCCGCTGGTCGCGTTCGGCGGCTCGGGGCCGCTGCTGGCGTGCCGGCTGCTCGACGTCCTCGGGCTGCCCGCCGCCGTCGTCCCGGAGAACCCCGGCAACCTCTCGGCGTTCGGCCTGCTCACGGTGGACGTGAAGAACGACTACGTCCGGACGCGGGTCGTCCGCGACGCCGAACTGGACCCCGCCCTCCTGGACGCCGTCTACGCCGACCTCGAGACCGAGGCGGCCGGCGCCCTGGCCCGCGAGGGCTTCCCCGCCGATCGACGCCGCTTCGCCCGCTCCGCCGACCTGCGCTACTACGGCCAGGCGTTCGAGGTGCGGGTGCCCGCGCCCGCCGGACCGCCGGACGGGGCCTTCCGCGCCGAGGTCGTCCGCCGGTTCCACGACGCCCACGAGGCCCTCTACGGCTACTGCTACCGGGACGATCCGCGCCATCCGGTCGAATGGGTGAACCTGCGCGTCTCGGGGATCGGCCCGATCGACCGGCCGCGCCTGGCCGAACGTCCACCGGGCGACGGCGACCCGTCCCGCGCCCGGACCGGCACCCGCCCGGTCTACTTCGACGCGTGGGAGGAGACGGCGATCTACCGGCGCGAGAAGCTCGCCCCCGGCGACACTATCGAGGGCCCGGCGGTCATCGAGGAGTTCGGCTCGACGCTCCCGCTCCACCCCGGCTTCACCGCCGCCCTCGACGGCTACGGAAACCTGGTGGTGACCCGGTGATCGACCCGATCCTGCTGGAGATCGTCGAGGGGACGCTCGCGTCCGTGGAGCGCGAGGTCGAGACGGCCATCGCCCGCACTGCCCGCTCCCCGATGATCCGGGACGCGCACGACTTCCGCGCCGGCATCCACGACCGCCGCCTCCGCAAGCTCACCGGCCGCTCCTACTCGGCGCTCGTCCAGCCGGTCGCACGCGACTTCCCCGTGGAGACGATGCGTCCCGGCGACGTGTTCTTCCACAACGACGTGTACCTGTCGGAGGGCGGCATCGGGCACCTCCCCGACCTGTGCGTCACCGTCCCGGTGTTCCACGAGGACGAGGTGGTCGCGTTCGTCCAGGCGTTCGGCCACCACGACGACATCGGCGGCGCCGTCCCCGGCTCGATGCCGAGCCACGCCCGCAGCGCCTTCGAGGAGGGCCTGATGGTCCCCCCGATCAGACTCTGGGACCGGGGCGTCCCGAACGAGGCCGCGCTGACGATCATGACCCGCAACTCCCGGATGCCCGACTCCCTCGCCGGCGACCTCGACGCCGAGTGCTCCGCCTGCCTGATGGGCGCCCGCCGCCTCGGCGACCTGTTCGCCCGCTACGGCCGCGCGGACGTCGAGGCGTGCTTCGACGCGATCATCGACCGCACCACCGAGACGTTCCGCCGCGAACTGATCGCCAAGATCCCCGACGGCACCTTCGTGTGGGAGGACTACGCCGAGCACGACGGCGTGGACCCGCCCCGCCTGCACGCCCAGCGCATCACCCTCACCGTCGACAAGGCGGCCGCCGTCCCCCTCGTCATCGACTTCACCGGCACGTCGCCCCAGGCCAAGGGCCCCATCAACCACGCGGGCGACTACTCGGGCGGCGTCTTCCTGAAGAAGTGGCTGGCACCCGTCCTGCGCAACCTGGCCGACACCCCGGAACGCGCCGCCGAACTGGACGTGAACGAGGGCGTCGTCCCCCTCATCGAGATGCGCTTCCCGGAGAAGGGCACCCTGCTCACCCCGGTCTTCCCGGCCCCGACCAACGCCCGGACCTTCGTCATCCTGCGGCTCCTCGGCGTCCTGGCGGGCGTCCTGGCCAAGGCCACGAACGGCCGGATGCCCGCCGACCAGGAGACGATCCGCTACACCGGCGTCTACGGCGAGGACGACCGGGGCCCGTACCTGATGCGCGAGGTCCTCGGCGGCGGCTCGGGCGGCCGCTACTACGCCGACGGCGAGGACACCATCCACGTCGTCCCCGACTCCCGCAACATCCCCGCCGAGTTCGCGGAGGCCCGCTGGCCGTTCATCGTCGAGCGCCTCGGCCTCGCCGAGGACTCCGGCGGCCCGGGGGAGTACCGCGGCGGCCTCGGCTACGACAAGCACATCCGCATGCTCCGCGACGCCCGCTACATGTCGATCGCCGACCGCTCGATCCTGTCCTGCTGGGGCGTCAACGGCGGCCGTGCGGGGCGGCCGTTCCGCGTGGACATCGACGGCGATGAGATGGACGGCCTGGTGGACGACCACCCGGTCAAGGCCGGCCAGACCATCCGCATCCGCACCACGGGCGGCGGCGGCTGGGGCGACCCGCTGAACCGCGACCCGTCCCGGGTGGCCGCCGACGTCCGCGACGGCAAGGTCTCCCTGGACGGCGCCCGCGAAGACTACGGCGTAGTCCTCGAAGAAGGCGCGGTGGACGAGGAGGCGACGACGACCTTGCGCGCACGCCTGCGCGCCGAGCGCGGTCCCGTTCCCTTCTTCGACCGAGGCCCCGGCTACCCGGAACTCTCCGGCGGCCGCCCGTCCGCCGACGTAGACACCATCGAACGGAGCCCGAAAGCCCCGTAGACGCCCATCAACCAAGCTCGGCCGCGAGCCAGTCCCGGGGCGGGCCGACCGTCGACCGCGCCCACCATTCCGACTCGTCCGAGACCGGGGCCGCGTCCGAACGCCCCCAGCCTCGATCGGCCGGGTCGCTACGCGGGCAACACCGCCGTCGCGGCATGAACCTCCAGGTCCTTGCCGCCCCCGAAAGGTGCCCTGCTGTGGGTTTCGAGGCTACTGCGCGGCCCCGTCCACGATCTGGCGGCCGCCTGAGCCGCAAAGGGACGCCAACCGCGCATACGCCGAGTTTGGCGGGCCCGGCGAATGCGCAAATCCGCAGCTCAAATCATGGAGAATCCTGCGGAGGCTGTTGCCCCCGGCCGCGGTGCCCGGAATGCCAAGGCCGTCAAGCCCCTGTAGCTCCGCGACGGCAGATCAGGCTGAAAAGGCTTACTGTCGTCCTCGGCCATTTGGTGGGAGCAGTTGTGGTAGCAGTGGGGGAGCAGCTGTTTATTGCTTTTGCTGGCGGGTGTTGGGGTGGGGCGCCATGATGGTGGGCGGTGTCGGCGAGGTGTAGTGGGAGGGGTGCAGGGTGGTTGATGGGCGGCGGGGGGCGGGAAGCGGAATCGTGCGGCTCATTGCGGGGGTCATGGGGGAGAGTGCCTCCGGGCCGGGCGGGTGGGGTGTTTTGCTGAGGTACGGCGAACATGCCAGGGAGCTCAGCGGTTTCGGGGTGGAGACCACTGCGGAGCTCATGGGGTTAACGGCGGTTGTCGAGGGGCTGGAGGCTTTGACTCGGCCGGTGCGGGTCATGGTCTGGTGCGGGGGTGCAGAGGTGCCGAGGCCGGCGCATGGGGCGCCGGTGCCGTCGGATATCCCGGATGCGGAGCTGTACCGGCGGCTTCTGGCGATGGTCGAGACCCATCGGGTCGAATGGGTCGACGATTTCAACGAGTTGGTCGGTGAGGAAGAGGACGACGAGTACTTCCTTGACGAGTTCGAGGAGCCGGATGCGGATCATCCGTACGAGCGTGTCGGCGACCTTGCCTATGAGTCGCTGGTCAAGGCCGAGGCTCGTATTGGGGAGGGACGGAGGAGGCGGTCTGGGAAGACGTCCCTCAACACCGCGTTGAAGCGTTTCCTTGCCGACGAGCGCGCTCACCTTTCGCGGCGTGAGTTCCAGGAGGTCGAGAGTGTCCTCGACACACTGCGCTGGAGCATCGGCTGGTACTCGGACAAGAAGGTGAGTGCCGTTCGCGCGGCCGACATCGCCGATCACCTTCCGGACTTCTACTACGTGGTCGTCCACAAGAACTTCGCGGACCCGGAGGAGTTGGAGACCACCGGGAGGGTGATGCGGGATTTCCTGAGCCACCTCCGGGACAGTGGTCAGATCGATGCCGAGACTGCGACGTCCCTCGCGGACGATGTTGCCGAGAGGATTGGCGACTACATCGCCGTCCGGAGATTCGTCAACGCTCTCCGTGGGTGTGTCGAGGACGATCTTCCGGATCTCGATCTTTTCAGCTTGGATCCGGAAGATCGGGTCGTCGAGGATTACGTGACCATCACCGAGGTCACGGCATCATCGATCACTTTTCGGGACACGGATGAGCACACGATCGGCCCGGTCCCGCTGCCGCCTGACGTGTGTGCAATGGCGGAGAGTGGGTGGGAGGTCCTCCTGACGGCCGTTCGGTTTGAAGGCCGATGGGTCTTGTGTCAGGTCGTCAACGGTGATCCGTGACCTGAACGCTGTCCCGTAATGGTGGAGAAGAGTGGCCGGGTGTGCTGACGGTGATCTGCCGCCTCTGGGGCCAGGTCAGCTGGCCAGCGCAAGATTGTGCATGAGGGCGATGCCGCGGGTGGCGTGCTGGACGCCGTCGCGTTTGCGGCGGCGGTTGCGCAGGATGTTCCACCACTTCATGCGCGCGAACACGTGCTCGATGTGCACCTCGGCAAGCCTGGTTCGCGCCCGAGTCGCGGTAGGCCGTGCGGTCGTTGTGGTCGCCCGGCACCGGACGTCCCACCGCGACCACCGGTCGGCCAGTGGCAGGCTCCAGCGCCGCTCAGTACCGGTCTGCTCGCCGCCACGACCTGCAACGATCCCTACCAGGCGGCGGAACTGCCACAGCGTCAGGGTGGTGAACATCGGCACGCACTCGTCCCGATCAGCACTCATCACCCGCTCCACATCAAGATCAACAATCTTGATCGGCCGATGTTACGGGACAGCCTTTGGGTGGAGTGCGGTTGGCTTAGGCGGTTTCGGGTTTGGTGGCGCGGAGGGAGTACATCAGGGGGATGCGGGGGCGGCCGTTGGGGAGTCGGTAGGCGGTGCCGTGCCGCTCCAGGGTCGAGTACCGCTGCCAGAGGGTGTAGTCGTGTTCGTGTAGGGAGTCGATGCGCAGCCCCGAGTTGGCCAGGGCCGTTACCACTTCGCCCAGGCCGTGGACGAACTCGACCGAGCGGGTGTGCTGGACGGAGGCCTGCGGGTCGGCGTAACTGCCGGCGTCGGGCTCGTCCCAGATCTGGGGGCCTTCGGCGAAGTAGTCGTAGGCGACCGTCCGGCCTTCGTCCTCGTCGAGAGTGTCGGCGAAGGGGTGGAATTCCGCGAGGTAGACGAACCCGCCCGGACGCAGGAGGGACGCGACGACCTGGGACCAGCGGTTGATGTCGGGCAGCCAGCACAGGGCGCCGAGGCCCGTGTAGACGATGTCGTAGGTGTCGCCGAGGGCCGTTGGCGCTTCGTAGACGTCGGAGGCGACGAAGCGGGCTTCCAATCCGGTCTCGTCCGCCACCGCGCGGGCGGCCTCTATGGCCTTTTCGGAGAAGTCCAAGCCGGTGACGTGGGCGCCTCGGCGGGCCCAGGAGAGTGTGTCGAGGCCGAAATGGCACTGCAGGTGGACTAGGTGGAGGCCGGTGACGTCCCCGACTTCGGCCAACTCGAAGTCACGCAGGGTCTGGCCCCCGGCCTTGAATCCGGCGACGTCGTAGAAGTCGCTGGCAACGTGTATCGGTACTCGTTCGTCCCAGAGCGCCTTGTTCACCGCGACGTAGTCTGCGCCAGTCATGGCTGCGAGCGTAAACCCGCCGGGTAGGGCGAGTGTATGTTCAGGCGGCTTGGAGCCACGGTGGCGGGTGGTGGGCAGGTTCCGCAGGTTGGACGGCCCCGGGCGGATGCAGGCGGTAGATATAGCGGCCTTCTTCGTCCGTTGTGATGCGGAGCCGATCCGGGTTGGCGTGTTTGTAGCGGTTGTGCCAGCCGCAGCACAGCGAGAGTTTGTCGATGTCGGTGGGGCTGCGGCCGAGTGCCCAGCCGTCCACGTGGTCGACCTCGCACAACGTCCCGGGGACCTCGCAGCCCTGCACCGCACATGTCGGGTAGCGGGTTTCCAGGACTTGGCGTTGGGGGCCGGTGGCGAACCGGACCTTGTGGCCGAGGTAGAGGGGCGTATGGCCGCGCCCCAGCAGCAGGGGCGAAACACCTGCGTTGAGGGCGATGCGGCGGGCCTGCGCGGCGGGGATCGGGGTGCCGTCGGTGAGGCGCGCGGGGGCCCGGCCACCGGTGAGGGTGTCGAGGTCGCAGATGACGGTGACCTTGGTGGCTCCGTGGCCGCCCGAGAGGACGGAACTGAGCGCGGCCGCCGTGCGTTCGGACAGGTCGCGGTGGTCGTCGGCGCCTGCGGGCTTGGCCAGCGGCCCGAGGGTGCCGTCCCAGATGGCGGCGTCCTCGGCGTTCAGCCAGCCCTTGATGTAGCGGCCCCCGTCCAGGGAACGGGTGGAGTCGATCCAGGACCGCTCGTAGCCGCGCCGTGTGTCGTCGTCGGCGCGCTCGCTGCCGTCGCGCTCGGCGATGACGTCACGGATCCGCTTGCCGAAGGAGGCGACCTTTCCGGCGGAGCAGTCCTTGTCGACCATCTCGAGCAGAATCTGCTCCGCTTCCCGGCAGTCGGCGGCGTCGAGCCGAGCGACGGCGTCGGCGATGGTGGACGCGTAGCCGAAGGAGAGACCGCCGGTGGACCAGCGGCCGGTGACCTGGGTGAGGCGGTGCCGTTGGCGCGCCAGGGTCAGACGTTCCTTGGCGCGGGATTCGCGCATGCCCAGCCGCGACCGCAACCATGACCTGGTGGACGGGAAGCCCCACCGCTGGACTTCCTTGTGACGGTCGACCACATCGATCAAGCCGGACAGGGCCGCTTCGCTCATATCGCCTGCGGCGGCGAGGGTTTCGGCGAGCTCCATGCACGCAGCCGCCGATTCGGGCGCGGCCCGACGGGCGAGTTCAGCGGCGATCGCGGACACGGCGTTCACCAATTCAACGGTGGACGCCCCGTCAAGATCGACCGCAACTGAACCCATATAAGAATTGTACCTCACCGCCCACACAGTGCGAGCGAACGCCCAAAATTCAAGCCCTGAATTATTGCCCCGGCGACAGTTACCATAAAGCTCTCATATTTCCCGTATTCCCCAGATTGGACTCTGGAGGCATCCGTCGGCGAATATCAAGGGTGCGATGGCTCCTGACGCTCTCTTGGACGGGTGGGGGCGGCGCGTCGGGCAGAGGGCAGGCGGAGCCTGCCCGACGAAAAGCTGCACTCAGGGGCCGCAGAGGCTCCAAAGTCAAGGGTGGCCGAAGGCCATCGCGAAGCGACGCGAAGCGCCCTTGACTTTGGAGGGGCGGCCCCGTACGCAGCGCCGCCCCCACCACAATTGACCGAACTCCGAATTCCGAAGCCGAACTCAAGTCCAAACCCCAGCGCCAAACCCCAGCGCCAACCCAGAACGTCAGGCCCCGAACGCCAAACCCGAACGCCAAACCCGAGCACCAGACCCGTATCCGTTATGGATCAGCAAGGGTGAAGCGGTACGGCGTGAAGGCGGTTCCGTCGACGTGGAGATCGCAGCGGAACCGCGTCCCGTCCACGGCGAACAAAGCGGACTCATGGTCGGCCCAGCGCTCCCAGGCGTCGGCATGCTCGGGGCCGTCGCGGTCCAAGGCTCGGGCACGCCGCAGGTCGTAGGGGGCGTCCAGCCATATGCGGTAGGCCGCGGGCGAACCGCCCCAAGCGGAGCCGACGCCTTCGATGATGAGGACGGGCGGCGGCGGAATCTCCTCCTCGGGCCCGTAAGCGTCATGGCGCCAGTCATAGCGGCGCAGGACGGCCGGCCGTCCGTCGCAGAGCGGGCTCAGAACAGACCTGCGCAGAGGCTCCCACCAGGTGAGCGGGTCCGCATCCCAGGGAACCCGGAAGTCGTCCGACCGGATGACGGGCGCACCGACCAGCACCTCGGCCAGGTGATCGGCGAACGTCGACTTGCCCGCGCCGCTCGGACCGTCCACCGCGACCAGGCGCGCCGGCCCGCAGGACGGCCGCAGAGTGAGCAGCCGCGCCGCGAGCGCGGGGTAGGTCATGGTGGAATCCGGCACGAACGGCATACTTCCAGGTGCCGCACGCCCTAACCGCACCCACCGGCCGCAACGCGCGATGTGCGAAGCGCGAAGGAGGACGTCCTTGCCCGGACCGCTCGAAGGCATCGTGATCGTCGACCTCAGCCGCGTGGTGGCGGGCCCGCAGGCCACGATGACGCTCGCCGATCTCGGCGCCAGGGTGATCAAGGTCGAGCAGCCCGGCGGCGGGGACGAGACACGCGGCTGGGGTCCGCCGTTCGCGGGCGACGACCAGGTCAGCACCTACTACCTGTCGATCAACCGCAACAAGGAGTCGATCACCCTCGACCTGAAGTCGGACGAGGGCAAGGAGACCCTCACCCGGCTCGTCCGCCATGCCGACGTGCTCGTGGAGAACTTCCGACCGGGCGTGCTCGACCGGCTCGGCTTCCCGGTCGAGCGGTTGCACGACCTGAACCCCGCACTGATCGTCCTGTCCATCACCGGGTTCGGGCACGACGGGCCGGAGGGAGGACGTCCCGGCTACGACGCCATCGTGCAGGGCGAGGCGGGGATCATGAGCGTGACCGGCCCGCCCGGCACACCGAGCAAGGTCGGGCTGTCCATCGCCGACATCCTCGCGGCGGGCAACGGCGTCGCCGGGGTGCTGGCCGCCCTCTACGAGAGAACACGCACCGGACGCGGAACGGTCGTCCGCACCTCGCTGCTGGCGTCGGTCGTCGGCGCGCACATGTTCCAGGGGACGCGCTGGACGGTCGCCCGCGACGCCCCCGAATCGGTCGGCAACGACCATCCGTCCATCGCCCCGTACGGGACGTTCCGCTGCAAGGACGGGCAGATCCAGATCGGCGTCGCCAACCAGAACCTGTGGCGCCGGTTCGCGCCGCTCGTCGGCCTCGACGCCGCCGACGCCCGCTACGCGACGATCCCGGACCGCGCGGCACGCCGCGCCGAACTGACCGCCGACATCGAGCGCGTCCTCACCACGGACACACGGGACGCGTGGCTCGCCCGCCTGGACGAGGCGGGCGTCCCGGCGGGCGCGATCCGGTCGATCGACGAGGTGTACGAGTGGGAGCAGACGAGATCGCAGGGCCTCGTCATCGAGGTCGACCACCCGCAGCTCGGCCGCATCGAGCTGCCGGGCCCGCCGCTGCGCTTCGACGGCGCCCCGCCGCGCGACCACGCCGCGCCCCCGCTGCTCGGCGAGCACAACGACACCGTCCTGGCCTGGCTGGACGAACTGGATGAGGAAGACCAGGAAGCCATGAAGGAACACCAGAAGGAGAGGGACGAGTGATGGACCTCCTCGGCGACGAGAACGCCGGCGGCCCGATCCGGATCGCGGGCCGGGAGCTGCCGCGCGACGAGCTGCTCGGCTGGGCGTCCGCCGTCGCCGCGGAGATCGCCGGCGCGGACGCCGTCGCCGTGCACGCCACCGCGTCGCCGGAGACGGTCGCGGCGGTCGTCGGCGGCGTCCTCGCGGGCGTCCCCGTGGTGCCGCTGCCGCCCGACTCGGGCCCGGCGGAGCGCGCCCACATCCTCGGCGACTCGGGCGCGGCCATGATCCTCGCCGCCGCCGGCACGAAGCTCGCGGAGGGCGAGCCGCCCCTCCTCCCGGTCGACGCGCTGCCGCGCACCACGAGCGCCACGACCGCCGTCCCGGCCGACGCGACCGCCGACGCTACCGCGCTGATCCTCTACACGAGCGGTACCACGGGCGCACCGAAGGGCGTGCTCATCTCCCGGAGCGCGATCGCCGCCGGCCTGGACGCCCTCGCCGAAGCCTGGGCGTGGACACCCGACGACGTGCTCGTGCACGGCCTGCCCCTCTTCCACGTGCACGGGCTCGTCCTCGGCGTGCTCGGGGCGCTCCGAACCGGGTCGCCGCTCATCCACACCGGACGCCCCAAGCCCGAGCTGTACGCGGCGGCCGCGCGGAACGACCGCGGCAGCCTGTTCTTCGGCGTCCCCACCGTCTGGTCGAGGACGGCGGCGGATCCGGACACCGCGCAGGCCCTCCGGACCGCCCGGCTGCTCGTCTCCGGCAGCGCACCGCTCCCCGTCCCGGTCTTCGAGCGGCTCTCCGACCTGACCGGCCACCGCCCGGTCGAGCGCTACGGCATGACCGAGACCCTCATCACGCTCAGCGCGCGCGCCGACGGCGACAGGCGCCCCGGGTACGTCGGCACCCCGCTGCCCGGTGTCGAGACCCGCCTCGTCGCCGAGGACGGCACGCCCGTCCCGCCGGACGGGGAGACGCCCGGCGAGCTGCACGTCCGCGCGCCGCTGCTGTTCAAGGGCTACCTCAACCGCCCGGAGGCGACCGCGAAGTCGTTCGCGGAGGACGGCTGGTTCCGCACCGGCGACATCGCCACCATCGGCCCGGACGGCTGGCACCGCATCGTCGGCCGCGCGTCCACCGACCTGATCAAGAGCGGCGGCTACCGCATCGGCGCCGGCGAGATCGAGAACGCGCTGCTCGCCCACCCCGCGGTCCGGGAGGCGGCCGTCGTCGGCACCCCGCACGACGACCTCGGCGAGCAGGTGACCGCCTACGTCGTCGCCGACGGCGTCGCGGAGACCCAGCTCATCGACTTCGTCGCCGAGCGCCTGTCGGTGCACAAGCGGCCCCGCGTCGTCCACCTGGTCGACTCGCTGCCGCGCAACGCCATGGGCAAGGTCGTCAAGACCCGCCTCAACGAACTCTAGAGCCCGCGATCGAACTTCAGAGCCCGCGATCAAGCTTCAGAGCCCGCGATCAAGCTCCAGAGCCCACGATCAAGCTTCAGTGACCACGGTCAGGGGAGCAACTCCGCAAGGACGGGCCGGACCAGCTCCCGTGCGAAGGACTCGGGAAGATCCGGGCCGTCCTCGCCCTCCGCGAAGTACAGCAGGAAGCCCTGCTGGAAGCACGCCCCCATGAGCAGGGCGGCCACCGCCGCGGTGTCGGCCCCGGCGGCGACGCGGCCGAGGTCGCGCTCGGCGTCCAGGTACCGGGCGAGGGCCCGCACCGGCTCCTGCGGGCCCGCGCCGTACTTGCGCAGCGACTCGCGGGTCGCGTTGAGCAGCCGCGGCTGCGCCGCCATCGACGCCATCATCGGGAACGCCAGCCGGTAGAAGCGCAGGCCGCCGTGGACGGCCGCGACGAGGTTCGCCTCCACCGTCTCCTCGCCGGGCGCGCCCATCGAGACGAACGGCGGCATCCGCTCCTTCAGCACGCTCAGCATCAGCTCCTCCTTGTCGCGGAAGTGCTTGTAGAGCAGCGCCTCGGAGTAGCCCGCCGCCTTCGCGATCTCCTTCGTCGTGGCGCGGGCGACGCCGTGCCGCCGCATGACGTCCGCCGCGGCGTCCAGGATCCGTTCCCGCGCGCTCAATGAGGCCCCCTTGACAGGTGAGTGAACGCTTACCATGCCAGATAGGGGTTAGTAAATACTCACTCACTCTACGACCGACACGGGGGGAATCCGATGAGGCTCACGATCTTCGGGGCGACCGGCGGGACCGGCGTGCTGGCCGTCCGGCGGGCGCTGGACGCCGGGCACGAGGTGACCGCGGTCGTCCGCGACCCGGCGGGCCTGCCGTCCGACCTGCGCGCCTGCGCCGACGTCGTCCAGGCCGACGTCATGGACCCGGCCGCGATCGAGGAGGCGGTGAAGGGCCGCGACGCCGTCCTGTCCGCCCTCGGCACCCGCGAGGGCCGCGCCCCGACGAGCGTCTGCGCGGACGGCGCGCGCAGCGTCCTCACCGCCATGGCCGCGACCGGCACCGACCGGTTCGTCCTGGTCAGCGCCTCCGGGCTGCACGCCGGGCCGGGCGACGACCCGTTCACCAGGTTCGTCGTCAAGCCGCTGATCCTCGGACGGCTCCTCAAGCACGCGTTCGCCGACATGCGCGCCGCCGAGGAGCTGACCCGCACCTCCGGGCTGCGCTGGACGATCGTCCGCCCGCCCCGGCTCACCAACGGCGCCGGCAACGGCCGCTACCGCAGGGCCGTGGACCGCAACGTCCTCGGCGGCGCCTCGATCGCCCGCGCCGACCTCGCCATCGCGCTCCTCGACACCGTGGACGACCCGTCCACCGTCGAGCACGTCGTCAGCGTCTCCGGCTGAGACAGCGTCTCCGGCTGCAGCGTCTTCGGCCGAGACGGCGTCTTCGGCCGAGACGGCGTCTCCGGCTGCGGCGGCGGCATCGCGGCACATGACATCTGTCATGCCGATCGCCTGACAGGCGCCGCCGGAACCGGTGACACGCGCTTCTACCGCCGCCCGCGCGTGATCACCAGGCTGGAGGCATGGACAACGCAGCCATCCGCGTCGACGGCCTCCGCCAGCGCTACGGGGACTTCGAGGCCGTCGCCGGCATCTCCTTCGACGTCGGGCCGGGCGAGCTGTTCGCGCTGCTCGGCACGAACGGCGCCGGCAAGACGACCACCCTCGAAACCCTGGAGGGGCACCGGCCCGTCCACGAGGGCACGGTCCGGGTCCTCGGGCGCGACCCGCACCGGGAGCGGCGCGAGGTCCGCCCCCGGATCGGCATCATGCTGCAGGACGGCGGCTTCTTCGCCGACCTCACCGTCGCCGAGACCGTCGACCACTGGCGCGGCTTCACCCCGGCCGCGCGCGACCGCGACGAGGCCATCGGCATCGCCGGGCTCGCGGACCGCGCCGGGGTCCGCGTCCGGCAGCTGTCCGGCGGGCAGAAGCGCCGCCTCGACCTCGCGCTCGCGCTGCTCGGCCGCCCGGCGGTGCTCTTCCTGGACGAGCCGACGAGCGGCATGGACCCGGAGGCCAGGCACGCCACCTGGACGATCGTCCGGGACCTGGTGGCGGACGGCACGACCGTCCTGCTGACCACCCACTACCTGGAGGAGGCCGAGCACCTCGCCGACCGGCTGGCGATCCTGCACCGCGGCCGGATCGAGATGTCCGGGACCGTCGGCGAGGTCGTCGCCGGGCACGGCGACCGCATCAGCTTCCAGGTGCCGGGGAACGTGCCGATCCCCGAGCTCCCCGGCCTGCGCGGCGCTCGCGCCGACATCTCCGTGGACGGCGGCCGCACCGTCGCCACCTACACCGTCAACGAGCAGGGGCTCCAGGCCTGCCTGTACGACCTGCTGCGCTGGGCCGACGACCGGCGGATCGCGCTGGACGGCCTGCAGGCGCGCAGCGCGTCCCTCGAAGACGTCTTCCTCCGCACCGCCGCCGCCGAAGGAGCGACCCGATGACCCTCTCCGCCCTGCTCCGCGTCGCGCGTCTCGACCTCGCCCTGCTCTGGCGCAACCGGACGGCCCTGTTCACCGTGTTCGGCCTGCCGATCCTGTTCGCCGCGATGCTCGTGCCGATGAAGGGCCAGGACATCGGCGGCGTGGACGGCGCCCTCCTGCAGGGCACCGGCCACCTCGGCTTCTTCCTGGTCTTCGCCGTGTTCATGCACCTCGTCACCGTCTTCACCGCCCGCCGCGAGGACCGCACGCTCAAGCGGCTGCGCGGCACCGCGCTGTCGGACGCCGAGATCACCGGCGGCAGCGTCCTCACCGCGACCGCGATGTACGCGGTCCAGGCGCTGGCGCTGCTGGCCGTCCTCGGCCTCGCGTTCGGCGGCCGGTTCCCCGCCGACCCGCTGCTCCTGCTCGCCGGCCTCGCGGGCGGCGCCGCCGTGTTCGCGGCCCTCGCCTTCGCGGTCTCCGGCATCACCCCGAACGCGGAGATGGCGCAGCTCACCGTCCTGCCGATCATGTTCGCCTGCATGCTGGGGGCCGGCGTGATGTTCCCCCTGGACGGCCTGCCCGACTGGCTCCGGCAGCTCTGCCGGTTCACCCCGCTCAGCCCCGTCGTGGAGATCGCCCGCACCGGGTACTTCGGGCAGGACTTCTACGACCACGCCGCGCACCCGCCCGTGGGCGTCCTGGAAGGCTGGTGGACGTGCCTGCGCTCGTTCTGCGTCCTGCTCTTCTGGGCCGCGCTCGGCCGCGGGCTCGCCACCCGCTGGTTCCGCTGGGAACCCCGCCACGCCTGACCCCGCCACGCCTGACCCCGCCACGCGTGACCCCGCCACGCCTGACCCCGCCACGCCTGACCCCGCCACGCCTGACCCCGCCACGCCTGACCCCGCCACGCCTGACCCCGCCACGCCTGACCCCGCCACGCCTGACCCCGCCGGTGTGAACCCGCCGGCGTGAACCCGGTATTACAGTGCGTCGAGAGGAGGAACGGGACATGACGGTCGCCACCACGGCGGATCTCGAGGAGCAGGACGCCCGCCGGCTGGAGCGCTACCGGCGGGTCACCTACCGCTCGTTCATGTTCGCCGCCGCGGGCTTCGTCGGGCCGGTCCCCATGGGCCTCGCCGCGGCCTACTCGGAGGGCGACGTCGGCATTCCCCTCATCGTCGCGGCCATCGCGGGGCTGGGCCTGCTCACCTGGTACTACTCGCGGCTCGTCCGCGCGGGCCTGGAGGGCGGCGCGTCGCGGCGCGACCTGGTGGGCAGCGGCGCCGTCGCCGCCGTGCTCAGCCTCCTGCTGCTGATCAGCCCCTGGTTCTCCGTCGTCCCCGTCTTCTGGCTCTCGGCCGTGGTGCTGTCGCCGCTCCGCCGCAAGCGCATGGCCGCCCTCTGCGCGGGCACCGGCGCGTACTGCGCCGCGGTCGCCACGGTCGGCGCGGGCCGGCTCGGCACCAGCGGGACCATGCCGTGGTACGGGGTCTTCCCGCTCGTGTTCGTGATCTTCTCCGGCGTGTGCGGGCTGGTCGCGTTCGTCAACGTCTACCAGCGCCGCATGTGGGACATGCACCGGGAGACCCACGCCGCCCGCGACGCGCTCGCCCGGCTCGCCGTCACCGAGGAGCGGCTCCGCTTCTCCCGCGACCTGCACGACCTGCTCGGCCACAGCCTGTCGCTGATCGCGGTGAAGAGCGAGCTCGCCATCCGGATGTCGGGCACCGACCCCGAGCGCGCCGGCGCCGAGATGGCGGACGTCCAGCGGGCCGCGCGGGAGGCGCTGCGCGAGGTGCGCGCCGCCGTCAGCGGGTACCGCGCCGTGGAGCTGGACACCGAGCTGGCGGGGGTCCGGGCGGTGCTGGAGGCCGCCGGCGTCCGCTGCGAGACCGGCGACCCGCCGGGGACGCTGCCGCCGGAGGTCCGCTCGGTGCTGGCCTGGGTGATCCGCGAGGGCGCCACCAACGTGATCAAGCACAGCGAGGCCCGGCACTGCGCGATCGCGATCGCCGTCTACGGTGGCTCCGTGGTGCTGGAGATGCGCAACGACGGGGTCCGCGGCGACGGAGTCCGCGACGACGCCGGCCCGGGCGGCCCGGGCGGCTCGGGCCTCACCGGGCTCGCCGAGCGCGCCGCCGTCCTCGGCGGCGAGGTCACCGCCGGACGGCACGGGCGGGACGGCTTCCTGCTGCGCGCCGCCGTCCCGCTCCGCGCCCCGGGGGAGGGCGCCGCCCCCGAGCCGGCCGGAGCGGCGGGGAGCGGCGCGTGATCCGCGTCCTGCTCGCCGACGACGAGCACCTCATCCGCGGCGCCGTCGCCGCGCTGCTCGGCCTGGAGGCCGATCTGGAGGTCGTCGCCGAGGTCGGGCGGGGCGACGAGGTCGCCGCCGCGGTCGCCGCGCACGACCCGGACGTGGCCGTCCTCGACATCGAGATGCCGGGCCTGGACGGGCTGACCGCCGCCGAGCGGCTGACCGCCGCCGGGGCCCGCTGCGCGGTGTGCATCCTGACGAGCTTCGGCCGCCCCGGCTACCTGCGCCGCGCGATGGCCGCCGGCGTCCGCGGCTTCGTCGCCAAGGACGCCCCGACCCAGGAGCTCGCCGCCGCCATCCGCAAGATCCACGCCGGCGGCCGCTACCTGGACGCCGAACTCGCCGCCGGCGCGATGGCCGCGGGGGACAACCCGCTCACCGAGCGCGAGCGCGAGATCCTCCGCCTCACCGGGGCCGGCGCCGAGACCGCCCGCGTCGCCGCCGCCCTGCACCTGTCCGAGGGGACCGTCCGCAACTACCTGTCGTCCGCCATGGCCAAACTCGGCGAGCCCACCCGCCTCGCCGCCGTCCGCGCCGCCGAGCAGATGGGCTGGCTCTGACCGCGGTGAGCGACTGATGCGCTTCCCATCGCCGTGCTCCGCGCGCACGCGGGGATGAGGCGTTTAATCTTGTGGCGTGAGTGAGCCACTGGTCGAGCGCATGCGGGGATACGGCGAGACGATCTTCGCCGAGATGTCGGCCCTTGCACTCCGGACCGGGGCCATCAACCTGGGGCAGGGCTTTCCGGACACCGACGGCCCGCAGGGCGTGCTGGACGCCGCCGTGGACGCGATCCGGTCGGGCGCGAACCAGTATCCGCCCGGTCCGGGGACGGCCGAGCTGCGCGAGGCGGTGGCGGTGCAGCGGCTGGGGCGGTACGGGCTGTCGTACGACCCGGCGACCGAGGTGTACGTGACGGTCGGCGCCACCGAGGGCATCGCCGCGTCCGTGCTCGCGCTGGCGGGGCCGGGCGACGAGGTCATCGTCTTCGAGCCGTACTACGACTCCTACGCGGCCGTGATCGCGCTGGCCGGGGCGGTGCGCCGGCCCGTGATGCTGCGCCCGGTGGAGGGCCGGTTCACCTTCGACCCGGACGAGCTGCGCGCCGCCGTCGGGCCGCGCACGAAGGCGGTCCTGGTGAACTCGCCGCACAACCCGGCCGGCACCGTCTTCACACGGGACGAGCTGGAGGCGATCGCCGGCGTCTGCCGCGAGCACGACCTCGTCGCGATCACCGACGAGGTGTACGAGTACCTCACGTTCGACGAGGCCGAGCACATCCCCCTCGCCACCCTCGACGGGATGCGCGAGCGGACGGTGTCGGTGTCGTCCGCCGGCAAGTCCTTCTCGGTCACCGGGTGGAAGACCGGCTGGGTCACCGCGCCCGCGCCCTACGTCCGGGCCGTCCAGACCGTGAAGCAGTTCCTCACCTACGCGGTCGGCGCCCCCTACCAGCTGGCCGCCGCGTACGCGCTGCGCAACGAGATCCCGTGGGTGGAGGAGCTGCGCAAGTCGCTCCAGGGCAAGCGCGACCGGCTCATCACCGGCCTGGAGGCCGCCGGGTTCACGACGTACCGGCCGCAGGGCACCTACTTCGTGCAGGCCGACATCCGGCCGCTCGGGTTCACCGACGGCATGGAGCTGGCCCGCGCCCTGCCGGAGAAGGCGGGCGTCGTCGCGATCCCGACGCAGGTGTTCTACGACCACGCCGAGGCCGGCGCCCACTTCGTCCGGTTCGCGTTCTGCAAGAAGGACGAGGTCATCGACGAGGCCGTGGAACGCCTCGCCCGCCTCCGCTGAGCGGCCCGCCCGCCGGGTAGGCCCGTCCGGGTGAGAAATCGCGGACGGGCCTGTAAACGCCGCCGCCCCCGCGGGATTACCACACGACAACCGACCCCGACGGGAGGTCTTCGTGGATGATCCCGAATCACGGTTCACCCGCCTGTACGACGAGAACCACCGCCGCGTCCTCGCCTACGCGCTCACCCATGCCGAGCCGCACACGGCCGAGGACATCGCCGGCGAGACGTTCCTGATCGCCTGGCGGCGCCTGGACGCCGTCGCCGACCCGCCGCTGCCGTGGCTGCTCGGCGTCGCCCGCAACCTGCTGTACAAGCAGCGGGACCGGGGCCGCCGCGACCACGTCCTCGCCGCGCGGATCCGCGCGCTGACGACACCCGCCGACCTCGCCGCCTGGGACGTCGCCGAGCACGTCGTCGAACGCGAGGCCGCGCTGGCGGCGATCGCCGCGCTGCCCGGCCGCGACCTGGAGATCCTCGCGCTCGTCAACTGGCACGGCCTGGACGCGCGGCAGGCGGCGACGGTCATGGGCTGCTCGGCGCCCGCGTTCGCCGTCCGGCTGCACCGGGCCCGCAGGCGCCTCGCCCGCGCCCTCGACGCCGCCGGGCCCGCGCCGGCCCGCCCCGTACCCGCCGCCCCGGCCGCCCGGGAGGCGGCCCGATGACCACCGGAGAGACGATGCCCGGAGAGACGATGCCCGGAGAGAGCAGGCCCGACACGGTCTTCCGCGCGCTGAGGCCGGCCGTGCTCGACGAGCTGGCCGAGGACGGCCACGCGCGCCGCCGCGACACCGACCTGGCCCGCGCCATGAGCGCCGCCGCCGAGCCCCGCCCGCGCCCGCGCGTCCGCCGTCCCGTGCTGCTCGCCGCGGGGGTGGCGGCCGCCGCCTGCGCCGCGGCCGGGGCCGTTGTCCTCGCGGGCGGCGATGGGGCACCGCACCCGCCCACGGCGGAACAGGGGCCCGCCGATGCGCGGACGTTCCTGCTGGCCAGCGCCACGAGGGCGGCGAAGGCGCCGGCCGCGACCGGCCGCTACTGGTACAACCGGCAACTGACGACGATGGACGTCGGCGGGCACCGCAGGGTCGTCGCCGGCACCGGGCCGGACGCCCGCAAGGTGGACAAGAAGATCCCCTACAAGGCGTCCATCGAGACCCCCGGGGAGGTCTGGCTCGCGCGCGACGGCGGCAAGGGACGCAAGGTCGGCGGCCCCGAGAAGCTCGTCTTCCCGACCGCCGCCGACAGGGCCCTCTGGAAGAAGGACGGCTCGCCCCGCCTCGTGTCCGGCTCGAACGGGAAGCGGGTCTGGGAGGGGCCGACGCGGCTGAGCCTCGGCAACGGGGAGATGACCGCCGGGCAGCTCGCGGCCCTGCCCGCGGACCCGGGGCGCCTGTCGGCCCTGCTCCGCGCCCGCTACGCGCGCGACCTGAAGGCGCCGGAGAACCCGTACAGGGGGACCTTCACCGCCTACGTGTGGGGGATCGCGCACGACCTGCTCGGCGGGCCGATCACGCCGGGCACCAAGTCGGCGCTGTTCAAGGTCCTCGCCGGGCAGCCCGGGATCCGGCTGATCGGGAAGACCGCGGACCGGCTCGGCCGCCCCGGCATGGCCGTCGCCGCGACGTCCGCCCCGGACGGCGGCGCGGGCGCGACCGAGTCCCGCCTGGTCATCTCGGCGACGACCGCCGACCTCCTCGAATACCGGATGCGGGAGCAGGGGGAGGGGACGGTCGCGACCACCTACGAGGAGATGGGCTGGGTCGGCTCGCTCGGCGCGCGCCCCTAGAAGTTGCCGAAGAAGCGGCGCTCGTTGGGCGGATTTCGCCCGTGAGCGCCGCCCTTCGCGCGGGTTAGCGTCCGTCCCGTGACCTGGAACGGCGGGGGATCGCTCAGCGGCGAGCGGATCCTGATCGCGCTCGGCGGCAACGCCATGACCGCGCCGGACGGCAGCGCGGCGCCGGACGCGCAGGCGGCGGCGATCGAGGCCGCGATGGCGCCCGTCGCGGACCTGGTCGCGGCGGGCGCGCGGGTCGCGCTCACCCACGGCAACGGCCCGCAGGTCGGCAACCTGCTGATCAAGAACCAGCTGGCGGCGGGCGTGGTGCCGCCCGTCCCGCTGGACTGGTGCGGCGCGCAGACCCAGGCCACCGTCGGCGTGATGATCATGAATGCGCTGGAGCGGGCGCTGTGCGCGCGGGGCGCCGCCCGCCCGGTGTCCACGGTGGTGACGCGGACGCTCGTGGACGCCGCCGACCCCGGCTTCACCGCCCCCGCCAAGCCGATAGGCCGGTACTTCCCCGAGGAGCAGGCGCGCCTGTCCATGGCGCGCGGGGAGAGGTGGCGGCCGTTCGGGGAGCGGGGCTGGCGGCGCGTCGTCGCCTCGCCCGAGCCGCTGGAGATCCTGGACGCGGACGCCGCGGCGGCGCTGCTGGACGCCGGGCACGTCGTCGTCGCCGCGGGCGGCGGGGGAGCACCCGTCGTCCGGGCGGACGGGGCGCTGCGCGGCGTCGAGGCCGTGGTCGACAAGGACCTGGCCGCGCAGCTGCTGGCCCGCCGCCTCGGCGCCGCGACGCTGGTCATCGCCACGGACGTGGAGAACGCGATGACCGGGTTCGGGACGCCCGCGGCCCGCCCCCTGCGCCGCACCACGGTCGCCGAGCTGGCCGGCCTGGCCGCCGCCGGGCACTTCGCCGCCGGCAGCATGGGCCCGAAGGTGGAGGCGGTGCGGCGGTTCGTCGCGGCCGGCGGGCGCCGCGCCGCGATCGCGTCGCTGGCCCGGCTCGGCGACGCCGCCCGCGGCAGGGCCGGGACGGTCGTCGAGGCGTGACCCACGGACCCCGGCAGGGTAGAGACCGATGCGACCGAGCAGCTGAGGAGCGATGACGTGCCCGATCCGATCGAAGTCCGCAAGATCCCCATCGAGTCCGTGACCGACGCGTCCGGGCTGGCCCGGCTGATCGACGACGGCGTCCTGGAGGCCGACCGGGTCCTCGCCGTCGTCGGCAAGACCGAGGGCAACGGCGGCGTGAACGACTACACCCGGCTGCTGGCCGACCGGGCGTTCCGCGAGGTGCTCCTCGCCAAGGGCACCCGGAGCGCGGACGAGGTGGCGCGCGTCCCGCTGGTGTGGTCGGGCGGCACCGACGGCGTCCTCAGCCCGCACGCCACCGTGTTCGCCACCCTCGACCCGGCGCAGGCGCCCGCCTCGGACGAGCCCCGCCTGTCGGTCGGCGTCGCGATGAGCGACGTCGTCCTGCCCGAGGACATCGGCCGGCCCGCGATGGTCGAGACCGTCGCCGCCGGCGTCCGCGAGGCGATGAAGACCGCCGGGATCGACGACCCGGCCGACGTCCACTACGTCCAGACCAAGACGCCGCTGCTCACCCTCGACACCATCAACGACGCCAAGTCGCGCGGCCGCGACGTCGTCACCGAGGACACGCTGAAGTCGATGGACATCTCCAACTCGACCACCGCGCTCGGCATCGCCGTCGCGCTCGGCGAGATCGCGATGCCGTCCGCCGGGCACATCCACCGGGACCTGTCGCTGTACTCGTCGGTGGCGTCGTGCTCGTCCGGCGTCGAACTCGACCGGGCGCAGATCGTCGTCGTCGGGAACGTGCGCGGCATCGGCGGCCGGTACCGGGCCGGCCACGGTGTGATGAAGGACGCACTGGACGCCGACGGCGTCTGGGACGCGATCAGGTCGGCCGGCCTCGACCTGCCCGATCGGCCCCGCACCTCCGACCTCGGCGACCGCCTCGTCAACGTGTTCATCAAGTGCGAGGCCGACCCGAGCGGCTCGGTCCGGGGGCGCCGCAACATCATGCTGGACGACTCCGACGTGCACTGGCACCGGCAGATCAAGGCGTGCGTCGGCGGCGTCGCCGCGTCCGTCACCGGCGACCCGGCGGTGTTCGTGTCGGTCGCCGCCGTCCACCAGGGCCCGTCCGGCGGCGGCACCGTCGCCGCCATCGCCGACCTCGGGTGACCGATCGACCGCGGACAGTATCCGAATCGATACGCGCGGCGGTCGCCGGAGGCTATAGCCTTCCTGCCGTGTCCGGACTGACGATTCCCGAACCACTGATCCCCGGGGACGACGGGAGCGCCGACCCCCGGCTGTGCGAAGCGCTGGCCGGGTACGCGGCCGGGCGGGTCGGCGCGCACACGGTGCTGCGGCGGCTGCAGGGCGCCCGGCTGCTCGTGCCGATCGTCGCCGTCCTCACCGAGGAGGAGGAGGTCGCGCCCGGCGAGCTGCGGCGCGAGAAGAACAGCGAGATGGCGCTGCCGACGCTGATCGGGGACGACGGCCGCCGCGGCGTGCTCGGCTTCACCTGCACCGAGACGATGAAGGCGTGGCGCGCCGACGCCCGCCCGGTGACGGTGCGCGGCGGCGACGCGTGCCGCGCCACCCTCGACGAGGGCGCCGACGCGCTGGTCGTGGACGTGGCGGGCCCGGTCCCGTTCGCCGTGGACGGGCTGCGCCTGCACCTGCTCGCCGAGGGCCGCCCCGTCCCGCCGCCGCACGAGGACCCGGACGTCCTCGCCGCCGTCGAGGCCGCGTTCGGCTCCGACCCGTCCGTGACCGGCGTCCGGGTGACCGAGGGGACGTCCGCCGAGGTCGCGGTCCGGTTCGCGGTCGTGCCGGGCCACGACGAGCGCGGCACCGTGCAGCGGGTGTCCGACCGGCTCGCCGAGGTGCTCCGCGGCCGCATCGTCGGCGGCGTGGAGCTGAACGTCCTGCGCCGGTAAATCGTTCGCTTCCGCCGGGGGCGCCTTGGCAGGCTGGGCCCATGATCGACGTTGACTCCTTCATCACCGACGGGTTCGTCCGCGTCGAGGGGGCGTTCTCCCGGGAGCTGGCGGACGAGTGCCGGGCGATCCTGTGGCGGGACACCGGCTGCGACCCCGGCGACCCCGCCACCTGGACGCGGCCGGTCGTGCGGCTCGGCGACTACGCCCAGGAGCCGTTCCGGGCCGCCGCGAACACGCCGCGCCTGCACGAGGCGTTCGACGCGGTCGTCGGGAAGGGCGCCTGGCTGGCGCGCGGCAGCCTCGGCACGTTCCCGGTGCGGTTCCCCAGCGACGACGCGCCCGGCGACGACGGCTGGCACATCGACGCGAGCTTCCCCGGCGACGACCCGGCCGATTTCATGTCCTACCGGGTGAACGCGGCGTCGAAGGGCCGCGCGCTGCTGATGCTGTTCCTGTTCTCCGACGTCGGCGACGACGACGGGCCGACCCGGATCCGCACGGGCTCCCACCTGGACGTCCCGCCGATCCTGGAACCCGCCGGGGAGGGCGGGCTGGCGTTCATGGACCTGGCGCGGAAGGCCGTCCCGGCGACCGAGCACCGGCCGCTCGCCCTCGCGACGGGACGCGCCGGCGACGTGTACCTGTGCCACCCGTTCCTCGTCCACGCGGCGCAGGAGCACCGCGGGACGCGTCCCCGGTTCATGGCGCAGCCGCCGCTCGCGCCGTCCGGCCCGCTCCCGGCGGACTCTCCCGTGCGCGTCGCGATCGAGCGAGGTCTCGGGCGCTTCTAGGCTTGTCCTTTCGCGCCCATTGGAGATTCCCGTGCTGACGATGCAGGACGCCCTGATCAGGCTCACCGACTACTGGGCGGGGCGCGGCTGCCTCGTCGCGCAGCCGATGAACACCGAGGTGGGGGCGGGGACGCTGAACCCGGCCACGGCGCTGCGCGTCCTCGGCCCGGAGCCGTGGCGGGTCGCCTACGCCGAGCCGAGCGTCCGCCCCGACGACTCCCGCTACGGCGACAACCCGAACCGGCTGCAGACCCACACCCAGTTCCAGGTGATCCTCAAGCCGGAGCCGGGCGACGCGCAGGAGCAGTACCTCGGCAGCCTCGCCGCGCTCGGCATCGACCTGCGCGCCCACGACGTCCGGTTCGTGGAGGACGACTGGGCGTCGCCCGCGCTCGGCGCGTGGGGGCTCGGCTGGGAGGTGTGGCTGGACGGCCTGGAGATCACCCAGTTCACCTACTTCCAGCAGTCCGGCGGGCTGACCCTCGACCCCGTGTCGGTCGAGATCACCTACGGGATGGAGCGCATCCTGATGGCGCTGCAGGGCGTCTCCCACTTCAAGGACATCGCGTACGCGCCCGGCATCACCTACGGGGAGGCGTTCGGGCAGGCCGAGTACGAGATGAGCCGCTACTACCTGGACGACGCCGACATCGCGGCGAACCGGGAGCTGTTCGAGGCGTACGCGGCCGAGGCCCGCCGGATGCTGGACGCGCGGCTGCCCGTCCCCGCCCACACCTACGTGCTGAAGTGCTCGCACGCGTTCAATGTGCTGGACGCGCGCGGCGCGATCGGCACCACCGAACGGGCCCGCGCGTTCGCCCGGATGCGCGGCCTCGCGCACGAGGTCGCCGCCCTGTGGGTGGAGCGCCGCGCCGAACTGGGACACCCGCTCGGCGACGCGGCGGTGCGGCCCGCCCCTGCCGAGCCGGGCGGCGAGCCGGGCGCCGAGCCGACGGCCTTGCCGGACGCCGCCTCGGCGGGGACGTTCGCGCTGGAGATCGGCGTGGAGGAGCTGCCGCCGCACGAGGTCGCGCGGACGGCCGAGCACGTCGCGGAAAGGCTGCGCGACGGGCTGGAGGAGGCCGGGCTGTTCACGGACGCGTCCTCGCTCGACACGGGTGCGACGCCCCGACGGATCATCATGCTCGCCCGCGGCCTGGAGGCCCGCGAGCCCGACACCGAGCAGGTCGTGAAGGGGCCCCGGATCGCCGCCGCCTACGACGCGTCCGGCGAGCCGACGCGGGCGCTGCTCGGCTTCGCGCGCGGGCACGGCATCGACGTCTCGGACGTCGGGAGGGTCGCCGTCGCGGGCGGCGAGTACGCCGGATACACCCGGACGGTGGTGGGGCGCTCCGCCGCCGAGGTCCTCGCCGCGCTGCTCCCGGAGATCGTCACCGGGCTCCGCGCCGGGAAGAACATGCGGTGGAGGGCGCCCGGCCTGTCGTTCGCCCGCCCGATCCGCTGGCTGCTCGCCCTGCTGGACGACCGGGAGATCCCGTTCACCGCGGCGGACCTGACCGCCGGGCGCTCCACGCGCGTCCACCGGACGGCGGCGTCGCCGAGGGTCGACGTGCCGGACGCCGCGTCGCTCGTCGGCGTCCTGCGCGAGCACGGGATCGAACCCGTGCGGGCCCGCCGCCGATCCCGCATCGTCGAGGACGCCGGGGCCCTCGCGCGGGACCGCGACGGGACGGTCGACACCGCCGCCGAGCACGCCCTGGTCGAGGAGATCGTCGACCTCGTCGAGGAACCGGTCGCCATCCTCGGCTCCTTCGACGCGAAGTACCTGGAGCTGCCCGAGGAGATCCTCACCACGGTCATGCGCAAGCACCAGCGCTACCTGCCAGTGCGGCGGGGGACCGGGCGGCTGCTGCCCCACTTCGTCACGGTCGCCAACGGAGAGTGCGACCACGACGCCGTCCGGGCCGGGAACGAGGCCGTGCTCCGCGCGCGCTACGAGGACGCCTCGTTCTTCTTCCGGCAAGACCTCCGGACCACGCCCGAGCAGATCAAGGAGGGGCTCGGCAGGCTCACGTTCACCGAGCGCCTCGGGTCGATGGCCGACCGGTCGTCCCGCATCGCCGCGATCGCCGCCGACCTGGCCGGCCGCCTCGACCTGGCGGCCGGGGAGCGGGCCGCGCTGGCCCGCGCCGCCGCGCTGGCGAAGTTCGACCTCGCCTCGTCCATGGTCATCGAACTGCCGAGCCTCGCCGGGACGATGGCCCGCGAGTACGCCCGCCGCGCCGGCGAGGACGAGGCCGTCGCCCGCGCCCTGTACGAGATGGAGCTGCCCCGCTCGGCCGGGGACGCGCCGCCCGCGACGGCCGCCGGAGCCGTGCTCGCCGCCGCCGACCGGCTCGACCTGCTCGCCGGGCTGTTCGCCGTCGGATCGGCGCCGACGGGCAGCTCCGACCCGTTCGGTCTGCGCCGCGCCGCGCTCGCGCTGACCGCGATCCTGCGGGACGTCCCGCGCCTCGCGCCGGTCACGGTCGGGGACGGACTCGCCCTCGCCGCCCGCCACCAGCCCGTCGCCGTCGCCCCCGGCGCGCTCGCCGAGGCCGAGCGGTTCATCGCGCGGCGCCTGGAGCAGAACCTGCTGGACGAGGGGCGGCCGGTGCACATCGTCCGGGCCGTCCTGCCGCTCGCGGGAACGCCCGCGCACGCCGCGCGGGCCGCCGACGACCTGGCGGAGCTGCTCGGGTCGGCGGCGTTCGGGCGGCTCACGACGGCGCTGCAGCGCGTCCTGCGCATCGTGCCCGGCACCGCCGAGGCCGGGTACGACCCCGCCCGCTTCACCGAGCCCGCCGAGCGGAACCTGCACGAGGCGTTCACCCGCGTCACGGCCGAGCTGACCGCCCGGCCGTCGCTGCCGGAGTTCGCCGGGACCGCGTCCGCCCTCGTCGCGCCCATCGACGCGTTCTTCGACGACGTGATGGTCATGGACGAGGACCCGGACGTCCGCGCCAACCGCCTCGGCCTCCTCGCCGCCATCAGGGACGTGGCCGCCCCCGTCCTCGACTGGCGCGAGATCGCCTGACGCGGATGCCGACCGGCCCGTCCGGTCTTCGTCAACAGTGGCCGTTGCAGCGCGCGCCCCGCCGTGGTCATGATCAAGTCATCCCGGCATGGAAGGGGCAGATCGTGACCGACGTCCACGACGCGCACGAGTTCCGGCGGCGGGGCTGGTGGCGGGACGGCACGTTCCTCGACGACCTCGACCGGTGGGCGGCCGCCGCCCCCGACCGCCCGGCGGTGGCCGGGCACGTCTGGGAGACCGGGAGCGGGCCCGACACCGTCCTCACCTACGCGCAGCTGGCCGAGCGGGTGGACCGCTGCGCGGCCGGGCTCGCCGCGCTCGGCATCGGGCCCGGCGACCGGGTCGCGATGCAGCTGGTCAACCAGTGGCAGGCGACCGTCCTCGCGCTCGGCTGCGGGCGCGCGGGCGCCGTCGTCGTCCCGTACTACATCGCGACGGGCGCCGCCGACACCGAGTGGATCCTGCGCGAGTCCGGCGCCCGCGCCGTCGTGTCGCTGGACGGGGTGCGCGGCCTCGACGTCGCCGGCACCATCGCGGGCATGCGGGACCGGCTCCCCGGCCTGCGCCACCAGATCGTGGTGGGGGACGGCGTGCCGGACGGCGCGATCGGCTTCGACAGCGGCCTGCTCGCGGCGGGCGGCCCGCCGCCCCGGCACCGGCCGTCCGGCGACGACCTCTTCCAGATCATGTACACGTCGGGCACGACCGGGCGGCCGAAGGGCGTCCGGCACTCGCACAACACGCTGTACGCGATGGCGCGCTCCTACACCGTCCCGCTGGGGCTCGGCGAGGACGACGTGCTGTCCACGCCGTGCATCGTCGGCGGGCAGGGCGGCTGGCTCTACGGGATGCTGGCGCCGCTCGTCGCGGGCGCCACCGCCGTGTGGGCGGACGCGTTCAAGCCCGGGGACTTCCTCGACCTCGCCGTCGAGTACGGGATCACCGCGGCCTACTTCACCCCGCTCGTCCTGGACGAACTGGTCGCCGAGCAGCGCGCGGACCCGCGGAAGGTCGCGCTGCGGCACATGGTCACCGGCTCCACGCCGATCCCGCCGGACCTGCCGGGGCGGTTCCTGGAGGCGTTCGGGTTCCCGGTCCGGCCGCTGTGGGGGATGACCGAGAACGGCGGCGTCACGATCGGCCGCCCGGGCGACCCGCCCGACTGGGCGGCCCGCAGCGACGGCCGCCCCGTCGAGTGGATGTCGCTGCGGCTCGTCGGCGAGGACGGCGCCGTCGTCGCCGACGGCCCGGGGCGGCTGGAGATCCGCGGCGCGAACATGTGCCTGGGCTACGAGGGCGCCGACGAGGTGTTCGCCGCCGCGCTGCACGACGGCTGGTTCGCCACCGGCGACCTCGCCCGGCCGGACGGCCGCGGCGGCATCAAGATCATCGGCCGCACCAAGGACATGATCAACAAGGGCGGGCTGCACGTCCCCGGCGCCGCCGTCGAGGGCGTCCTGCGCGCCGACCCGCGGATCGCGGAGGTCGCGGTCGTCGGGGAGCCGGAGCCGCTGCTCGGCGAGACGGTCGTGGCCGTCGTCGTGCCCGCGCCGGGCGGCCCGCCGCCGACGCTGGAGGACCTGCGCGAGCGCGTCGCGGACGCGGGCATGACGCCCGGCTACGAGCCCGACCGGCTGGAGGTCGTCGCCGAGCTGCCCAGGACACCGACGGGGAAGGTCCGCAAACGGGTCCTCGAGGAGGAGTTCGCCCGGAGGGCGCGCGCTGCCGCCGCGCAGTGAGCGCCGGGTCGCTCGCCCGCCGCCGCGCCGCGCCGCTCAGCCCGTCCCGGCGCCGGGCGCTGGCACTGACCGCGGTCGTCCTCGCCAACGTCATGGCGGTGGTCGACTACAACATCGTCAGCGTCGCGATCCCGCAGCTGCTGCGCGCCTTCCCCGGCAGCACCCTCGCCGGGCTGTCCTGGACGATCACCGCCTACACGGTGGTGTTCGCGGCCGTCCTGCTGCCCGCCGGGGGGATGGCCGACCGGCTCGGGCCCAAGCGGATCTTCCTCGCGGGGCTCGCGGTGTTCACGCTCGGCTCGGCCGCCTGCGCGCTCGCGGCCGGGCCGGTGACGCTGGTGCTCGCGCGGATGCTCCAGGCGACCGGCGGCGGCGCCGTCGTCGCGCTGTCGATCTCGGTCGGGCTGAGCGAGTTCCCCGGCCGGGCCGGGCACGCGTTCGGGCTGCTCGGCGCCGTGTCCGGGATCGCCGGCGCGAGCGGGCCCGCGCTCGGCGGGGCGCTGCTCGCGGCCGGCGGCTGGCGCTGGATCTTCCTGGTGAACCTGCCGGTCGGCGCGCTCGCGCTGGCCTGCGCGGCGGCGGGCGTCCCGGCCCGGCCCGCCGCGGGGCGCGGCCTGCCCGACCTGCTCGGCACCGCGCTGCTCGCCGCCGGGGTCGCCGCGCTGGTGCTCGGCGTCGTGCAGGGCCCCGGCTGGGGCTGGACGGCCGCGCCGACCCTCGGCGCGCTCGCCGCCGGCCTCGCGCTGACCTGCCTCGGGGTCCGCCGGTCGCTGCGGCACCCGCGCCCGGCCGCCGACTTCACGCTGCTGCGCGCCGCGACGACCGCCGTGGGCAACGCGGCGATGGTCCTGCTGAGCGTCACCCAGTTCGCGGTGGCGCTGTGCGTGGCGCTGTTCCTCACCGAGCGGTGGGGCTACTCGGTGCTCGCCGCCGCGCTCGCGCTCACGCCCGGACCGCTGACCTCGGCCGCCGTGTCCTGGCTGAGCGGGCCGCTGGTGCGGTGGGCCGGTGCGCGGACGGTCACGGTCGCGGGCGGCGCGGTGGGCGCGGTGGGCTGGTGCTGGCCGCTGGCCGCGGAGGCGCTCGGCGCCGGGCGCGGCTACCCGGTGGTGGTGCTGCCCGCCCTCGTCGTCGGGACGGCCGGGGCGGCCGCCGCGGCCGTGGCCATCGAGACGATCGCGATGGCCGCCGTCCCGCCCGCCCGGTTCGGCAGCGGCAGCGCGCTGATCATGCTGGCCCGGTCGGCCGGCGCGGCGGCCGGCATCGGCGGGCTGGCCGCGGTGCTGCACGAGCCGTCCGGGGTCGCGTTCCGGGGCGCGTGGGCGGGGCTCGCGGCGGGCGGCGCGGCGGCGGCGCTCGCCGGCGCCGCCGCCCGGGACGGGGGGCGCCCGCGGCCCCGGAGGGCGCCGCGGGCGCCGCTGCGCCGCCACCGGTGAATTCGGCGCCCGCATCCGTGAATTAGTGCGACCGAATTACCTGGGCGCAAATGCCATGGGCGGTACTGGCACCGGCCATTGTTGTGCCGCCTTCCGGCCCTTCACGGAGCGCGCACGCCGGTTTACCCCGGGGTCGTGCGCTTTTCTTCGCTGCAAATCACCACGGCGTCGTGCGCATGCGATTCACCTCCTGGTCCGATGGGGCGGGACGGGAGCGCGGAACATCACCACGGGGGCGTGCGCATGCGGTTCACCTCCTGCTCTCGCCGGGACGGGACGGACGGTCGCGGACGGTCACCACGGGGGCGTGCGCATGGGGCACCTCCACTTCTCGGCGGACACGGGCCCGGACGTCCGGGCCCGGGGGAGCGGGCGGCCGCCGGGGCGCCCGAGGGCGCCGGGACGACCGCGTCCGAGCAGGTCAGAGGGACAGCAGCAGGAAGTGCTGGGGGAGGTGGACGGCCAGGCCGAGGCGCATCGAGGCGGTGATGGCGGCCTCGCCGGCGCCGTCCCCGGCGCCGTTCCCGCCGGCGGGTCGGCGCAGGGCGAGGGTGGACTCCTCGCCGTCCAGCAGCGTGATGCCGGCGCGGAAGTCGCCGAGCAGCACCCGGTCCGGCTCGATCATGCGGGTGCGGGTGAGGCGCAGCCCGGCGGCGTCCAGCGCGGGCAGCGCCCCGCCGCCGACGAGCCGCCAGTACAGGGAGGGGTGCATGACCATCCCGTCGCAGGAGCCGCCCATCTCCTCCACCTCGGCGCAGCCGGCCATCAGCGCCTCCAGCACCGCGCCGGCGGCGTCCGCCCGGGGGGCCTCGAGGCGGCGCAGCCCGTCCAGGCGCAGCAGCCCGGTGATCGCGCCGTCGTCGCTGCCGCGCAGCAGGACCTCGTTCTCCACGGTGCACAGGCGGACGATGACGCGGTGGTCGACGAACCGCGCCAGCAGCGCGGGGTCGGCGCACAGCTCGGCGGGCACCGGGACGGAGACGGAGATCTCGGTCAGCTCGGCCTTGGCGAGCGCCGGGCGGAACACCGCCTCCGGCGTCGCGCCGTAGCGGGTCCCGGAGCGGCCGTCCTCGCCGCCGGGCCCGGTGTCGCGGAGTTCCCGCACGTAGCGCAGGGTCCGGTCGGTGACCGTGCCGCCCTTGGTCTGCTCGCGGACGGTCGGGCGCGGCCGGGTGGAGGCCAGCGGGAACAGCGCCGTCAGCGGCGCCCGGATCCGGACCGCGGCGTCGCCCCCGGCCGCCCTGGCGACCGCGACCGCCAGTTCCTCGCCGGGGCCGCGCTCGCGCAGCCCGGGGTCATCGATGAGGTAGTCCAGCACGCAGAACTCCCATCAGACGTACCTTTCGCGGCCGTCCGGATCTCGGTTCGGCCGGCAAATGCGCGGTGCCGATCCTGCACCGTGCCAACCCAGAGAGTAAGCACGGGATCGCGGAAATTAAAAGGGCCTCCTTCGATCTTGTTCCGAAAAATCGGTCATGGTAGAACTTCGTAACGGATTGGTTGGGGAGGTGCCATGGCGGAGCCGGATAATGCGGCCGGGGGAGCGGCGGCATTCACCGACCCCGTGCTCGATCCGCGGCGCGGGACCGGCCCCCGGCCCGCCGCGCGGCCCGCCCCCGGCTGCCCGCTGCGCGCCGCCCGCGCCACCCGGGAGAAGGACGGCGATCCGCCGGGTGACGGCGGATGAGCATCCCGGCCGCGTCCCGCCCCGGCGCCCTGACCGACCTGACCGACCTGACCGACCTTGCCGACCTGGGCGGACTCGGCCTGCTGGAGATCGCGCGGCCCCTGATCGACGCCGCCCGGCACGACCTGCGGGACCGCCTCACCGCCGGCCCGCCGCTCCCGGACGGCCTGGACCGCCTGGACGGCCTGCTGCTGCGCGACCCGCCGCTCGGCTGGCTCACGATGGCGCTCCAGCCGGCACTGGCCCGGGAGCTCGCCGCCGCGCGCCGCCGCGGCCTCCCCGGCGACACGCCCGAGCGGCGCTACGACGCGTTCACCGAATCCCTGCGCGACCCGGCGGAAGCCCGGCGGATCTGGGCGGAGTACCCCGTCCTCGCCCGGCAGGCCGCCCGCCTCCTGGACGCCTGGACCGCCGCCCGCGCCGCGTTCGCCCGCGACCTCGCCGCCGACCTGCCCGCCCTCACCGCGGTGTTCGGCGACCTCGGAGCCGTCGCCGGCGTCCGCTTCGGGTCCGAGGAGACGCACCGGGGCGGACGCACGGTCGCACTCGTCCGGTTCGAGCGCGGCACGCTCGTCTACAAGCCCCGCAGCCTGGCCGTCGACCAGTGCTTCGACCGCCTCCTCGACTGGTTCAACGCCTCGGGCGGCGTGCCGCACCCGCTGCGCCGGATCCGGCTCCTGGACCGCGGCGACCGCGGCTGGAGCGAGTACGTCGAGCCCGCCCCCTGCACGCCCGCGCGGCTCCCGGAGTTCTTCTGGCGGATGGGCGCGCTGCTCGCGCTCACCCACGCCGTGCACGGCTACGACCTGCACGCCGACAACGTGATCGCCGCCGGCGCCGACCCCGTGGTGATCGACCTGGAGGCCCTGTTCCACACCGAGGGGACGCAGCCGATGGCGCGCCGCGCGCGGCTCGGCGACCCGGCCGCCGAGCGGCTGGCCGCATCGGTGCTCCGCACCGGCCTGCTCCCCGGCCCGCTCGTCATGCCGGACACCGGCACCGAACTGCCCTTCGGCGCCGACATCAGCCCGCTCGGCATCGCCCCCGGCCGCCGCTCCCTCATCCCGACGCCGGTCGTCGAGCACGCGGGCACCGACCGGATGCGCGCCGGGCTCGGCTACCGGGACGTCCCCGCGCCCGCCGGGCGGCTGCGCCTGCCGGGCGGCGGCACCCCCGACCCCCGCGCGCACCGCGACGCGCTCACCGCCGGGTACGCCCGCGCGCACCGGCTGCTGGCCGAGGCGGGAACCGGCCTGCTCGCGCCGGGCGGGCCCCTGGACGGCTGCGCGGACGTCCCGGTGCGGCTGATCCAGCTGTCGACGTTCCTGTACGTCCGGCTGCTGCTGGAGGGCTGGCGGCCGGAGGCGGCGCGCGACCCCGCCGCCCACGAGCGCGGCCTCGCCCGGCTCGACGCGGGCTGGCCCGGCGTCCCGCACCGCGACGCGCTCATCGCCGCGGAGAAGGCGGCGCTGCGGCGCGGCGAGGTGCCCGTGTTCGAGATCCGCCCGGGGCACCGCGACCTGTGGCTGGAGGACGGCACGCGCCTCCCCGGCGTCCTGCCCGCCGCGCCGCTGGAGGAGACCGCGGCCCGCCTCGCCGCGCTGCGCGAGGAGGGCGCCGCCGCCCAACTGGAGATCATCGACGCGAGCCTGGCCGCGCTGGACACCCGTCCCCGTGCCGGGCACCGCGTCCCCGCGCCGCCGGGCGGCGACCCGGTGCGCGGCGCCCTCGCCATCGCCCGGCGGCTGGACGAGACCGCCGTCCGGGACGGCGACCGCGTCGGCTGGCCGACCATCGAGGTCGTCGACGCCGCGTCCCGCCGGGTCGCGCCCGCCGGCCTCGACCTCTACGGCGGGCTGCCCGGCATCGGCCTGTTCCTGACCTACCTGTCCGCCGTGACCGACGAGCCCCGGGCCGCCCGCCTCGCCGAACGGGTCGCCGACGAGGTCGCCGTGCGCCTGCGCGCCGGCGCGGACGTCCCCGCGCTCGGCCCCGTCTACCACCTGGCCCACGCCGCCGCCGTCCACCGCCGCCCCGACCTCGCCGAAGCGGCGCGCGACGCGCTGCTCACCGCCCCCGCCCCGCCCGGCCCGGACGTCCTGGACGGCGAGGCGGGGCTGCTCCTGTCCGCGCTCGCCCTGCACGCCGTCCTGCCCGGCGAGCGGGTGCGCGACGCGGCGCGGGCGTCCGGGGAGCGGCTCATGGCCATGGAGCCCGCCGGGCCCGGCCTCGGCTACGGCGCGCCCGGCGCGGCGCTCGCCCTCGCCCGCCTGCACGGCCTGCTCGGCGGCCCCCGCCTCGCCGCCCGCGCGAAAGCGCTCGCCGTCCCGCCGGAGGACCCCGAGCCCGGCTGGTGCCAGGGCGCCGCCGGCACCGGCCTCGCCCTCATCGACCTCCTGACCAGGCCCGAATGCGCCGCTCCCGAACTGGAGCGTTCCCTCGACGCCGCCGCCGCGGCGGCCCGCTCCGCCGCCCTGCCCGCGACCGCCCCGCCCGCCGCCCCGCCCGACGACTCGCTCTGCCACGGCACGTCCGGGCCCCGCGAACTGCTCGCCGCCCTCGGCGAGGACGCCCCCGACCCGCCCGGGGGACCGTGGCGCACCGCCCTGCCCGCCCCCGCCCCCGGCCTGCTCGCCGGCCTGTCCGGCATCGGCTACGGGCTGCTGCGCCGCGCCCGCTCCGCCGACGTGCCCGCCGTGCTCGCCCTGGCGCCCCCGCACTCCTGAGCGAAGCTCCCGTTCCCCGTGGAGGAGACGAACATGACCGTGGACGTCCAGCCCGGCGTACTCGCCATCGACGGCGCCGCGCCGGTGCGCACCGACCCTTGGCCGACCTACGACAAGGGCGACGTCTTCATCGACGAGGACGACCTGCGCGACGCGCTCGACTCGATCCGCGACCGGCTCTACTTCCGCTACGACCACCGCCCCTACGCCGAGACCCGCACCGGCCTGCTCGAACGGGACCTGTGCGGCTACTTCGGCGTCCCGCACGCGCTGGCCTGCGCCAGCGGCACCGCCGCGATCGCGCTCGCGCTGCTCGCGCTGGACCTGCCGCCCGGCTCCCGCGTCGCCTGCCCCGCCTTCACCTTCGCCGCGACGCCCAGCGCGATCCTGCTCGCCGGGCACCGGCCCGTCCTCGTCGAATGCGACGACGACCTGCACATGGACGCCGCCGACCTGCGCCGCCGCCTCACCGGCGACGTCCGCGCGGTCGTCGTCGTGCACATGCGCGGGTTCGCCTCCGACATGGACGCGATCTGCGCGCTCGCCCGCGAGCGCGGCGTCCCCGTCGTCGAGGACGCCGTGCCCGCGCTCGGCGCCCGGCTGAACGGCCGCCTCCTCGGCACGATCGGCGACGCGGGCGCGTTCAGCACCCAGTCCGACAAGTCGCTCAACACCGGCGAGGGCGGGTTCCTGCTCGCCCGCGACCCGGCCGTGCACGCCCGCGCGGTCGTCTACTCCGGCGCCTACGAGGGCCGGATGGCGCGGCACTTCGACGGCGCGCCGCCGCCCGTCGACGACCTCGCCCTGCCGATCTACGGGCTGCGGATGGACGAGATCCGCGCCGCGCTCGCCCGCCCCATGCTGCGCCGCCTGCCCGAGCGGCTCGCCGCCCACCGCCGCAACTACGACGACGTCGCGGGACGGCTCGCGGACGTGCCCGGCCTCGCGCTGCGCCGCCCCGTCGCCGACGGCGCCTACCTCGGCGAGGCGCTGGTGTTCCGGCTGCCCGGCGCGGGCGCCGCCGGGACCGCCTGGACAGCCGCCGCGCTGCGCGCCGAGGGCATCGGCGCCCGCGCGCTCGGCGACCCCGGCGACACCAACGTCCGCGCGTTCTGGAACTGGCGGTTCCTGTTCCCCGACCCGGGGCGCGCCCGCGCCGAGTACCCCGCCACGGCGGCGCGGCTCGACGAGGCGGTCGACATCCCGCTGTCGGCGAACCTCACCGCGCGCGACCGCGACCACGTCGTCGAGGCCGTCCGGAAGGTCGTCGGCTCCGGCGCCGGGCGCCGCTGATGGTCCGCGTCCTGTACGTGACGGGCTGGTGCCGCAGCGGCACCACCCTGCTCGGCAACCTGCTCGGCGAGCTGCCCGGCGCCGTCCACGTCGGCGAGCTGCGCTACCTGTGGACCAACGGCGTCCTCGGCCGCGGCACCAACACCCTGTGCGGCTGCGGGCGGGACGTCCCGGAATGCCCGCTGTGGAGGGCTGTCATCGCCCGGCTCGCCGGCGCCGACCCCGCCGGGCACGCCGAACGCGCCGTCGCCCGGCAGCAGGCCGCGCTGCGGACCCGGCACACCGGCCGCAGGCTCGCCGAGGCGCGGCACGCCCGCGCCGCGCACCCGGCCGTCGCCGACCTGGTCCGGCTGTACGAGGCCATCGCGGCGGAGTCCGGCGCCGGGCTGATCGTCGACACCGGCAAGTTCCCCGCCGAGGCCGCCGCGCTGTGCGGCGCGCCCGGCGTGGACGCCCGCGTGCTGCACGTCGTCCGGGACCCGCGCGCCACCGCCGAGTCGTGGCGCCGCGCGAAGGACTACATCCCGGCGATGGGCCCCGCCCGCAGCACCGCCTACTGGACGGGCTTCAACCTCGCGTCCGAGCGGATCGCCCGCGCGTTCCCCGAGCGCTGCCTGCGGCTGCGCTACGAGGACTTCACCGCCGACCCGCGCGCCGAACTGGCGCGGGTGATGGCGCACGCCGGCCTCGCCGGCGACCCGCCCGTGGACGGCGGCGGCACCGCCCGGCTCGGCGTCAACCACACCGTGACCGGCAACCCCGACCGGCTGCGGCACGGGCCGGTCCGGATCCGGGAGGACGACGCGTGGGTGCGCGCCCAGCCCGCGCCCGCCCGCGCCGTCGCCACCGCCCTCGCCCTGCCGCTCCTGGCCCGCTACCGCTACCCGCTGCGGCCGACGCCGGCCGCCCGCACCCCCGCGGAGGTCTGATGGATCTCGGACTGCGCGGCCGGGTCGCGCTGGTCGCCGCCGCGACCAGCGGCCTCGGCCTGGCCACCGCCCGCGAGCTCGCCGCCGCCGGCGCCGACGTCGCGTTCTGCGGGCGCGACGGCGCGCGGCTGGAGGCGGCGCGCGAGGAGATCGACGCGGCCGGGCCGGGACGCGCCGTCGCGACCCGGCTCGACGTCCGCGACCACGACGCGGCGGCCGCCTGGGTCGACCGCACCGCCGCCGACCTCGGCGGGCTCCACGTCCTGGTCACCAACGCGGGCGGGCCGCCGGCCGGCCCCGCCCTCGGGTTCGGCCTCGACGCCTACCGCGACGCCGTCGAGCTGTGCGTGCTGTCGCACATCGCGCTCGTCCAGGCCGCCGTCCCGCACATGCGCGGTGCCGGCTGGGGCCGCGTCCTCATGATCGCCTCGGAGACGATGCGGCAGCCGGCGCCGGAGCTCGCCCTGTCCGGCACCGCGCGGCCCGCGCTCGCCGGGTTCGCCAAGGCGCTCGTCCGCGAGCTGGGCCCGGCCGGTATCACCGTCAACGTGCTGGCGCCCGGCTACCACCTCACCCCCGCCGTCGAGGCGCTGCTCGGCGACGACCGGGAGGCGGGCCTCGCCGGGATCGCCGCCGGCATCCCGCTCGGCCGGCTCGGCTCGCCCGCCGACTTCGGCGCCGCCGCCGCGTTCCTCGCGAGCGAGCGGGCCGGCTTCATCACCGGGACGACGCTGCTGGTCGACGGCGGCCTCACCCAGGGCATCTGAGAACGGAGGCACGAGTGGAGTTCGACGACGTGCTCGCGGCGCGGCGGATGGTGCGCCGCTACCGCACCGACCCCGTCCCGCCGGAGACCGTGGAGAAGATCGCCCGGACGGTGCGCCGGGCGCCGAGCGCCGGGTTCAGCCAGGGCCACCGCCTCGTCGTCGTCACCGAGCGCGCCACCCGCGAGCGCGTCGCCGAACTCGCCGAGGAGTCCCGCTACCCGGAGGAGTGGCTGTCGGTCGCGCCGGTGCTGATGGTGCTCGGCATCCGCGAGGACGACTACCACGACCGCTACACCCGCCCCGACAAGCTCATCGACGGCAGGGAGATGGAGTGGCCCGCCCCCTACTGGTGGGTCGACTCCGGGGCGTTCCTCATGCTGATCCAGCTCGCCGCGATCAACGAGGGCCTCGCGACGGGGTTCGCGACCGTCCGGCACAAGGACGGGCTCAAGAAGCTGCTCGGCCTCCCGGACGACATCGCCGTCGTCGGCGTCGTCACGATCGGCCACGCCCGGGAGGACGCCGTCCCGCCGGCCGACACCGCCCGGCTGCGGTCGATGGCGAAGCCCTACGGCGACCTCGTCCGCCGCGAGTCGTGGGCGGACCCGCGCTAGGACCAGGTCGTCGGCAGGCCGTGCGACGGGCCCTCGCCGAGGACGCGGCGCTCCCCGCCCGGCCACAGCCGCAGCGCCACGACGTGCGCGGTGCTGAGGCGGGAGGCGTCCGGGCCCTCGAACGACAGGTGCGCCACGGGCGCGTCCGCGGTGGCCGCCGCGCCGGCGTCCTCGATGTGCCGGTCGACGCGCGCCGCCTCGTCCTCCGACAGGTAGGCGCGCATCGTCGAGTGCCACACCACGGTGGCGGCGCCCGGCTCCGGGGCCAGGCCCTCCAGGAAACCGGCCGCGCCCGCCCGGACGACCTCCGCCGGGACCCGCGCCGCCACCTCGAACGCCGCGCGCAGCCGCGCGACCCGGTCGGCCTGGTCGGGCCACACGTACGACAGGAGCCGCCGCTGCGCCTCCGGCGACGCCGGGTCCAGGGGGCTCGGATCGCATCCGGTGCGCTCGATGATCGTGAGCGGCGCGTCCACCGGCGGGAGGCCCCGCCAGGCGTCCGGCAGGACGACCGGCGACTCGGGCCCGTACGCGCCGCCCTCGTACAGGAACCGGAAGCGGTCGGCGCGCAGGTTCAGGCCCGCGCTCGCGCCGATCTCCAGCAGCCGGATCGGGAGCCCGGTGGCCTCGGCGACCGCGAGGAGGCCGCCGACGAGCGGTGCGGCCCGCCCGACCTCGTTGGTCTGCGGCGGAGCGGTGAGCCCCGCGCGGATCTCCGCCGCGTGCTCGGCCAGGACGTCCCGGAACGCGGGCCAGGCCCGCAGCGGATCCTGCGTCCCGCCCGCCGTCGGGTAGTACGCGGCCAGTTCGGGGGCCCGCCCCTCCAGGACGATGCGGTGCACGGTCCCGAGCATGCCCAGGATGTAGCCCGGGCGGGTGTGCTCCCCGAGCACATCGGCGACCGCCTCGCCGGGGTCGTCCGCCGCCCGCAGGAGCAGCTCCGCGTACATCAGCGACCCCAGCTCCGCGGACGCCCGCGCCTGCGCCAGCAGCGCCCTCCTCATCGCGCACCTCCGGTGACTCGCCCCCGACTCCGGCGACGAGCCTCTCAGATGGTGGACGCGGTCACGGGCGGGCGCGCGGAGTCAATAGGATCGTGGGCATGCTGCGCTGGTTGACCGCTGGGGAGTCCCACGGCCCGGCCCTGACCGCGATCGTGGAGGGGCTGCCGGCCGGCGTGCGCGTGACCTCGGGGGACATCGCCGAGGAACTGCGCCGCCGCCGGCTCGGGCACGGGCGGGGCGCCCGGATGAAGTTCGAGCAGGACGAGGTGCGGATCCTCGGCGGCGTCCGGCACGGGGTGACGCTCGGCGGGCCGGTCGCGATCGAGGTCGGCAACACCGAGTGGCCCAAATGGGAGACGGTCATGTCGGCCGACCCCGTCGACGCCGACGTCCTCGCCGCCCAGGCGCGCAACGCGCCGCTGTCGCAGCCCCGGCCCGGCCACGCCGACCTCGTCGGCATGCAGAAGTACGGCTTCGACGACGCCCGCCCCGTGCTGGAGCGGGCCAGCGCCCGGGAGACCGCCGCGCGGGTCGCGCTCGGCACCGTCGCCAAGGCGTTCCTCGGCCAGGCCCTCGGCGTGGACGTCCTCAGCCACGTGATCGCGCTCGGCGAGGTGGCGGCGCCCGACGGCGTCCTGCCCGGGCCCGGCGACCTCGCGCGGGTGGACGAGAGCCCCGTCCGCTGCTTCGACGAGGCGGCGTCCGCCGCGATGGTCGCCCACATCGACGAGACCAAGAAGGCCGGCGACACGCTCGGCGGCGTCGTGGAGGTCCTCGCCTACGGGCTCCCGCCCGGCCTCGGCAGCCACGTCCACTGGGACCGGCGGCTCGACGCGCGGCTCGCCGGCGTCCTCATGGGCATCCAGGCGATCAAGGGCGTCGAGCTCGGCGACGGGTTCACCACCGCGCGGCGGCCCGGCTCGCGGGCGCACGACGAGATCGACGGCACGCCCGAGGGCGTCCGCCGCCGGACGAACCGGGCCGGCGGCGTCGAGGGCGGCATGACGACCGGCGAGGTGCTGCGGGTGCGCGCCGCGATGAAGCCGATCTCGACCGTCCCGCGCCGGCTCGACACCATCGACGTGAAGACCGGCGAGCCCGCCAAGGCGATCAACCAGCGCAGCGACGTCACCGCCGTGCCCGCCGCCGGGGTCGTCGCCGAGGCGATGGCCGCGCTCGTCCTCGCCGACGCCGCGCTGGAGAAGTTCGGTGGCGACTCCGCCGAGGAGACCGCGCGCAACCTGCGCGGATACCTGTCCTCCCTGACGATCAAGTGAAGGGGACCATGCGACCGAAGGCAGTCATCATCGGCCCGCCCGGCTCGGGCAAGACCACCGTCGGCGGCGCGCTCGCCGAGCGCCTCGGCGTCGCGCTGCGCGACACCGACGCCGACGTCGAGGCCGCCGCGGGCAAGCCGATCGGCGAGATCTTCATCGACGACGGCGAGGAGCGCTTCCGCGAGCTGGAGCGCGCCGCCGTCGCCGCGGCCCTCGCCGAGCACGGGGGCGTCGTCGCCCTCGGCGGCGGCGCCGTCCTCGCCGCCGAGACGCAGGAGCTCCTCGCCGGCCACACGGTCGTCTACCTGAAGGCCGGCCTCGCCGAGGCGATCAAGCGGGTCGGCCTCAACTCCGCGCGGCCGCTGCTCGTGCTGAACCCGCGCAGCCAGATGCGCACGCTCCTGGCGGAGCGGCTGCCGATCTACGAGCGCCTCGGCACGATCGGCGTCGACACCGACGGCCGCGACCCCGCCGACATCGTGGAGGAGATCGTCAAGGCCCTGGACGGCGCCGCGTGACGCACGCCAGGGTCCGGGTGGGCGGGGCCGACCCGTACGACGTCGTCATCGGCGCGGGCGTCCTCGGCGAGCTGCCCGCCATGGTCGGCGACCGCGCCCGCACCGTCGCCGTCGTCCACGCCGAGGGCCTCCCGGAGATCGCCCGCCCCGTCTGCGGTGCGCTCGAACAGGCCGGGTACACCGTCCGCGCGCTGCCCGTCCCCGACGGCGAGGCCGCCAAGGAGGTCGGCGTGCTCGCCGGGCTCTGGTCGTCGTTCGCCCGGTCCGGCATGACCCGCACGGACGTCGTCGTCGGCGTCGGCGGCGGCGCCACCACCGACCTCGCCGGGTTCGCGGCGGCGTCGTGGCTGCGCGGCGTCCGCGCGGTGCTCGTCCCGACGACGCTGCTCGGCATGGTGGACGCGGCGGTCGGCGGCAAGACCGGCATCAACGTCCCCGAGGGCAAGAACCTCGTCGGCGCGTTCCACCCGCCCGCCGGCGTCCTGTGCGACCTCACCGCGCTGGTGACGATGCCGCACGAGGACTACATCAGCGGCCTCGCCGAGATCATCAAGGCCGGCTTCATCGCCGACCCCGCCATCCTGGACCTGGTCGAGGACGACCCGAAGGGCGCCGCGTCCCCGGACGGCCCGCACACCCGGGAGCTGGTCGAGCGCGCGATCCGGGTCAAGGCCCGCGTCGTCTCCGCCGACCTCAAGGAGAGCGGCCTCCGCGAGATCCTCAACTACGGCCACACCCTCGCGCACGCCATCGAGAAGGCCGAGGACTACAAGTTCCGGCACGGCCACGCCGTGGCGATCGGCATGGTGTACGCGGCCGAGCTGGCCCGCCTCGCCGGGCGGCTGCCCGCCGAGATCGTCCAGCGGCACCGCGACGTCCTCACCTCGGTCGGCCTGCCGGTCTCCTACGCCGCCGACTGGCCCGGCCTGCGCGCCACGATGGCCATCGACAAGAAGTCGCGCGGCGCTACGCTGCGCTTCGTCGTCCTGGACGGCATCGCGTCACCGGGCCGCCTCGAAGGCCCGGACGAGGCCCTGCTCGCCGCCGCCTACCGGGAGCTCACCCCATGACGCACCGCGTGCTCGTCCTCAACGGGCCCAACCTGCGGCGCCTCGGCGTCCGGGAGCCCGACACCTACGGGACGACCAGCTTCGACGACCTCGCCGCCCTCTGCCGCGACACGGGCCGCCGCCTCGACCTGAGCGTGGAGGTCCGGCAGACCGACGACGAGGCCGAGCTGGTGCACTGGGTGCACGAGGCCGCCGACGAGCGCGTCCCGATCGTGCTGAACCCGGCCGCGTTCACCCACTACTCCTACAGCCTCCGCGACGCGCTCGCCCAGCGGACCGCCCCGCTCGTCGAGGTCCACATCACCAACCCCGCGACGCGCGAGGAGTTCCGCCACACCTCCGTCGTCGCCGGCGTCGCGACCGGCACCATCGCCGGCTTCGGCCCCATGTCGTACGTCCTGGCGCTCCAGGCGATCGCCGAACTCCTCGCCGAGGAGTCCGCGTCCTAGCCGCAGGTCCTATACGCGGGTCCTAGGCGCGGGTCTCAGGCGTTCTCGACCGCCCGGCGGGTGATGTCCTTCAGCTCGGCGACGACGTCGTCCAGGGGGGCCACGTCGCGGTGGGCGCGGCACAGGACGGTCGCGCCCTCGACGGCGGCGACGATGAGGCGGGCCAGGCGCGCGGCGCGGTCGTCGGGGACGCCGGCGTTGCCGAGCCCGGTGGCGAGGGTGTCCTGCCAGCGGCCGAACACCGCCGCGGCGGCCGCCGCGAGCTGCGGGGCGTCCTCCTGGGACTCGACGGTGACGGCGAGGACCGGGCAGCCCGCCCGGAACTCGCTCTTGATCAGAACCTGCCGCCACCAGCCGACGAACGCGTCCACCGCGGAGGCGGCGTCGCCGCCCTCGGTGGCGGCGAGGATGCCCGCGTTGAGGAAGTCGCCGGCGTAGCGGACGGCCTCCTCCGCGAGTTGCACCTTGCCGCCGGGGAAATGGTGGTAGATCGACCCGCGCGGGGCGCCGCTGTGCGCGATGACGTCGCGGAACCCGGTGCCGCTGTAGCCGCGCTCCCGGAAGAGGTAGGCGGCGCTGCGCACCATGCGTTCCCGGCTGTCCGTCCCCATGGCTCGATTATGACATTCATCATAGGGTGCTCGCGTTGCCCATGACGGGCGTCATAGAGGAGGGTGAGGGCACGGATGAAGGAGAGCCACGTGATCGACCTCCAGCGCGACGGAGACGTGTACGTCCTGCGGTACGACGCCGGTGAGAACCGGTTCAGCCCCGACTTCCTCGGCGCGGTCGAGGGCGCGCTCGACGGCGTCGCGAAGAACGACGGGCCGGGCGCGCTCGTCACCGTCGGCACCGGCAAGTTCTACTCCAACGGCCTCGACCTCGACTGGCTCGGAGCGAACCAGGACAGGTTCGAGGAGTACCTGCGGCGCGTCCACGGCCTGTTCGCGCGCGTCCTGGAACTGCCGATGCCCACGGTCGCGGCGCTGAACGGGCACGCGTTCGCGGGCGGCGGGATGCTCGCGCTCTGCCACGACCACGCCGTCATGCGGACCGGCCGCGGCTACTTCTGCCTGCCCGAGGTCGACCTCGGCATGAGCTTCACGCCCGGGATGAACCTGCTGATCAAGGAGCGGCTGCCGAGGGCGACCGCGCATGAGGCCGTGCTCACCGGCCGCCGGTACACGGCCGAGCAGGCGCTGGAGGCGGGGATCGTCCAGCGGACCGCGTCCGAGGACGAGGTGCTGCCGGCCGCCGTCGAACTGGCCGCCTCGCTGGCGGGCAAGAACGGCGCGACGGTCGCCAAGATCCGCGGCGACCTGTACCGGCCGGTGCTGGACGCGCTGCACGGTCCCGCGCTGCCCTGACGCCGGGGCGGCGGGTAGGTTACGTTCGACTGGAATCGGATTCGGTTAGGGAGAGGACGCCGATGCGCATCGGGATGGCGCTCAGCTACTCGGGCGGTTTCAAGGAGACCGTCGAGGAGCTCGCCGACTACGAGAAGGCCGGGCTCGACATCGTCTACATCGCGGAGGCCTACAGCTTCGACGCGGTGAGCCAGATGGGGTACATCGCGGCGAAGACCGAGCGGCTGGAGATCGCCTCCGGCATCCTCAACATCTACTCCCGCACGCCCACCGCGACGGCGCAGACCGCCGCCGGCCTCGACTACGTGTCGGACGGGCGGTTCACGCTCGGCATCGGCGCGTCCGGCCCCCAGGTCATCGAGGGCTTCCACGGCGTCCCGTACACGGCGCCGCTCGGCCGCACCCGCGAGGTCATCGAGATCTGCCGCAAGGTGTGGCGCCGCGAGCGGCTCCAGTACGACGGCAAGTACTACACGCTGCCGCTGCCCGCCGACCAGGGCACGGGCCTCGGCAAGCCGCTGAAGCTGATCAACCACCCCGTGCGCGCCGACATCCCGATCCTGGTGGCCGCGATCGGCCCGAAGAACGTCGAGCAGACCGCCGAGATCGCCAACGGCTGGGAGCCGATCTTCTACATGCCGGAGAAGGCCGCGGACGTGTGGGGCGCCTCCCTCGCCGCGGGCAAGGCCAAGCGCGACCCCGCCCTCGGCGAGCTGGACGTGGTCGGCCAGGCGCCGCTCGCCATCGGCGACGACGTGCGGGGCTTCCTGGAGTTCGGCCGCCCCATGGCCGCGCTCTACATCGGCGGCATGGGAGCCAAGGGCAAGAACTTCTACAACGACCTCGCCCGCCGCTACGGCTTCGAGAAGGAGGCCGAGGAGATCCAGGACCTGTACCTGGACGGCAAGAAGGACGAGGCCGCCGCGAAGGTCCCGCAGGAGCTGCTGGAGAAGATGTCCCTCATCGGCTCCGAGGGGCACGTCCGCGAGCGGCTCGCCGCGATGAAGGAGTCCGGCGTCACGACGCTGAACGTCGCCCCGATCGCCGGCGACCACAAGAGCCGCCTGGCCCTGATCGAGAAGGTCAAGGAGATGGCCGCCGACCTGTGACCGATTCTCGTTGACCTGCGGCGTGTTGTTGTTATGCAGGCTGCCAAAACAACAACACGCCGCAGGTCAACGGTCAGAGGGCGGCGTGGACTTCCTTCGCGACGCGCTCGCCGGAGCGGACGGCGCCGTCCATGTAGCCCGTCCAGTAGTCGGACGTCTCGGTGCCCGCCCAGTGGATCGGCCCGCACGGGGCCCGCAGCGCCGGGCCGAACGCGGTGAGCGCGCCGGGCGGGGCGATGCCGACCGGGCCGCCGCCGCTCCACATCTCGTTGTCCCAGCGCTGGAACGCCGTGATCCTCGGGTCGGCGGCCTTGTCGCCGAACAGTGTGGTGAACGAGGCGAGGCCCGCGGCCCTGACCTCCTCCGCCGACGCGCCGTCCAGCCTGCGGATGTTCGCCTGGTTCATGAAGCCCATCAGGATGCCGCGCGACCCGTCCGGCGGGCTGTTGTCGAACGTCGCGTCGATCGCGCCGCTGTCGGCGACCGCCTGCCCGGTCAGGCCGTCCGCCCGCCAGAACGGGGTGTCGTAGACGCCGACGAACTTGGCGATCGAGCCCATCGGGTAGCGCTGCATCAGCTGCGCCCGGTTCGCCGGCAGCGCCGGCGAGTAGTCGATCTTGTTGGCGATCGCGGGGGACATCGCGACGACGACCCGCCTGGCCGTCACGGTGAGCCCGTCCGCGGTGACGGTGACGCCGCCCGAGCCGGTCTCGATCGACCGCACGGGCGTGTTGTAGCGGACGATGTCGCCGAGCCGCGCCGCCAGCCGGACGGGCACCTCCTGCGAGCCGCCCACGAACCGGGACTCCTGCGCGCCGTCCTTGGTGTTGATCAGCCGGTCGATCGTCCCCGGGGTGCTCTCGTTGCCCGCCGAGGCCGCGTAGTTCAGCAGGTACAGCAGCGAGACCTCCTGCGAGCGCATCGACAGCGTCGAGGAGGCGAAGGCGTCCATCAGGAACCGCGCGCCGCCGCTCAGCGAGTTGGACCGCGACCAGGTGTAGAACGTCTGGGCGTCCCACTCGTCGGCCTTCGCCGCCTTCCACGGCTCGCCGACCGGCACCTCCTTGATCATGTTCCCGAGCTTGAGCAGCGCCAGCTCCAGGTCGATCACGCCCCAGTCCGGCGGGACCGCGCCGAGCAGTCCGTCGGTGGCGTACAGGGATCGCTTGCCGTTGCGGTAGTAGACGTTCTTGCCCTCGTTGTAGGTCGTGAAGGTCTCGACGCCCATGTCCTTCGCGAGGGCCGCGATCCGGTCCTGCGTCGGGCCGATGAACTCGGCGCCGCCCTCGCTGGTGGTGCCGTCGCCGAGCGGCAGCCCGTACACGCGCCCGCCGGGCCGCTCCCGGGCCTCCAGGACGAGCACGGACCGGCCGGCGGCGACCAGGTCGCGGGCGGCGGCCAGGCCGGACAGGCCGGCCCCGACGATCACCACGTCGGTGCTGAGCGGCGCGGTGCGGGCGGCGGCGGACGGCGCCGCGGCGGCGGAGGCGACGGCTCCGGCGGCGGTGAGCGCGCCCGTGCCGAGCAGTCTGCGGCGGCTGACTCGGGTCAAGGGGGATCCCTCCTGGGGGACGTCCGTGCGGGGGACGAAAGATCACACGGCAGCTCACGCTAGGCCCGCCCTCAAGCCGAAGTCGAGGGTTCTTCATGTTTCGTGACCGCGTCGAGACGGCCTCCCGGCCCGTCCCGGCGATCATCTAGAGTCCTGGACATGGGGGAGACGCATTCCGCGCGGCGCGCCCGGCTCGCCGCGCTCGTCGCCGAGCGGGACGCCGGCGCGCTGCTGGTGACCCGGCTCGTCAACGTCCGCTACCTGACCGGCCTGGACAGCTCCCGCGCGGCGCTGCTCGTCCCGGCCGACGGCCCGGCCGTCCTCGCGACCGACGGCCGGTACGCCGGCATGGCCGCCGAGGTCTGCCCGGAGCTGCCCGTCACCGTCGACCGGCGGGTCGCGGCCGCGCTGCTGGCCCGGGCCGCCGAGGACGGCCGCGCCCGGCTCGGCTTCGAGGCCCACGACCTGACCGTCGAGCAGCACACCGCGCTCACCGAGCAGGCCGCCGGCCTCGACCGCCCGGTCGAGCTGGTGCCGCTCGGCCGGCCCGTCGAGGAACTGCGCATGGTCAAGGACGAGGCGGAGATCGCGCTCCTGCGGGAGGCGTGCGCGATCACCGACCGGGCGTTCGAGGCCGTCCTCCCCGAGATCCGCGCCGGCGTCACCGAGCGGGCCGTCGCGATCGCGCTCGAACGCGCCATGGTGGACTTCGGCGCCGAGCGGCCCGCGTTCGAGTCGATCATCGCGTCCGGCCCGAACGGCGCCGTCCCGCACCACCACCCCGGCGGCCGGGAGCTCCAGGCCGGCGACCTCGTCACCATGGACTTCGGCGCCCTGTACGGCGGCTACCACGCCGACATGACCCGCACCGTCGCGATCGGCGAGCCCGCCGGCTGGCAGCGCGACCTGTACGGCCTCGTCCACCGGGCGCAGCGGGCCGCGCTGGAGGCCGCCGTCCCCGGCGCGGACACCACGGCCGTCGACGCCGCCGCCCGCGAGATCATCAAGGCGGCGGGGCACGGCGAGGCGTTCCCGCACGGGCTCGGGCACGGCGTCGGGCTGGAGATCCACGAAGCGCCGCTCATGGGGTACGAGGAGACCGGTAAGCTGATGGATCGAGTTCCGATCACAGCGGAGCCTGGGGTCTACCTCACCGGCCGGGGCGGCGTCCGCATCGAGGACACGTTCGTGGTCCGCGCGGACGGCCCGGAGCTCCTCACCACAACGACCAAGGACCTGCTCGTCCTGTAGGCGCGCGGGCCCGCGACCGGGAGAACAGCCAGTGGCGACGACGAACGACCTGAAGAACGGCATGACGCTGAACCTCGACGGCCAGCTGTGGACCGTCCTGGAGTTCCAGCACGTCAAGCCAGGCAAGGGCGGCGCGTTCGTCCGCACCAAGATCAAGAACGTGCTGTCCGGGAAGGTCGTCGACAAGACCTTCAACGCCGGCACCAAGGTCGAAGTGGCGAGCGTCGACAAGCGCGAGATGCAGTACCTCTACCGCGAGGGCGAGGACTTCGTCTTCATGGACACCGAGACCTACGACCAGCCGCACATCCCCGCGGCCGTCGTCGGCGACGCCGCCGACTACCTGCTCCCCGAGCAGAACGCGGTGATCGCCTTCAACAACGACAACCCGCTGTACGTCGAGCTGCCCGCCGCCGTCGTGCTGGAGATCACCGAGACCGAGCCCGGCCTGCAGGGCGACCGCTCCACCGGCGGCAGCAAGCCCGCCACCGTGGAGACCGGCGCCCAGATCCAGGTGCCGCTGTTCATCACCACCGGCGAGAAGGTCAAGGTCGACACCCGCTCCGGCGAGTACCTCGGCCGCGCCTGAGATGGCGGCACGCACCAAGGCCAGGAAACTCGCGCTCGACATCCTGTTCGCGGCCGAGCTGCGGGAGGAGGAGCCGGCGGCGGTGCTCGCGGCGCGGGGCCGTCCGAACCAGGACGAGCTGGCCGAGTTCCCGCACGCCGTCCGGCTGATCGAGGGCGTCCAGGAGCACCGGGAGCGCATCGACGAGCTGATCTCCACCTACGCGACCGGCTGGACGTTGGAGCGGATGCCGGCCGTCGACCGCAACATCCTGCGGATGGGCGCGTTCGAGCTGCTGTGGGTGGACGACGTCCCGGACGGCGTCGCGGTCAGCGAGGCGGTCGGCCTCGCGACCGAGCTGTCCACCGACGAGTCCCCCCGGTTCGTCAACGGCCTCCTCGCCCGCCTCCAGCAGCTCAAGCCCTCCCTCACGCTGTAAACGGGCGGGGCGTGGGGCACCGGGCGGCTAGGCTGGGCGGGGATGACCAACGTTAGGGGAGTGGCCGTGACCGGCCGGCAGCAGAAGCGGGTGCGGGGCGGCACCAGGGTGCGCAGCGCGGTCCTGTGGGACGCCCTGCGGACCGTGCTCGCCCGCATCACCCCCGAGGCCGGCCCGCACGACGTCGTGGACGTCGGCGGCGGCACCGGCGGGTTCGCGGTCCCGCTCGCCGAGCTCGGGCACCGGGTCACCGTGGTCGACGCCAACCCGGACGCCCTCGCCGCGCTGGAGCGCCGCGCCGCCGAGTCGGGGGTGCGGGTCCGCGCGGTCCAGGGCGACGCCGTCGACCTGCCCGACCTGCTGGGCCCGGACGCCGCCGACCTGGTGCTGTGCCACAGCGTCCTGGAGTTCGTCGACGAGCCGGGCGCGGCGATGGCCGCGCTGACCTCGGTGGTCCGGCCGGGCGGCTCGGTCAGCGTGCTGGTCGCCGGGCAGGTCGCCGCCGCGCTGCACCGCGCCGTGTCCGGGCATTTCGACGACGCGCGGCGGGTGCTGACCGACCCGTCGGGGCGCTGGGGCGAGGGCGACCGGATGCCGCGCCGGTTCACCCGGGAGACGCTGTCGGCGCTGGCCCGCGGCGCCGGCCTGCGGGTCGCCGAGCTGCAGGGCGTGCGGATCTTCGCCGACCTGGTGCCGAGCGGCCTGCTGGACGGCGACTCCGACTCCGCCGAGGCGCTGATCGCGCTGGAGTCGGTCGCGGCCGTCCACCCCGTCCTGCGGGACCTGGCCGCCCAGCTGCACCTGGTGGCCGACAAACCGGCCGAGTAGCGCCGTGAGCCGCAAGCAGCAGCTGCACCGGCCGGGGCCGCAGCCGGGGCCGCCCGCCGACGACACCGGCTGCCACATCCTGCACGTCGACATGGACGCGTTCTTCGTCAGCGTCGAGCTGCTGGAGCGGCCCGAGCTGCGGGGGCGCCCGGTGATCGTGGGCGGCGCCGGGCCGCGCGGCGTGGTGTCCGCGGCGTCCTACGAGGCCCGGACGTTCGGCGTGCACTCGGCGATGCCGATGACGCGGGCGCGGCGGCTGTGCCCGCGGGCGGTGGTGCTGCCGGTGAGCCACGGCAAGTACGCGCGGGTGTCCGCCGCGGTGTTCGAGATCTTCCGCTCCATCACGCCGCTGGTCGAGGGCCTGTCGCTGGACGAGGCGTTCCTGGACGTGGCGGGCGCCCGGCGCCGGCTCGGCCGGCCCGCCCGGATCGCGCAGCTGATCCGCGAGCAGGTGCGCGACCAGCAGGGCATCACCTGCTCCGTCGGCGTCGCGAGCACCAAGTTCATCGCCAAGCTGGCCTCGACCCGGTGCAAGCCCGACGGGCTGCTCGTGGTGCCCGCCGGCGGCGCGGTCGACTTCCTGCACCCGCTGCCCGTCGCGTCCCTGTGGGGCGTCGGGGAGCGGACCGAGGAGCACCTCACCCGGCTCGGCCTGCGGACGGTCGGGCAGCTCGCCCGTGTGCCCCTCGCCACGCTCCAGCGCGAGCTGGGCACCGCGATGGGCGCGCACCTGCACGAGCTGGCGTGGGGCCGCGACCCGCGCGAGGTCGTCCCGCACACCCCCGACAAGAGCATCGGCGCCGAGGAGACGTTCGACACCGACGTCGACGACCCCGAGGTGATCCGCCGGTCGCTGCTGCGGCTGGCGGAGAAGACCGGCGAGCGCCTGCGCGCGAGCGGGAACGCGGGCCGGACGGTCAGCGTCAAACTCCGGATGGCGAACTTCAAGACGATCACCCGGTCGCGGACGCTGAGCGAGCCGACCGATCTCGCCCGTGTGATCTATGTCACAGCCTGCGAGCTGTATGAGGCGGCCGGGCTGGAACGGGTACGACTCCGTCTGGTCGGGGTACGGGTGGAGAACCTGGGCCCGGCCGGCGAGGCCCCCCGTCAGCTCGCCTTCGACGAGCCGGAACGCGGTTGGCGTGAGGCCGAGCGAGCCATGGACCAGGTCGCGCACCGGTTCGGCCGCGGCGCGGTCCGCCCCGCCGCGCTGGTGCGGCGTGCGACCGATGGTGACGGACGTGACGGCAGGGACGGAAGACAATGAAAGAAGGCGGTGGGGTGACCGGCACCGGGCCCTCGACGGGCCGTTCGCTTTCGTACGCTCGACAGTGCTCGTATTCTGGGCATATCACCGTTGACGTTCGCGTCCCGCATCGGAGACCCCGTCGCGGAGCTGTCGTTGGGAGGTGCCGTGCCGCTCTCTGAGCACGAGCAGCGCATGCTCGAACAGATCGAATCGGCTCTGTACGCCGAGGATCCGAAGTTCGCTCACGCGGTTCGCTCGACCAACCCCCAGGTCCACTACAAGCGCCGGATCATCAAGGCCGCCCTCGGCTTCGTCGTGGGCGTCTGCGCGCTGATGGCCGGTCTCGTGATCAACGAGGGCACCGTCACCATCGCCATCAGCGTGACCGGTTTCCTGCTCATGGTGGCGTGCTGCGTCTGGGCGTTGACGAGCTGGAAGCGGATGACCGGCATCGGGAACGAGCCCGCCCGAAGCGGCGGCCGCTCGTCCCGCCCGGCCAAGGCGGGCTTCATGGAACGCATGGAGGAGCGCTGGCGCCGCCGCACCGAGGGCGACTGACCGGCGTTCGTGATCGTCCCGGCCGTGCGTGGGCCGTCCACGCGGGCCGGGACGAACGCGTATCCGGGGTCCCTTCGAGCGGGCGCCCTCCCCGGCGCCGGACGCCCTAGCGGCGGCGGAGGCGGGCGGGAAGGTCGTTCAGCCGGGCGGCGGCGTCCAGGGTGCGGTCGGTGGCGGTGCGGACCGCGGTGCCGACCTGCGCCATCGTCGACGGCGGCAGCAGCCGGGCGCGCCAGCGGGCACCGCGGCCCACCGACGCGGCGAACGCCTCCCGGACGGTCTTGACGTCGGCGCGCAGCCGCTCCACCGGCTCGGGGGAGCGGGACCGCGCGTACCGGGCCAGCTCCTCGGCGCGCGCGATGCGGGTGAGCGCCTGCGAGCTCGCGCCGTCCAGGTCGAGCTGCTCGCCGAGTCGGCGCGCGGCGGCGCGCGGGGAGTCGCTGGCCCGCCATTCGAGCCCGTGGTCGAGCGCGTCGGCGCGCATCTCCCGCCACGCGGTGTGCGCCGCCCGCGCCGGATCGGCCCCGTCCGCCGGGCTCGGTGCGGACCGGTCGTCCGCAGGGCGCCGGGCGCCGGGCACCGGCTTGCGCGACCGGCGTGCGCGCCTGCGGGACAGGGTGCGGGACAGGAGGTCGGACGCCGGCGGCCCCGGCGGCGCGGGCGCCGGTACGAGGGCGGCCCAGCGGCGGCGGCGGGTGAACATCCGCAGCCCCATCGGCACGGCCAGCAGCAGCAGGATCAGCACCCCGCCCGCCACCCACGGCGCCGCGCCGGTGCCGCTCTCCTCGTCGCCCTGCGCCGCGGCGGCGGCGCCGGGGCCCTCGTCGTCGCGGTGCCGGGCGCCGGGGCTCGGCGCGGCGGTGCTCTCGTCGCCGCCGGCCGAGGAGTCCGGCGCCTGCGCGGACGAGGAGTCGCTCCCGCCGCCGGTGCTGATCTCGGGACGGCTGTAGGACGGCGTGACCGCGGTGCCCTGCCCGCCCGCGCCGGACGGCGTCGGCTCGAACCGCACCCAGCCGGTGCCCTGGAAGTACAGCTCCGGCCAGGCGTGCGCGTCCCGCGACCGGACGACCCACTCGCCGGGCCTGACCTCGCTGCCCGGCGTGTAGCCCATCGCCACCCGGGACGGGATGCCGAGGATCCGCGCCATCAGCGCCATCGACGCGGCGTACTGCTCGCAGTAGCCGCGCTTGCTGTGCAGCAGGAAGTCGACGAGGTCGCTGCCCTTCTGCGGCGCCGGCGCGGACAGGTCGTAGCTGAACCCGCCGCCGACGGTGAACCAGCGCTGCAGCCGCACGGCCTGCGTGAGCGCGGTCGCCGACCCGGCGGTGACCTGCTCGGCGAGCCTCCTGACCTCCTGCGGGACGTTCTTGGGCACCGCCGTGTAGTGCGCGACGACGTCGGCCGGGTAGCCGCCCGCGGCGGCGAGCTGCGCGGCGGTCGGGTCGGCGTGCACGCTCTCCACGGTGTAGGAGCGTCCGCTCGCCGAGTCGCGCAGCGAGTAGAGCATCAGCGACGAGGCGTGCACCCGCCAGTCGCCTTTGATCGACACGCTGGTCGGGGCGTACGGCACCGGCAGGAACGTCATGTTCCTGACCTCGGGCCGCACGTGGACCCTGGTGGTCACCTTGTGCACGCGTCCGATGGACAGCCCCGGCGGCGGCGGGAGCGTCTGCCCGGCGACCAGCCGGTCCTTGCCGCTGCTCTTCAGCGGGCTGTAGGTCCACCGGTCGCCGTCGAACCGGTCGAGCGCGTAGAGCCGCAGGTAGTCGGGGCCCTCGGGGTCGTCGGTGCGGTAGGTGAGGACGACCGAGTCGTCCAGCCGGGTCAGCTCCCGCTTCAGGCTGACGAGCGGGTCGGGCGTGGTCACGGTCCGGGTGCTCTGGCCGCTGCCGCCGCCGAGGTCGAACACCCCGCGCGGCTCCAGCCCCGGCACAGCGGCGGGCAGCACCACCGCGACGGCGATCGCGCCGACCGCGATCCGGCGGCCGGTCACCGCGAGCGCCGCCGCGTCGGGCCGCGCCGCCTCCTCGCCGGGACGCGGCTCCGCCCCGGCGAGCGGGACCTCCCGGGGCCGGTGGTGCGTGCCGACGGAGCGGCCCCAGCCGCCGACCTTCTCCCGCGAGTCGGCCATCAGCAGGCCGAGGAAGCCGAGCGCGCCGACGCCGAACGCCAGCCAGCCGACGCCGTCCTCCCGGACGGCCGCGGGCACGCTGTACATCGCGAGCAGCGGCAGCCCGGCGGGCGCGGTGCGGTGCAGCCGCACGGCGAGCAGGTCGACCATGACCGCGACCAGGCCGATCCCGGTGGCGGTCAGCATCGCGATGCCGGGCAGCAGCGGGACCGGCGCCGCGTACCGGTTCGCGGCCCGCCAGCCCTCCCCGGCGAGGTCGCCGAGGTGCCGCACCGACTCCGGCGACGGGACGACGCCCAGCCAGGCACGGTCGGCGGCGTAGACGAAGTTGAGGTAGAGCAGCAGCGCGGCCAGCCCGAACACCGGGTTCAGCGGCGCGGGCAGCCGCAGCCGCCGGGCCAGCAGCCCGCCGCAGGCGACCGCGAGCACCGCGCCGAGCCCCGCCCAGAACCAGCCGGCCCGCTCGAACAGCGGGTAGAGGCCGAGCGAGCCGGCGAGCGTCGCCAGCCCGGCCATGACCGTCATCCGGATCCTCATGAACCGTCCCTGACGAAGTCCTCGCCGGCCTTCCCGGCGGTCGTCCACGCATGCGCGAGATCCGCGGCGGACCGGACGGACAGCACCCGCCACCCGGCCGCGAGCAGCAGCTCCGCGGCCGTCCCGGCGCCGGGCTCGGCCGTCTCCGCGCCGCCGGCCGGCGCGCCCCGGCCGGGGCCGCCCTCGACCAGCACCGCGACGCGGGTGCCGGCGCCGCGCCGCGCCGCCGCGACCGACCGGGCCTCCTCGGCGGACAGGGTGCCGAACACCGCGACCACCAGCCCGTCGCCCTCCCGGCCGCCGCCGTGCCCGCCGGACGCGCCGCGCAGCGCGGCCAGCCCGGCCGCCAGCGTGCCGCCCTTGGACCTGCGCGCCACGGCGAGCGCGTCGAGCAGCAGCCCCTCGAACGCGCCCTCGGACCGCGCCGCCGGCAGCGCCTCCCCGGCGTCGGTGACGTACCGCAGGCTCATCCCCGTCCGGACGAGGTGCACCCCGATCGACGCGGTCGCCGACACGGCCTGCTCGAACGAGCCGCTCGTCCCCTCGCCCCAGTGCGCGGCGCGCCGGGTGTCGAGGAACAGCGTCCCGCTGCTCTGGAAGTGCTGCTCCTCGCGCCGCACCATCAGCTCCCCGTGCCGGGCGGTGGACCGCCAGTGCACGCGGCGCAGGTCGTCGCCGTGCCGGTACTCGCGGGGGGCGGCGTCGTCCTCGCCCGCCGCCGACACGGCGCGGGCGACGCTGTCGCCGCCGCCCGTCCACGCGCCCGACAGCCGGCTGTGCGGCAGCGGCACGATCGCGGGCGTCACGGTCAGCGTGTCGGACAGGCTGAACGAGCGCACCAGCTCCACCATCCCGAACGGGTCGGCGAGCCGGACCGTCAGCGGCCCGACGCGGTAGCGCCCGCGCACGTCCGAGCGGATCCGGTAGCCGAGCCGGCGGGAGCCGTGCGGCTCGATCCGCTCCAGCACGAACCGGGCCCGGCCGCCGAGCGCGTAGGGGACCCGGTCCTCCACCATGAGCAGCCCGCTCGGCAGCCGCGACACGTTCTCCAGCCGCAGGTCGACGCGGGCCTCATGGCCGACCGGCAGCCGCGCGGGGTCGAGCCGCCGCGCGCACGCCAGCCGGTACCGGGTCCGCGACACCGCGAGCATGCACAGCAGCGGCAGCACCAGCACGAGCACCCCGGCCCGCAGCAGGTCCCGCTCGCCGAGGACGACCGCGCACACGATCGCGGTCGCGCCGGCGGCCACGAAGGACCGCCCGCGCGTGGTGAGGCCGGCCAGCGCGCGTCGCACCGGTCACCGGCCGGGGGAGGGCACCGGCAGCCGCTTCACCAGGTCGGCGACGACCTGCTCGGGACGGCGCCGCTCGACCTGCGCCTCCGCGGTCGGCAGCAGCCGGTGCGCGAGGACGGGGACGGCGAGGTCCTGGACGTCGTCGGGGACGACGTAGTCGCGGTCGTCGAGCGCCGCGTACGCCCGCGCGGCCCGCACCAGGTGCAGCGTCGCGCGCGGGGACGCGCCGAGCCGCAGCTCGGGGTGCTTGCGGGTGGCGGCGACGAGGTCGACCGCGTACTGCCGCACCGGCTGCGCGACGTGCTGGCGCCGCACCACCTCGATGAGGTCGCGGACGTCGGCGGCGTGCGCGACGGGGGTGAGCCGGTCGAGCGGGGACGTCTGCCCGTGCGTGTCGAGCATCTCCAGTTCGGCGGCCGCGTCCGGGTAGCCCATCGAGATGCGGGCGGTGAACCGGTCGCGCTGCGCCTCCGGCAGCGGGTAGGTGCCCTCCATCTCCACCGGGTTCTGGGTGGAGATCACCATGAACGGCGGCTCCAGCGCGTAGGTGGTGCCGTCCACCGTGACCTGGCGCTCCTCCATGCACTCCAGCAGCGCCGACTGGGTCTTCGGGGACGCGCGGTTGATCTCGTCGCCGACCACGATGTTGGCGAACACCGGGCCCGGCTTGAACTCGAACTCGCGCAGCTCCTGGTTGTAGGCGCTGACCCCGGTGATGTCGCTCGGCAGCAGGTCCGGGGTGAACTGGACGCGCCGCACCGAGCAGTCGACCGAGCGTGCGAGCGCTTTCGCGAGCATCGTCTTGCCGACGCCGGGCACGTCCTCGATCAGCAGGTGGCCCTCGGCCAGCAGCACCGTCAGCGCCAGCCGCACCACCGAGGGCTTGCCCTCGATGACCGACTCCACCGCGTCCCGGATCTTGTTCGCGATGTGGGCGAGGCCGTCGAGCCCGCGGCCCGCCCCCTCGCCCCCAGCGGCGCGGCGCCGGGAAGGGCGGGATGCAGGGGGGTCGGTCTCCATGAACGACTCGCCGTGCGTGCCTACTGCCACCAAACCCTCCTCAGCCGTTCCACCCGACAGTACGTCGTCGCAACGCCCGCCGCGATGTTCATGGGGAACGCGAGCCCATTGTGCTCCACGGGAAGGACGGCAAACGCCGCCCGCGGGGCCCCGCTCCGCTCCACCACGATCATCCAGGACGCGCGAGAACCCGCGGAAACGCGTCCCGGAACGCCGGGGGGCGGTTCGGCGCGCGGACCGGCGGCCGCTGGGCCCCACTCCGCACCACCCCTCCTGACCTGCGGTTTCGCGGCCCGAATTCGCGCACGGAGGGTGTTTTTCTTGTTGACGGTGGGGAAGAGTGGAGTAGAGTGGGGCGCCGTGGGGGCGGTAGCACCCCATGCGGCGCGGGGAGGTGGGGCCGGTGTTCCTCGGCACCCATTCACCGCGCCTCGACGACAAGGGACGACTGTTCCTGCCGGCGAAGTACCGCGAGGAGCTGTCGGGGGGATTGGTGATCACGAAGGGCCAGGAACGCTGCCTGTACGTCTTCCCCATGGCGGAGTTCCAGCGGATTACCGAGGCTCTGCGTGCCGCGCCGGTCACCGAGAAGGCGGTCCGGGGCTACAGCCGGGTCTTCTTCGCCAGCGCCTCCGACGAGGTACCGGACAAGCAGGGCCGCGTCACGATTCCCCCGCCGCTGCGCAAGTACGCGGGGCTCACCCGCGACTGCGCGGTGATCGGGGCCAACACGCGTCTGGAGATCTGGGACGCCCAGGCCTGGGAGACCTACCTGGAGCAGGAGGAGCAGACGTTCTCCGACGTCTCGGAGGAGGTGTTGCCAGGGATCCTCTGAGCGAAGACTCGTCGGTCCGTTGACCGGCTATGGCCCACGTTCGGCCAGGTCTCCAGCCGCTCTCCGAGCCAGCTGGCGCAGCTTCCCCGGTGCCAGACGGCGACCCCCCGCGGAAACGCGGTGATCTTCCTCTAGGGCAGCGGATGGGGACCTGGCCGGGCGAGGCCGCCGCCGGGGGCACGGGACGGTCCGGTCCGGCGATGCCACAAGTCCGCGAGCGAGGTGGCAGTACAGGGGGTGGAGCATGCACGTGGGCGACCACGCAGACGCGGGTGACCACGCGTCCGAGGACGCCGGCCGCCGGGCCGCGGGTCCCGGGCCGGACGCCGGCCATGTGCCGGTCATGCTCGACCGCGTCCTGGAGATCCTCGTCCCCGCCGCGGAGGCCGTCACCGGCCGCGACCCCGTCTACCTCGACGCCACGCTCGGCATGGGCGGCCACGCCGAGGCGATGCTGCGGGCCGTCCCGCGGCTCCGGCTCATCGGCCTCGACCGCGACACCGTCGCGCTGGAGCGCTCCGCGCGCCGGCTCGCCCCGTTCGGCGACCGGGTGGCGCTGGAGCACGCCGTCTACGACCGCATCCCCGAGGTGCTGCGCCGGCTCGGCGCGCCCGCGGTGGACGCCGTCCTGTTCGACCTCGGGGTGTCCTCCCCGCAGCTCGACGAGGCGGGCCGCGGCTTCGCCTACTCCTACGACGCCCCGCTCGACATGCGGATGGACCGCACCCAGCGGCTCACCGCCGCCGAGGTGGTCAACGGCTACCCGCCCGCCGAGCTCGCCCGCATCCTGCGCGAGTACGGCGAGGAGCGGTTCGCCCAGCGGATCGCCGCGGCCATCGTCCGCGAGCGCGAGCGCGAGCCGCTGGAGACCACCCGCCGGCTCGCCGACCTCGTGCGCACCTCCATCCCGGCCGCGACCCGCCGCACCGGCGGCAACCCGGCCAAGCGCACCTTCCAGGCGCTGCGCATCGAGGTGAACGGCGAACTCGACATCTGGCGCCGGGCGCTGCCCGCCGCCCTGGACGCGCTCCCGGTCGGCGGCCGGGTCGCCGTCCTGTCCTACCACTCCCTCGAGGACCGCATCACCAAGCGCGTCCTCGCCGCCCAGGCGGCCGACACCACCCCGCCGGACCTGCCCGTCCCGCTGCCCGAGCACGAGCCGAGGTTCCGGCTCCTGACGCGCGGGGCCGAGCTGCCGTCCGGTGCGGAGACCACGACCAACCCACGGGCCGGATCGGTGCGGCTGCGCGCCGCGGAGCGGGTCCGGGAGGCGACATGACGACGACGAGCAGGCGCCCGCCGGTTAGGGCGCCCAAGAAGAAGAGGACGGCCGCGGCGGCGGGCGGGACGGCGACGGCCGTGAAGGCCCCGCCCGCGAGCCCGCCGAAGGCGCCGCCCAAGAGCCCGCCGAAGGCGCCGGCCAAGGCCGCGCCCAAGGGCACGGCCAAGGGCACGGCCGGGAACGCGAAGCCGGCGGCCGTCCGGCCCCGTCCGGCGGCGGCCCACCGCGCCGCGCCGCGCGCGCCGTTCGTGCTGCTCATCATCGGGCTGCTCGGCGGCGCCCTGGTGAGCCTGCTGCTGCTCAACACCGTCCTCGCCAAGGACGCGTTCACGCTGACGCGGCTCCAGCAGAGCAACAAGCAGCTCCAGCAGCAGCGCCAGGCGCTGGAGGAGGAGAACGCGCGCGAGGGCTCCCCGGCGGGGCTGTCGCGCAAGGCCAAGGCGCTCGGCATGAAGGAGGCCGAGGACCCGGCCTTCTTCGACACCGAGACCGGCCGGGCGAGCGGCGGGAAGATCCGTCCCGTGCCGCACGCGGCCGCCGCGTCGGCCGGTGCCGCGGGCGTCGTCGGCGTCCCCGGCACCGTGGTGCCCGGCGACGGCGTCCGGCCCGCCGCCGGCTCCGCGGCCGGCGCGCGGCCGGGAGGCGGGACGCGGTGACGGGGCGCCGCGCCCGGAAGCGGGGCGCACGGTGACGAAGGAGCGGGGGGCACGGTGACGAAGCGGCCGGGGCCCGGGACCGCCGGCCCGCCGCCCGGCCGGCGCCGCGGACCGGACGGGCGGGCCCCCCGGGGCTCGGCCGGGCGGGACGACAAGAGCGGCCCGGGCGCGGCGCGCGCGTCCGGGCACCAGACCGGTGGCGGTCCGCGCTCCCCGGGCGGGAGGGCGGACGGCGCGGGACGGCCGGGCAAGAAGGGCAGCGCGCCCCGCCGTCCCGCGCGCGGCGGGACGACCCCCGCCCCGCGCAAGGAGACGGCCCGCAAAGAGACGGCGCGTCAGGACTCTGCGCGCAAGGAGCCCGCGCGCGAGGATTCCCCGCGCAAGGACTCGAAGCGCAAGGACTCGATGCGTAAGGACTCCACGCGTAAGGACTCCGTGCGCAAAAAGCCCGCGCACGAGGATTCCGTGCGCAAGGACTCGGCGCGCAAGGGGTCCGCGCGCAAGGAGAGCCCGCGCAAGGAGAGCCCGAGCAGGGAGGGCCTGCGCAAGGAGACTTCTCGCGGCGGCGCCGGGCGCAAGGGCGCCGGTGCCAAGGCGTCCGGCGGCAAGGCCGGCGGGCGCAAGGCGGGCGAGCGCACGACCGCGTCGCGGATGGGGGCGGCGCGGGCGACGGCCACCGGGCCCGCGCGCACGAAGCCGCCCGCCGACGGCCCGCGCACGCCCCGGGGCGGCCGCCCGGCCGGCTCGGGGCCGCGCCCCGGCGGCTCGGGGCCGCGTCCGCCGGGCCGGGGGCCGCTCGCCCGCGTGCCGTTCAACCGCCGCGACCCGATGAAGCGCCTCAACGTGGGCCTGCTCGCCGTCGCCTTCGTGCTGTCGCTGTTCGCCGGGCGCCTCGTCCAGCTGCAGACGATCGAGTCCGGGAAGTACACCGAGGAGGCGATGCGGCAGCGGATGCACAAGATCGAGCTGCCCGCCGTCCGCGGCGACATCACCGACGCGCAGGGCCACCCGCTCGCGATGACGCTGGAGGCGCGCAAGATCTACGCCGACCCGTCGCTGATCGAGCCGGCGAAGCGGCAGAAGGTCGTGAACGCGCTCGCCCCGACGCTCGGCCTGAACCCGGCGACGCTGCTGAAGCAGATCAGCAGGCCCGACACCCAGTTCGTCGACCTCGCGCACGGCGTCCGGCCCGACCAGGCCCGGCTCATCATGTCCTGGGACCTGCCCGGTATCGGAACACTTCCGGAATACCGCCGCGAATACCCCAACGATTCGCTGGCCGCCAGCGTCATAGGTTTCGTGAACGACACGGGGAAGGGCGCCGCGGGCCTGGAGAGCTCGCTGAACGACGTGCTCGCCGGGCGCGCCGGCTGGCAGCGGGTGGAGATCAGCCTGGAGGGCCAGCACATCCCCATGGGCGAGGACCAGAAGCGCCCGTCCGTGCCCGGCCGCGGCGTCCGGCTCACGCTCCAGCGCGACCTGCAGTTCATGGCGCAGGAGGCCATCGAGAAGCAGGTGAAGGCCAGCAAGGCGGCCGGCGGCAGCGTGATCGTCATGGACCCGCGCACCGGGAAGCTGCTCGCGATGGCGTCGGCGCCCGGGTTCGACCCGAACCACTACGCCGACTCCGACCGGTCCCGCTGGGGCAGCCCGCTGGTGCAGGACGCCTACGAGCCGGGCAGCACCGGCAAGGTCGTCACGGCCGCCGCCGTCATGGAGTACGGCGGCGTCACCCCGCAGACGCCCTACACCGTCCCCGACAAGATCAAGAAATACGACGTCGTGTTCCATGACTCGCACCCGCACGCGCCGGAGCGGCTCACCTTCACCGGGGTGCTGGCCAAGTCCAGCAACGTCGGCACCATCATGGCCAGCGAGAGCATCACCTCGCAGCAGCTCTACCGGACCCTGCGCGACTTCGGGTTCGGGCAGAAGACCGGCCTGCCGCTGCCCGGCGAGACGCCCGGGCTGCTCACCCCGCCGAACAAGTGGTCGGGCACCGACCGCTACCCGATCGCGTTCGGGCAGACCGTGTCGGTGAACGCGGTGCAGATGGCGAGCGTGTACGCGACCATCGCCAACGGCGGCGTCCGCGTCGCGCCGTCCCTGGTCGCCGGGACGGTCGGCGAGGACGACCGGTTCACCGCGGCGCCCGCGCCGCCGCGCAAGCAGGTGATCAGCGCGAAGACGGCGCGGCAGATCAGCGACATGCTGGAGAGCGTCGCCACCGCCGAGGGCACCGCCCCGAAGGCCCAGATCAAGGGCTACCGCGTCGCCGGCAAGACCGGCACCGCCGAGATCGTCAACCCGCGCTGCGGCTGCTACGACGGCGGCGGCTACACCGCCTCGTTCGCCGGGTTCGCCCCGGCGGACGATCCGCGGCTCGTCGTGCAGGTCGTCCTGCAGGATCCGAAGCGGGGCAGCCACTATGGTGGCGATGTGGCCGCACCGGTCTTCAAGGACGTGATGAGCTTCGCCCTTCAGTCCGAGAAGATCCCGCCGACGGGGAGCCGACCGCCGATCGCCCAGATCCACGCCGGAGACTGACCGCAGCGAGTACCCTCCTCGCCTGTGGGTCCACCACCCGCGTCCCACCAGTCCCGTTACGCCCACACCGAAAGAACAGCCATGCGTCCGACCACCAATCCGGCCCGCCCGCTGAGCGGGCTCGCGGAGCTACTCGGGATCGAAGGGGACGGGCGGGACGGCGCGTCGGCCACGGGGATCACGCACGACTCGCGGGCGGTGCGGCCCGGCGACGTCTACGCGGCGCTGCCCGGCGCGCGCGCCCACGGCGCCCAGTTCTCCGTCCAGGCCGCCGACGCGGGCGCGGCCGCGATCCTCACCGACCCCGACGGGTACGACCGGGCGGCGGCGACGGGCCTGCCGGTGCTGGTGGTGCCGGACGTCCGCGCCCGGCTGGGCGACGCCGCGTCGTGGGCGTACGGCGACCCGGGGCGCGACATCACGCTCATCGGCGTCACCGGCACCAGCGGCAAGACCACGACCGTGTTCCTGATCGACGCGGGGCTGCGCGCGGCCGGGATCGAGACGGGCCTGGTCGGCGGCGTCGAGATCCGGGTGGGCGGCGAGCGGGTGCCGAGCGCGCTCACCACCCCGGAGGCGACCGACCTGCACGCGCTGCTGGCGATGATGCGCGAGCGCGGCGTCGGCGCCGCCGCGATGGAGGTGTCCAGCCACGCGCTCGTGCAGGGCCGCGTCGGCGGCGCCCGCTACGAGGTCGCGGTGTTCACCAACCTCTCGCAGGACCACCTCGACTACCACCCGACCATGCAGGACTACTTCCTGGCGAAGGCGCGGCTGTTCACGCCGGAGTACTCGCGCGTCGGCGTGGTCAACCTGGACGACCACTACGGCCGGGAGCTGCTGGAGATCGCCGCGGTGCCGACGACGACGTTCTCGGCGTCCGGGGACCCGGCGGCCGACTGGCGGGCCGAGGACGTGCGCGTCGGCGCCGACGGCAGCGTGTTCCGCGTCGTCGGCCCGGGCGGCATCGAGGCCGACGCCGAGGTCCGGCTCGCCGGCCCGTTCAACGTCGCGAACGCGCTCGCCGCGATCGTCGCGCTGGTCGAGGCGGGCATCACGCTGCAGGCCGCCGTCCGCGGGGTCGCCTCGCTGCCCGGCGTCCCGGGCCGGCTGGAGCGCGTCGACGAGGGCCAGGACTTCGTCACGCTGGTCGACTACTCCCACAAGCCGGGCGCGGTCGAGGCCGTGCTGAACGCGCTGCGGCCCGTCACCGAGGGGCGGCTCACGGTGGTGCTCGGCTGCGGCGGCGACCGCGACCGCGGCAAGCGGCCGCTGATGGGCGAGGCCGCCGCCCGGCTGGCCGACACCGCCTACTTCACCAACGACAACCCGAGGTCGGAAGATCCGCTCGCGATCCTCGCCGCTATGGTCGAGGGCGGGCTCAAGGTGCCGCAGCCCGAGCGTGCGCACATCGTCGTGGAACCCGACCGCGCCGCCGCGATCGGGCTGGCCGTCGGCCGGGCCCGCCGCGGCGACGTGCTCGTCGTCGCGGGCAAGGGCCACGAGCAGGGGCAGAACGTGGCGGGCGAGGTGCATCCGTTCGACGACCGCGAGGTCGTCCGCGCGGCGCTGCGGCGCCGGGCACCCGGCGCCGCGACACAAGGGATTAGAGGGGACGGGACGCAGGCGTGATCCCACTTCCGCTGGCGACGATCGCGGAGATCACGGGAGGCACCGCGCAGGGGCCTCCGGACGTCGTGGTGAGCGGCCCCGTCGTCATCGACTCGCGCGCCGTGCGGCCCGGGGCGCTGTTCGCGGCGTTCAAGGGCGAGCGCGCGGACGGGCACGACTTCGCGGCCGGGGCGCTGGCCGCCGGTGCGGCGGCGGTGCTGTCCCAGCGCGCCGTCGAAGGGCCGTGCGTGGTCGTGCCCGACGTCCAGGAGGCGCTCGGCCGGCTGGCCCGCGGCCTGCTGGAGCGGCTGCCGGACGCGACCGTCTTCGCGGTGACCGGGTCGGCGGGCAAGACGTCCACCAAGGACCTCATCGCGCACCTGGTGAGCCGCGCCGGGCCGACCGTGCACCCGCCGGGCTCGTTCAACAACGAGATCGGGCTGCCGCTCACCGTGCTGCGCGCGGACGCCGCGACCCGCCACCTCGTCCTGGAGATGGGCGCGCGCGGGATCGGCCACATCGCCTACCTGACCGGCATCGCGCGGCCCGACGTCGGCGTGGTGCTGAACGTCGGCACCGCGCACGTCGGGGAGTTCGGCGGCCGGGAGAACATCGCCCGCGCCAAAGGCGAGATCGTGGAGGCCGTGCCGCCGGGCGGGACCGCCGTCCTCAACGCCGACGACCCGCTGGTCGCCGCGATGGCGTCCCGCACCCGCGGCGAGGTCGTGACGTTCGGCCGCGGGCCGGACGCGGTGGTCCGGGCGGTGGAGGAGACCCTCGACGAGCAGGGCCGGGGCAGGTTCACCCTCGTCACCCCGGAGGGCTCGGCGCCGGTGGCGCTGCGCCTGCACGGGGCGCACGCCGTCCCGAACGCGCTCGCCGCGGCCGCCGCCGCCCGCGCTGCGGGCCTGCCGGTCGAGGCGGTCGCCGCCGCGCTGGCGGAGGCGGTGCCGGAGAGCCGGTGGCGGATGGAGGTCACCGAGCGGGCCGACGGGGTGACCGTGGTGAACGACGCCTACAACGCCAACCCCGACTCGATGCGCGCCGCCCTCGACGTGCTCGTGCACATGGCGCGCGGGCGCCGCGCCTACGCGGTGCTGGGGGAGATGGCCGAACTCGGCGACTCCGCCGTGGCGGAACATGCCAAGATCGGGCAGCATGTCGCGCGCAGCGGGATCGCCGGGCTCATCGTCGTCGGCGCGAACGCGGCGGCGATGGCCGAAGGGGCCGGGCAGGTGGCGTCATGGACGGGAGAGTGCGTGCAGGTGGATGACGTCGGCGCGGCGGTGGCCGCGCTCAGCGAGCGGCTCGCGCCGCGGGACGTCGTACTGGTGAAGGGCTCTCGCGTGGCGGGACTGGAACGGGCGGCCGAGGCGCTCCTCGCGGAGGACGCCCGATGACCAACATCATCATCGCCGCGGGCGTCGCGCTCGTCTTCGTGGTGGTCGGCACACCGGTGTGGATCCGGATCGTCAACCGGCTCGGCTACGGCCAGATGATCCGGGACGACGGCCCGGAGGCGCACCTGAAGAAGCGCGGCACCCCCTCGATGGGCGGGACGGTCTTCATCGTCGGCGCGCTCGTCGGCTACGCGGCGGCGCACCTGTTCACCGGGGAGGAACCGACGATCTCCGGCGTCCTGGTGCTGTTCCTGATGACGGGCCTCGGCCTCGTCGGGTTCGTGGACGACTACATCAAGGTGTTCAAGCAGCGCAGCCTCGGCCTGCGCAGCGGCGCCAAGATGATCGGCATCATCCTCGTCGGCGTCGTGTTCGCCGTCGCGTCGCTGAACTTCCCCAACGGCTACGACATCACCCCCGCCGACCCCCACCTGTCCTTCCTGCGCGACTTCGGCCCCTCGATCGGCCCCTACCTGTTCGTCATCTGGGCGCTGCTGCTCATCGCGGCCATGTCCAACGGCGTGAACCTCACCGACGGGCTGGACGGCCTCGCCGCGGGCCCGGCCGGCATGGTGCTGGCCGCCTACGTGATCATCGGGAACTGGCAGCTGCGCAACAGCTGCGCTGCCGCCCTCGCCCCCAACTGCTACAGCGTCCGCGACCCCCTCGACCTCGCGGTGGTCGCCGCGGCCGTGCTCGGCGGCGTGTTCGGATTCCTGTGGTGGAACGCCCCGCCCGCGAAGATCTTCATGGGCGACACCGGCTCGCTGGCCCTCGGCGGCGTGCTGGTCGGCCTGGCGATCCTCACCCGCACCCAGTTCCTGCTCGCCATCCTGTGCGGGCTGATCGTGATGATCACCCTGTCGGTGATGATCCAGGTCGGCGGGTTCAAGATGACCGGGAAACGGGTGTTCAAGATGGCCCCGCTGCAGCACCACTTCGAGCTGTCCGGCTGGGCCGAGACCACGATCGTCGTGCGGTTCTGGCTGATGTCCGCGCTGTTCACCGCGGCCGGGCTCGGCCTGTTCTATCTGGAATGGATGCCGAAGAAGTGAACCAGCCCTGGGACGGCCCGACCGTGTGCGTGGCCGGGCTCGGCGTGTCCGGGCGCGCCGCCGCCCGCGTCCTCGCCGGCCGCGGCGCCCGCGTCATCGCCGTGGACGCCCGCGACGGCGACGAGCAGCGCGGCCACGCGGCCGAGCTGGAGGCCCGCGGGGTCGCCGTCCGGCTCGGCGACGGCGAGAGCCTCCCCGAGGGCACCGGCCTGGTCGTGACCTCGCCGGGCTGGCGGCCGGACACGCCGCTGCTCGCCGCGGCCGCCGCCGCCGGCATCGAGATCATCGGCGAGGTGGAGCTCGCCTGGCGGCTGCGCGGACCGGACGCGGCGCCGTGGCTCGCCATCACGGGGACGGACGGCAAGACGACCGTCGTCCGGATGCTGGCCTGCATGCTCACCGCCGCGGGCCACAAGGCCCTCGCGGTGGGCAACGTGGGTACGCCGATCGTCGAGGCCGTCGGCGAGCCGTACGACGTGCTGGCGGTGGAGCTGTCGAGCTACCAGCTGCACTGGTCCAGCTCGCTCGCCCCGGAGGCGGCGGTCGTCCTGAACGTCGCGCCCGACCACCTCGACTGGCACGGCTCCATGGACGCCTACGTCGGCGCCAAGGGCAAGATCTACGCGGCCTGCGGCACCGCGGTCTACAACGCCGACGACGACACCTCCGCCGCGCTCGCCGAACGCGCGGAGGGCGCCGGCCGGCGGGCCGGGTTCACCCTGCGCGTCCCGCGGCCCGGCGAGCTCGGCGTCGTCGAGGACCTCCTCGTCGACCGCGCCTTCACCGACGACCCGGCGAGCAGCGCCGCCGAACTGGCCGCGCTCGCCGACGTCCGCCCGTACGCGCCGCACAACGTCGCGAACGCGCTGGCCGCCGCCGCGCTGGCCCGCGCGTTCGGGGCGCCGCCCGAGGCCGTCCGGGAGGGGCTGCGCTCGTTCGTCCCCGACCCGCACCGCATCCAGCACGTCGCGGACGTCGCCGGGGTCGCCTACGTCAACGACTCCAAGGCGACCCAGCCGCACGCCGCCGCCGCGTCCCTCGCCGCCTACGAGTCCGTTGTGTGGATCGCCGGCGGGCTCCTCAAGGGGCTGGACGTCGACGACCTGGTGCGTTCGTGCGCCGGGCGGCTGCGCGGCGCCGTGCTGATGGGCCGCGACCGGCACCGGCTCGCGGAGGCACTCGCGCGACACGCGCCGGATGTCCCGGTCATCGACGTGCCCGACACCGACACTGGGGCCATGGAACGCGTCGTCAGCGAAGCCGCAGCCCTCGCCCGCCCGGGAGACACCGTGCTCCTCGCGCCCGTCGGGGCGTCCTTCGACATGTTCGCCAACTACCCGGCCCGCGGGGACGCCTTCATCGCGGCCGTCGAGCGCCTCGCCGGGGCGCCCGGCTCCGGTGGCGCCCGCCCCGCCGGCCCGGGCAGCGACCCCCGGAACCCGGGATAGGCATGACCGCCGCGGCCGAGGAGGAGGGCGGCGGGCGGCCGGGGCCACGGGAGCAGGTGGTCGCCGCCGTCGGGCTGCTCGACCGGCCCCTCACCTCCTACTACCTGGTGCTGGGCTGCTCGATGATGCTGCTCGCGCTGGGCCTGACGATGGTGCTGTCGGCCTCCAGCGTGAAGCAGCTCCAGGCGACCGGGTCGGCGTACACGCTGTTCCAGAAGCAGGCCGTGTGGGTCGCCATCGGGCTGCCGGGCATGTGGCTGGCGTCCCGGCTGCCGGTGAAGACCTTCCGCGCCCTCGCCTACCCGATGCTGCTGCTGTCGATCGTGTGCCTGGCGCTGGTGCTCGTCCCGGGGCTCGGCCGCAGCGCGGGCGGCGCCACCCGCTGGGTCGACCTCGGGCCGGTGCAGATCCAGCCGTCCGAGCTCGCCAAGCTCGCCCTCGTGCTGTGGGGCGCCGACCTGCTGGCCCGCAAGGACCGGCTCGGCCAGCTCACCGAGTGGCGGCCGCTGCTCGTCCCGCTGATGCCGGGCGCCGGCGTCCTGGTCCTGCTGGTGATGCTCGGCAGCGACCTCGGCACCACGCTGGTGCTCCTCACCATCTTCCTCGCGCTGCTGTGGGTCGTCGGCGCGCCCGGACGGCTGTTCGTCGGCATCGCCGGGCTGGTCGCGCTGCTGCTGTCGATCCTCATCATCGTCGAGCCGTACCGGCTGCAGCGCCTCACCGGCTACCTCGACCCGTCCGGCAACAAGCTCAGCACCAACTACCAGGGCACCCAGGGGCTGTACGCGCTCGCGTCCGGGGGCCTGTTCGGCACCGGGCTCGGCGAGGGCCGCGCCAAGTGGGACTACCTGCCGCACGCCGACACCGACTTCATCTTCGCGATCGTGGGGGAGGAGTTCGGGCTGGTCGGCACCCTCGTCGTCCTCGGCATGTTCGGGATGCTCACCTACGCCGGGCTGCGGATCGCGCGGCGGGTGAAGGACCCGTTCACCCGGCTCGCCGCCGCGGGCGCCACCGCCTGGATCGTGGTGCAGGCGGTCGTGAACATCGGCGCCGTCATCGCCGTCCTACCCATCACGGGGATCCCGCTGCCGCTGGTGTCCTACGGCGGGTCGGCGCTCATCCCGACGCTGTTCGCGCTCGGGATGCTGCTGTCGTTCGCCAAGCGCGAGCCCGGCGCGCGGCAGGCACTCTCCGCACGTGGCCCCGGACCCGTCGTGAGGGCTCTAAGCTGGCTGGGTCTGGCACGGCGTTGAAATCCCCCCTTTCGAACACGCTGAGGAGTTGTCAACGAGCATGAGGGTTGTCCTGGCCGGCGGGGGCACCGCCGGACACATCGAGCCCGCCCTGGCCCTCGCCGACGCGCTGCGCCGCAACGACCCGAACACCGGGATCGTCTGCCTCGGGACCGAGCGGGGGCTGGAGACCCGTCTCGTCCCGCAGCGGGGCTACGAGCTCGCGCTGATCCCGCCGGTGCCGCTGCCGCGCACGCTGACCCCGCAGCTGCTGTCGGTGCCCGGCCGGCTGCGCGGCGCGATCAACGCGGCGGCGGCCGTCCTCGACCAGGCGCAGGCCGACATCCTGGTCGGCTTCGGCGGCTACGTCGCCACCCCCGGCTACCTCGCGGCCCGCAAGCGCAAGGTGCCGATCATCGTGCACGAGGCCAACCCGAAGCCCGGCCTCGCCAACAAGCTCGGCGCCCGCTTCACCGAGCACGTCGCCGTCTCGCACGCCGACTCGCCGCTGCCGAACCCCACGTTCGTCGGCATCCCGCTGCGCCGCGAGATCGCGACGCTGGACCGGCTCGCCATGGGCGACAAGGCCCGCTCCTACTTCGGGCTGCTGCCCGACCTGCCCACGCTGCTGATCTTCGGCGGCTCGCAGGGCGCCCGCTCGCTGAACCAGGCCGCGGTGGCCTCCGCGCCGTACTTCCGGCAGGCCGGCATCCAGGTGCTGCACATCGTCGGGCCGAAGAACACCGAGGAGCCCGAGCCCGCGACCGGCGGCCCGCAGTACGTCACGATCCCCTACTGCGACCGGATGGACCTCGCCTACGCCGCCGCCGACATGGCCATGTGCCGCGCGGGCGCGATGACCTGCGCCGAGCTGGCCGCGGTCGCGCTGCCCGCGGTGTACGTGCCGCTCCCGATCGGCAACGGCGAGCAGCGCCTCAACGCCGAGCCGATCGTCGCGGCGGGCGGCGGCATGCTCGTCGACAACGCCGAGCTGTCGCCCGACTGGATCGCCCGGAACCTGCTGCCGGTCCTGGCCGACCCGGCCCGGGTCGCGCACATGTCCGAGGCCGCGGGCCGGATGGGCCGCCGGGACGCCGACGTCGCGCTCGCCCGGATGGTGTACGACGTGGTCCGCCAGGCGGGCGCCGCGCGATGAGCCTGATCGACCCGGGGGAGGTCGTGCCGGCCGGCGAGCTCGGCAGGGTCCACTTCATCGCGATCGGCGGCGCCGGGATGTCCGGCATCGCCCGCATCATGCTGCGGCGCGGCATGGCCGTGTCCGGCAGCGACGCCCGCGACTCCGAGCTGCTCGCCCAGCTCGGCGACCTCGGCGCCAAGGTGTTCGTCGGGCACGACGCCGCGTACGTGGGCGACGCCGACACGGTGGTGGTCTCCACGGCGATCCGGGAGACCAACCCCGAGCTGGTCGCCGCCCGCGAGCGGGGGCTGCGCGTCCTGCACCGGTCCGCGGCGCTCGCGTCCCTCATGGCGGGGCGGCGCGCCGTCGCCGTCGCCGGGACGCACGGCAAGACCACCACCACCTCGATGCTGACGGTCGCGCTCCAGCACGCGGGCGCCGACCCGTCCTACTGCATCGGGGGCCAGCTGGTCACCACCGGTCTCGGCGCGGACGAGGGGTCCGGCGACGTGTTCGTCGCCGAGGCCGACGAGAGCGACGGCTCGTTCCTCATGTACACGCCGCACATCGCGGTCGTCACCAACGTCGAGGCCGACCACCTCGACAACTACGGCGGCTTCGAGATGGTGAAGGAGAACTTCGCCCGGTTCGTCGACCGGGTCGAGCCGGGCGGGACGCTCGTCGCGGGCGCCGACGACCCGGTCGCGATGGAGCTCGCCGGCCTCGCCCGGGCCCGCGGGCTGACCGTCCGCACCTACGGCGAGGCCGAGGGCGCCGACCTGCGGGTGACCGGGTTCACCCCGCGCGGCCTCGGGTCCCGGTTCGAGATCGCGGGGGCCGGCGAGGTGGCGCTGGCGGTGCCGGGGCGGCACAACGCCCTCAACGCCGCCGCCGTCGTCGCGGTCGCGCAGGCCCTCGGGGTGGACGGCGCGGCCGTGCGGGCGGGACTCGCCGCGTTCGGCGGCGCGATGCGGCGGCTGGAGCGCAAGGGCGCGGCGGGCGGCGTCGAGGTGTTCGACAGCTACGCCCACCACCCGACCGAGCTGACCGCCGACCTGGAGGCCACCCGCGACTACCTGGGCGAGCAGGCGCGGGGCGGGCGGATCATCGCGGTCTTCCAGCCGCACCTGTACAGCCGCACCCGGTTCTTCGCCGCCGAGTTCGGCGCGGCGCTCGGCCTCGCCGACGTCGCCGTCGTGCTGGACGTGTACGGCGCCCGCGAGGACCCGGAGCCCGGCGTGACCGGCGCGCTGGTCGCCGACGCCGTCCCGGCCGGCACCGAGACCGTGTACGCGCCCGTCCGGGACGAGGTGCCCGGCATCGCGGCGTCCCTGGCCCGGCCCGGCGACGTCGTGATCACGCTGGGCGCGGGCGACGTGACGCAGCTCGGGCCGCTCGTCCTGGACCGCCTCGCCGCGCCGTGAGTGACACGCCGCCGCCCGCGCGGTCGGCGGCGACGGGGCACGCGACTGCCAAGCTTGGGTCATGACCGAGGCGCGGACGGACCGGCGCGCGGCCCCGCCGCGGGAGCCGGGGGACGGGCGCGGCCGCCCGAACCGGTGGAAGGCGATCTTCGTCACGCTGCTGGTCGTCGGCGCGCTCGGCCTGGTGACCTGGGTGCTGCTCGGCTCCCGGCTGCTGGTGGTGCGGCACGTGGAGGTGTCCGGCGCGGGCCTCGCGCCGCGCGACCGGATCGTCGCCGCCGCCGCGATCGACCTCGGCACGCCGATGGCGCGGCTGCGCACCGGCGCGGTCGCGCAGCGGGTGGAGCGGCTCCGCGAGGTCGAGTCGGCGGAGATCGAGCGGCACTGGCCGGGCACGGTCCGGATCGTGGTGCGCGAGCGGGTGCCGGTCGCGGTCTTCCAGCGCGACGGCCGCTACCACCTGCTCGACCGGCACGGGGTGGTCGTGGCCGACGGGGAGTCCCGCCCGTCCGGGCTGCCGACGCTGACGGCCGCCTCGCCGGGGCCGTCCGACCAGGCGACCCGCGCGGCGCTGTCCGTGCTGGCCGGGCTGCCGGAGCGGCTGCGCGCCGGGCTGGGCGAGGTGGAGGCCACCGGCCCCGAGGCGGTCACCCTGCACATGAAGGACGGGCAGACGGTGGTGTGGGGCGCCGCCGAGCGGGCAGGAGAGAAGATCAGGCTGCTGGACGCGGTGCGGCGCACCGCGTCCGGCCGCGCCATCCGCACCGTCGACATCAGTTCCCCCGGGGTCCTGAAGACCAGCTGATTCCGGCGAAGTGGTCCGGGGAAGTGGGCCGGGTGCGTGTGTCGCGGCGCTTCCGGCCGTCCGATGGGGCACGCTGGAACGGTCATGCCGGATCGAGGCGGACGAGGGAGGGGCATGCCGGTGCACGCGGGCCGCCGGACGGGCGGCCGTCCGACGACAACCAGGGCAAACCTGTGCCAGGTGCGACACGCCGGTGGAGTTCGGGGGAGGTTAGTTGACCCTGGCGGTAAGGCCGCCCTACTGTCCGTATCAGTCTTCAGGTTGACATAACTGTAAGCCTCAAGTTGAGGGTGAGGGTTTCGGCCCCGCCCCAGTGCACAGGTCGGGAACACCGCGGCGGCACGGTCGGTCGGACCGGGCAGGGCGGTCGGAGAGAGCGGAAAGGCCCCTCGTCGTGGCAGCACCGCAGAACTACCTCGCGGTCATCAAGGTCGTCGGCATCGGCGGCGGCGGCGTCAACGCCGTCAACCGGATGATCGAAGAGGGTCTCAAGGGCGTCGAGTTCATCGCGATCAACACGGACGCCCAGGCGCTGCTGATGAGTGACGCCGACGTGAAACTGGACGTGGGCCGCGAGCTCACCCGCGGCCTCGGCGCCGGGGCCAACCCGGACGTCGGCCGCAAGGCCGCCGAGGACCACCGGGAGGAGATCGAGGAGGTCCTCAAGGGCGCCGACATGGTGTTCGTCACCGCCGGGGAGGGCGGCGGCACCGGCACCGGCGGCGCGCCCGTGGTCGCCAACATCGCCCGCACCCTCGGCGCGCTCACCATAGGCGTCGTCACCCGCCCGTTCAGCTTCGAGGGCAAGCGCCGCGCCATGCAGGCCGAGGCCGGCATCGAGACGCTGCGCGACGAGGTCGACACCCTCATCGTCATCCCCAACGACCGGCTGCTGTCGATCTCCGATCGGCAGGTCAGCGTGCTGGACGCCTTCAAGGCCGCCGACCAGGTGCTGCTGTCCGGTGTCCAGGGCATCACCGACCTCATCACCACCCCGGGCCTGATCAACCTGGACTTCGCCGACGTCAAGTCGGTCATGTCCGGCGCCGGCTCGGCGCTGATGGGCATCGGCTCCGCGCGCGGCGACGACCGCAGCGTCGCCGCCGCCGAGATGGCGATCTCCAGCCCGCTGCTGGAGGCCAGCATCGACGGCGCGCACGGCGTGCTGCTGTCCATCTCCGGCGGCTCCGACCTCGGGCTGTTCGAGATCAACGAGGCCGCGCAGCTGGTGTCGAACGCCGCCGCGCCGGACGCCAACATCATCTTCGGCGCGGTCATCGACGACGCGCTCGGCGACGAGGTCCGGGTCACGGTGATCGCGGCGGGTTTTGACGAGGGCCGTCCCGCCAAGCCCGTCCCCGAACCGGAGAGCAAGCGGCTGCCGCCGCCCCCGCCCCGCCCGGTGCCGCCGCCGGCGTCCGCGCCGCCCGCGGCCCCGGCCAACCCGATCCCGAGCCGGGTCGGGCGGGCCGAGCCGGCGAGCGGCCAGCAGCCGGGCCGGCCCGCGGGCCAGCAGGGCGCGCAGCCGTC
>NZ_BAAAMW010000013.1:0-225671 GCF_039529475.1 Actinomadura chokoriensis | reverse complement strand
GCGGGCGTCCCGGCGGCGGCCGCGGTCAAGGCGGCGGCGGTCGTCCCGGCGGCGCTGGCGGCGGCCGTCCCGGTGCCGGCGGTCGTCCCGGCGGCGGCTTCGGCGGTCCCCGCGCAGGCGGCGGCGGTCGTCCCGGCGGCGGCTTCGGTCCCCGTCCGGGCGGCGGCGGTCGCGGCCGCGGCGGCACGCAGGGCGCCTTCGGACGCCCCGGCGGCCGTCCCGCGCGCGGACGCAAGTCGAAGCGGGCGCGTCGTCAAGAGTTCGAGAACATGCAGGCGCCCGCCGCCGGCGGCGTCTCGGCTCCGCGCGGCAACGGCAAGACCATCCGGCTGCCGCAGGGCGCGACCCTGACCGACTTCGCCGAGAAGATCGGCGCCAACCCGGCGTCGCTCGTCGCGATCATGATGCACCTCGGCAAGATGGTCACCGCGACCCAGTCGGTCGACCCCGACGACCTCATGGCGCTCGGGCTCGAGCTGGACTTCGACGTCCAGGTCGTCAGCCCCGAGGACGAGGACCGCGCGCTGCTCGAGTCGTTCGACATCGAGTACGGCGAGGACGAGGGCGGCGAGGAGAACCTCCAGGCCCGTCCTCCGGTGGTCACCGTCATGGGCCACGTCGACCACGGCAAGACCAAGCTGCTGGACGCCGTCCGGCACGCCAACGTGCAGGCGGGCGAGGCCGGCGGCATCACCCAGCACATCGGCGCCTACCAGGTCGAGACCGAGGTCGACGGCGAAGAGCGCAAGATCACCTTCATCGACACCCCGGGCCACGAGGCGTTCACCGCCATGCGCGCCCGCGGTGCCGACACCACCGACCTGGTGGTGCTGGTGGTCGCCGCGGACGACGGCGTCAAGCCGCAGACCACCGAGGCGATCGACCACGCCACCGCGGCGGGGGTCCCGATCGTCGTCGCGGTCAACAAGATCGACGTCGAGGGCGCGGACCCGAACAAGGTGCGCGCGCAGCTGACCGAGTACGGCCTGGTCGCCGAGGAGTTCGGCGGGCAGACGCAGTTCGTCGACGTGTCCGCCAAGCAGGGGACCAACATCGACGGGCTGCTGGAGGCGATCATCCTGACCGCCGACGCCGAGCTCGAGCTGAAGGCCAACCCCGACATGCCCGCCCAGGGCTCGGCCATCGAGGCCCACCTGGACAAGGGCCGGGGCGCCGTGGCGACCGTGCTGGTGCAGCGCGGCACGCTGCGGGTCGGCGACTCGATCGTCTGCGGCGTGGCCAACGGCCGCGTCCGGGCGATGCTCGACGAGAACGGCAACAACGTCGAGGAGGCGGGCCCGTCCCGTCCGGTGATGGTGCTCGGCCTCGCGGCCGTGCCCGGCGCGGGCGACAACTTCCTGGTCGTCGACGACGACCGGATCGCCCGGCAGATCGCCGACAAGCGGGTCGCGCGCAAGCGCAACGCCGAGCTGCTCAAGAGTCGCAAGAGCAGCTCCCTGGAAGAGCTGTTCAAGGACTTCCAGGAGGGCAAGCGGCAGGAACTGCTGCTCATCCTCAAGGGCGACGTGTCCGGTTCGGTCGAGGCCCTGGAGGACTCGCTCCTCAAGATCGACGTGGGCGACGAGGTCAGCCTGCGGATCATCCGCCGCGGTGTCGGCGCGATCACGCAGGACGACGTCAACCTGTCGCTGGCGTCCGAGGAGGGCGCGGTCATCATCGGCTTCAACGTGCGGCCGGAGCGCAACGCGCAGGAGCTGGCCGACCGCGAGGGCGTCGACATCCGGTACTACTCGATCATCTACCAGGCGATCGAGGAGATCGAGGCGGCCCTCAAGGGCATGCTCAAGCCGGAGTTCGAAGAGGTCCAGCTCGGCACCGCCGAGGTCCGCGAGATCTTCAAGGTGCCGCGGATCGGCAACGTGGCCGGCTCGATGGTCACCTCGGGGATCATCCAGCGCAACGCCAAGGCGCGCCTCGTCCGCGACGGCGTCGTGGTCGCCGACAACCTCACGGTGTCGTCGCTGCGCCGCTTCAAGGACGACGCGACCGAGGTCCGCGAGGGCTTCGAGTGCGGTATCGGCGTGGGGTACAACGACATCAAGCTCGGCGATGTCATCGAGTGCTTCGAGATGCGGGAGAAGCCCCGCGTCTGAGGCCGGCGGCACGTCCGCGCGGCCGGGCCTGCGGGCCCGGTCCGCGCGGGCGGCGGCCCGTCGCCGATGTGATCGTCGAATCGGATGACACGACGCCAGGCTGATCTTCTAGCCTGGCGTCCGTCATGTCCGGCCCGTCCCGCCGCGTGCGGGCAGGGCCGGGAACACGGCGGGTGATCCCCGTCGTTCCATTTCCAGAAGATCCCGAGGTGATCGACCAGGTGTACGTGGGTGCGCTGACACTCGACCTGCTGCTGGGGGACGTCCGCTCGCTGAAGCAGAAGCGGTCCGTCGTCCGGCCCATCATCGCCGAGGTGCACAAGCACTTCCCGGCGGTGGCCGTCGCCGAGACCGGCGGCAACGACCTGCACCGCAGGGCGGAGATCGGGGTGGCGGTGGTCTCCGGGACCGCCGCGAACTGCACCCAGGTGCTCGACCAGTGCGAACGCCTGGTGGCCGGGCGGCCGGAGATCGAACTCCTGTCCGCCCGCCAGCGGATATTCAGCGACGACGAATAACGGGTCGGCAGACCATAGAAAGGGAGTGCGATCATGGTGGACGCAGCCCGGGCGCGCAAGCTCGCCGACCGCATCCAGCAGATCGTGGCCGAGATGCTGGAGCGGCGGATCAAGGATCCGCGGCTCGGCTTCGTGACCGTGACCGACACCCGCATCACCAACGACCTGCGCGACGCGACCGTGTACTACACGGTGTACGGGTCGGACGGCGAGCGCGCCGAGACGGCCGCCGCGCTGGAGAGCGCCAAGGGCGTGATCCGGTCGGAGGTGGGCAGGAAGACCGGGGTCCGGCACACGCCCAGCATCACGTTCGTCATGGACTCCCTGATGGAGAACGCGGCGCACATCGACGACCTGCTGGCCAAGGCCCGCGCGAAGGACGCCGAGGTCGCGAAGGCCGCGCAGGGCGCCTCCCCGGCCGGTGAGGCGAACCCCTACCGCGAACCCGCCGCCCCCGACGCGGAGCTCGACGACGCGGACCCCGGCTCGGACGGGCACGACGCCGCGGGGGACGGTGAGGACGGCCGTTCCGGACGCCCGTCGTCGTGAGCGGGCCGCAGGGCCGCGCGGAACCGCCGGGCGGCGGCCGGCCGGAGCAGTTCCACCTGCACGACGGGCACGCCGTGAGCGGCCATGACGTCGTCCCGCGCGGCGGAGGCGGCGGCGCCCGCGCCGGAGCCGCGGTGCCCGCCGCGGTGCCGGCCGAGGCGTCCGCCGCGGTGCCGGCCGAGGCGTCCGCGGGGTCGTCCGCCGACCTGGAGTGGGACCGCGCGATCGAGCTGATCCGCGCCGCGGAGGAGATCTGCCTCGCCTGCCACGTCGCCCCCGACGGCGACGCGCTCGGCTCCATGCTGGCGCTGGCGCAGGCGCTCCGCGCGCTGGGCAAGCGGTGCGCGGCGTCCTTCGCGGAGCCGTTCGTCGTCCCGGCGATCCTGCGGTTCCTGCCCGGCCAGGAGCTGCTGGTGGAGCCCGCGCGGATGCCGGCCGCCCCGGAGCTGATGATCTCGCTGGACGCGGCGGGCCGGGCGCGGCTCGGCGGCCTCGCCGAGCACGCCGACCGGGCCGGCGCGCTGATCGTGGTCGACCACCACGCGTCCAACACCGGGTTCGGCGGCGTGCGGCTCGTCGACCCGGACGCCGCCGCGACCGCGGTCCTGGTCGAGGAGCTGATCCGCAGGCTCGGCGTCCCGCTGGACCGCGACATCGCGCAGGGCCTGTACGCGGGGCTCGCCAGCGACACCGGCTCGTTCAAGTACCCGTGCACGACCCCCGAGGTCCACGACCTGGCGGGACGGCTGCTGACGGCGGGCGTCCGGCCGGACGCGGTCAGCCGCGAACTGTGGGACCGGGCGCCCTTCGGGTACCTGCAGGTCCTCGCGGGCGCGCTGGCGCGGGCCCGGCTGGAGCGCGACGCCGCCGGCGGCCTCGGCCTGGTGTGGACGGCGGTCGCCCGCTCCGACCGGGCCGCCCGCGACGTCCACTACGACCAGCTCGAAGGGGTCATCGACCAGCTCAGGCGCACCGACGAGGCCGAGGTCGCGGTCGTGTGCAAGGAGAACGACCGGGGCGAGTGGTACGTGTCCACCCGCTCCAAGGGCGCGGTCGACGTGGGCCGCGCCTGCGTCGACCTCGGCGGCGGCGGGCACCGCACCGCCGCCGCGTTCACCATGGGCGGGGAGCCCGCCGCCATCATCGACCGGCTGCGCGCGGCACTGCGCGTGCCCGGCGACCCCGACGACTGACCTTTCGGAGCGCGCGTGGACAACTCGGGACTCGTCATCGTGGACAAGCCCGCCGACTGGACGTCGCACGACGTCGTCGGGAGGATGCGGCGGCTGGCGAAGACCCGCCGGGTCGGGCACGCGGGCACGCTCGACCCGATGGCGACGGGCGTGCTCGTCCTCGGCATCGGCAAGGCGACCCGCCTCCTCGGCCACCTCGCGCTGACGGAGAAGGGGTACGACGCCACGATCCGCCTGGGGCAGTCGACCAACACCGACGACGCGGAGGGCGAGATCACCGCGACCGCGTCCGCCGCGCACGTCGCCGACGCGGCGCTGCACGCGGGCATCGCGGAGCTGACCGGGATGATCCAGCAGGTCCCGCCGCAGGTCAGCGCGATCAAGGTGAACGGCGAGCGGGCCTACAAGATGGCCCGCAAGGGCGAGGAGGTCGCGCTCGCCGCCCGCCCGGTGACCGTGCACGCGTTCACGGTCACCGCCGTCCGCCGCGACGGCGACCTGATCGACGTGGACGCGTCCGTCTCGTGCTCGTCCGGCACCTACATCCGGGCGCTGGCCCGCGACCTCGGCGCGTCCCTCGGCTGCGGCGGGCACCTCACCGCGCTGCGCCGCACCCGCGTCGGGCCCTACGACCTGTCCATGGCGCGCACGCTCGACCGGCTCGCGGAGGAGCTGGAGATCCTCCCGATGAACGAGGCGGTCGCCAAGGTGTTCCCGCGCCGGGACGTCTCGGCCGAGGACGCCCGCAAGGTCGCGCACGGCGGGCGGCTCCCGGCCGCCGGCCTCGGGCCCGGCCCGGTCGGCGTCTTCGCGCCCGACGGCACGCTGCTCGCCCTCGTCGAGGAGCAGGGCCGGGCCGCCAGGCCCCTCGCGGTGTTCGTCCCCTGACCGCGCGGGCTCCGTGGCGAGCATCACCGGGCGAAGGGGCTGCGCGGTAACCTACGCACGCGTAACCTACGTAAGCGTAGGTTCGAAGGTGAGGAGGTGTCCGTGACCACTGTGAAGGACCACCCCCCGGTGGCGTCCCCGACCCGTCCGCGGCTGCGCGGCTGGCTGCACCTCGGCGCGTTCCCCGCGGTGCTGGTCGCCGGGCTGGTGCTCGTCGCGCTGGGCCCGAGCGTGGAGGCGCGGCTCGCGTCGGCGCTGTACGTGGCGACATCGGGGATGCTGTTCGGGATCTCGGGGACGTACCACCGGCAGCGCTCGCACCGGCTGATCGAGGTGCTCCGCCGGTTCGACCACGCCAACATCTACCTGATCATCGCCGGGACGTACACCCCCTTCGCGGTCCTGGCGCTGGACGGCGGCGTGCGCCTCGCCGTCCTCATCACCGTGTGGACGGGCGCCATCGCCGGCGTCGTGTTCCGCACCGCCTGGATCGGCGCCCCCCGCGCCCTCTACGTGACCCTCTACATCGTCCTCGGCTGGGTGGCGGTGTTCTTCCTGCCCCAGTTCCTGGACGGTGCGGGCGTCGCCGCCTGCGTCCTGGTCGCGACCGGCGGCATCTGCTACAGCGTCGGCGGCGTCGTCTACGGCCTGCGCCGCCCCGACCCGTCCCCGCGCTGGTTCGGCTTCCACGAGGTCTTCCACGCCTGCACGCTCGCCGCGTACATCCTGCAGTACATCGCCGTCTCCCTGGTCGTCTACCAGTCGGCCTGACGGGTACCCCTCGGTGCGACCGCGGGCGCCCGGCCATGGCACTCTTAAGGTCGGCAGAGAAGGCCGGACAGGCACGTCCTACGCAGGGAGAGAATGGTGCGGCGTTGGAATGGCCTCGACGAGGTTCCCGCGGACTGGGGCCGTTCAGTGATCACCATCGGGGTGTTCGACGGCGTGCACCGCGGCCATCAGCGGATCGTCGGCGCCGCGGTGGCGGAGGCCCGCCGCCGCGGCCTGCGCTCGGTGGTCATCACGTTCGACCCGCACCCCGACGAGGTCGTCCGGCCGGGCACCCACCCGCCGCTGCTCGCCACGACCCGGCACCGCATCGAGCTGCTGGAGGGCCTCGGCGCGGACGCGGTCGTCGTCGTCCCGTTCACCCTGGAGCTGTCGAAGACGCCGCCGGACGAGTTCGTCCGGCAGGTCCTCGTCGACCGGCTGCACGCGGCGCACGTCATCGTCGGTGAGGACTTCCGGTTCGGGCACAAGGCCAAGGGCGACGTCGCGCTCCTGCGCGAGCTCGGCGAGAAGTACGACTTCACCGCCGAGGGCATGCCGCTGGTGGCCAACGGCGGCACGATCTCGTCCACCTACATCCGGGAGCGGCTGGACGCGGGCGAGGTCGAGGCGGCGGCGCGCGCCCTCGGCCGGCCGCACCGCGTCGAGGGCGTCGTCGTGCGCGGCCACCAGCGGGGGCGGGCGCTCGGCTTCCCCACGGCCAACCTGGAGATGCCGCCGAACACCGCGATCCCGGCCGACGGCGTCTATGGCGGCTGGCTGGTCTGCGACTCCGGCCGGTACCCGGGCTTCCGGTGGCCCGCCGCGATCTCCATCGGGACGAACCCGACCTTCGAGGGCGCGGGGGAGCGGACCGTCGAGGCGTACGCGCTGGACCGCGACGACCTCGACCTGTACGGCGAGCACATGGCGGTGGACTTCACCGCCCGCATCCGCGACACGCTGAAGTTCGACTCGATCGACGCGCTGATCGAGGAGATGCACCGGGACGTGGCGCGGGCCCGGGAGATCACCTCCGCCTGATCGTCCGCAGACCCGCCCTGACCTGTGCGTACACTCCGATAGCAGGGGTTTCCGCTTCGTGACCGGGTGGGTTTCCGGCATGGTACGGTGAATAGTCGCCGGGAAGGGCCCCGGCGCGGCTGGCTGCACCCTCATGCGGCCCGCCACCCTCTTGAAACGCACCATGCGGACCCGTGCGCCCTCCGGGCCCGGATCTGCGGGTGACGATCCCATCGAAGGAGCCACGTGTCGCTCGACACCGCCACGAAGAACCAGATCATCGCCGAGTACGCGACCACTGAGGGTGACACCGGATCGCCGGAGGTCCAGGTCGCGCTGCTCACGCGCCGTATCAACGATCTGACCGAGCACCTCAAGGAGCACAAGCACGACCACCACAGCCGCCGCGGCCTCCTGCTGCTGGTCGGCCGTCGTCGCCGCCTCCTGAAGTACCTGAGCAACAAGGACATCAACCGCTACCGGCAGCTGATCGAGCGTCTCGGCCTGCGCCGCTAGCACGGTGAGGGAGTGGCCCGCCGGGCCGCTCCCTTCCTTTTATGGCCGGGCGGGCGCGCACGACGCCGCCCGCCCCGGCCGCACAACTGCAGACAAGCCTCGCGGACACCGCTGGTGCGGGCCGGTCCTCGGTAGTGGCTTCCGGATCCGTTCCGCCGCATCGGCGGCGATCTCGATCCGGGTGCTTCGATCGAAGACCGGCAGCGTGACAAGCCGACGGGAAACGGCCGCGAGGTCCGACATGGAACCCTGAGGAGGTTTCCCGTGACAGAAGCCGTGCGCATCGACGGAGCGCAGAGCACCGAGGCCGTGATCGACAACGGCACGTTCGGCACCCGCACCATCCGTTTCGAGACGGGCCGGCTGGCCCGGCAGGCGGCCGGCTCGGCCGTCGCCTACCTCGACGACGAGACGATGGTGCTGTCGGCGACCACCGCGTCCAAGAAGCCGAAGGACAACCTCGACTTCTTCCCGCTGACCGTGGACGTCGAGGAGCGGATGTACGCGGCCGGGCGCATCCCCGGCTCGTTCTTCCGCCGCGAGGGCCGCCCCTCCGAGGACGCGATCCTCACCTGCCGGCTGATCGACCGGCCGCTGCGCCCGTCGTTCACCAAGGGCCTGCGCAACGAGATCCAGATCGTCGAGACGATCATGGCGCTGCACCCCGACCACCTGTACGACGTCGTGGCGATCAACGCCGCCTCGATGTCCACGCAGCTGGCCGGGCTGCCGTTCTCCGGCCCGATCGGCGGCGTCCGCGTCGCGCTGATCGAGGGCCAGTGGGTCGGCTTCCCCACCCACCCCGAACTGGAGCGCGCCACCTTCGACATGGTCGTCGCCGGGCGCGTGCTCGCCGACGGCGACGTCGCGATCATGATGGTCGAGGCGGAGTCCACCCGCGACACCCTGCGGCTCGTCGGCGAGGGCGCCACCGCCCCGACCGAGGAGACCGTCGCCGAGGGCCTGGAGGCGGCCAAGCCGTTCATCAAGGTCCTGTGCAAGGCGCAGAGCGACCTCGCGGCCGTCGCCGCCAAGGAGACCCGCGAGTACCCGATCTTCCTGGACTACCAGGACGACGTCCTCGCCGCCGTCTCCGACGCCGTCAGCGGCGACCTCGCGCAGGCGCTGAGCATCGCCGGCAAGCAGGAGCGCGAGACCCGGCTCGACGAGATCAAGGCGGCCGCCGCCGAGAAGCTCGCCGAGCAGTTCGAGGGGCGCGAGAAGGAGATCTCCGCCGCCTACCGCGCCGTCACCAAGAAGCTGGTCCGCGAGCGGGTCATCCGCGACGGGCTGCGCATGGACGGCCGCGGCCTGAAGGACATCCGCCAGCTGACCGCCGAGGCGCACGTCGTCCCGCGCGTGCACGGCTCGGCGCTGTTCGAGCGCGGCGAGACGCAGATCCTCGGCGTGACGACGCTGAACATGCTCCGCATGGAGCAGACGATCGACACGCTGAACCCCGAGCGCACCAAGCGCTACATGCACAACTACAACTTCCCGCCGTACTCCACCGGTGAGACCGGCCGGGTCGGCTCGCCGAAGCGGCGCGAGATCGGGCACGGCGCGCTCGCCGAGCGCGCCCTGCTGCCGGTGCTGCCGACGCGCGAGGAGTTCCCGTACGCGATCCGGCAGGTGTCGGAGGCGCTCGGCTCCAACGGCTCCACCTCGATGGGCTCGGTGTGCGCGTCCACCATGTCGCTGCTGGACGCGGGCGTCCCGCTGAAGCAGATGGTGGCGGGCATCGCGATGGGCCTCATCAACGAGGGCGACGAGTACGTGACCCTCACCGACATCCTCGGCGCCGAGGACGCGTTCGGCGACATGGACTTCAAGGTCGCCGGCACCCGCGACCTGATCACCGCGCTGCAGCTCGACACCAAGCTCGACGGCATCCCCGCCTCGGTGCTGGCCGCCGCGCTGAAGCAGGCCAAGGGCGCGCGCCTCGCGATCCTGGACGTCATGCAGGAGGCCATCGAGGCGCCCGCCGAGATGAGCCCGAACGCGCCGCGGATCATCACGATCAAGGTCCCGGTCGACAAGATCGGCGAGGTCATCGGCCCCAAGGGCAAGATGATCAACTCGATCCAGGACGACACCGGCGCCGACATCACGATCGAGGACGACGGCACCATCTACGTCGGCGCGACCGACGGCCCGTCCGCCGAGGCCGCGCGGCAGGCGATCAACTCGATCGCCAACCCGCACATGCCGGAGGTCGGCGAGCGGTTCCTCGGCACCGTCGTCAAGACCACCACGTTCGGCGCGTTCGTATCGCTGCTGCCCGGCAAGGACGGCCTGCTGCACGTCTCGCAGATCCGCAAGCTGCACGGCGGCGCCCGGATCGAGAACGTCGAGGACGTCATGGGCGTCGGCGAGAAGATCCAGGTCGAGGTCACCGAGATCGACCAGCGCGGCAAGCTGTCGCTGGTGCCGGTCGAGGTGATCGAGCGCGAGGCCGCCGACACGGCCGAGGGCGGCGACGACACCGCCGCCGAGGCCGCGTCCAACGGCGACGGCTCCGGCGAGCGCCGGCCGCGCCGGGACGACGGCGAGCGCGGCCCGCGCCGCCGCCGCACCCGCCGCGGCGGCGACGACGCCGGCCAGCGCAACTCCTGACCCGGTCCATGCCCAGCCGGCCGTCCCGCTGCGGGACGGCCGGCTGGGTGCTTTCCCACGACGGAATGTGAGCGACACGTGACCCTGCCGGCGCGGGCGCAGGAGCCCGGCACCACCACCACGATCCACACCGACGGTGCCGGCGCGGTGCGCCGCACCGTCCTGCCCGGCGGGCTGCGGATCATCACCGAGTCGATGCCGACCGTGCGGTCCGCGGCGTTCGGCATCTGGTCGGCGGTCGGCTCCCGGGACGAGGCGCCCGCCGACGCCGGTGCCAGCCACTACCTGGAGCACGTGCTGTTCAAGGGCACGCGGCGGCGCTCGGCGCTGGAGATCTCCGCGGCGATCGACGCGGTCGGCGGCGACCTCAACGCGTTCACCGCCAAGGAGTACACCTGCTACTACGCGCGGGTCCTCGACGCCGACCTGCCGCTCGCCGTCGACGTCGTCTCCGACATGGTCGCCGACTCGGTCAACCGTCCCGAGGACGTCGAGGCCGAGCGCGGTGTGATCCTCGAAGAGATCCACATGCGCGACGACGACCCCGGCGACCTGATCCACGACGAGTTCTCCACCGCGCTGTACGGCGACACCCCGCTCGGCCGCCCCATCCTCGGCTCCGAGGACTCGATCAACGCCCTGTCCCGGGACCGGATCCACGGCTACTACCGGGAGCACTACGTCCCGTCCAAGCTGGTGGTGTCGGTCGCGGGCAACATCGACCACGACGAGGTCGTCGGGCTGGTGTCCCGCGCGTTCGCCGGGCACCTCACCGGCGGTGCCGAGCCCGCCGCGCCCCGCCTGGACGGGGCGCCCGCGCCGCTCGACCCGCGCAGCGTGGTGATCGACAAGGACACCGAGCAGGCGCACATCATCCTCGGCGGCGCCGGCGTGTCCCGCACAGACGACCGCCGGTTCGCGCTCGGCGTGCTGAACGCCGCGCTCGGCGGCGGCATGTCGTCCCGCCTCTTCCAGGAGATCCGGGAGAAGCGCGGCCTGGCGTACTCGGTCTACAGCTACACGGCGCAGTACGCCGACTCGGGCATCTTCGGCGTCTACGCGGGCTGCCAGCCGGCGAAGGCCGAGGAGGTCCTGTCGATCTGCCGGGACGAGCTGGGCAAGGCCGCCGACGCGTGCCTCACCGACGAGGAGCTGGAGCGCGGCAAGGGCCAGCTGCGCGGCGCCATGGTGCTCGGCCTGGAGGACACCGGCTCCCGCATGAGCCGCATCGGCAAGAGCGAGCTGGTCTACGAGTCGCTGCTGCCGGTGGACGAGGTCCTGGCACGCATCGAGGCCGTCACGCTCGACGACGTCCGCGCCGTCGCCCGCGACGTCCTGTCCGCCCCGCAGGCGCTCACCGTCATCGGCCCCGTCGGAGACCGCGACTTCTCCGCCTGAACTCCAGTCATCGCCCTTCTCTCCTCCTTCGGGCCCTGGGGCCCTCCGTCTTGGTGTCCACCTCTTCGTCGCCGACGACCGACGCGGGCTTGTTAAGCGGACTGCGGTCCGTTACCTTGTGAGAGGTAATCGGACCGTGGTCCGCATGTCCGCGTTGAGAGGACTCCCATGTCCCGTCTGCTGCACATCTCCGCGTCGCCCCGGGGCGCCGCGTCCGAGTCCCTGGCGATCGCCGGGACCTTCCTGGACGCCTACCGCGACGTCCACGGCGACGTCGTCGACCACTTCGACCTGTGGGACGGCACCCTCCCCGCGTTCGGCCCGGCCGGCGCCGGCGCCAAGATGGCGGTGTTCGCGGGGGAGGACCCGTCCGGTGAGCAGGCCGCCGCGTGGCGGGCCGCCCGCGCCGTCTTCGACCGCTTCGACTCCTGCGACCGGTACCTGTTCAGCGTCCCGATGTGGAACTCCGGCGTCCCCTACATCCTCAAGCAGTTCATCGATGTGATCTCGCAGCCCGGCTGGGTGTTCCGCTTCGATCCGGAGAAGGGCTACACCGGCCTGCTCCACGGCAAGAAGGCCGCCGTCGTCTGCACGAGCGCCGTCTACGGCGACGGCCGCCCGCCCGCGTTCGGCCGCGACCACCAGGCCCCCTTCCTGGACGGCTGGCTGCGCTGGACCGGGATCACCGACCTCGCGGGCATCGAGTTCCGCCCCAACCTCGCGGTCGCCGACGCCGACGCGGGACGCCGGGCCGCGCACGCCGAGGCGCGCGAGCTGGGCAAGCGCTTCTGACGATAGGCTCGGCGGGACGCCATCCGGGAGGAACACGTGACAAAGGTCGGGGTGCTGGGCGCGCGGGGCCGCATGGGCGCCGAGGTGTGCCGTGCCGTGCAGGGAGCCGGCGACATGGAGCTCGTCGCCGCCGTCGACCAGGGCGACGCGCTCGACGCGCTCACCGCCGCCGAGGTCGTCGTCGACTTCACCCACCCCGGCGTCGTCATGGACAACCTCAGATGGTGCGTCGAGCGCGGCCTGCACGCCGTCGTCGGCACCACCGGGTTCGACCCGTCCCGCCTCGACACGGTCCGCTCCTGGCTGACCGACGCGTCGTCCGGGAACGTGCTCATCGCCCCGAACTTCGGGATCGGCGCGGTGCTGATGATGCACTTCGCGCAGAAGGCCGCGCCGTTCTTCGAATCCGTCGAGATCGTTGAGACCCACCACCCGAACAAGGCCGACGCCCCGTCCGGCACCGCCTACCGCACCGCCGAACTCGTCGCCGCCGCCCGCGCGGAGGCCGGCGTGGCCCCGTCCCCGGACGCCACGACCTCCGAGGTCGACGGCGCCCGCGGCGCGGACGTGGACGGCGTCCGGGTGCACGCGGTCCGGATGTCCGGCGCCGTCGCGCACCAGGAGGTCGTGCTCGGCGGCCACGGCGAGCTGTTCACCATCCGGCACGACTCGATGAACCGCGAGTCGTTCATGCCGGGCGTCCTGCTCGCCGTCCGCAGGGTCCCCGAACTCGACCGCCTCACCCTCGGTATCGAGTCCCTCCTCGGCCTGTGATGGACTTCGCCGCCGACCCCTGGGACTACCTCGCGGCCTCCGAGGCGATCGACATCGAGCACCCGCTCGTCCAGTCGATCGCCGCGGAGCTGCGGACCGGCGACGACATCGCCTACGCCCACGCCGCGTTCGACCACGTCCGCGACCGGGTCCCGCACTCCATGGACACCGGCGACCCCCGCGTCCCCTGGCGCGCCTCCGACGTCCTCGACCAGCGCACGGGCCTCTGCTATGCCAAGTCCCACGCCTACGCGGCCCTGCTGCGCGCAGGCGGCATCCAGGCGGGCCTGGCCTACCAGCAGGCGTCGGGCACCCTCCACGGCCTGACCGCCGCCCTGGTGGACGACCGCTGGGTCCTCCTCGACCCCCGAGGCAACAAACCGGGCATAGACGTCCAGTTCTCCCCCTCCGAGGACAGCCTCGCCTACCCCGCCGACCCGATCCACCCGACGATCTACGCGGCACCCCCAGAAACCGTCCTGGAGGCCCTGAAGTCAATGCCCCACCCCACACCCCTCCCCGCCGACCTCTGATGCGGTTGCGGGCGCTGCCTGCATCCACTTCGTCGGCGTGAACCCCGCCTTCCGCGGCACCGGTCTCGCCCGCCGCCTCTATGGTGCCTTCTTCGCCCTGGCCCGCAGTGACGGCCGCAGCACCGTCCGGGCCCTCACGTCGCCGCAGGAACTCGTCAATGCCGTGGAGGGTGTGAGCGGCTCTAGTGTTCGTCTAGTCCCGCGATGCTCTCGGTGAGAGGCGGAGGAAGGGGAGTTCTCGGCCTACGCGGCGGTAGTCGTCGGCGGTGCCGTCGACGCTGAAGCCCATCAGGCGGACGAGTCTCGCGGCGGCCTTCGGGTGGCGCGGGGCGTAGCGAGCCATGATCTCGCCACCCTCGGCAGGGGTGAGCTGGTGGGCGGTGACGTCCTTGCGGTGCCGGCCCACCTGGATGGTGACCTCGGGATGGGCGAGGACGTTGCGGTACCAGTCGGCCTTGGGGCCGAAACCCGAGCAGACGATGTAGCCGTCCTCTGGGTGCTCGACTACTTCGAGCACCACCTGCCGGGGCCTGCCGGACTTCCGGCCGATGTGCTCGAGCAGAAGGAAGCGTCCGCCCATCAACCGGCCGAGGTGCATCCGGTACAGGTGGACGGGCAGGCGCGCCAGTGTGCGGCCCAGTCCCTTCGGGGGTGCGGGCCGGTCCAGGATCTCCATGACCTCCACCTTCCCCGGGACGGGCCGGGGAAGCGGGAGGTTGCGGGGGGGGGGGGCTTGGTGTTCGCCTGGCGGCCGACAAGCGTGGGGCTTCGCGGCGATCGCTCAGGCCGTGCCGCGCTGCCAGGGCTCCCACTCGTCGGTGGGCATCTCCAGCCCGAACGGCTCCGGCAGCTTGACGGGCTCGCCGAACGCCCAGCTCACCGCCTCCTGGTATTCGCCGACCACGGTGTGGGGGCGACTGAAGAGAGTCGTTCGCGCTTCCTTCGGATCGCGGTCGACCAGCAGGTAGAAGGGGATGCCGACCCGTGCGTAGCCGTTCCACTTGCTCGGATTGGCGCGCCGCCTGCCAGGGCGGCGGTCGTCCGGGGCATTGCTCGGCGACGTGACCTCGAGCGCGAGTTCGAGGTGGGCGGGCAGGGCCTTGCGGAGTTGCGCACGCCGTCCCTCCATGGCGGTCCGCTTGTTGAGGACGCACAGGTCGGGGATGTAGCCGTCATGGATGTCGCTGACGTTCAGGTCCTGCGTGGCGACACAGCGCCACGGAAAGGAGGCGTCCCTGACACGCGCGGCCGCGAAGGCGTCCGAGACATCCTGGACGATGAAGTTGTGAGCCATGTCCGGCCCTGGTGACACGACGATCTCCCCACCGATGATTTCGACACGGGTGCCGTCGTGGGGGAGATCCAGTACGTCGGCGAGCTCGTCCCGCATCCAGAGGTTGTAGGGGGTGTCGGGGAGCTCGCGGTGGTGGTGAACAGTGGCAATAATGCTCACTTTGGGTGATTCCTCCATCACGCTCGGCTCCCGTCACTATAGAGACCGTGTGTAGTCAGCGTATCCGGAATCGGTGATCCCTTTGGGGAGGCGGGTTAGCGGGGGGAGGGCGGGTTCGGGAAGCCGTACTTGTGGAACAGCTTTTGCGCGGTGGGTGTTAGGAGCCACGTGACGAAGGCGTTCGCCTCGTCCTCGTGCTCGGAGTCCTTGACGGCGGCGGCGTTGAAGGCGGCGGTGACGTTCAGGTCCGCCGGGATGGGGACGCTGCTCGCCGCGACGCCCGCCGAGCGCAGGTCGGTGATGTAGACCAGGCCGGCGTCGGCCTCGCCGGCGCGGATGCGGTCCAGGACGGCGCGGGCGCTGATCTCCTCCGAGCTCCACCGGACGGTCAGCCCCGCGTTCGTCAGGACCTGGCGGGTGTAGCGGCCGACCGGGACCGTGCCCGCGCCGACCACGACGCGCAGGCCCGGCCGCTCCAGGTCGCGCAGGCTGCGGACGTGCTTGGGGTTGCCGGGGCCGACCGCGATGGTGAGCGTGTCGTGGGTGACGACCCGGGGGCGTCCGGCCAGGTCGTCGGCGGCGTCGTCCATGCTCGCCCGGTCCGCGGTGACGAGGACGTCGCCGGGGGCGCGTTCGGAGAGCCGGTCGGCCATCTCGACGGACCCGCCGAACACGAAGCGCAGCCTCACCCCCGGATGCTCCTGGTGGTAGGCCGTCCCCATCTCGCCGAACACCTCGGTGAGGGACGAGCTGGCGAGGACGGTCAGCGTGGCCGGCCCGGACGGGCCGCCGCAGCCCGAGGCGAGGGCGGGCAGGGCGAGCGCGGCGAGCAGCACGGACGCGCGGAGGCGCCGCCGACGGGGGGAATCGGGCATATGGCGTCATCCTACGGTCGGTGCCCTTTCCCGCCCGTGATTCGGCGTGGCGTGTCAGTGGCGCGCACTAGTGTTTCCGGCAATTGGAGATCACGTCCTCGGAGGCCCGACGATGTCCCTCGACCTGATGGAACTGCTGCCCGGCGACTGGCGGGAGCGGCTCGATCCGCTGCTCGACCCGATCGCCACCGCCGCGCTGGGCGCGTTCGTCGCCGGGGAGTACGCGGCGCAGACCGTCTACCCGCCGCGAGAGGACCTGTTCAACGCGTTCCGGCACTGCCCGTTCGACGGCACCCGCGTGCTGATCCTCGGCCAGGACCCGTACCACGGCCCCGACCAGGCGCACGGGCTCAGCTTCAGCGTCCGCGAGGGGGTGCGGCTGCCGCCGTCGCTGCGCAACATCTACAAGGAGCTGGCGACCGACCTCGACGTCCCGGCGGCGGCGTCGGGTGATCTGACCCGGTGGGCCGACCAGGGCGTCCTGCTGCTGAACGCGGTGCTGACCGTGCGCGGCGGCGAGGCGGGCTCGCACGCCGGCAAGGGCTGGGAGGACTTCACCGATGCCGCGATCCGCGCGCTGAACGACAAGAGCGAGCGCGTCGTCTTCGTGCTGTGGGGCGCCTACGCCCGCAAGAAGGCCCGGCTGATCACCGGGCCGCAGCACACCGTGATCGAGTCGGCGCACCCGAGCCCGCTGAGCGCGAAGAAGTTCTTCGGGACGCGTCCGTTCAGCGCCGTGAACAAGGCCCTCGTCGACGCCGGCCTCCCGGAGATCAGCTGGGGGTAGCGTCCCGCGCCCGCCCCTCACCCGTGCGGGGGAGGGGCGGGCCCGGTCTCACCCCGCGGCGGGAAGCGCGGCCGGGGCCGGCCTCGGCATGGTCGGGGCATGACCGTTTCAGCTCACCCGCTCACCCGGCCGGCGCGCGCGGCGCGCGGCGGGCCGGGGCGCCTGCGCCTGGCCGTCTGCGCGGCGACGATCGCCGCGTGCGTCCCCTACCTCACCATCAAGATCGCGTGGCTGTCCGGCAGCACCGTCGGATGGAACGACGCCGATGCGGCGCGGGAGTCGGCGCTCTACGTCGGCAACGCGATCACCATGGGCATGGACGCGATCGCCGTGCTGGTCGCGCTGGCGTTCACGTTCCCGTGGGGCCGGCGGCTCCCGGCGTGGCTGGTGCTGACGCCGATCTGGGTCGCCGCCGGGCTGCTCGCGCCGATCGTCCTCGCCGTCCCGCTCGGGACGCTCCTGCAGGCGCTCTTCTCGTCGGAGCCGGTGGCCTCCGGCGACGGCGCGCTCCAAGACTGGGTGTTCGGCATCGTCTACGGGGGCTTCACCGTGCAGGGGCTCGGCCTGCTCACGGCCTTCGTCCTGTACGCGCGGGACCGGTGGACGGACGTCTTCACCGTCCGCACCGAGGACGTCCCCAAGGGCGCGACCCACCCCCTGCAAGTGCTCCTGGCGCGCACGGCGACCGTGTTCGCGGCGCCCTTCGCGGCCGTGCACTTCTTCTGGGCCTTCGGCGGGACGGCGGGGCTCCGCGCCGACCAGATCGAGAGCAGGAACCTCGCCCAGCAGCTCGCCGACGGCGCCTGGGGCGGCCTCGCGCTCGCCGGCGCCGCCGCGCTGCTGCTGATCGTCCGGCGCGGCGGGCGCCCGGAGAGGCTCGCGGTGCCGCTGGCCGTCGCGTGGGTCGGCGCGGCCGCCACGTTCACCTGGTCGCTCTACGGGCTCCTCGTGCTGGTCGCCCAGCTGGGCGACCTCGGGGGCGACGCGACCGCGGCGGCCGGGCTGGCGGCCGTGTCCGGGCTGCTCGGCGGGCTCATCATGGGCCTCACCGGAGCCTTCCTGCTCGCCGAGCGTCAGAGCGCGAGGCCGATCGCCAGCAGCGCGCCGTAGGCCATCTGGAGCCGGCCGGTCTCGCCCAGCACGGGGATCAGGGCGGGGCCGGTCGCGCCCTGCAGCACCTTCTGCGTCGGCGGCAGCGACAGCGGCGCCGCGAGCAGCGCGAGCAGCGCCCACGGGTGCGGCGCCGCCAGCGCCAGGACGACCATGAACGGCAGCGCGGTGCACGCCGCGTACAGGATCCGCGTCCAGGGGCCGCCGAGCAGCACGGCGAGGGTCCGCTTGCCCGACTCCCGGTCGGTCGGGATGTCGCGCAGGTTGTTCGCGACGAGCAGCGCGCAGGCCAGCAGCCCGATCGGGACCGCCGCCGCCCACGCCTCCCACGGGAGCGCCTCGACCTGGACGTACACCGTCCCGACGACGGCGACGAGGCCGAAGAACACGAACACCGACACCTCGCCCAGCGCCCGGTAGCCGTACGGGGTCTTCCCGCCGGTGTAGAACCAGGCCGCGAGGATCGCGACGGCGCCGACCAGCAGCAGCCACCACGTCGTCACGGCGGCGAGCACCAGCCCGGCCACGACCGCGGCGAGGAAGCAGCCGAGCGCGGCGGCGAGGACCTGCTTCGGCGGCGCGGCCCCCGACCCGACGAGGCGGAGCGGGCCGACGCGGTCCTCGTCGGTGCCGCGGACGCCGTCACTGTAGTCGTTGGAGTAGTTCACCCCGATCTGCAGGACGAGCGCGACGACGCCGGCGAGGACGGCGCGCCACCAGACGGGTTCGCCCTCGCCGACCGCGACGCCGGTGCCGACGACGACGGGAACGAGGGACGCGGGCAGGGTGCGGGGCCGGGATCCGGCGACCCATTGGGAGAGCGTGGCCACAGTTACCGCTTGTTCTCGTGGGACGACAGGGGGACTACCTCTTCGATTCTTCCCGATCGCGATCACCGCTCGGGCGCAGCCGCAGGGACGCGCCGAGCCCGAGCGCGAGGATCGCGGCGGTGGTGAGGGCCGCGTGCCGGGTCGCGGCGGCGAGGCTCTCGTCGGCGGCGCGGGCCTCGGCCTCCAGCCCGGGCGCCGCGTGCAGGTCGCGGCCGTACGTCCCGGCGCTCTCCCGCAGGTCGTGCGCGATGGCGGCCTGCCGCTCGGGCGGGAGCGCCGAGTCGGCCAGCCGGTCGGCCATCGCGTGCCCGAGGCTCGTCGCGAACACCGTCCCGATCGCGGCGATGCCGAGCGCCGCGCCGACCTGCCGGGCCGTCGACTGCGTCCCGGACGCCTGCCCGGACTGCGCCGGCGGGACGTCCGCCAGCGACACGTTCGTCAGCTGCGCCGACGTGAGGCCGAGCCCGAGCCCGTACAGCAGCATCCACGGCGCGAGACCGAGCCCGCCGGTGGACGGGGACAGGGTGAGGGCCAGCATGACGACGGCGGCGACCTCGAGCACCATGCCCGTCTGCACGACCCGGTGCGCGCCGCGCTTGTTGGCCAGCCGGCCCGCATACCCGCCGGACAGGAACGCGCCGACGGCGAGCGGCAGGATCGCCAGGCTGATCTGCAGCGGGTCGGTGCCGTGCACGCCCAGCAGGAACAGCGGCAGGACGAACAGCAGCCCCAGCTCGCCGACGTTGATGAGCGCCGAGGCGAGGTTGCCGCGGCGGAAGTTCGGGATGCGGAACAGCTCCAGGTCGAGCATCACCGGGCGCCCGGCGGCGGCCCGGGACCGCTCCACCACGACCAGCGCCGCGATCAGCAGCGCCCCGAGCGCGAGGACGACCGGGACCGGCGACAGCGCCGTCTCGGGCCAGTCGAACCCGGCCAGCGTGAAGGGGCGCGTCGGCGTCCACCAGCCGTAGGTCTGGCCCTCGATGATCCCGCACACGAGGGCGCCGAGCCCGAGCGCCGACAGCAGCCCGCCCGGCCAGTCGATCTCCCGCCGGGCGCGCCCCGCACCGGGCCGCCGGGTCTCCGGCAGCAGCCACAGGGCCCCCGCGACGAGCAGGGCGCCGAGCGGCAGGTTGATCCCGAACGCCCAGCGCCAGCCGCCGCCGGTGGCGATCGCCCCGCCGGCGAGCGGCCCGAGCGCGGCCATCCCGCTGATCATCGAGCCCCAGATCCCGAAGGCGACGGCGCGGTCCCGCCCGGTGAACACGGCGTTCAGCGTGGCGAGCGTGGCCGGCATGATCATGGAGGCGCCGACGCCCTGCGCGGCCCGCGCGGCGATCAGCGCCGAGCCGTCCCCGGCCAGCGCGGCGGCGACGCTCGCCGCCGCGAACACCGCGGTCCCGAGCACGAACAGCCGGCGCCGCCCGAACAGGTCGCCGGCCCGCCCGAACGGGATGAGCAGCGCCGCGAACACCAGCGCGTACACCGAGGTCACCCATTCGGCGTCCGTGGTCGTCAGGCCGAGGTCGGCGACGATCCGGGGGAGCAGCACGCCGACGATCGTGGCGTCCACCACGATCAGCGAGACGCCGAGGCTGATGACGACCATGCCGAGCCGGCGGTGCCGGACGGCGGGAGCCGCGGCCGCGGGGGCGCGCGGCGGCGTCAAGGAGGTGGACTCGGGCACGGATTCAAAGATATTGCCGGGCCGGGCGTGCACCTCACCGACCCCTGGTGAAGCGGTCAGGCGCCGATGTCGGTGTGCAGGCGGATCTGCCGGACGGGCTCGCCCATGTCGAGCGTGCGGGCCGTGCCGTCGGGGGCCCAGCCGGCCGAGCCGAGGAACGTCCGGGTGACCTCGTCGCCCTCGAAGACCCAGCTGGTCAGGGTGGTGAAGCCGTCCTCGCGCAGCAGGTCGGCGGTCGCGGCGAGCAGCCGGCTGCCGTGCCCGGCGCGGGCGTGCAGCGGGTCGACCAGCAGCGTGATCAGCTCCGCGGTGGCGGCGGCGTCGAGGTCGGCGTCCTCGGCGGGGCCGTGCGCGGCGAAGCCGACGACCAGGTCGGACGCCACCGCGACCAGCAGCCGGTGCCGCGGGGTCGGCGGCGCCGCCGCGGCCTCCGCCCACCGGTCCCGCCACGTCTCCACGGCCTCGGGCGCGGTGACCTCGTCGAGGACGCCGTCCGGAAGCAGATCGCGGTACCCGTGCCGCCACGCCCGCACCTGGATGCCGGCGACGGCGGCCGCGTCCGCGCGCCGCGCGGGCCGTACTCCCACATCGGCCATGCCGCCCGTCCTCTCGCTGGAAACCCGCCGCCTCACCCTAGCGACCCCCGGCCGTCAGCCGGCCGCGGGCTTCTGCCTCGCGCGGTAGGCGCGGGTCTTGGTGCGGTTGCCGTCCGGGCGGCCGGTGAGCGGGCGGCGGGCCTGGGCGCCACCCGGGCGCCCACCCCGCCCGGAGCGACCTTCCAGGTCTGGCACGACCCCGAGGGCAACGAGTTCTGCTTCTGCCCACTGGCGTGACCCGGTGCGGTCCCGGCGGCCGCCACCGGCCGCCGGCGCCGTGCCGGTCCGTGCCGCGCTCACCCGGCGCATCCGCGGCCCCGGTCAGTCCTTGACGATCTGGGCCAGCAGCGTCACGACGCCCACGCCGACGCCTATCGGGATCGCGAACCGCGGGGCGGCGGCGGTGAGGGCGGCGGCGCCGACCGCCGCGAGGAAGATCACGAGGGTCCGCGTGCTGATCATGGGGCGCGGCTCCCCGTGCCGGGACGGCACCTGCTCCGGTCGTACTCGCATGCCGTTTCGACCTCCATCCGGACGGACGGTAAGGACCGGGGCGGCTCCCGTCGGGGACGACGGGCGCATCGCTGAGCCGCCTCGTCATCACAGGGTTCCCCGCATGTCAACGGCTGAGGCGCGCGGCGCGCGATCGCGCCGCAACCATGATCGTTTCATGGCGGATTCCTGGCACCGGGCGTCCGGAGCGCCCCGCTCATCCGGGATCATTACGTGATGAAGCACAAAGGGCGGGTTTCGGGGATCGCGCGCCGGTTGCTGCGCTGGACCGGGTGGGCGACCGCGTACGCCCTCGGCCTGGCCGCCCTCGTCTTCGCCGGCGCGTGGGTCTGGTGGCAGCCCGAGCCGGAGGCGCGGGGCACCGAGGCCAACGCGCTGTGGGCCAGGCACCAGTGGGTGGGGGAGACGCACGGCGACGCCGAGTACCGCGCGTTCGGAGATCTGCTGAAGCGGAACCGGATCACCGACGTGTTCTTCCACGCGGGCCCGTTCGAGGCGGACGGGACGGTCCCCGCGGCCAAGTACCGCAACGCGCGGCGGCTCATCGAGGCCATGCGCGAGTACGCGCCGGGCGTCCGCTCGCAGGCGTACCTGGGGCAGATCCGGGTGGTGGAGGGCAAGGGCGTCATCGACCTCGACGACCCGGCCGTCCGGGAAAGGGTCCTGCGGACCGACGCCGCCTTCCTCGACCTCGGCTTCGACGGGATCCACTACGACTTCGAGCCGATCTACCCCGACGACCGCGCGTTCCTTGCGCTGATGGACCGGACCCGCGAGCTGACCAGGTCGCGGGGCAGGCTGCTGTCGGTGGCCCTGGAGCAGCCGACGCTCTTCGACGGCCTCCAGCCGGTCTACAAGGCGCTGATCCCGCGGACCGGCGCCGTCCACTACCCGCCGCGCCCGACGAGGGACTTCCTGCGCGCCGTCGCCGACCGCGCCGACCAGGTCGCGATCATGACCTACGACGTGTCGCTGCCGACCCGGTCGCTCGCCGGATGGCACTACGCCCGGCACACCCGGGCCACGCTGGAGCTCATCGGCGACCGCACCACGGTCTTCATGGGCGTCCCGACCTACACGCCGCTCATGGGCTGGGCGGAGAACCTGCAGGTCGCGGTGCGCGGCGTCCGGCGCGGGGTGGACGAGCTGAAGCGCCCTCCGAGGCGTCCGTACGGCGTCGGCGTGTACGCGGGCTGGACGACGCGGGACGAGGAGTGGGCCCGTTACCGCTCCACCTGGCTGCCCCGGGCGACAGAAAGAGTTGGCGGTTGAGAAACCCTCGCCGCCACGTTCCGATTCTCTTGAAGGTGCAGGTAGAAAGGGTTGGGTAGCCGTTCACCTCCGAGGGTATTGCCCGGTGCGGAAGTCAGGGCCGGGTCACCGGATGGCAAAGGAAGTGGGGACGAGGCCGATGAGCGTTCAGCGGACCGCGCGGCGCGATGCCGACCGGATCGGCGAGCTGTCAGCCGAGTTCGCCGGCTGGCGGATCGGACGGGGCGGGTCCGGCCTCTGGTGGGCCGTCCGCGGCAACGATCTCGTGCGCACTCCCGACGTCGAGGAGCTGCGCGTCCGGCTGCATGAGATGACCGCTGGGTCACGTTATCCGATCGAGTCCGGGAAGTGGCCGGACTGACCCCGTAACGCGGCTTTTGCGTGCCACGATGTGGGATGTGGGAGCCGTCGCCACGCGTACCCCCGAGCGTGTGGCGGCGGCTTCTGCCTTTCTGTTCGACCTGCGGGTCCAAGTCGAACGGCCGTAACGGTACCGTTCGTTGCATGGCACCCAGCACAACGACTGACGCTCCGTTTGGACGGATGCTGACCGCCATGGTCACCCCGTTCCTGCCCGACGGCGGCGTCGACTACGACGGCGCCGCGCGCCTCGCGACCCACCTGGTCGACGAGCGGCGCCACGACGGCCTCGTCGTCAACGGGACGACGGGCGAGTCGCCCACGACGAGCGACGACGAGAAGAGCAGACTGCTGCGCGCGGTCATCGAGGCGGTCGGCGACCGCGCCGTGATCGTCGCCGGTGCCGGCACGAACCACACCGAGCACACCCTGCAGCTCGCGCGGCAGGCCGAGGCCGCCGGCGCGCACGCGCTGCTCGTGGTCACGCCCTACTACAACAAGCCCCCGCAGGAGGGCCTCGTCCGCCACTTCACCGCGGTGGCCGACGCGACGGGGCTGCCCTGCATGCTGTACGACATCCCGGGGCGCGCCGGGGTGCCGATCGAGAACGACACGCTCGTCCAGCTCGCCGAGCACCCGCGGATCATCGCCGTCAAGGACGCCAAGGGCGACCTGTTCGGCGCGTCCCGCGTGATGGCGGCGACCGACCTGGTCTGGTACTCCGGCGACGACAACCTCAACCTGCCCTGGCTCTCGGTCGGTGCGGCGGGGTTCGTCAGCGTGGTCGGGCATGTCGTCGGCGTCGAGCTCCATGAGATGATCGACGCATACCGCGCCGGTGAGCACGGCCGGGCGCTGGAGATCCACCGCCGGCTGCTGCCCGTGGTCACCGCCATCATGACCCGTACGCAGGGCGCCATCGCCGTCAAGGCAGCGCTGAACCTGCTCGGCCTCCCCGGAGGCGGCCCGCTCCGCGCGCCGCTGGTGGAGGCCTCGCCGGAGTTCGCCGCGCGCCTGCGAGAAGACCTCACGATAGGGGGAGTCAAAGTGCCGGAGGTAGTCATCCCGGAGGTCACCAGGTGAGTCACCCTCACCCGGAGCTGTCGGACCCGCCCGCGCCGCCCGGGGGCGGCCTGCGCATCGTCGCGCTCGGCGGGCTCGGGGAGATCGGCCGCAACATGACGGTGTACGAGTACGGCGGACGCCTGCTCGTCGTCGACTGCGGCGTGCTGTTCCCCGAGACCGAGCAGCCCGGTGTCGATCTGATCCTGCCCGATTTCGAATACATCAGGGACCGCCTCGGCGACATCGAGGCGATCGTCCTCACGCACGGCCACGAAGACCACATCGGCGCCGTCCCCTACCTGCTGCGCGAACGCCGCGACATCCCCCTCGTCGGCTCGAAGCTCACGCTCGCGCTGCTGGAGGCCAAGCTCACCGAGCACCGGATCAAGCCGGTGACCGACGTGGTCGCGGAGGGGGAGCGGCGCGACTTCGGGCCGTTCGACTGCGAGTTCCTCGCCGTCAACCACTCCATCCCGGACGCGCTCGCCGTCGCGATCCGCACGCCCGCCGGGCTCGTCCTGCACACCGGCGACTTCAAGATGGACCAGCTGCCGCTGGACGGCCGGCTCACCGACCTGCCCGGGTTCGCCCGGCTCGGCGCCGAGGGCATCGACCTGCTGATGTCGGACTCGACCAACGCCGAGGTGCCCGGGTTCGTCACCAGCGAGCGCAACATCGGCCCGGTGGTGGACGAGGTGTTCCGCACCGCGCAGGAGCGGCTCATCGTCGCCTGCTTCGCCTCGCACATCCACCGCGTCCAGCAGGTCCTGGACGCCGCCGTCGCCAACGGCCGCAAGGTGTGCTTCGTCGGCCGGTCCATGGTGCGCAACATGGGCGTCGCGCGCGAGCTGGGCTACCTGAACGTGCCCGACGGCATCATGGTCGAGCAGAGGGACCTGGACGACATCCCCGGCGACCGGCTCGTGCTGGTGTGCACCGGGTCGCAGGGCGAGCCGATGTCGGCCCTGTCGCGGATGGCGAACCGCGACCACTCGATCCGCATCACCGAGGGCGACACCGTGCTGCTGGCGTCCTCGCTGATCCCCGGCAACGAGAACGCGGTCAACCGCGTCATCAACGGCCTCACCCGCTGGGGGGCCCGCATCGTGCACAAGGGCAACGCGCTCGTGCACGTGTCCGGGCACGCGTCGGCCGGCGAGCTGCTGTACGTGCTGAACGTGACGAAGCCGGCCAACTTCATCCCCATCCACGGGGAGTGGCGGCACCTGCGCGCGCACGCCAAGCTGGCCGCGCTCACCGGCGTCCCCGAGGAGGGCATCGTCATCGCCGAGGACGGCGTGGTCGTCGACCTCGTGGACGGCCGCGCCAAGATCGTCGGCGCGGTGCCCGCCGGCTACGTCTACGTGGACGGGCTGTCGGTCGGCGAGGTCACCGAGACCTCGCTGAAGGACCGGCGGATCCTCGGCGAGGAGGGCTTCGTCTCCATCGTCGTCGGCATCGACTCGACGTCCGGCAAGGTCGTCGCCGGGCCCGAGGTGCACGCCCGCGGCGCCGGCATCGTCAACGAGGACTTCGACGAGGTCATCGCCCGCATCGAGGGCGCGCTGCGGGACGCCGCCGGCGACGGCGTGAACGACCTGCACCAGATGAGCCAGCTCATCCGGCGCACCGTGGGCAAGTGGGTGAGCGAGAACTACCGGCGCCGCCCGATGATCGTCCCGGTGGTCGTGGAGGTCTAGGCCCGGGAGAACGGGCGGCCGCGGGGAGGCGGCCGTCCGTTCTCCAACACGCCCGGCCGCCTCCCCGGGAACCTCTAGGGTCCTTGGTTACTCTCATAAGCATGGCCACACGTGCGTCCGGAGGTGCGAAAGCCTCTTCGCGTGCGGGGGGCAGTGCGGCTCGCAAGCCCGCAGGTTCGTCCCCCCGGAAGCGACCGAGCGGCACCTCCAAGGGCGGCCGGGGCTCGGCGCGGGGGCGCCCCCCGCAGAAGCCCGACCCGATCTCCCAGGCCGTCCTCGGCTTCTTCAAGCTCCTGTTCAAGCTGTACCTGCTCGCGGCCGTCGCGGTCGGGTCGGTCTTCCGCGCCTACGGGCACGGCGCCCGCAGCCTCGACCCCGAGCACCGGCGCGACGGCCTCGGGCTGGCGCTGCTCGGCTCGTCCATCGTGCTGGCCTCCGTCACCTGGTTCCGGCCGGACGGCGTCGTCACGATCGCGCTGGAGAAGGTCGTGCGCGGCGGCCTCGGCATCCTGGCGATGGCGCTGCCGGTGCTGCTGGCCCTGCTGGCGTGGCGGACGCTGCGCCACCCCGAGCACCACGAGGACACCGGCCGCATCGTCATCGGCATCACCGCGCTCGGCGTCGGCGTGCTCGGCATCCTGCACATCGCCGCCGGCGTCCCGTCCCCGGCGGAGGACATGGCGGGCGTCCGCGAGTCCGGCGGCGTGCTCGGCTGGCTGGTGTCGGCGCCGCTCGACGCGGCGCTCAGCGGGTGGGTGGCCGTCCCGCTGCTGCTGCTCCTGTCCGGGTTCGGGCTGCTGGTCGTCACCGCGACGCCGATCGCGAAGGTCCCCGAGCGGGTCGCCGACCTGTGGGCGATGGCGACCCTGCAGAGCCGCCCGGAGCGTCCGTCCGACGCGGGGGAGGAGGGCGAGGACGCGCCGAAGAAGCGCCGCCGCAAGAAGAAGGCCGACGACGACGGCGACGAGCTGGAGGTCGGCGAGCACTCGCGCCCCTACGACACGCCGCTGCTGGAGGACGAGCCGAAGAAGGCCGCCCGCCCGCAGCGCGACCTCGCCGACGAGCTGTTCGAGCCCGACCCGTTCGGCGCCGACGTCCCGCCGCCCGCGCCGCCCGGCGACGACGAGCCGATGGACGCGCACGTCGCGGGCGAGTCGATGGCCGACGCCGGGCCCGAGGCCGGGCACGAGGCGCGGCACGAGGTCCCCGACCCGACGCCCGCGCCGCGCCGGTCCGAGCAGCTGCCGCTCTCGTCGTCCGGCGAGATCTACCTGCTGCCCGACCCGTCGATGCTGCGTCCCGGCAGCGTGTCCAAGCCGCGGACGAAGGCCAACGACACGGTCGTGAACGCGCTCACCGGCGTGCTGGAGCAGTTCGACATCGACGCGCAGGTCACCGGGTTCACCCGCGGCCCGACGATCACCCGGTACGAGATCGAGCTGGGCCCGGCGGTGAAGGTCGAGAAGGTCACCGCGCTGACCAAGAACATCGCCTACGCGGTGAAGAGCGCCGACGTGCGGATCATCTCCCCGATCCCCGGCAAGTCGGCGATCGGCGTGGAGATCCCCAACACCGACAAGGACATCGTCAGCCTGGGCGACGTGCTGCGCTCGCCCGCCGCGACCAACGAGCACCACCCGATGATCGTCGGGCTCGGCAAGGACGTCGAGGGCCGCACGGTCGTGGCGAACCTGGCGAAGATGCCGCACATCCTCATCGCGGGCGCCACCGGCGCGGGCAAGTCGACGTGCATCAACGGGCTCATCACCTCGGTCCTGATGCGCGCCACGCCCGACGAGGTGCGGATGATCCTGGTCGACCCCAAGCGGGTCGAGCTGACCATGTACCAGGGCATCCCGCACCTGATCACGCCGATCATCACCAGCCCGAAGAAGGCCGCCGAGGCCCTGGAGTGGGTCGTCGGCGAGATGGACCGCCGCTACGACGACCTCGCCGCGTCCGGGTACCGGCACATCGACGACTTCAACAAGGCGGTGAAGGCGGGCAAGCTCAAGCCGCCGCCCGGCAGCGAGCGCGTCTACACCCCGTACCCGTACATGCTGGTCATCGTGGACGAGCTGGCCGACCTGATGATGGTCGCGCCCCGCGACGTCGAGGACTCGGTCGTCCGCATCACCCAGCTCGCGCGCGCCGCCGGCATCCACCTCGTCCTGGCGACGCAGCGGCCGTCGGTGGACGTCGTCACCGGGCTCATCAAGGCCAACGTGCCGTCCCGGCTGGCGTTCGCGACGTCCTCGCTGTCCGACAGCCGCGTCATCCTCGACCAGCCCGGCGCCGAGAAGCTCGTCGGGCAGGGCGACGCGCTGTTCCTGCCGATGGGCGCGAGCAAGCCCATGCGCCTCCAGAACGCCTACGTGGCGGAGAAGGAGATCCACGGGATCGTCGACCACTGCAAGGGGCAGATGGAGGCGAACTACCGGGAGGACGTCGCCGAGGCCAACAAGCCGAAGAAGGAGATCGACGAGGAGATCGGCGACGACATGGACCTGCTCGTCCAGGCGATCGAGCTGGTCGTGTCCACCCAGTTCGGGTCGACGTCGATGCTGCAGCGCAAGCTCCGCGTCGGGTTCGCCAAGGCCGGCCGGCTCATGGACCTGATGGAGAGCCGCGACATCGTCGGGCCGAGCGAGGGGTCCAAGGCGCGGGACGTCCTCGCCAAGCCGGACGATCTCCCCGGGGTCCTCGCGGAACTGCGCGGCGGAGGCTGAGCCGGGGCCCGCGGAGGCCGGTGCAGGTCGTGCGGGGCAAGGGCGGGGCATTGCGGAATGATGCGAAATCTTGCCCTGTTTCGAACGTGTCGGCAGTCGCTCAACGGGCATCCCCGTTCCTAGACTGGTGTCCCAGAAGATCGGCCACGAGCGCCCCCGAAGGAGGCCCGAGGTGAGCATCGGTGAGACCTTGGCGGAGGAGCGTCAGCGGGCCGGTCTCTCGGTGACACAGGTCAGTCTCCAGACCCGGATCCGGGAGACCGTGATCCGCGGCATGGAGGCCGACGACTTCTCGCTCTGCGGCGGCAACTTCTACGCCCGCGGCCACATCCGCAGCATCTCCCGGGTCATCGGCATCGACCCCGAACCGCTCGTCGCCGAGTTCGACGCCGCGCACGGCGGCGCCCCGCAGCCCGTCTCGGCGGTGTCGGCGTTCGAGCCGGAGCAGCCCGTCGCGTTCCGCGAGCGCAAGGCGCCGAACTGGAGCGCCGCGATGGCGCTCGCCCTCGCGCTCGTCGTCATCTACGGGGTCGTCCAGGTGGTCGGGCACGACGGCGGCCGCGAGCAGCGCACCGCGCAGCAGGTCGCCGGGACGCCCGCGCCGCCGAGCCCGAAGCCGTCGGCGTCGCAGAGCGGCGCGCCGGTCGCGGAGGCGCCGCGCACCAAGGTCGAGGTGCGGGTCGAGGCCAAGCGGACCACCTGGCTGAACGTCATGGGCGACCAGGGCAGGACGCTGTTCATCGGCACGCTGCACAAGGGCGAGGAGAAGGACTTCAGCGCCAAGAAGAAGGTCAAGCTGGTGATCGGCGTGGGCGGCAGCGTCAACCTGACCGTCAACGGCAAGGACATCGGCTCGCCCGGCAAGGGCAAGGGCGTGCAGCGCCTGAGCTTCGACCGCCAGGACCCGGAACACGCCTGAGCCGGGGGTGCGCGGCGGCCGTCCCCCCGCGATGACCCGCCCGGGGGCCCGCTGGTACGTCCCGGCGCCCGCGCCCATTACCTTTGAGGGCATGTCGACTCGCCGCAAGGTCTCTCTCATCACGCTCGGCTGCGCCCGCAACGAGGTCGATTCCGAGGAACTCGCCGCGCGCATGGAGGCCGCCGGCTGGGACCTGGCCGACGACGCCGGCGGCGCGGACGTGGTCGTCGTGAACACCTGCGGGTTCATCGAGGCCGCCAAGAAGGACTCCATCGACACGCTGCTCGCCGCGCACGACTCCGGCGCCAAGGTCGTGGCGGCCGGCTGCATGGCCGAGCGGTACGGCAAGGAGCTGGCGGAGGCGCTGCCGGAGGCCGACGCGGTGCTCGGCTTCGACGACTACGCCGGCATCGGGGAGCGGCTCGACGACGTCATGGCGGGCCGCAGGCGGGACGCGCACACGCCGCGTGACCGCCGGACGCTGCTGCCGATCAGCCCGGTGGACCGGTCCGCGTCCGGGGTGGCGGTCCCCGGGCACGGCGCGCCCGCCGACCTGCCGGACGGGGTGGCCCCCGCGTCCGGCCCGCGGGTGCTGCGGCGGCGGCTCGGCGGCGGCCCGGTGGCGCCGCTGAAGCTGGCGTCCGGCTGCGACCGGCGCTGCACGTTCTGCGCGATCCCCGCGTTCCGCGGCGCGTACGTGTCCCGGCCGCCGGCGGAGGTGCTGGAGGAGGCGCGCTGGCTCGCCGGGCACGGCGTCCGCGAGCTGGTCCTGGTCAGCGAGAACTCGACGTCCTACGGCAAGGACTTCGGCGACCTGCGTGCGCTGGAGAGGCTGCTGCCGGGCCTCGCCGCCGTGGACGGCATCGAGCGGGTGCGGGTCAGCTACCTGCAGCCCGCCGAGACCCGTCCCGGCCTCATCGAGGCGATCTGCGGCACGCCCGGCGTCGCGCCCTACTTCGACCTGTCGTTCCAGCACGCGTCCGGGCCGGTGCTGCGCTCGATGCGGCGGTTCGGCGACCGGGAGCGGTTCCTCGGGCTGCTCGACCAGATCCGCGAGCTGGCCCCGGACGCGGGCGTCCGGTCGAACTTCATCGTCGGCTTCCCCGGCGAGACCGAGGACGACTTCGAGGAGCTGGCCGAGTTCCTGTCCGCCGCCCGCCTCGACGCGGTCGGCGTGTTCGGCTACTCCGACGAGGACGGCACGGAGGCCGCGGACCTGGAGGGCAAGCTCGACCCGGCCGAGATCGCCCGCCGGGTCGACGAGCTGTCCGGACTGGCCGAGGAGCTGACGTCCCAGCGGGCCGAGGACCGGATCGGCTCGCTCGTCCGCGTCCTGCTGGAGGACAAGGGCGAGGAGGGCGGCTTCGAGGGCCGCGCCGAGCACCAGGCGCCGGAGGTGGACGGGACGGTCCTCGTCCGCGGCGAGGGCCTGGCGCTCGGCGAGATCGTGGCGGCCCGCGTCATCGGCAGCGACGGCGCCGACCTCATCGCGGACGCGACCGCCGACCGCGCCGCGGACGCGAGCGCCGGCCCGAACGCGGGCCCCGCATGATCGCCGGCGCCGCGGAACCGGTCGCGGGCGATCCGCCCCCGGCCGGGGTGTGGAACATCGCCAACGCGCTGACGATGGTGCGGATCGCGCTGGTCCCGCTGTTCGTGTGGCTGCTGTTCCTGGACGGCACCGGCTGGCGGCTCGCCGCGTTCGCGGTGTTCGCGGCCGCCTCGGTCACCGACAAGATCGACGGCGACATCGCCCGGGCGCGCGGCCTGGTCACCGACTTCGGCAAGATCGCCGACCCGATCGCCGACAAGGCGCTCACCGGCGCCGCGCTGGTCAGCCTGTCGGTGATGGGGGAGCTGTGGTGGTGGGTGACGGCCGCCATCATGGTCCGCGAGATCGGCATCACGGTGCTGCGCTTCGTCGTGATCCGGCACGGTGTGATCCCGGCCAGCAAGGGCGGGAAGCTGAAGACGATGCTGCAGGTGATCGCGATCGGCTTCTACATCCTGCCCGGCCCGCTCGACTACGTCCGCTGGGTCACGATGGGCGCCGCCCTCGTCGTCACCGTCGTCACCGGGGTGGACTACCTCGTCCAGGCGTGGCGGCTGCGCCGGCGCTCCGCGGCGGCCTGACGCGGCCTGCCGGAGGCTCCGGGGGTTGAAGCCGTGGCGCCCGCGGGGGGCCGCGAGGCCACGCCCACCCCGGTCGTGGTCCCGCGGCCCCGTCTCGCGGGCGCCACGCGAATTCGATTATCCCCGCTCGCGTCCGTGCGGACGAATCGATCAAATGAGTTTTGACTCACAGCGTGACCTGGGCTTCGCGGTATTTGTCGGACCTGCGATCAATGATCCGCGGCGACGATCCGCGTTCGCGCGCCCGCCTCGCCCGCGTGCCCTGACGGGCGCGGTCCCGTCGCGGCGGACAAAGCGCGGCCGCCTCTTTCACGCCGGGACGGAAAAGGGATGCGCCCGTTGGACCGGTGCGAACGCGCCGCGGCCCGCGGCGTCCTCATTCGGCCGTATTTCCCGGTGAACCGGAGATGCGCCGGCGCCGTCCCGCGCCCGTGGCGCGCCGCCCCTGGCGGTAGATTCGGACGCCATGCGAGTCGAACTGCTCACGGTCGGGGACGAACTGCTCCTCGGCGACACCGTCAACGGCAACGCGGCGTGGCTGGGCCGCCGGCTGGCCGACCACGGCGTCGACGTCACGCGCAGCGTGGTCGTCGGCGACGAGCTCGACGTGATCGTCGCGGCGGTGGCGTCGGCGCTCGAGCGGGCGGACGCGGTCATCACCACCGGCGGGCTCGGCCCCACCTCCGACGACCTCACCCGCGACGCGCTCGCCGCGGCGGCGGGCGTGCCGCTCGTCCGCGACCCGGAGCTGGAGCGGCGGCTGCGCGAGCGGGTGGCCCGCGCCGGCCGCGAGCTGCAGCCGATGGCGCTGCGCATGGCGGACGTGCCGAAGGGCGCGGGAGTGCTGGCCAACTCCGCCGGCTCGGCGCCCGGCCTGCGCGTCGAGCTGCCCGGCGGCGTCGTCTACGCGCTGCCCGGCGTCCCGTTCGAGATGCGCACGATCATGGACGAGGTGGTGCTGCCGGAGCTGGCCCGCGTCGCCGGGCTGCCCGCGGTCGCGCGCCGCACGCTGCGCACCGACCGGGTGTGGGAGTCGGTCGTCGCGACGAAGCTCGCCGAGGTCGAGGCCATGGAGGGGGTCCGGCTCGCCTACCTGCCCGACCCCGCCGAGGTGAAGATCCGCATCACCGTGGCCGGTCCGGACGCCGCCGGGCGGCTGGAGGGCGTCGAGGCGCGCGTCCGGGAGCTGCTGGGATCGGCCGTCTACGGCGTCGAGGACGAGACGCTCGACCGGGTCGTCCACCGCCTGCTCGCCGCCCGGGGGGAGACGGTCGCGACGGCCGAGTCGCTGACCGGCGGGCTCATCGGCGCGGAGCTGACCGCGATGCCCGGCTCGTCCGCCACCTACGCGGGCGGCATGGTGACGTACGCGACGGAGGCGAAGCACCGGCTGCTCGGCGTCCTGGCGGACCTGCTCGCCGAGCACGGCGCCGTCCACCCGGACGTGGCCGCCGCGATGGCCGCGGGCGTCCGCGACGCGGTCGGCGCGACCTACGGGCTCGCCGTCACCGGTGTCGCCGGTCCCGTCACCCAGGACGGGCAGCCGGTCGGAACGGTCTATATCGGCGTGGCCGGTCCCGGCGATTCGCGCACTGTGGTCAGCCCGAAACTCCCCGTGCCCGGCGCCGGGCCGGAGATCCGCGCGGTGATCCGGCGGATGACCGTCGTGCACGCCCTTGAGCTGCTGAGACGCGTCCTGCTGGGGCTTGACGCCGAGGGCGAGAGCGAGGAGGCTCAGGCAGATCGGGAAGACCGGGACTGATTACAGCGTTACGTTCCGAGCGAACACGAAATCAACGGTCTGCCATGGTCACCGTCAAGGCGGGTACGGTGGAACCGGCAGATGGTCCGAACTGAGGGAGGGAGCGAGACGATGGTCCTGCTTCGCCAGCTGCTCGGTGACGTACTGCGGCAGCTGCGGCTGCGCCAGGGACGCACCCTCCGTGAGGTGTCCGCGGCGGCGCGGGTGTCACTCGGCTATCTCTCCGAGGTCGAGCGGGGACAGAAAGAGGCTTCGTCGGAGCTGCTGTCCTCGATCTGCAAGGCCCTGGGAGTCCCGCTGTCGCACGTGCTGAGGGACGTCGCGGATCAGCTGGCCCTCGCCGAGCTGCAGCACGAGCCCGTCATGGCGGGCGCGCCCGAGCACGAGCGCATCACCGCAGAGAGCATTCCGGAGACGCCGGAGGAGATCACCGGGGAGTTCCGCGCCGACATGGTCGCGGCCTGACCCGCTCCTGACGCGTTCATGCCCTACCGGGGCCGCGGGTGTGCGCGGTCTCACGCATGAACGCGGCATTACCGGGGATCTTTCCGTGTTGTAACGGATAACCGTAACGATGCGGAAGGAGCCCGATAATGGCGACGGTCAAGAGCCCGCTTCCCGACGACGCCGTGAAGGTGGTGGGCCAGGCCCTGCAGGGCGCGTTGGTCGACCTCGTTGATCTCGCCCTGGTGGCCAAGCAGGCGCACTGGAACCTGACCGGGCGCAACTTCAAGGTCGTGCACGAGCACCTCGACGAGGTCGTGGCCCTCGCCCGCACCGGGCAGGACGACGTGGCCGAGCGTGCCGTGGCGGTCGGGGTGAACCCCGACGGCCGGTCCCGCACCGTGGCCGACCGCACCGAGCTGCCGCAGCTGGAGGCCGGCTACCTCGACGACGACAAGGTCGTCGCCGCGATCACCGACATCCTGGCGCAGATCATCGGCCGCTTCCGCGAGCGCATCGCCGCGACCGACGAGCCCGACCAGGTCACCCAGGACCTGCTCATCGGCATCACCGCCGAACTCGAGAAGCAGCACTGGATGTTCCAGGCCCAGACCTGACCGACCGGTAGTTCCGGACCGCGACCCGGTTCCGGCCCCGCGCCGCCGCGATCCCGGCGCGAACCGGACCCGAGTGCGATGGCCCCGGCCCCCGCCGATCCCTTTCGGCGGGGGCCGGGGCCTTTCCGCGTCCGGGCGCGGAAAGGCCCCGGCCGAGTGTCCACTGCGGCGCCGGCTAGGACGGGGCGGGCTGGCAGCGCGGGCACCAGAACGTGACGCGCTCGCCGGCCTGCTCCGCGCGCTCGATCCGGGTGCCGCAGCGCCGGCAGGGGCGCCCCGCCCGCCCGTACACCCAGTGCTCGCGCCCCCGTCCGCGCTCGCCGGTGGTGATGTGGCCGTGCCGCTCCTTGTTGGCGTCCAGGAGCCGGTGAGACAGCTCCACGAGCGCCGGGAGGTCGGGGACGTCCCCGACGCGGGCCCACGGGTTCACGCCCCTCAGGAACAGGACCTCGGCCTTGTAGACGTTGCCGATCCCGGCGAGCCGCGTCTGGTCGAGGAGCGCCTCGCCGACGGGCCGCGCCGGCTGCTCGGCCAGCCGCGCGGCGGCCTCCGCGGCCGTGTCCGGCCCCCAGGACGGGTCGAGGAGGTCGGGCCCGAGATGGCCGACCACCCGGTCTTCCTCGGCGGTCCGCAGGAGCTCGACCACGCCGAGCGAGTACCCGACCGCCTGCCACTCCGCGTTTCCCAGCACCAGCCGCACGCGGTGGTCGCGCGGGACGGGGCCCGCCCGGCGGATCTGCCAGTGGCCCTCCATCAGCAGGTGCGTGTGGACGGTGAGCCCGTCCTCGACCCGGGTGAGGAGGTGCTTGCCGCGCGGCACGGTGTCGAGGACCGTCCGCCCGCGCAGGTCGGCGGTCGCGAACCGGGGGACCCGGAAGTCCGACCGCGTGAGCGCCCGCCCCGCGAGCGCCTCGCGCAGCCGACGCGCCGTCAGCCAGACGACGTCCCCTTCCGGCATGGGCCTTCTCTCCTCCGGACGGATGCCGGGAGTCAGATCAGTGAGGGGCTCTCCCAGGCGGACGGGTCCTCGGTGAGCTTGGCGACGGGGGCGGGCAGCTCCCCGGCCGCGATGTGCGCGAGCGTGACCTGCTCCAGGATGGCGCGCTCGCTGGCGCGCAGCGCGATCCACACCTCCTGCAGGGACCGCGCGGGCCCCTCGTACCCGACGTGCTCGGGGCGCTCGCCGCGGACGCCGAGCAGCGGCCCGTCGATCGCGCGGATGATGTCGGCGAGGGAGATCCGCTCGGCGGGCCGCGCCAGCCAGTAGCCGCCCTCGGGGCCGCGCTGGCTCCGTATGATGCCGGACCGGCGCAGCTGGCCGAGGATGTTCTCCAGGAATTTGGGCGGTATCTGCTGGGCCTCGGCGAGCTGGACCGCGGTCACCGGGTGACTCCCGGCGACCGCCAGTTCGGCGGCGGCGCGCAACGCATAGTCGACCCGGGCGGACAATCGCATGTACGTATTATCCCTTGCCGGCCGGACCGGTCGGGCCCGCCCACCGGTCGGGACACGGGCGCGACCTGGACCGCGGCGCGGTGCGCCCGCCGGAACCGGGCTCTGAATCCGGCGGGCGCGCCGCGGGTCTAGCCGGCCGCGGCCGGGGAGCCGGTCAGGCCGAGCAGCTCGGCGGCGGCCTGGGCGTTGGCGGCGGCGGCGCCGTAGGTGGCCAGGTAGACGGCCGATCCGGGGCGCCAGACGGGCAGGCCCATCTCCACGACCACGGTGTCGGGGCGGGCGGTCAGCAGGGCCGTGGTGAGGGCGCGCTGCCCGGCGTGCCGGTGCGCGTCGCGCAGGACGACGATGAGGCCGCGTCCCTTGGCACGGTCCAGGACCCGGTCCGCCGCCCCGTCCGCGCCGTCGGTCCGGACGGCGTCGGGCGCCCACGGGCCCAGCCCCCACGGGGTGGGGCCGACGGCGATGTTGCCGGTCGACTCGGTCTCGACGACCAGCGGCGGGCCGTCCCAGCCTGGGAGCGCTCCCGTGACACGCAGCGCGCGGCGGGCGGCCGCCAGGCCGGCGGCGCGGTCGACGGCGGCGGTGCCGTGTCCGGCGAGCCACTCCCGCAGCCGCGCGGTGCGCTCGGCGGCCTCGGCCAGCCGGGCGGCCGGCAGCCGCCCGGCCCGCACCGCCTCGTCGATCGCGGCGAGCGTCGCCTCGACGGTCTCGGCGTGCTCGTTCGGGCCCAGGCACAGCAGGTCGGCGCCCGCGATGAGGGCCCGCACGGACGCCTCCGGGATGCCGATCGCGCCGCTCGCGCCCTCCATGTCGAGCGCGTCGGTGACGATCACGCCCTGGTAGCCGAGGTGCTCGCGGAGCAGCCCGGTGATCGCGGCGTGCGACAGGGTGGCGGGCGCGCCCGCGGTGATCGAGGGCAGGTTGAGGTGGCCGGTCATCACCGCGCGGGTGCCGGCGGCGATCGCGGCCCGGAACGGCACCAGCTCGCGGCGGTCCAGCAGCTCCAGGTCGGCGTCCACGAGCGGGATCGACAGGTGCGAGTCGTCCACCGTGGCGCCGTGGCCGGGGAAGTGCTTGGCGCAGGCCGCGACGCCCGCCTCCTGCGTCCCGGCGACGGACGCGGCGGCGTGCCGGGCGACCAGCTCCGGGTCCGAGCCGAACGAGCGGGTCCCGATGACGGGGTTGTCGTCGGCGGTGTTGACGTCCACCGACGGCGCGAAGTTGAAGTTGACGCCGACCTCGGCCAGTTCGGCGCCCAGCGAGCGGTAGATGCGCCGGGTCAGCTCCGGGTCGTCCACGGCGCCGAGCGCGGCGTTGCCGGGGTAGGGGCTGCCGGTGGCGTGGCCGCCGAGCCGGGTGACGTCCCCGCCCTCCTCGTCGATCGTGACGAACGGGTCGCCCGCCTTGCGCATCTGCGCGGTGAGCGCCGCGAGCGACTCGGGGCTCGGCACGTTGCCGGTGAGGGCGAACAGCGTGACGCCGCCGAGGCCGGCCTCCAGCTCGTCCAGCAGCCAGCGCGGCGCGGTCGCCCCGGGGAACGACGGGAGCAGCGTGCCGCGCGCCAGCCGGGCGATCTCCGCCGTGGTCGCGATGTCGTCGGTCGTCACCCCTTCACCGCCCCGGCGGTGAGGCCGGACACCATGCGGCGCTGGACGAGCAGGAAGAAGGCGATGACGGGAATGGTGAGCAGCGTGGACGCTGCCATGATGGGCCCCCAGGCGTTGCCGCTGCGGCCGAAGAAGAACTGCAGCATGATCGGCAGGGTGTACTTGTCCTGGTCTTCCAGGAAGGTGTAGGCGAAGATGAACTCGTTCCAGGCGGTGATGAAGGAGAAGATGCTGGTCGCCACGAGTCCGGGCGCGACCAGCGGGAGCATGACCGTGAAGAACGTCCGGACCGGGCTTGCGCCGTCGATCGCGGCGGCCTCCTCCAGCTCGCGCGGCACCGCGGCGACGAAGCCCCGCAGCATCCAGATCGCGAACGGCACGGCGAACCCGATGTAGACGAGCGCCAGCCCGAACAGGCTGTTGTAGAGCTCGAGCTGCTTCAGGTCGAGGAACAGCGGGATGACCAGCGCCTCCAGGGGCACCATCTGCACCACGAGGAGCATGACCAGGAAGGTCGTGCGGAACCGGAAGCGGAAGCGGGCGACGGCCGTGGCCGCCAGCAGCGCGAGCAGGCCGGACGCGACGACGGTGACGATCGCGAGGATCGCGCTGTTGGCGAAGTACTCCCAGAAGGACACCTCGGCGATGCCGCCGTTCAGCACCAGGTCGAAGTGCTCCAGCGTCGGGTGCGTCGGCAGCGGCTTTGGCGTCGTGCTGAAGATCTCGGTGTTCGGCTTGAACGCGGTGGAGGCCATCCAGAAGACGGGGAAGACCGCGAGGACGAAGACGAGCAGGCCCGTCCCGTTCAGCACTATCTTGCGCGGCAGCGAGGACCTCATCGCGTCTCCCCCTGACGGACCATGACCCGCACGTAGAGGGCGGTGACGATGAGCAGGATGAACGTGAGCACGAGCGCGATCGCCGAGCCCATGCCGAGCTTCGGATTGAGCGAGCCGAACGCCTCGGAGTAGGCGTACAGCGACAGGTTGAACGCGTCGCGGTTGGCCAGCCCGGACATGATGAACAGCTGCGTGAAGACCTTGAAGTCCCAGATGATCGACATGACCAGCAGCACCATGAAGATCGGCTTGAGCATCGGGTAGGTGATGCTCCAGAACGTCCGCCACGGGCCGGACCCGTCCACCCGGGCCGCCTCGAACAGCTCGCCCGGGACGCTCTTCAGCCCGGCCAGCACGGACACGGCGACGAACGGGCACGCCTGCCACACGACGCAGACGGTGAGGACGGTGTAGGTGGACAGCGGCGTCGCGAACCAGTTGTAGTCGAGCCAGCCGCCGCCGACCAGGAAGTCGGGCAGCAGGTCGAGGGACCAGTTGACCAGGCCGCCGGTGGTGCCGAACAGCCAGCTGAAGATGATCGCGGCGGTGACCGGCGGGGTCGCCCAGGCGACCATCACGCCGCCGGCGACGAAGCTCGACATCTTCTTGCCGAGCTTGTGGAGCAGCAGGCCCACCAGCGTTCCGATGAGCATGGTCAGGCTCACCGCGACGACGGCGAACAGCACGGTGTGCTTGAAGGTCTGCCAGAAGAACGGGTCGTTGAGGATCTTGTCGAAGTTCTCGGTGCCCACCTGCTCGGCCGGCTCGCCGCGCAACTGGCGGTTGCCGACCTTCTGGAACGACATGATCCCGATCTGGATCATCGGCCAGAACATCAGGACGGCGATCACGAGCACGGTGGGCGCGATCAGCAGGTAGGGCCCGAAACGGGGCCGGCGGCGGGGGTGCGCCCGGCCGGAGGACCTCCGGCCGGGCGACTTCCGCACCGCGGGAGCGGTGTCGAGCATGGACGTTCCGATCAGCCGGGTACTACGGGTTCAGCAGCGTGTTGGCCTGCTCGTTCGCCTTCTTCATCTCCTCGTCGGCGTTCTTGCCCTGCATGATCGCCTTGACGGTGTTCGGCAGCACCTTCTTGGCCTGCTCGAACTCCGCCCAGCCGGGGCCGATCGGGGGGAACTTGGTGTTGGTGGCGATCTCGGTGAAGATCTCCAGCTTGGGGTCGGAGAACTTCACGTCCGAGCGCATCGACGAGAAGCCGCTGTAGTCGGCCCACGCCTTGGCGTTCTTGGCGTTGTTCAGGACGGTGATGTAGTCGAACGCCGCGCTCTTGGCCTTGCTGTCCTTCCAGACGGCGAGGTCGGAGCCGCCCGCCATGACCGGGGCGTTGCCGCCGGTCTTGCTCGGGATCGGGAAGACGCCCCACTTGTCGGCGTTCTTGTCGGAGACCTTCTTCATCTCCTTCAGCGCCCAGCTGCCGTCGATGTACATGCCGAGCTTGCCGAGCGCGAAGTCGCGCTGCGGGCCCTCCAGCTCGTTCTTGCCGATGTACTTCTCGGGCGCGACCTTCTCGGTGCTGACCAGGCCGGCGTAGTACTTGACCGCCTCGACGGCCTGGGGCTGGTCGAGCTGGCCCTTCCAGCCGCCGTTGCCGTCCTCGACGGCCACCGCGCCGTTGTTGCCCCAGATGAAGCTGAGCAGCGCGTTGGTCTGGTCGCTCGGGATGCCGATGCCGGGGACCTTCTTGGAGTCCTGCACCTTCTTGGCGGCCGCGGTCAGGTCGGCCCAGGTCTTCGGCGGCTGGATGCCGAGCTCCTGGAACCAGTCCGTGCGGTACCAGACGCCGCGGACGCCGCCGTACCACGGCACCGCGTAGATCTTGCCGTCGGCGGTGTCGTTGCCGAGGGCGGTCTTGTTGAGGGTCTTGCCGTCCGCCCAGCCGTTGAACTGGTCGGTGACGTCGGCCAGGCTGCCCTGCTCGACGTGGGACTGGACGTCGGTGTTGCCGAGCTCGGTGACGTCCGGCCCCTCGCCGCCCGCCGCCGCCTTCTGGAAGGTGGTGGCGACCTGCGGCCACGGGACGTACTTGATCTGGACGTCGGTGTTCGGGTGCTTCTGCTTGAAGTCCGCCTCGACGGTGTCGAGGAACTTGGTCTGCTCGGGCGTCCCGTCGCCCATCATCCAGACCTTGAGCTGCGCGGGGTCCTTGCCCGCGTCGGCCTTGTCGTCCTTGCTCTCGCCGCCGCAGGCCGTGGCGGCCAGGGCGATCGCGGCCGCGGCGGCCGCAACCTTGATGTACTTCACTGGGGGATCCTTTCCGGCGTCGCCTCGCGTGGCCTTATGGCCTGCGTGCGAGGGAGACGGCGCCGACCCTTTAAGGTCCTGGCCATGTCCTACTCGCTTTCGCATCGCTCGCGGGCGCCCTGCTCGCCAGTCCGCGCTCTGCGCGCGCCCCCGGTCCGGGGTACCGGTCCGGTCGGCGCTTGGGCGTAAACTAACAAGAAACTTTCCTAAACAAAACTGCTCGTTAGCGGATTGAGACATCGAGGGGGCCGGCATGGCCAGACGCCCGGGAACGCCGAGGCTGCTGCGTGAGCTCAACGACCGTGCGGCACTGGACCTGCTCGTCGAGCAGGGCCCGCTGACCCGTGCGCAGATCGGCGAGCACACCGGGCTATCGAAGGTAACCGCTTCCCAGCTGTTGTCGAGACTGGAGGACCGGGGGCTGGTCTCGGTCGTCGGCGAGCAGGCCGGGGGGCGCGGGCCCAATGCCGCGCTGTACGCCGTCGTCCCGTCCAGCGCCTACGTCGCCGGGCTCGAGGTCGGGCCGGACGGGGTGACCGCCGGGGTCGCCGACATCACCGGGCACATCACCGCCCAGGTCACCGTGGACCCGAACGGCACCGCCGAGCCGGTGAAGACGGTGCACGACGCCGTCGTGAAGGCGTGCCGCTCCGCCAAGGTCGCGTTGTCGAAGCTGAGCGCCTTCGTGATCGGGTCGCCCGGTGTCGTCGACCCCCAGTCCGGTGACGTCCAGTTCGCCTTCGACCTTCCGACGTGGCATGAGGGCGTCCTCGCCGCACTGAAGACCGATCTCCGCCGGCCCGTGACCATCGAGAACGACGTCAACCTCGCCGCCATTGCCGAGCGGGCCTACGGCGCCGCGAGCGACGCCGACGACTTCGCGCTGATGTGGTTCGACCGCGGCATGGGCCTGTCGGTCATGCTGGGCGGCCGGCTGCACCGCGGCCGGTGGGGCGGCGCCGGGGAGATCGGCTACCTGCCCGTCCCGGGCGCGCCGCTGCCGGTCGGGGCCGCCCGGCGGGGCCCGAAGGACGAGGGCGTCACCGAGTCGAGGTCGTGGGGCATCCCGACCCTCTCCGGCGGCTACGGGGCCCTGGTCGGTGCGGACGCCGTCCGCGAACTCGCGCACGGGCACGGCATCGCGGGGGAGACCGCCTACGACTGCGTCAGCGCGGCCGCCGCCGACGAGGACCGCGGCGGCGCGTTCCTGGACGAGCTCGCCAACCGCATCTCCTACGGCGTGACCTCGGTCAACATCGTCCTGGACCCCGGCCTCGTCGTCCTGTCGGGCAGCCTCGGCCGGGCCGGCGGCCGGCCGCTCGCCGCGCGCATAGAGCGGATCGTCGGCCGGATCACCCCGACCCGCCCGACCGTGGCGGTGACCGAGGTGGAGGGCAACCCGGTGCTGCGCGGCGCCCTGTACGCGGCGCTGCAGAAGGCCCGCGACGACGTCTTCTCGGCGGACGGCGCGTCCTGAGAGACGGGAAGAGCCCCCGGCCGGTGCGGCCGGGGGCTCTTCCCTCGCGTGGACCGTTCCCCGCGCGGTGCGCTCCGCTACTTGGCGGCCGCCACCGCGACCGCGGCCTCCTTGTGGCGCCGCGGGTCGTTCAGCGCGCGGTCGATGACGGTCTGGCTGATGATCTGGCGCTTGCGCCGGAGCGCGGCGGCCTTGCGTGCCGTAGGTGTCATGGCGAAACCCCGTTCCGCGGTGGCGCTTTCCCCTTGGCCACCGCAAACCCCGTGATGCCTCCATGCTCTCAAATGAGAGGGGTGCGGGGGTCCGTCCGAGGGATGAATTCGAGGTCAGACCAACAGCGGAGACCGCCCGGACCGCCGCGGGGGTTCCCCCTGGGATCATGGAGGGAACGACCGCCGCGTATCCGCCGTTGGGGGGAACCGTGAGAGAAGAACCGAAGGGCCGCCATGGCGCTGCGTGACCGGCTGCGGCGGCTCGTGCAGAAGCCCGGCAGCGTCGACCTCGCGCCCTTCCGCGCGCTGGTGGGCGAGGCGGGCGAGCGCGAGTCGCGCGTCCAGGACCTGCCGGACGCCGAGCTGACCGCCGCCGCCTCCGCCCTCCGCGAGAAGGAGGACCTCGCCGAACTGTGCGCCCTCGGCCGCGAGGCCGCCCGCCGGACGCTCGGGGAGCGGCCCTACGACGTGCAGCTGATCGGGACGCTGGCGCTGCTGTCCGGGCACGTCGCCGAGATGGCCACCGGCGAGGGCAAGACCCTGTCGGGCGCGCTGGCCGCCGCCGGGTACGCGCTGCGCGGCCGCCGGGTCCACGTCATGTCGGTGAACGACTACCTGGCGCGCCGCGACGCCGAGTGGATGGGCCCCCTCTACGCGATGCTCGGCGTGACCGTCGGCTGGGTCGGGCAGTCGTCCACGCCGGACGAGCGCCGCGCGGCCTACCGGGCCGACGTGACCTACGCGCCGGTCAGCGAGGTCGGGTTCGACCTCCTCCGGGACCGGCTCTGCACCGACGCCGCCGACCTCGTCCAGCCGGAGCCGTCCGTCGCGCTGATCGACGAGGCCGACTCGGTGCTGGTGGACGAGGCCATGGTGCCGCTCGTCCTCGCCGGCGCCGCCGACCTCGACCCCGCCGACCCGCGGTACGCCGACCTCGTCCGGCGGCTGCGGCCCGGCCTGCACTACGCGAGCGACGACGAGGCGCGCAACGTCCAGCTCACCCCGGCCGGGACGCGCGAGGTGGAGCGCGTCCTCGGCGTCGACCTCTACGCCCCCGAGAACCTCCGCACGCTGACCGCCGTGAACGTGGCCCTGCACGCCGAGGTCCTGCTGCACCGCGACGTCGACTACATCGTCCGGGACGGCGCGGTGAAGCTGATCAGCGAGTCGCGCGGCCGGGTCGCCCTCCTGCAGCGCTGGCCGGACGGCCTGCAGGCCGCGGTCGAGGCGAAGGAGGCCCTCGAAGCGTCCCCGAGCGGCGAGATCCTCGACTCGATCACCGTGCAGGAGCTGATCGGCCGCTACCCCGTCCGGTGCGGCATGACCGGCACGGCGATGGCCGTTTCCGGCCAGCTCACCGAGTTCTACGCGCTGCAGATCGCGGTGGTCCCGCCGAACCGGCCCTGCGTCCGCGACGACCGGCCCGACCGCCTCTACGCGACCACCGCCGACAAGGAGGTCGCGATCGTCGAGGAGGTCGCCGCCGCGCACGCCGCCGGCCGCCCGGTGCTGATCGGCACCGGCGACGTCGCCGAGTCCGAGCGCCTCGCCCGCAGCCTCGCCCGCGCCGGGCTCGACCGGGTCGTCCTCAACGCCAAGAACGACGCCGAGGAGGCCGCGATCATCGCCGAGGCCGGCGCGTACGGCGCGATCACCGTCTCCACCCAGATGGCCGGCCGCGGCACCGACATCCGGCTCGGCGGCAGCCCGCCCGCCGCGCCCGGCACCGCGCCCGCCGACACCCCCGGCTCCGACCACGACCGCGTCGCCGCGGCCGGCGGCCTCCTGGTCATCGGCACCGGCCGCTACCACAGCAGCCGCCTGGACGACCAGCTCCGCGGCCGCGCCGGCCGCCAGGGCGACCCCGGCGCCTCCGTCTTCTTCACCAGCCTCCAGGACGGCCTCGTCACCCGCTACGCCCCCGACGAGAAGAGCAAGGCCCCGTCCGACGACGACGGGCTCATCACTGACAAGGGCGCGCACTGGATCGTCGGCCACGCCCAGCGCGTCGCCGAAGGCGTCGACCTCGAACTGCACCGCAACACCTGGCGCTACAACCACCTGATCGGCCTCCAGCGCCGCGACCTGCTCACCGAACGCGACGCCGTCCTGCGCGGCGACGCCGCCGACAAGGCCATGGCCTCCTCATCCCCCGCTCAGCACGCCGAACTCACCAAGATCGCTGGCGCCGCCGCGGTGGCCGCCGCCGCCCGCCAGATCGTCCTCTACGCGCTGGACCGCTGCTGGGCCGAGCACCTCGCTTACCTCGCGGACCTGCGCGAGGGCATCCACCTGCGCTCCCTGGGCCGCGGCCTCGACCCCCTGGTCGAGTTCAACCGGGAGGCCGTCCCCGCCGGCAAGGGCCTCCTCGGCGAGGCCCGGAAGCGCTCAGTGGAGACCTTCGAGTCCCTCACGGCGACCGAGGACGGCATAGACCTCGACGCCGCCGGCCTGAAACGCCCGTCCGCGACCTGGACCTACCTCGTCCACGACAACCCCTTCGGCTCCCTGGACGAACGAGCCCTACGGGGCCTGATAGCCATGTTCAAACGCCGCTGACCCTGAGAGCCCCCGGTCAGCCCCCGGGCACGCCCGTTTCATCAACCCCATCGAGACGCAGCGCGCCCTGTGCGGGTACGCGGTGGGCGGCTTGCTCGGGTTGGGCGGGTCGCCTTGTGCGGGCGGGTCAGGAGCGTAGGCGGAGGCCTCGGGGGGTCGGGTGGAAGCCTGCTGCTTCCAGCGCGGCGGCCAGGGGGGAGTCGTTGATCGACTCGCCGTCGGCGCGTTCCACGGTGAGCTTGCCGAGTGCGCCCTCGCGGACGGCGAGGGCCAGGGCGTCGACCGCCGGTTGCAGGACGTCCGGGTCGTCGTCCCAGGTCAGCAGGGTCTTCCCGCCGCGTTCGACATAGAGGACGAGGCGTCCCTCGATCAGGACGACCAGGGCGCCCGCCTTGCGGCCGGGCTTGTGGCCGCTGGCGACCTCGTCGTCGCGGCCCGGCCAGGGCAGTGCCGCGCCGTACGGGTTGGCGGGGTCGGCGGCGGCCAGGACCAGGGCGCGGACGTCGGGTTTGCGTGGTGTCTCCCAGAGTGCGGAGATGTCGTCCGGGGGAGTGGTCGCGGGACGGAGCGCGCGGAGCCGGTCGACGGCACCCGGCAGGGCGAACTGCGCGGCTCCCAGGCCCTCGACGAAGTAGCCCCGGCGGCAGCGGCCCGTCTCCTCGAACGCGCGCAGCACCGGGTAGACGGCGGAGAACCCGCCGGGGGTGCGTTCGGCGGCGACGGCGCCGCGTATGACGATGCCGTACCGCTCCAGAAGCGCCTCGGCCAGGGCGTGGGAGCGCAGCGTCGCGGTGGTCTCGCGTTCGGGGAGGGGCCACCAGCGCCCGGCGACCGTGGGCGGACCCGTCCGGGACGGCAGGACGGGACGTCCGCGGCGCGTCGTCCGGGAACGGTGCGTCGGACGGCCGGACCCCAGCGCGGCACGCAGCGGCGCCATCGTGTCGTTCGTGAGGTGACCCGACCAGACGAGGTCCCAGACGGCGGTGACCAGGTCGGCGTCGTTGGCGGTGGCGTCCTGGTTCACCCGGTCGGACAGCGTGCGGAAGAAGAGCGCCCCGCCGTCGCCCAGCGCGTCCAGAACCGCTCGGTGCACGGGCGTGAGGGTGATCTCCGCGGGTTCCGGCATGAGGAGCGGCGCGGTGTCGGCCAGGTAGAGCGCCACCCAGCCGTCGCCTCCCGGTAGGCCTCCCTGGCCGGCCCACACGACCTCGCCGGCGGACGTCAGCTCGTCCAGCATGGCCGGGGTGTAGCCGGGGACGCGGGACGGCAGGATCAGCGACTCCAGCGCCGACGCGGGTACAGCAGCGCCCTGCAGTTGCTCGATCGCCTGGACGAGCGCGTCGATGCCGCGCAGCCGCGACCCGCCCGCGATGCCGTGCCAGACGGGCAGGAAGCGGCCGAGCGACTCCGGTGGCGACGGCTCCACCTCGGCCCGCAGCCGGGCCAGGCTGCGGCGGCGCAGCATGCGCAGGACGCCGGTGTCGCACCATTCGGTCGTCAGCGGGCCCGCCACCGCCTCGACGGGCAGGAACTCGCCCTCGACGACGCGTCCGGCGCCCGCCAGCCGGCGCAGCGTCTCGGTCACCACGGCGATGCCCAGCCCGAAGCGGGCGGCGGCCGCGTCCGCCCGGAACGGCCCGTGCGTGCGCGCGTAGCGCGAGACCAGGTCGCCGAGCGGGTCGTCCACCGGTTCGAGGAACGCCTCCGGGACGCCCACGGGCAGCGGCGCGCCGAGCGCGTCGCGGAGCCGTCCGGCGTCCTCGATCGCGGCCCAGCGCTCCTCTCCGGCGATCCGGACGCGGATGGCCCGCCGCGTCCCCTCCAGCTCCACCAGCCACCGGCCCACCTGAGCGACCGCCTCCGCACTGAGCCTCTCCGCCGGGTCGACGGCCTTCGCGCTGAGGCTCTCCGCCGGGTCGACGGCCTTCGCGCTGAGCCTCTCCGCCTGGTCGACGGACTCCGCGCTGAGGCCCTCTGCCGGGTCGACCGCTTCCGCACTGAGCCTCTCCGCCGGGTCGACGGCCTTCGGAACGCCGGCGTCGGGTTCGCCGGCGGAGAGGGTGCGTTCGGCCGCCTCGGCCGTGGTGAGGGGGCCGAGGGTGCGGAGGAGGTCGGCGACGCCCTCCAGGTCGCGGGCGCGGCGGTCGGCGGCCAGGCGCTGGAGTTCGCGTTCGGTCTCGGCGACGGCGTCGAGGTCGAGCAGCTCGCGGAGGTCGGCCTGACCGAGGAGCTCGGCGAGCAGCGCCGAGTCGAGCGCGAGTGCCTGGGCGCGGCGTTCGGCCAGCGGCGAGTCGCCCTCGTACATGAACGCGCCGACGTAGTGGAACAGCAGGGAGCGCGCGTAGGGCGAGGGTTCGGGCGTCTCCACCTCGACCATGCGGACCTTGCGTCCCGACAGGTCGCGCATCAGCTGCACCAGGCCGGGGACGTCGAACACGTCCTGCAGGCACTCGCGCATCGTCTCCAGCACGATCGGGAACGACGGGTACTTGCTCGCGACGGCGAGGAGCTGCGCGGCGCGCTGGCGCTGCTGCCAGAGCGGCATGCGCTTGTCCGGACGGCGGCGGGGCAGCAGCAGCGACCGCGCGGCGCACTCGCGGAACCGGGCGGCGAACAGCGCCGAGCCGCCCAGCTCGTCCACGACGACGCGTTCGACGTCGTCGGCGTCGAAGACGGCGAGGTCGAGGCCGGGCGGCTCGTCCATGTCGGGGATGCGGATGACGATGCCGTCGTCGGCGTGCATGGCCTGGGCGTCGACGCCGTACCGTTCGCGCAGGCGGCCCGCGATGGCGAGCGCCCAGGGCGCGTGCACGCGCGCCCCCAGCGGGGAGTGGACGACCATCCGCCAGTCGCCGAGCTCGTCGCGGAAGCGCTCGACGACCATCGTGCGGTCGTCGGGGACGTGCCCGGTCGCCTCGCGCTGCTCGCTCAGATAGGAGACGAGGTTGGCGGACGCCCACGCGTCCAGCCCGGCGGCGGAGACCCGGTTCTGGGCCTCCTCGGCGGGCAGGCCCGCCAGCTCGCGGGTGAACGAGCCGAGCGCGCGCCCCAGTTCGGCGGGGCGCCCGAGGGTGTCGCCGTGCCAGAACGGCAGCTTGCCGGGCTGGCCGGGCGCGGGCGAGACGAGCACCCGGTCGGGGGTGATGTCCTCGATGCGCCACGAGCTGGCGCCGAGCACGAACACGTCGCCGACGCGGGACTCGTAGACCATCTCCTCGTCCAGCTCGCCGACGCGGGACGACTTCTCCCCGACGAGGAACACCCCGAACAGGCCGCGGTCGGGGATCGTCCCGCCGCTGGTCACGGCGAGGCGCTGCGCGCCGGGGCGGTCGCGCAGGACGCCGGTCACGCGGTCCCAGACGAGGCGGGGGCGGAGCTCGCCGAACTCGTCGCTGGGGTAGCGCCCGGCGAGCATGTCGAGGGTCGCCTCCAGCGCCGAACGCGGGAGGGTCGCGTAGGGGGCGGCGCGTTTGACCAGTGATTCGAGGTCGTCGACCGTCCACTCGTCCATGGAGACCATCGCGACGATCTGCTGCGCGAGGACGTCCAGGGGGTTGCGCGGGTAGCGCAGCTCCTCGATCTCGCCGCCGCGCATGCGTTCGGCCACCACGGTCGTCTGGACGAGGTCGCCCCGGTACTTGGGGAAGATGACGCCCTTGGACACGGCGCCGACCTGGTGACCGGCGCGTCCGACCCGCTGGAGCCCGTTGGCCACCGACGGCGGCGACTCCACTTGGACGACGAGATCGACGGCGCCCATGTCGATGCCCAGTTCCAGGCTGGACGTCGCCACGACCGCGGGGAGGCGGCCCTCCTTCAGAGCGTTCTCGATGCCCGCCCGCTCCTCCTTGGACACCGAGCCGTGGTGCGCTCTGGCGATCTCCAGAGGCGCGCCCCGGGCCGCGCCCGCCTGCGCCATCGTGGCGGCGGGGGAGTGGTCTTCGGGCAGGGGCTCGCCTGTCGCGCGTTCATAGGCGAGTTCGTTGAGGCGTCCGCAGAGCCGTTCGGCCAGCCGGCGGGAGTTCGCGAAGACGAGCGTCGAGCGGTGCGCCTGGATGAGGTCGAGCAGGCGGTCTTCGACGTGCGGCCAGATGCTGCGCTGGCGGGGATCGGCCGCACCGGAGTCGTCGACGAACTGGCCGACCTCGCCCATGTCCTCCACGGGGACGACGATGTCGAGGTCGAAGACCTTGTCCGAGCGCGGCTGGACGACCGTCGCCGCCCGGGTGCCGCCGAGGAACGCGGCCACCTCGTCCGCCGGGCGGACGGTCGCCGACAGCCCGATCCGCTGCGCGGGCCGTTCGAGGAGGGCGTCGAGCCGTTCGAGGGACAGCGCCAGGTGCGCCCCGCGCTTGGTGCCCGCCACCGCGTGCACCTCGTCGACGATGACGGTCTCGACGCCGCGCAGCGACTCGCGCGCCCGCGAGGTGAGGATCAGGAACAGCGACTCCGGCGTCGTGATCAGGATGTCCGGCGGCTTGACGGCGAGCCGGCGGCGCTCGTCGGCCGGGGTGTCGCCGGACCGCATGCCGACCCGGACGCCCGGTTCCGGCAGGTCGAGGCGCCGCGCCGCCTGCCGGATGCCGGTCAGCGGGGCGCGCAGGTTGCGCTCGACGTCGACGGCGAGGGCCTTCAGCGGCGACACGTACAGGACGCGGCAGCGGCGGAGCGGGTCGTCCGGGACGGGTTCGGTGGCGAGCCGGTCGAGCGACCACAGGAACGCCGCGAGCGTCTTGCCGGACCCGGTCGGCGCCACGACCAGCGTGCTGTCGCCCCCCGCGATCGACTCCCACGCCCCCGCCTGGGCGGGCGTGGGCGCGGCGAAGGCCCCGGCGAACCAGGCGCGGGTCGCCGGGGAGAAGCGTTCGAGCACGTCACCGCCCATGGCGCCATACTGCCTCGCGGGTCTGACAGAACGCGCCGATGTGGCGTGCGTCACGTTGTAAGCAAGCGCTTGTCCGGGCAGGGTCTACGGGAAGGACGCACACCCCCAAGGGAGCTCTCCATGCCCTACGTCCTGCTCGCCCTCGGGATCCTGGTCGCGCTGGCCGCCGCCAACGCGCACGCTCCCCGGCGCGACGCCGTGCTGCTCGTGCCGAGCTTCTTCCTCGGCTGGCTGACGATCGAGATGGCGCCGCACGTGCTCGCCGTCGGGGCCGCCGCCACCGCGCTCGCGGCCGCGTTCGGCGGGCTGGACGGCTGGGCGGGCTGGACGGGCCTCGCCCTGGCGCTCGCGGGCATGGCGGGCATCGCGGCCACGATCGCCGCGTCCCGCCGTACGGTCGTCACCCTGCGGGACTGCGGCGCGCCCCTCGACCTGGAACCCGAGGGCGCGCCCCGCTACCCCTTGGCGCACCTGATCGTCCCGCCGCTCTGCCTGATCCCGCGCAAGGGCGTGCGGGTCGACCGGAACATCGTGTACCGGGAGGAAGGCCGGCTGCGCCTGAAACTGGACGTCTTCCGGCCCGCCGAGGACGGTCGGCTCCGCCCTGGGCTCATGCAGATCCACGGTGGCGCCTGGGTCATCGGGGACAAGCGCGAGCAGGGCCTGCCCCTGCTCAACCACATGGCCCTGCAGGGATGGGTCGGCTTCAACGTCAACTACCGGCTCAGCCCCCGCGCCACCTGGCCCGAGCATCTGATCGACCTGAAGCACTTCGTCGCCTGGTACAAGGAGCACGCCGAGGAGTACGGCGCCGACCCCGACTTCCTCTGCGTGACCGGTGGCTCGGCCGGCGGGCACCTCACCGCGCTGGTGGCGCTGTCCGCCAACGAACCGCGGTTCCAACCCGGCTTCGAGGACGTCGACACCACCGTGCAGGGTGCCGTCCCGTTCTACGGCGTCTACAACCTCCTTGAAGCGGGACCATGGCCGGTCCCCATGGGAGCCACCCGCATCATGGAGAAGATGGTGGTGAAGAAGCCGTTCGCCGAGAACCACGAGGTGTACGCACAGGCGTCCCCCGTCTCGTACATCGGCGAGGACGCGCCGCCCTTCTTCGTCATCCACGGAAGCCGCGACTCGCTCATCCCCGCAGCGGAGGCCCGCCGCTTCGTCGAACGGCTCCGGGACGCCTCCGGGTCACCCGTCATCTACGCCGAGATGAAGGGCGCCCAGCACGGGTTCGACGTGTTCCCCTCCTACCGGACGGCCCGCGTCATCGAAGCCGTCGAGCGCTACCTGACGGGACTGCACCGCCAGTACCGCCAGGGGACCGGACCCGCCGTCCCCGGCGAGGTCGTGCAGTCCTTGGAGGAACCCTCCGTCGGATAGCGTGGACGGTGTGCGGCTCACAGTTTTCTGGGATCGAATGAATCAGCAGTTCGGCGAGAGCTATGCCCAGAGCGTGGCCAAGGACTACGTCATAGCCGAACTGGGCGGCCGCACCATAGAGCAGGCCCTCGCCGACGGCGAGCCGGCCAAGAAGGTCTGGCAGGCCGTCGTCGCCACCTTCGACGTCCCCTCGACCCTCCAGTAGGGGGATCGGCGCTGCGGTAGCGGGATCGGCGCCGCAGGGGATCAGTCCGGGACGGGCAGGTGCGCGTAGAGGTCCATCGCGTCCACGGACGACGGCAGGTCGCTGACCTGGCCGTCGCCGACCTCCACCACGCGCCAGGCGCCGTCCGTGCGGCGGGCCAGGTCGGTCGTGATGAACCGGCAGCCCAGGGCGCGGACGGCCGGGGCCACCGCGTCCAGATCAGGGTCGAGTTCCACGCCGGGGCTGTCGGGGTGCGGGCCCACCAGCGCGGGTTCGCCGTCCACCCACCACACGCGCGCCTCGCCGTCGCCGTCGTACTCCTCGAACTCGCGCACGACGAGACCGCCCGCCAGGTGGTCGTCCCGTAGCGCGACCATCTTGGAGGCGATGTCGTGCAACTGGGCCAGGTTCCTCACGTCCGGGACGAAGCACGCCTCCTCCCATTCGTGCTTGCACGACTTCACGTAGTCCTTGACCACGGCGGGCCCGGGCCGCAGCGGCCGGACCAGTTCGGCCAGCTCGCCGAGGTCGCCCGGATCCTGGCCCGTGCCCAGCGGGCGCCACACGCTGTGCGGCGTCAGCCCGGCGAACGTCTCGTGCCAGCCCGGCAGCTCGTGCGCGCGCCTATAGTCGTCCGGGTGCGTCAGCAGGAACGTTCCGCGCCGCTTCAGGGTCGCGGCCATGGCGGCGTACTCGTCCGCCGACAGCATCCAGCCGCGGTACCAGACCGGGCCCAGGCCGGGGGGCACTTCCTCGACCGCGTCCTCCACGTCACCGCGCCGCAGCGCGTCGTGGTCGATCAGGGCGGTCTCGCCGTAGTGGTCCCCTACGGCCGCGGCCTCGCGGGAGAAATGGGGGTCAACGCGCCGGGGATGGAGCGGATCGACGCAGAAAAGGACGGTCAGCGTCATGATTGGAGCCCTCCGTGGACGGCGCCAGCGTACGGGGTCCGGACCATCGCGCGCACGGCGATTCCCACCCGAATCGCCATACCGGACGATGATCGAACGGATGTTCGGTAGGCTGGTGCCCGGCACGCGGCGTCATCCACAATCGCGGCGGCGGCTCGAAAGTGTCGGTGGCCCGCCGTAACGTCGCCCTCGACATCGCAACCGGCGGCCGAGAGCCGGCAGTCACGACCGAGAAGGACATCTCAATGGCAGCGAACGACCGGGAGAAGGCTCTCGAGACCGCACTCGCCCAGATCGAGCGGCAGTTCGGCAAGGGGTCGGTCATGCGGATGGGCGAGGAGGCGCGCGCGCCCGTCGAGGTCATCCCGACCGGCGCGATCTCCCTCGACATCGCGCTCGGCATCGGCGGCCTGCCGCGCGGCCGGGTCGTCGAGGTGTACGGCCCCGAGGGCTCCGGCAAGACCTCCATCGCCCTGCACGCGGTGGCGAGCGTCCAGAAGAAGGGCGGCATCGCCGCCTTCGTCGACGCCGAGCACGCCCTCGACCCCGAGTACGCGAGCAAGCTCGGCGTCGACATCGACGCCCTGCTGGTCTCCCAGCCCGACACCGGCGAGCAGGCCCTGGAGATCACCGACATGCTGATCCGCTCCGGCGCGATCGACATCGTCGTCATCGACTCCGTCGCCGCGCTCGTGCCCCGCGCCGAGATCGAGGGCGAGATGGGCGACAGCCACGTCGGCCTCCAGGCCCGCCTCATGTCGCAGGCCCTGCGCAAGCTCACCGGCGCGATCAACCAGACCAAGACCACCGCCATCTTCATCAACCAGCTCCGCGAGAAGGTCGGCGTCATGTTCGGCTCGCCGGAGACGACCACCGGCGGCCGGGCGCTGAAGTTCTACGCCTCCGTCCGCCTCGACGTCCGCCGCATCGAGACCCTGAAGGACGGCACCGAGGCCGTCGGCAACCGCGTCCGGGTCAAGGTCGTCAAGAACAAGATGGCCCCGCCGTTCCGCGTCGCCGACTTCGACCTGCTCTACGGCCAGGGCATCAGCCGCGAGGGCGGCCTGATCGACCTCGGCGTGGAGCACGGCTTCGTCCGCAAGTCCGGCGCCTGGTACACCTACGACGGCGACCAGCTCGGCCAGGGCAAGGAGAACGCCCGCAACTTCCTCAAGGCCAACCCCGACCTGGCGGACGGCATCGAGAAGAAGATCAAGGAGAAGCTCGGCATCGGCCCCAAGGTCGACAAGGAGGCCGAGCCCGCCGCTCCGGACGCCGTCCCCGCGCCCGTGGCGGCCCCCAAGCCGGTCTCCGCGAAGAAGAGCGCCAGGGCCGCCAAGACGGGTGATTCCTGACAGAGAATCCCCTGATCCGGGTGACGCTTGACGAAGAGTAGGCGATGATCTCGTATGCAGGGCGGCGGCGCCTTACCCGGCACCGCACGATCGGTGCGCGGACCTTCCCCGATGGCGCCGCCGCTCCCACGGCCCCACCCGCCGCCCCGCCTGCCCGACGCTTGCCGGGGGGCGGCCGGTCGCCGATGCCTCCAGCGCCCGGTGCGGCCGACGAGGCGGAGCCTTCGGGCACTCCGGCGGTCAAGGTGCGCGACGTTCCGGCCCGCGCACGGGGCGGCGGGGCCGGATGAGCGCGGCGGCACGGGAAGGACGCCCGCCGGGCGGCGGCGCCGACCCCGAGGCGAAGGCCCGCGAGGTCTGCCTGCGCCTGCTGTCCGCATCGCCCCGCACCCGCGCCCAACTCGCGGACGCGCTGCGCCGCAAGGACGTCCCCGCCGACGTCGCCGACCGGGTGCTCGCACGCTTCACCGACGTCGGCCTCATCGACGACGAGGCGTTCGCGCAGGCCTGGGTCCAGTCACGCCACACGGGGCGCGGCCTGGCCAAACGCGCCCTGGCGGCCGAACTCCGCCGGCGCGGCGTGGCCGACGACACCGTCAACGAGGCCGTCGAATCCCTGGACCCGGCCCAGGAGGAGGAGACGGCCCGCGCCCTGGTGCTGCGCCGGCTCCCGTCCACCCGAGGCGCCGACCCCGCCAAACGCATGCGCCGCCTGGTCGGCATGCTCGCCCGCAAGGGCTACCCGCCCGGCCTCGCCTACCGAGTGGTCAAAGAGGCCCTGGCAGAAGAGGGCGCCGACCTGGAGACCATCCCCGACCCCACCCCCTTCGACTGACCACGCCCACGTTCCCCACCCCACCCGCATGCGCCACCACCCGCCAACCCGCCGCCGGCCCCATGGCCGGCGATGCCGAAGCCCCGCCGGCCGAGATGCCGACGGTCTGATGCCCCGCAGGTCCAGCGGCCCGCGGCGTCGACGCTCTGGTGCTCCGGTGCTGATGTTCCGGTGCTCCGAGGCCCCCGGGTGTAGGCGCGCTGGTGTCCTGCTCTGTGGCCGGTCGGCCTGGGGGTCTGGATGTCGATGCTGTGGTGTTCTGGTGTTGATGTTCCGGTGCTTCGAGGCCCCCGGGTGTAGGCGCGCTGGTGTCCTGCTCTGTGGCCGGTCGGCCTGGGGGTCTGGATGTCGATGCTGTGGTGTTCTGGTGCTGATGTTCCGAGGCCCCGGGGTGTAGGGGCCTTGGTGTCCTGCTCTGGTGCGCGGTCGGCCCGGGGGCTGGGGTGTCGATGCTCTGCTGGGCTGGTGGGGTGGGGGTTAGGGGGTGGTGGGGTGGAAGGTGGCCTTGCCGGTGAGGCGGATGCCGGTGTGGTCGCCGGGGCGGAGGTGCACGTGGCCGTCGACGCGGACGTCGACGGGGGCCGCGAGGCCCTCGACCGACACGGTGATCATGGCGTTGTGGCCGTAGTAGCGGACGTCGGTCACCGTCCCGCCGGGGGCGGTCCCGCCCGCGTCGGTGAGGCGCAGTTGCTCGGGGCGCAGTATCACCGTGCCGTCGCGGCCGGCCTCGCCGGGTGCGGCCAGCGCGATCGTGCCGAGGGCGGTCGTGGCGGTGCCGTTCGCGGCGGTCCCCGGCAGGAGCACGGCGTCCCCGACGAATCCGGCGACCCACGGGCCCGCGGGCCGGCCGTACACCTCCTGCGGGGTGCCGCACTGGGCGATGCGCCCGGCGTGGACGACGGCGACGAGGTCGGCGGTGGACAGGGCCTCCTGCTGGTCGTGGGTGACGAGGAGGGCGGTCGCGCCGATGGTGCGCAGGGCGGCGCGCACGTCGGCGCGGATCCCGGTGCGCAGCGCGCTGTCGAGCGCGTTGAACGGCTCGTCGAGCAGGACCAGCGCGGGCTCCGGGGCGAGGGCCCGGGCCAGCGCGACGCGCTGCTGCTGGCCGCCGGACAGCTCGTGCGGCATCCGGTCGCTGTACCCGGCGAGGCCCACCAGGTCGAGCATCTCCTCGGTGCGGCGCCGCCGCGCGGCCCGGTCGGTCACGCCGAAGGCGACGTTGCGGGCCACGCTCAGGTGCGGGAACAGCGCGCCCTCCTGGGGCACGATGCCGATGCGGCGGCGTTCCGGCGGGACGTGCGTCCCGGGGCCGGTGAGGGCGCGTCCGCCCACGGTGACGGTGCCGGCGTCGGCGCGCAGGAAACCCGCGACGATCCGCAGCAGCGTGGTCTTCCCGCAGCCGGACGGGCCGAGGACGGCGGCCAGCGAGCCGCCGGGGACGGTGAGGTCGAGCCCGTCCAGCACGGTGGTGTCCGGGCCGTAGGCCTTGGTCAGGCCTTCGATGCGCAGTTCGGTCACGGGCGCTGTCTTCCGAGGAGGTAGGAGGGGACGGCCGCGAGCAGGATCAGCGCGGCGGCGTAGGGGGCGGCGGCGGAGTAGGAGGCGACGCCGGTCTCCGTCCAGAGCCGGGTGGCGAGGGTGTCCATGCCGGTGGGGCGCAGCAGCAGTGTCGCCGGCAGTTCCTTCATGCAGATCACGAAGGTCAGCGCCGCGCCCGCCGCGATGCCGGGGGCGGCCAGCGGGACGGTCACCGCGCGCAGCACGCGCACGGGGCCGCGGCCGAGCGAGCGGGCGACGTCCTCCAGGACGGGCGGGGACTGCAGCACGGCGGCGCGGGTGGCGGTGACCGCGACCGGCAGGAACAGCACCGCGTAGGCGCAGACCAGCAGCGGCAGCTCCTGGTAGACCGGGGTGGCGTAGCGGACCGCGAAGAAGACCAGGGCCAGCGCGACCGTGATGCCGGGCAGCGCGTGCCCGGCGTAGGCGGCCTGCTCGATCAGCTCGGTGGCGCGTCCCCGGTGGCGGGCGGCGAGCACCCCGACGGGCAGGGCGAGCAGGGCGGTGAGCGCGGCGCCGGCCCCGGCCACGGCGAGGGTGGTGCCCGCGGTGTTCGCCAGCCCGGCGGGGTCCCAGGTGGAGCGGTTCCCGGTCACCAGCCAGTAGGCGAGCGTGCCCAGCGGGAACGCGACGGCGGCGGCGGCGACGGCGCCGCACCAGGCCAGCGCGGGGGCGGTCGCCCGGCCGAGCGGGACCGGGACGGACGGCCGGGCGGTTCCGCCGCCGGTCCTGGCGTGCCCGCGCCGTCCGCGGGTCCGGGTCTCCAGGGCGACGATGCCGATGGTCAGCACGACCAGGACCGCGCTCAGCGCGGCGGCCGGGGTGCGGTCGAAGCTGGCCTGGTAGGAGGTGTAGATGCCGCGGGTGAACGTGTCGTACCGCATCAGCGACACCGCGCCGAAGTCGGACAGGACGTACAGCGCGACGAGCAGCCCGCCGCCGGCCGCGGCCGGGCGGAGCTGGGGGAGGGTGACGCGGCGGAACGTCCGCGCCGGGCCCGCGCCGAGCGACCGGGACGTCTCCTCCTGCGCGGGGTCGATGCCGCGCAGCGCCGCGGCGACCGGGAGGAGGACGTAGGGGTAGCTGACCAGGGTCAGCGACACCGCCGCCCCGGCGAATCCGGACATGCCCGGTACCGCCGACAGCCAGGCGAAGGCCGCCACGTAGCTGGGGACGGCCAGCGGCAGCGTGGCGAGCACCGCCCAGGCGCGGGCGCCGGGCAGTGTGGTGCGGACGGTGAGCCAGGCCAGCGAGATCCCGAGGACGAGGCACGCCGCCACCACGGTGCAGGCCAGTGCCAGGCTGCGGGCGAGGAGCAGCGCGGTGCCCTCGGTGGTGATCACCGACCAGGCGAAGCCGGGGCCCCGCTCCAGCGCCCGCACGGCCAGGTAGCCGAGGGGCAGCAGGGCGAGGGCCCCGGCCAGGCATGCCGGAGCGAGCAGCGCCCGGGGGGCGCGAGCCGCGGTCATGCGGTCAGACCATCCCCGCTTCGCGCAGCATCGCCAGCGTCCGCTGCAGGGAGTCGAGTTCGCCGAGGTCGATCCGGGGGGCCTTCAGCGAGTCCAGGGGCGGCAGGTCGGGGACGTTGCCGGTGACGCCGGCGGCCAGCGGGTACTCCTTGGTCTCGTCGCTGAAGTAGGTCTGCGCCTCGGGCGACAGAAGGTAGTCGACGGCCTTGAGCGCCGCCGGCCGGTGCGCGGCGCCCTTGAGGACGCCGACCCCCGCGACGTTGATCAGCGCGCCGGGGTCGCCGCCGGGCAGGTAGTGCAGCTTGGCGGTGACGCCGCCCGCACCCTTCTCGGCGACCTTCTCGTACCAGTAGTAGTGGTTGATGAGGCCGAGGGAGACCTGCCCGGAGTCCACCGCGTCCAGCACGGCGATGTTGTTGTCGTAGGCCTTGGCGCCGTTGGCCTTCAGGCCCTTCAGCCAGGCGAGCGTGGCCTCGTCGCCGTCCAGGACGCGCATGCCGGTGACGAACGCCTGGAAGGACGCGTTGGTCGGCGCGTAGCCGATCTTGCCGTTCCATTCGGGCTTGACGAGGTCGCGGACGGTGTCGGGGGCCTTGGCGACCTGCCCGGGGTGGTAGGCCAGCACGCGGACGCGGCCGGAGACGCCGACCCAGTCGCCGGCGCCGCCGCGGAACTGCTCGGCGACCTTGCCGAGGGAGGACTCGGGCAGCTTGTCCAGGCGGCCGGCCTTGGCCAGGGCGCCGAGCGCGCCCGCGTCCTGGGACAGGAACAGGTCGGCCTTGGTCTTGTCGCCCTCCTCCAGGAGCTGGGCGGACAGTTCGGCGCTGGAGCCGTAGCGGACCTCGACGTCGACGCCGACGGCCTTCTCCAGCTTCTCCAGCAGCGGCTTGACGAGACCCTCGTTGCGGCCGGAGTAGACGACCAGGCCGGCCTCACTCCCGAGGCCGCATGCGGCGAGTGGAACGACGAGGGCCGTCAGCGCAAGGACGGAGGTGAGACGGCGCAGGGGGTTTCGCATGGATTCCTCGGGATGCGGCATGGCGAGCGACTTGGCAGAAAGCTTAGCCTTACCTAAGATGCGCCGCGTGAGCAACCCCCACGCGGCGCCGCCCGCGGACGTCCCGTTCGCCGGCGGACTCGCGGCCCACGCGGAGCGGACGGCGCTCATCACCTCCGGCGGCGTCCTCACCTACCGCGACCTCGCGGACCGGGTCGCGGCCGCGGCCCGCCGCCTCGGCTCCGGGCGGCGGCTCGTCCTGCTCGCGGGCGCCAACACGGTCGACGCCCTCGTCGTCTACCTGGCGGCGCTCGCGTCCGGGCATCCCGTGCTGCTGGCGCCGCACGACCGGCCCGACACCGTGCGGTCCCTGACCGCCGCCTACGACCCGGACGTCGTGGCCCACCCGGACGGGACGCTCGACGAGCGGCGGGAGGGCTCCGCGCACACCCTGCATCCCGATCTCGCGCTGCTGCTCAGCACGTCCGGCTCGACGGGGTCGCCGAAGCTCGTCCGGCTGTCGCACGAGAACCTGCGGTCGAACGCGGCGTCCATCGCCGAGTACCTGGACATCCGTCCCGGCGACCGCGCCGCCACGACGCTGCCGATGCACTACTGCTACGGCCTGTCCGTCATCAACAGCCATCTGCTGCGCGGCGCGGGGCTGATCCTCACCGACCTGTCGGTGGCCGACGACCGCTTCTGGGCGCTGTTCCGCGACGCGCGGGGGACCGCGCTGGCGGGCGTCCCCTACACCTTCGACCTGCTGGACCGGTCGGGCTTCGCCGACATGCGGCTGCCGTCGCTGCGGTACGTCACCCAGGCGGGCGGGCGGCTGGCCCCCGAGCGGGTGGCGCGCTACGCGGCGCTCGGCCGGCGGCGCGGCTGGGACCTGGTCGTCATGTACGGGCAGACCGAGGCGACCGCCCGCATGGCCTACCTGCCCCCCGAACTCGCCGCCGCCCACCCGCAGGCGATCGGCGTCCCGATCCCCGGCGGGTCCATCCGGCTGGAGCCGCTGCCGGACGGTTCCGCGCCCGGTACCGGCGAACTGGTGTACACGGGCCCGAACGTCATGCTCGGCTACGCCGAAGACCCCGCCGACCTGGCCCTCGGCCGCACCGTCGAGGAGTTGCGCACCGGCGATGTCGCGCGTCGGCTCCCCGGCGGACTGTACGAGATCGTGGGGCGCCGCAGCCGGTTCGTGAAGCCCTACGGCCTGCGCGTCGACCTGCAGCGCGTCGAGGCGCTGCTCGCCGGCCGCGGCCTCACCGCCTGCTGCGCAGGCGACGACACCGGCCTCGTCGTGGCCGTGGCAGCCTCCAAGACCACGCCCCTGCCCACGACAGGCGTTCGGGAGGTGCGGCGGGTGGTGGCGGCCGCGTGCGGGTTGCCCGCCAGGGCGGTCAGCGTGCACGTCTTGGCCGAGATCCCGCGGCTGGCCACGGGCAAGCCCGACTACGGGGCCGTGCTCCGGCTCGCCCGCGCCGAGCCGGCCGCCGGCGCGGACCTGTGCCGCCTGTACGAGCAGATCCTGGACCGCCGCGGCGTCACCGAGGACGACAGCTTCGTCGGTCTCGGCGGCGACTCGCTGTCCTATGTGGAGATGTCGCTGAAGCTGGAGGAGGCCCTCGGCGCACTGCCCTCCGACTGGCATACGCGGCGCATCCGCGACCTGCGGCGCCCGGCGCGGCGCGCCCCGCTGCGGACGCTGGAGACGGGCATCGCGCTGCGCGCCGCCGCGATCGTCCTCATCGTCGGGTCGCACATCGGCCTGTTCGCGGTGCGGGGCGGGGCGCACGTGCTGCTGGCGGTGGCGGGCTTCAACTTCGCCCGGTTCCACCTCACCTCCGCCGGGGCCGCGCGGCGCCGCGCGAACCTGCTGGCCGCGCTGGCCCGCATCGCCGTGCCGAGCGTCGTCTGGATCGGCCTCGCCGCGCTCGTCACCGCCGACTACCACCTGGTCGACGCGCTGCTGCTGAAGAGCGCGACCGGGCACGACAGCAACTACTGGTTCATCGAGGTGATCGTCTACATCCTGGCCGCCATGGCGGCGTGGCTGAGCGTCCCGGCCCTGGACAGGGCGGAGCGGCGTGCCCCCCTCGGGTTCCCGCTCGGCCTCCTGGCGGCCGCGCTGCTCCTGCGGTACGACTTCGGCGGCCTGACGGACCTGCCGGACGCGATCACCGCCATCTGGCTGTTCCCGCTCGGCTGGGCCGCGGCGCGGGCACATGCGGCAGGACGGGAGCATGGGACGGCATGGGCGCGGGGGGCGGTGCGGCGGCTGCCGGTGACCGCGGCGGTGCTGATCACCGTCCCCGGCTACTTCGGGCCCGCGGCGTCCCTGCGGACGGCCGTGGTCATCGCCGGCGTCCTCCTGCTGATCTGGGTCCCGACGCTGCCGAGCACGGCGTGGCTCAACCGCCTCGCCGGCCTGCTGGCCACCGGATCGCTCTACATCTACCTGGTCCACTGGCAGATCTACCCGCTGCTGGAGGACCGCTCGGAGCCGCTGGCCCTGCTCGCCTCCCTCGCGGGCGGCGTCCTCTACGGCGCCGTCGCGGCCCGGCTCGTCCGCCGTGCGGCCGGGTGGGGCGCCCGTCCCGCCCCGGCCGGCGCGCCGCGGCGGCCCGTCCCGTCGGCGTGTCGCACCGGCCCGTGCCGCGGGGGCGGCGCGCCGCGTCCCGGCGGGATCCGGCGGCGGGGATCGGCCAGGTCCGGGCGGGTGCGGGCGGTCAAGAAGGGTGGTAAGGGAGGAGTCACGCGGACGTACGGTTAGCCCGGAATGCCCCTCGTTTGCTTGCTCATTACCTCTAGGCCGCTTACCGTTACGGCAGTGAGGAGTTACTCCGCGTCTCGCGGATTGCCATACGACGGAGCACGTTCCAGCAGCTGAGAGGCATACAGGACACGTTCGTCGACCGGATTCGGCCGGGTCGCCGGGGGCGCGCCGCGCGCGGTCCCGCGCTGTCGTGCATCCGCGCGCGAGTAAATCCTCGCTAGGCAGGGCCCCGAAGTCAGGACGGGCCCGCGGCGAGGAAGGATCTGCCTCATGGAGAGCGTCCTGCTGGGTGCAGCGCTGCTGGTGACCCTGGTCGCTCTCGTCATCGTGATCCTGTGGCGCCCCGGCATGCCCGGCAGAGCCGCGGCGGAGATCGCGCGTGCGCAGAGCGAGGCCGACGAGATCCGGTCGAAGGCGAAGCGGGACGCCGAGGACGTCGTGGAGAAGGCCGAGCGGGAGACGCAGCGGATGGTGGCCGCGGCCCGCGCCGAGGTCGAGGAGGAGGGCCGCGGGCTGCGCGACGACCTGCGGACCGTCCGGGAGGATCTGGAGCGCCGGGAGGCCCGGCTCGCCGAGCGCGAGCAGCGGCTGGACGGCGAGATGCGGCGGCTCGAGGAGTGGCAGGGGCGGCTCACCGAGGCCAGGCAGGCCCTCGACGCCCGCAAGGAGGAGCTGGCCGGCGTCGCCGAGGAGCGCCGCAAGGTGCTGGAGCGGGCGGCCGGGCTGACCGCCGAGCAGGCCAAGGGCGAGCTGGTCGCGGCGATCGAGAACCAGGCGAAGCGCGAGTCGATCCCCATCGTGCGGGAGATCGAGAACACGGCGCGGGCGGAGGGCGAGAAGCGCGCCCGCAAGATCGTGACGCTGGCGATCCAGCGGGTCGCCAGCGAGCAGACGGCCGAGTCGGTCGTGTCGGTGCTGCACCTGCCGAGCGACGAGATGAAGGGCCGCATCATCGGGCGGGAAGGCCGCAACATCCGGGCGTTCGAGACGACGACCGGGGTGAACCTGATCATCGACGACACGCCCGAGGCGGTGCTGCTGAGCTGCTTCGACCCGGTGCGCCGGGAGGTCGGGCGGCTGACGCTGGAGAAGCTCGTCCTGGACGGCCGCATCCACCCGCAGCGCATCGAGGAGATCTACGAGCGCAGCCGGAGCGACGTGGAGCAGCTGTGCGTCCGGGCCGGTGAGGACGCCCTGGTCGAGGTCGGCATCGCCGACATGCACCCGGAGCTGATCGCGCTGCTCGGGCAGCTGCGGTACCGGACGTCCTACGGGCAGAACGTGCTCAAGCACCTGATCGAGTCCGCGCACATCGCGGGCGTCATGGCGAGCGAGTTGCGGCTGCCCGTCGAGGTCGCCAAGCGCTGCACGCTGCTGCACGACATCGGCAAGGCGCTCACGCACGAGGTGGAGGGCAGCCACGCGCTGATCGGCGCCGAGATCGCCCGCCGGTACGGGGAGCACGAGGACGTCGTCCACGCGATCGAGGCGCACCACAACGAGGTCGAGGTCCGGACGGTCGAGGCGGTGCTCACGCAGGCGGCGGACGCCGTGAGCGGCAGCCGCCCGGGGGCGCGCAGGGAGTCGCTGGAGGCCTACGTCAAGCGCCTCGAACGGCTGGAGCAGATCGCCCGCGAGAAGCACGAGGGCGTCGAGAAGGTCTTCGCCATGCAGGCCGGACGCGAGATCCGCGTGATGGTGAAGCCGGACACGGTCGACGACATCCAGGCGCAGGTCATCGCCCGCGACATCGCCAAGCAGGTCGAGGACGAGCTGACCTACCCGGGCCAGATCCGCGTCACCGTCGTGCGGGAGTCCCGCGCCATCGAGTTCGCGCGCTGAGCGCCGCGCGGGCGTTCGGCGGGAGTTCAGCGTCCCGTCCGGCCCGCGACATCCTCCGCCGTGATGATCAGGTCATCGCACGGCGGAAGGATCTTCGTGAACAAGGTTTCCATGCTCGGGTGCGCGGCCGTCGCGGGCGCCGCGCTCACCGCGTCGCTCACCGTGGCGGGCATCGCGCAGGCCACGCCCGGCCGGGCGGCCGGTAAGCGGACGCACGCGGTGATCGTCGGTCACCGCGGCTCGCCGGGGCAGGCGCCTGAGGAGACGCTCGCCTCTTACCGCAACGCCATGCGGGAGAGGGCGGACGTCCTGGAAGGCGACGTGCAGCTCACGTCCGACAAGCAGATCGTCCTGGTGCACGACGACACGCTCGCCAGGACCACCGACGTGGAGGAGGTCTACCCCGACAGGGCGCCGTGGAGGGTCGGCCAGTTCACGCTCGCCGAGATCAAGGGACTGGACGCCGGGTCCTGGTTCGACAAGCGCTACGCGGGGCAGCGGGTGCCGACCCTCAAAGAGCTGCTGAAGGTCGCGGGCCGTGACACCGGCCTCAGCCTGGAGCTGAAGGCGCCCGCCAACAGCCCTGGAGTGGCCACCCTCCTGGCGAAGGAGCTGAATGCCGCGCGGCTCACCGACGGGGCGACGCTGCGGTCGGGCGCGTACCGCGTGCAGGTGCACTCGCGTGACCAGGCCGCGCTCAAGGAGTTCCACGCGTCCGCGCCGAAGGTGCAGCTCTCCTACCTGACCGGCGGGCGCATGCTCCCCGACGGCGAGCTCGCGTCGCTGGGCGGCTGGACGGCCGGCGTGTACGCGCATCCCCGCGTGACCAGCGCCGCCGACGTCGAGCGCGCGCACGCCAAGGGCCTGAAGGTCATCAGCGACCCCGTCGACAGCCCCGCGGAGGTCGCGATGGCCGCGAACCAGGGGTACGACTGGGTCACGTCGAACTTCGCCGGGACGGCACGCCGGGTCCTCGACGGCAGGACGCCGTTCCCCTCCGCGCGGGGCGTGGTCGTCGACAGCGTCTTCCCCAACCCGAGCGGCGACGACGTCCAGCCGGACGACAGCGAGCACGTCGTCCTGCGCAACACGACGTCGCGTCCGGTCGACGTGGGCGGCGCCTACCTGCGCGACCAGGCGGGCAACCTCATGAGGATCGGCGACGGGTACGCGGTCCCGCCGGGGAGCCTGCTGCGCGTCCACGTCGGCCCCGGCACGAACCGTCCCGACGCCTACTACAACGGCCTGACGGTCGGGTTCCTGAACAACACCTCGGGCGACACGGTGTCGCTCTTCGGGGCCGACCACTCCCTGCTCGACGTCCAGTCCTACATCGTTCCCTGAGGTCAGCCCACCGTCAGGTTGATGGGTTCCACGCCGCGCGGCTCGAAACCGAGGGTCTGGCCGTAGAAGGCGAGTTCGGACTCCAGGGAGCGGATGACCGTGCCCGCCTTCCGGAACCCGTGCGACTCGCCCTCGAACGTGAGGTAGGCGTACGGCATCTTCTTGTCGGCCAGCGCCAGCGCGAACCGCTCGGACTGGTCCGGCGGCACCACCGGGTCGTTCAGCCCCTGCAGCAGCAGGACGGGACACGCCGTCTTGTCGGCGTGGCCGAGCGGTGAGCGCTCCTCGTAGGCGCGCTCGAAGCCGGGCAGGGGGCCGATGAGGCCGAACAGGTAGTGCGACTCGAAGTCGTGGGTGGCCTCGGCGAAGCTCTGCAGGTCGCTGATGCCGAAGTAGGACGTCGCGGCCTTGAACACGTCGGTCTGCGTGATCGCGGCCAGCGTCGTCCAGCCGCCCGCGGAACCGCCCCGGATGGCCAGCCGCGCCGGGTCGGCTATACCGCCGTCCACGAGCGCCTGGGCGGCGGCTATCGCGTCCTCCACGTCGACCACGCCCCACTGGCGGCGCAGCCGTTCGCGGTAGGCGCGGCCGTAGCCGGTCGATCCGCCGTAGTTGACGTCGATGACGCCGATGCCGCGGCTGGTGAAGTAGACCCGCTCCAGGTCGAGCACCGTGGAGACCCGGCCGGTCGGCCCGCCGTGCACGAACACGACGTACGGCGGCAGCTCGCCCTCGGGCGCGGCCGCCTCCGGGTTCGTGGGCGGGAACACGTAGGCGTGGACGGGGCGCCCGAACGGCCCCTCCAGGCGTTCGGCGCGCGGCTTGGACAGGTACGCGACGTTCGGCAGCTCGGCCAGCTCGCGGCGCAGCCCCTCGACCCGCCCGGTCGTGGTGTCGACCCGGACGACGGAGGCCGGCAGGTCGGGGCCGCCGCCGATGCCGACGATCGTCGTCCCGTCCGCGGACAGCTGCGTCGCCCAGTGCTCGTAGGGGACCTCCAGGTCGACGAGGTCGAGCGTCTCCGGGTCGTAGACGCCGAGCCGCATGTCGCCCTCCCCGTGCAGGACGGCGAGGCGCCCGTCGCCGAGCAGCGCGTACGGCATGCCGCCGAGCTGCCACAGCGGGCCGGCGAACTCCTCCTCGGCCGGGTAGAGCGCCTGCGGGGACTCGCCGTGCAGGCCGACCTGGTAGATGTTCCACCAGCCGGGCCAGTCGGAGATGACGTACAGGGACTCGTCGTCGCGCCACAGCGGCGCGAGGGCCGACTCCTTCAGCCCGCCCTTGACGGTCCGGGGCGCGACCGTGCGGCCGTCCTCGAGCGCGGCGACGCGCACCTCGGTGCCGTCCCACGGCATGCGCGGGTGGTTCCACTGCACCCACGCCAGGTGCCCGCCGCCCGGCGAGGGGGCGGGGCTCGCGTAGAACTGCGCGCCGGTGACCAGCTCGCGGATGGCGCCGGCGTCCTCGGCGGCGCGGCCGTCCAGCGGGACGGCGACGATGGCGCGCCGGATGCCCGTCACGGCGGGCTCCTCGGCGGGCGCCGGCGCCTCCTCGCCCTCGGCGGGCGCGGGCTCCGGCGGCGCGGCGATGTGGCCCTCGCACACGCACCAGATCTCCGTCCCGTCCGGGGACAGGACGTAGTCGGCGTACCGCAGCCCCGCCGGGACGGCCGGCGCGGGCGTCAGCGGGTAGGGCTTCGGGTCGCCCTCGTCCAGCCGGTGGAGCCGCTGGTCGTCGTAGTTGGAGAACACGACCGACCAGCCCTCGGCGGTGCGGATCGGCAGGTAGGACCGGCCGCCGTACTCGTGGACGCGGGTGCGCGCGTCCCACGGCGCCTGCAGCAGCTCCGTGCGATGCCCGCCCTTGAGATGGATGACCGTGGTCCGCCCGTCCTCCTCGGGCCGGGTCTCCTGCCACCAGACGTCATCGCCCGCGACGGTGGGGAAACTGAGGCGCAGCCGGGCGCGGGCGACATCGGCCGCGGAGATGGGGGAGGGCCAGGAGCCGTAGGGGAGGGTCGCACGAGCGGTCATAACAGGAATCGTCCCGCATACGGGGATCGGTTGGGGCCATGACGGCCCGTTTGACTTCGGAAAGATACAAGGCGGCCACCAGGAGACTCACCGGTGGGAGCCGCCCGGACGGCGCTGGAGACGGCGACGGGGGCGCCGCCGGAGACCGGCGGCGCCCCCGAAGCGGGCGTGCGGGAGGCGTCAGGTCGACGGGACCGACTGCTGTGCGACCCCGACCCCGGCGACCGGCGGCGCCCCGCCCGTCCCCATGGTCTTCGCCTGCGTCTTGCGGCTGCGGCGGCTGCGCGCCTCCAGCCACGTCGCCAGCCGGCTCACCGACATGTTGATCGCGATGTAGATGACCGCGACCACGATCCCCGCCTGCAGGACGTTGTTGCTGTAGTTGGCGGGCACCTGCTTGAAGCCCGCCTGCAGCAGCTCGGGGTAGGCGATGATGAACCCGAGCGCGGTGTCCTTGAGCAGGACGACGATCTGGCTGACGATCGCCGGCATCATCACGGTGATGGCCTGCGGCAGCAGGACGAGCCGCATGACGCCGTTCTTGCGCAGGCCGATCGAGTAGGCGGCCTCCGACTGGCCCTTCGGGATCGACAGGACGCCCGCGCGGACGACCTCGGCGAGCACCGAGCCGTTGTACATGGTGAGGCCGAACACGACCGCGGCGAACGCGGGCACGGTGACGACGCCGGCGTTGCTCTCCACGCCGAAGACCGAGAAGAAGTAGTCGACCGAGATGCGCTGCAGCTGGCCGAACTGCGACTCGGCGATCTCCGGGCTGATCTTGTTCGGGACGAAGAACGCCAGGAAGATCAGGATCAGCAGCGGGATGCCGCGGAAGAACTCCACGACCGCGCCGGCCGGGAGCCGGATCCACCAGTGGTCGGACAGCCGCGCCAGGCCGAACACGACGCCGAACAGCAGCGCCAGCACGGTCGCGACGGCGGCGGCCTTCAGCGTGTTCAGCAGGCCCGGGATGATCAGGTGCCGCCAGACCGTCCACTTGGTGAACGGCGTCCAGAGCTTCTCCGCGAACTGGCCCTTGTCGGCCAGCCGCCAGATGAGCGCGGCGAAGACCGCGGCGAGCACCACCGTCACGACGGTGGTGAGCACCATGTTCCGCCTCCGGGCCCGCGGCCCGGGGATGTCGAAGAGGACGGTCGCTTCCTTGCTCACCGGCCCTGCCTTTCCGGGGGGCGGCCCCCAGGCCCCCGAAGTCGGTGGCCCGACGATCCTCGCTTCGCTGCGGTCATCGCGCCACCGCCATCCGCTTGGCCAGCCAGCCGAAGAAGTAGCCGGTCGGGAGGGTGAGGATCAGGAAGCCGACGGCCACGCCGAGGAACAGCGGGATGACGCCGTTGGCGAACGTGGGCTTGTCGACGATCGTCTTGGTGACCAGCGCCACCTCGGCGTAGCTCGCCGCGGACGCGACCGTGGTGTTCTTGATCATCGCGATGAAGACGCTGCCCAGCGGCGCGATGATCGCGCGGAACGCCTGCGGCAGGATGATCATGCGCAGCGACTGGGTGAAGGTCAGGCCGACCGACCGCGCCGCCTCCGCCTGCCCCAGCGGGACGGTGTTGATCCCCGACCGGAGCGTCTCGCAGACGAAGGCGCCGGTGTAGGCGGACAGGCCGAGGACGGCCCACCAGTAGTAGGTGACCGACGAGTTCGACGAGAACTTCAGCGCGAGGATGTCGTTGAGCCCGAGGCTGCACATCAGCAGCACCAGCGTCAGCGGCGTGTTGCGGACGATGCTGACGTAGCCCGTGCCGAAGCCGCGCAGCACCGGGACGGGGGCGACGCGGAAGCTCGCCAGCACCGTGCCGATGACGAGGGAGAGCACCGCGGCCGCGGCCGCCAGGCGGATCGTCGCCCAGAACCCCTGCAGGATCTCGTCGAAGCTGTCGAAGAACGGGCTGAAATCAAACATTGCTCAGCTGTTTCATGGCGTTCCAGCGGTGTCGGGCCGGCGGCGGGGCCGGCACGGGTGGGGCCGCCCGAGCGGGCCGGTGCCGTCCGGCCGCGCCGGTGCGTCCCGGGAAAGCGCTCCCGTGGGACGCACCGGCGCGGCGGGGCTCAGGCACGGCCCCGGATCAGGAGCAGCCCTCCATCTGCGGGGCGGTCGTGACGAGCTTCAGGCCGGTGCCGGCGAAGTGCTTCTCCAGCAGCGTCTTGGCGGTGCCGTCGGAGTACATGTCGGTGATGGCCTTGTTGACGGCCTCGCAGGTCTCGGTGTCGCCCTTCTTGATGCCGACGCCGTACTTCTCGTCGGTGAAGGGGTCGTTGATGACCTTGAAGGAGCCCTTCTGCTGGTTGGCGAACCCGGCGAGGATCAGGTCGTCGGTGCTGACCGCGTCCAGCGCGCCGGACTTCAGCTTGCTCACGCACTCGGAGTAGCTGCTGGCGTCCACCAGCGTGACGCCCTTGATGTTGAGCTTGCCGTCCGGCGGGCCCTCGGTGATGCGGCGGAAGGAGTTGGACCCGGCGGCCTTGCAGAGCTTGTGGCCCTTGAGGTCGGCGGCCTTCTTGATGTCGTTGTTGTCGGCGTTGACCATCGTGTCCTGGTGCGCGACGTAGTAGGGACCGCCGAAGGTCACCTGCTTCTTGCGCGCCTCGGTGATGGAGTAGGTGGCGACGACGAGGTCGACCTGCCCGCCGCCGATGAACGACTCGCGGTTCGCGGAGGTCGTCTCCTTGAACGTGATGCCGCTCTCGGGGACGCCCAGCTTCTTGGCGATGTACTTGGCGACGTCGACGTCGAAGCCGTCGTAGGTGCCGTCGGGCTTCTTCAGGCCCAGCGCCGGCTGGTCGAACTTGATGCCGATGGTCAGCTTCTTGTCGTCCTTGGCCTTCTGGACGACGGTCTTGGCCTCGGTCTTCTCGGTGTCGCTGCCACACGCGCTGAGCGCCAGGGACAGCGCCATCCCCGCCCCGATGAGGGCGCCGAAACGACGTACTCGCATTGCTCGTCCTACCTCTGCTCTCTGCCGGAGCCCCGCGGCTCAGTGCGTGAGGATCTTTGAAAGGAAGTCCTTCGCGCGGTCGGTGCGCGCGTTGGTGAAGAACTCGTCGGGGGTGTTCTCCTCGACGATCTGGCCGTCCGCCATGAACACGACCTTCTGAGCGGCCCGCCGCGCGAACCCCATCTCGTGGGTGACGACGATCATCGTCATGCCCTCCCGCGCGAGGCCCGTCATGACGTCCAGCACCTCGTTGACCATCTCCGGGTCGAGCGCGGAGGTCGGCTCGTCGAAGAGCATCACCTTGGGCCGCATGGCGAGGGAGCGCGCGATCGCGGCCCGCTGCTGCTGCCCGCCGGACAGCTGCGCGGGGTACTTGCCGGCCTGGTTGGCGATGCCGACCCGGTCGAGCAGCTGCATCGCGTGCTCGTGCGACTCCTGCTTGCCCAGCTTGCGGACCTTCACCGGCCCGAGCATGACGTTCTCGAGGATCGTCTTGTGGGCGAACAGGTTGAACGACTGGAACACCATGCCGACGTCGGCGCGGAGCTTGGCGAGCTCCTTGCCCTCCTTGGGCAGCTCCTTGCCGTCCACGAGGATCGTGCCGCCGTCGATGGGCTCCAGCCGGTTGATCGACCGGCACAGGGTCGACTTGCCGCCCCCGGACGGGCCGATGACGACGACGACCTCGCCGGAGTTCACCGTGAGATTGATGTCCTTGAGGACGTGCAGCTCGCCGAAGTGCTTGTTGACGTTCTCCACCACGACGAGGGGCCGGGCCTCCGCTGGGGCCGGCTCCGGAACGGAGTCCTCCGGCTCGCCCTTGCTCAGGTCGAGCCCGCCTTCGCTGTCCGTCATGCGGTCGGACTTTACGTCATGCTCTGACCCGTGAAAGTCGCCGGGCGGTACCGATACGATCACGAATCCCCATGTCGGACGGGGTACGTCGTGGCAGAGAGTGATCATCCGGACGGGCCGGGAGGACGGGCGCCGGGTCCCGCCACGGTGCTGCGCTGCGCGTCGATGCGTTCCGCAGGGGCGCGGCGGGCCCGTACCCTTGGTTACCGTCATGAGTGCGCCAATGGAGACGGCCCCCCGTACGTACGAGATCCGTACCTACGGGTGCCAGATGAACGTCCACGACTCCGAGCGGCTGTCCGGGCTGCTGGAGTCGGCCGGGTACGTCCGCGCGGAGGGTGCCGAGCCCGACGTGGTGGTGTTCAACACCTGCGCGGTGCGTGAGAACGCCGACAATCGGCTTTACGGGAACCTAGGCCATCTCAGGCCGGTCAAGGACGGCCATCCGGGCATGCAGATCGCCGTCGGCGGCTGCCTCGCGCAGAAGGACCGCGACACCATCGTCAAACGGGCCCCCTGGGTGGACGTCGTGTTCGGCACCCACAACATCGGGTCGCTGCCGGCGCTGCTGGAGCGGGCCCGCGTGCAGAGCGAGGCCCAGGTCGAGATCGAAGAGTCGCTGGTGACCTTCCCCTCGACGCTGCCGACGCGCCGCGAGTCCCCGTACGCCGCGTGGGTGTCGATCTCCGTGGGCTGCAACAACACGTGCACGTTCTGCATCGTCCCGTCCCTGCGCGGCAAGGAGAAGGACCGCCGGCCGGGGGAGGTCCTCGCCGAGGTCGAGGCGCTCGTCGCCGAGGGCGTCCTGGAGGTCACGCTCCTGGGGCAGAACGTCAACGCCTACGGTTCGGGCTTCGGCGCGCTGTCGGCGGCGCCGGACGAGGTGCGCGCCATGACCGAGGGCGGCCAGTCCGCGTTCGCGGGGCTGCTGCGCGCGTGCGGGGGCGTGGAGGGCCTGGAGCGGGTCCGGTTCACCTCGCCGCACCCCAAGGACTTCACCGACGACGTCATCGCGGCGATGGCCGAGACGCCGAACGTGATGCCGTCGCTGCACATGCCGCTGCAGTCCGGGTCGGACGCGGTGCTGCGCGCGATGCGCCGGTCCTACCGGCAGGAGCGCTACCTCGGGATCATCGAGAAGGTCCGGGCCGCGATCCCGGACGCGGCGATCACCACCGACATCATCGTCGGGTTCCCCGGCGAGACCGAGGCCGACTTCGAGGAGACCCTGCACGTGGTGCGGGAGGCCCGGTTCTCGTCGGCGTTCACGTTCCAGTACTCCAAGCGTCCGGGCACCCCGGCCGCGACCATGGACGGCCAGCTGCCGAAGGAGGTCGTCCAGGAGCGGTACGAGCGGCTCGTCGCCCTCCAGGAGGAGATCTCCTGGGCGGAGAACAAGAAGCAGCTCGGCCGCACGCTGGAGGTCCTGGTCGCCGAGGGCGAGGGCCGCAAGGACGAGGCGACCCGCCGCCTGTCGGGGCGGGCGCGCGACAACCGCCTCGTGCACTTCACCGCACCGGCGGAGGCCGTCCGGCCCGGCGACATGGTCACCGTCGAGGTCACCTACGCCGCGCCGCACCACCTGGTCGCCGACAAGCCCGTCCTGGACGTCCGCCGGACGCGGGCGGGCGACGCGTGGGAGGCCCGCCAGGGCGGGGGCGGCGGTGCGGCCGGCGTCTCGCTGGGCATGCCGTCGATCGGGCGTCCGGCGCAGCCGGCGTCCCCGGTGCGGGGCTGCTCCTGAGACGGTTCGTCCCGGCGGGTCCGGTTTCCGAGGAGGCAGTGTGCTCGTAGCGGCGGCGGTGTGCCCGCATCCGCCGATCCTGGTCCCGGAGATGGCGGGGGAGGCGGCGCCCGAGCTGGACGGGGTGCGCGCCGCCTGCGACCGCGCCGTCGAGCGCCTCGCGGGCGCTGGCGCGCTGTTCGTCGTCGGGGGCGGGATGGAGACGCGGCTGTACGGGCCGGGCGCGTACGCGTCCCTCAGGCCCTACGGGTTCGACTGGACGAGCCCCGCCGAACCGGAGGACGGTGCCGAGGAGCTACCACTGTCCCTGACGATCGGGCGCTGGCTGCTGGAGCGCCGGGGGCTCGCCGCCGGTGCGCGCTATCAGGCCGTCGCGTCCGACGCCGATCCGGACGCGTGCCTGAAGCTCGGACAAGAGCTGGCGAAGGCGGGCGGCGATGTCGCACTGCTCGTGATGGGCGACGGGTCGGCATGCCGTTCGGAGAAGGCACCGGGCTACCTCGATGTGCGCGCGCGCCCGTACGACGATGGCGTGGCGCGCGCGCTCGGTTACGCGGACACCGCCGCCTTGGCCGCCCTGGACCCCGTTGTCTCCCAGGAGGTCCAGGCGGCCGGGCGTGCGGCGTGGCAGGTACTGGCGGGCGCGGCCGGTGGCACGGCCGGCCTCACCGGCGAGCTGCTCGCCGACGAGGCGCCGTACGGTGTCGGCTACTTCGTCGCCGCCTGGTCGCGGAGCGGCGGCCGCCGAGGCTAGGGCGTCTGGCCGCCGCCGGGGCGGCCGCCCGTGCCGGGGTCGCCGTGCTGCCCGGCCTGGCCGGTCTGCCCGCCCTGGCCGCTCTGGCCGCCCTGGCCGCTCTGGCCGCCCTCGCGCTCGATGTAGTCGCCGGCCTTCTCCTGGATCTTGTCGACCTTGTCGGCGTGCTTGCCGCCGGTCCGCTGGTCGAACATGTCCCCGGCCTTCTCGACGCCGTGCTTCGCCTTGTCGGCGTTCTGCCCGAGCATCTGCTTGACCTTGTCGACGATGGACATTGCCGATCCCCCCGGATCCGTCGTCCCGATCGGTGCGGCGCGAGGCCCGCGCGGCACCCGTACAACCACGCCCATACCCGTTCTGTTGCCACAATCAATCCCGTGACCTCACCTGATGCTCCCCACGTGATCGCGATCGTCGGCGCGACGGCCGCCGGGAAGTCCGACCTGGCGGTGGACCTCGCGCTGCGGCTGGACGGCGAGGCGGTCAACGCCGACTCGATGCAGCTCTACCGCGGCATGGACATCGGCACGGCGAAACTCTCCGCGGCCGAGATGCGCGGGGTCCCGCACCACCTGCTGGACGTCTGGGACGTGACGAGGACGGCGAGCGTCGCCGAGTACCAGCGGCTCAGCGCCGACGTGATCGCGGACGTCCGGGGCCGGGGGAGGCTGCCGGTGCTGGTCGGCGGGTCGGGCCTGTACGTGCGGGCGGCGCTGGACCACCTGGAGTTCCCGGGGACGGACCCGGCCGTCCGGGCGCGTCTGGAGGAGGAGCTGGCGCGGGTCGGGCCCGGCGTGCTGCACGAGCGGCTCCGCGGGCTGGACCCGGCCGCCGCGGAGGCGATCCTGCCGAGCAACGGGCGCCGGATCGTCCGCGCCCTGGAGGTCATCGAGATCACCGGCCGCCCCTTCACGGCGACGCTGCCCGAGCACCGGTACCGCTACGACTCGGCCCTGCAGATCGGGGTGGCCGTCCCGCGCGGGGCCCTGGACGAGCGCATCGCGCTGCGCGTGGAGCGGATGTGGGACGCGGGCCTGGTCGACGAGGTCCGCGAGCTGGAGAAGCGGGGCCTGCGGGACGGCCTGACCGCCGGCCGCGCCCTCGGCTACGCGCAGGTGCTGCGGTTCCTCGCCGGGGAGTGGACGCAGGAGCAGGCCAAGGAGGACACCGTCCGGACGACCCGCCGGTTCGCCCGCCGCCAGGAGTCGTGGTTCCGCCGCGACCCCCGCGTCCGATGGCTGCCCTACGACGCCCCCGACCTGGTCGAACGCGCGCTCGCCCTGATCGCGGAGGAGGCGGAGCGGGGCGCCTGACGGGAATCGCGAGCGGGCAATACGATCGAAGGATGCGGTTTGTCAAAGGCCACGGCACCGAGAACGACTTCGTGATCCTGCCCGACCCGGACGGCGTCCTCGACCTGACGCCGGAGGCCGTCGCGCGGCTGTGCGACCGGCGCGCCGGAATCGGCGCGGACGGCGTCCTGCGCGTCGTCCGGACCAAGGCGACCGACCATGAGGCGGACGCCGAGTGGTTCATGGACTACCGCAACGCCGACGGCAGTATCGCCGAGATGTGCGGCAACGGGATGCGCGTGTTCGCCCGCTACCTCGTCGACGCCGGCCTGGCGTCGCCCGGCGAGTGGAACGTGGCGACCCGCGCGGGCCTGCGCCGCGTGAAGCTCGGCGCGTCCGGCGACGTGAGCGTCGACATGGGCCTGCCCGAGCTGCTCGGCTACGGCGAGGCGTCCCTGGCGGGGACGACGTTCCAGGGCCGGCGGGTGTCGGTGGGGAACCCGCACCTGGCGTGCCGCGTGGACGAGCCGGTCGCCGCCCTGGACCTGTCGCGCGCCCCCGGCTTCGACCCGGCCGTGTTCCCGGACGGGGTGAACGTCGAGTTCTTCCGCGCGGTCGGGGAGCGGCACGTGGAGATGCGGGTGTTCGAGCGCGGGTCCGGCGAGACCCGCTCCTGCGGCACCGGGACGGTCGCGGTGGCGGCCGCCGCCGCCCTCGGGACCACCGGCGGGTCCGAGTGGACCGTGGACGTCCCGGGCGGGCGGGTGACCGTCACCCTCGACGGGGAGACCGCGTTTCTGCGGGGCCCGGCAGTCCTGGTCGCGGAGGGCGAGACCCGGCCGGGCTGGATCTGAAACATCCCGTCCCACCAGGTATTGTGGCGGTTCCAGGGCCGTCCCGGCATGAACGGGACCGGTGTCCCTCTCCAACGGGACCGTGTGCCGCATAACTTCTTACTTGCACACCCTCTGGTGAATGGCCCGTACGGACCGGGATGGGAGCCCCGGAGCCGTACGGAGCCTGAGGGCCGGTGGCGACCTTCTTGGCGGGGGGCGGTCACCGGCCCTCCCACCAGGGTGAGGCCGAGGATCACCCGGAGAACGCGTCAGGGATGGGCGCCGTTGACCGTGACCGGTAGCCTCGCCCGGACGAGCGTCCCGCCCTTGGGCCCGGGCCCCACCGTGCAGGATCCGCCGAGTTCGGCCGCGCGCTCGCGCATGGACGACATGCCGACGCCGGAGCGCAGGTGCTCGGGCAGCCCGACGCCGTCATCGCCGACCGTGACGTGCAGATCGCCGTTCAGGCACAGCGTCACCTCGGCGCAGCCGGCACCGGCGTGCCGGTGCACGTTCGTCAGCGCCTCCTGGACGATCCGGTACGCGGCGACTTCGGCGGCGGCCGGCAGGCCCGTCAGGTCTCCCTCGACGCGCACGTCGACCTTCGGGCCGTCCCCGGTGGCGACGACACCGCCGAGCGCCTGGATCGCGCCCTCCAGCCCGAGGTCGTCCAGCGCGGGCGGGCGCAGCCCGTACACGAGGTCGCGGATGTCGCCGATGGTGCGTCCCATGGTGGCGCGCAGGTCCTCCAGGAGGGCGTCGACCGCCTCCGGGTCGGTCTTCAGCGTGATGCGGGCCGCGTCCACCGTCATGGCGAGGCTGGCCAGGGTGGGGCCGAGCCCGTCGTGCAGGTCGCGGCGGAGCCGCCGCCGCTCCTCCTCGCGGGTGCGCAGGATGTGCGCGCGGGAGCGCTGGACGTCCGCGGCGAGCCGGGCCGCGTTCGCCAACTCGGCGAGGTTGCGGGCGAGGACGCCCGACAGCCGCGCGTCCGGGGTGCGGGTGACGCCGAACAGCAGCCGGCCCACCGGCTCGCCGTGCCACACCAGCGGGATGAGCTGCGGTTTCGCGCCGAGGACGCCGTCCTCGGCGGAGACCGTCCGGCCGTCGCGGTCCAGGACCTCGATCACCACACCGGTGGCGTGCAGCGCCGAGCGCGCCACCTCCGCGGCGACGGCGAGCGCGGCGGCCGGGTCGGCGGCCGTCTGGAGCCGCCGGTTGAGGCGGTCGGCGATCCGGTACGGGTCGCGCTCGCCGTGGATGAACCCGTCCACGGTCCGCTGGAGGCGCCGCCGGACGGGCTCGAACACCGCGCCCGCGACGATCGCCCCGGCGAGCCCGGCGAGGGTGCCCCGGCCGTGGGCGAGGACGCTCGCGGCGCCCACCAGCGCGAAGTACACGCCGGTGATGACGGCGACGAGCCCGGCGTAGACGAGCGTCCGGCTGACCACAAGGTCGATGTCGTAGAGCCGGTACCGGGTGATGGCGATCGCGACGCAGATCGGGACCGCGACGATCGTGATGTTGCGCAGCGGGTCGCCGATCGGGCTGTTCTCCCCTATGTAGATGACCGCCTCGGCGAGGATGCCGGGATAGACGACCCACCCGATCTGCCGCCGCACGTCCGGCGTCGCCCGCACGAACCGGACGAGCACCGACAGCAGCCCCGTGGCCAGGGTGCCGATGATGACGACGCTGATCGGCAGCGGGATCTCGTCGAACGGGTACACCGACACCCCGTTGTGCCACCGCCGCACGCTCGGGTCGAGCGTCAGGTGGACGCACACGATGACCGGCACGAGGCAGGCCAGCACCAGCACGGGCCGGAACCACCGCGAGACGAGGCGCCCGTCCGGGAAGATCAGCGGCAGGACCAGCGTCAGCGCGTAGGTGTCGACGGCCCACAGCCAGGTGCTGACCCAGTCGACGAACCCGGCCGCGCCCCATCCCTGCCGTTCCGCCCACGGCGCGAGGTTCAGCGACAGCACGTACGTCGCCGCGCTGACGCCGGCGCCGACCATGAGCCAGGCGACCTTCAGCCCCGGCCGGTACCGCAGCAGGACGGCGCCGGCGGGCGTCCACGCCAGCGCGACGAGGATCTCCGGATGCCACCACACCATCCGCACGCCGGACGGCAGCTCGGCGCCGATGGCGAGCGACGCGGCGACGAACCCGACCGCAGTGAGCGCCAGCAGGACGCCGATCCGTCCCGCCGCGCGGCCGTGTCCTGCCGTCTCCATCGACCAACTCCCCGCCCGAAAGTAATGGAATGTTAAAGCGTCCAGCTCCCTGTCTCGCAGTACCGGCGGCGTCCGCCTCAGGACACACCGGCCCGGTGCGCCTTCCGCGACCGACGGGCACGGTGCACCCGGCGTGCGGCGATGGTAACCGCCGATCCCGCTGAGGAGAACAGAAGTCCCAGGTCACCGCACCTTTCGTAACATTCTCGTACGCTCCGTGCCCGATTCACCTCAACCCGTGACCTCTACTCCCCGGTACACCTTGCGCGCGGGCGCCGTCGAGGGCGGCCTTGAGCGACGCGACGTCGCCGAGGTCGCCGCGCACGAGCGCGCCGCCGCCCTGCTCGCCGGTCGCTCCGGTGACCAGCACGGCGTCGGCTCTCGTCGCCCGCGACGGGGCCCAGGTCTCCTTAAAGGAGATCGCCCGCGAGGCCGGCGTGGGCTCGGCCACCTTGCACCGGCACTTCCCGTCCCGGCGCGTCCTGCTCGAAGAGGTGTTCCAGGACACCGTCGAACGCCTCCGCCGCCGAGCGGCCGCCGGTGATGACCCCAGAAGACCCTGGTCAGCTGGCTGGAAGAACTGACGATCGCCGCCGCGAACACCCGTGGCCTGTCCGCCTCGCTCGCCGCCGGGTCAGCGGACGACGGCTTCCCGCCCGGCGAAACCTGCCACGCCGTCATGCGCGAGGCGACGACAACCCTGATGGACCGCGCCCGCGCAACGAACGCCGTCCGCCCCGAAGTCACCCCAGAAGACCTACTGACCCTGACCAGCGCCATCTCCCAGATAGCCGAAGGCGCCCCCCCAACAGCCCGCCGCCTACTACACCTGGCCCTAAACGGCATCTGGCCCTAACCATCCCGCGCCCCAGACGCGGCGCCCCTGGCCGAACACAAAACACCCCCGGCGGCCCACGGCATCTCTGCCTCGGCCCCGGGGGCTTCTAGCAGAACTAGAACTGCTTGAGGGCCGCGGTGAAGCGCCGGAAGTCCTCGCGGTTCACGAGGATGTAGCCACCATTCGGATTCTTGCTGTCACGCAGTGCGACAGCGCTCGAGGTGCTGGCGACCTCAATGCAGTGGCCACCGTTGTCGCCGCTGCGTGAGGACTTGCGCCACTTGGCGGTGCTCAGGTCCATCTCTCGCCAATCCACCCTTCCTAGCAACGCTCGCTCACTCTTCGCGCTGGGTGCTCGGCCTGCTCGATGTAGTTCTGCTGCAACCCTGGGCGGGTTAGAGGTTCTTGAGAGCGTCGGCGAAGCACCGGAAGTCCTCGCGACTCACGAGGATCTTGGGTCCGTAGGGGTCCTTGCTGTCGCGGACACCTACACCTTCCGGCATCGCGGCAAGCTCTACGCACTCACCTCCGGTCGAAGTCGAGCGGGTGGCCTTTCGCCAGACGATCTTGTCTGCTTCCACGACCATGCCTTCCTGTGGATCTCGTCCGACGATCGACACTCGGAGGGCCAGCGATGACTAGAGGCTCTTGAGGGCTTCTGCGAAGTGACGGAAGTCCTTACGGCTCAGGAGGATGTGGCCACTGTCCGGATCCTTGCTGTCGCGCAGTGCGACTGCGTTCGAGGTGCCCGTGACCTCAACGCAGTTGTCGCCTGCGTCGCTGCTCCTGGAAGCCTTGCGCCATGCCGAGGTGATCAGGTCCATCTCTCGTCTATCACCTTTCTGATCAGCGTTCGCGAGTCCCTCACGTTGAGTGCCTCCGCTTGCAGTGTAACGAAGGCTTCTGCCGCTATCCCCACCTCGTGGGGCTTCGTAGACGTCTCGCCTCCATAGGCTTTCTGTGTATATACCACCTCGCGCCGATCTGGCATTGTGGCAATGGTGAACGGTGTCCAGACCCCTCGGTAGTAGGCCGTTGGTGCAATCTGGATATTGATCCGTTCGTGGTATGACAGTTCGATGAGGTATTCGAGCTGCTCTCGCATGGTCTTCTTGCAGTCCACTTCGGTGAACAGGACATTTTCGTGCATTACCACGGAGATGATTGGCGGGGGATCTCTATGGAGGATTTTCTCCTGTCTCCGCATCCTGCTCTTGTAGACCTCTTCGTCCGGGAGCAGGAAGCGAGCATACGCCTCTGTCTGGAAGAGGCCGTAGACCGTTGATGCCTCGTAGCCGCGCAGCATCACGCATGTCGCTTCGGCTTTGGGGAAATCCACGAAGAATGCCGGATACTTGATGGACTTGAGTCTTTCGACCAGTTCATCCCAGGAGCGGACGATCTCGCCGTTTGCGTTGAGTGCCTTGTCCACCCGCATGGCGAAGTCTCGGCGGCACTTGGTGCGTCCGCGCTCTACATGGCTGACGTAGGAGCGTGCGACGTTGACCTGCCGGGCTAGTTCGGCCTGGTTGATGCCGGCTGCTTCGCGCCTGCGTTTGATCTCCTGAGCGAATCCGACCAGCTCAGGGTCGATCTGCATCCTGTTCTCCCTGCTGGGGGCCATGTCGATCTTCCTTGCGCGTTGAGGGCGTGTTGAACGATTGCTAGACAGATGCTGGTACTTCTCGGGTCTCCTATTAACGTACGCCTTCCTGTGCGTTGATGTGGAGAGTCAGAGAGGTCGTTGCAAAGGTCGTAGCGATGCAAACAACTGCACTTGCACCAGAGGTGCCGATATTGGTCCTCGACCCCACGGAGCATGCCCCGGGTCTCGCCCGGCGCTTCCTCGCGGACTGCTTCCGCGATCTTGGAATCGCCGACGACTATGTCGGCCGGCTGGTGGTCACCGAATTGGTGACCAATGCTTATAAGCACGTCGGAACCGGGCAGATCGTCGTCCGGATCTTCGAGGACGAGCGCGACGGTCTGGTGGTCGTCGAGGTCTGGGATGAAGGCGACGGAATACCGGTCGTCAAGGACGAGGACTGTGACGCGCTCGACGGACGTGGTCTGTTGCTGATGGCTCAACTCGTACACGACTGGGGCACGCGGCCGACCAACGAGGGAGGAAAAATCGTATGGGCGAAGTTCGTCCGCTGACCGTACGGGCGGAGCGGCACATGTTGCGGGTGCGTACCCGCCTCGGTCGGTCCACGGCGGTGCGGTATCTCGATCTTCTCGCCGTGGCGCTCAAGCCGAAGGGGTACCGCTTCGTCTGGCTCTATCGGCCGGATGAGTTCCCCATCTCGCTGCCGCTGCTCTGGGTCTGCGCGGTCGGCCCTGACGGCCACGTGGGTCTCGTCGTGAGCGCCCGGGTCGTCGCCGGCGGGGCGTGGGCGTACCACGAGGCTCAGGGCGGGCGGTACGGCTACCTCTTCCCCTGCGGGGACGTGCTGGCAGCGGCCGAGCAGGCCGACAAGCTCCTCAAGCACAAGATGTACCCGGGGAACGCCTGGTGACCGGAAGGTGCGTCGTTCTGTCGACTCCTGTGATTTTCCTACGCGGTGTGTGATCGATCGGTAGCATTCCGTGCTCTGTGCTGGGTGGTCCGGGAGGTAGGGCGTTGGCGGGGTTTCTGCTGCGGCGGCTGGTGAGCCGTGGCCTGCTGGTCGTTCTCGCCGGAAGCCTCGCCTACCTGCTCGCTGCTACCACGCTCGATCCACGGGCCTCGTTCGAGGGGCGCACGCCGCGTCCGGCGGAAGCCGTGATCGACGCTCGGCTCAGCGCGCTCAACCTCAACGACCGGACGCCCCTGGTCGACCGCTACCGCGTGTGGGCCTGGAGCGTCCTGAACGGTGACTTCGGCCGAACGCAGGAGGGCGAGCCCGTCAACGCGGAGTTACGGCGCCGTCTTGCCGTCAGCCTGCGGCTGCTCGTTCCTGGCGGCGTCCTCGGAGGCGTCCTGGGAATTCTCCTTGGCACTTACGCGGCGGCCAGGCGTGGACGGGGCGCCGACCGGCTCGTCACGAGCGGTTCCTATCTTCTGTTGGCCATTCCTGTGTTCGTCCTGGCGGTGCTGTTACAGACGATCGCCGTCATGGTGAACGGTGCGGTGGGTGCGCGGGTGTTCGTGTGGGTGGGTGACTCCACGGCGGGGGAGCCGGGCGTGCTCGGCGGGGTTCTTGACCAGGTTCGGCATCTGTTGCTTCCGGCCTCTGTGATCGCGCTGGCGCAGGTCGCCCTCTATAGCCGCTACCAGCGTGCCCTCGTCCTGGACGTCCTGCACGCCGACTTCGTCCGGACCGCGCGGGCGAAAGGGCTCCGGCGGCGGAGCGCCCTGGTGCGACATGGGCTGCGGACTGCGCTCGTCCCGATGACGACGTACTTCGCTTATGCCTCGGGGCTTCTCGTCCTCGGCACGGTGTTCGTTGAGAAGGCGTTCGGACGGCACGGCATGGGCGAATGGCTGGTCGACTCGATCGCGCGAGGTGATGTCAACGCGGTCGCGGCGATCGACTGCGTTGCAGCCTGCGCGGTGGTGGTAGCGGGGTTGCTGTCGGACGTCCTGAACGGCTTGCTCGACCCGCGCGTCCGGCTCGGGGGCATGCCGTGACCCGGCGGGGTGTCGTCGGGCTTGTGCTGCTGGTGGCGGTGTTCGCGTTGGCGTTCGCGGGGCCGTTCATATCGCCGTGGCGTTGGTACGAGATCGACTTCACGGCGTTCGGTCGCGGGCCGTCCGCGCGGCATTGGCTCGGGACGACGCAGAGTGGGCGGGACGTCTTCGCGCTCACGCTGCGAGGGGCGCAGAAGTCGCTGGTGATCGGTCTTCTTGCCGCCTTGTTGTCGACCGGGGTCGCCGCTGTCGTCGGCACGGTCGCCGGGTTCGTGGGCGGGCTGCTCGACCGAGCTCTTATGTGGGGCGTCGATCTCCTGCTGGTGTTGCCGCCGCTGCTCGTCGTCGCCGTTCTGGCGCCGGGCGGGGGATGGGCGATGCTCGCGCCGGTGCTCGCCGCGTTCATGTGGATGCTCACCGCCAGGGTGGTGCGGGCAATGACGCTGTCGGCGCGGGAACGCGAGTACGTGCTCGCCGCCCGGTTCGCGGGAGTGAGCGCTTCACGCGCGATCGTCCGGCACGTCCTGCCGCAGGTCGCGTCGCTGCTGATCGTGGACGCGAGCCTGACCGCCGGCGTCGCCATCATCGCCGAGGGCGGGCTGTCGTTCCTCGGCCTCGGCGTCCGGCCGCCGGATGTCTCACTCGGCACGATCATCGCGGACGGTCGGGGCTCGGTGGCCACATGGCCGTTCATGTCCGCCGCGGGGCTGCTCGTCCTGATCGTCCTCGCTGTGAACCTGCTCGGTGACGGGCTGCGGGACGTTCTCGACCCCCTCAGAGACGGGCGCTGATGGTGCTGGAGGTCACCGACCTGACAGTCGGATACCCGGGTGGTGTGAGCGCCCTGCGAGGGGTGGGCTTCGAGGTCGGGGCGGGCGAGGTCCTCGGGGTCGTCGGTGAATCGGGAGCAGGGAAGACCGCGCTCGCACTCGCGGTGATGGGACTCCTGCCGGACGGTGCCGACGTGGCGGGATCGGTGCGCTTGCGCGGGGAGGAACTGATCGGGTGCTCTGATGCCGAACTCTCCCGCGTGCGCGGCAGGGACTTGGCGATGGTGTTCCAGGAGTCGGCGCTCACGCCCGTTCACACCGTGGGCGACCAGATCGGTGAGGCCGTCCGTGTCCACTCCAAAGTCACGCGAGCGGCGGCGCGTGCGCGGGCGGCGGAGCTGCTCGACCTGGTCGGCATCCCGCGCGGGCGGGCGCGCGCGTACCCGCACGAATTCTCCGGCGGGATGCGGCAGCGCGTGATGATCGCCATGGCCATCGCCAACCGTCCGGGCCTGATCCTGGCGGACGAGCCGACGGCCGGGCTGGACGTGACCGTCCAAGCGCAGGTCTTGGACGTCCTCCGAACCGCGAAGGACGCTACTGGTGCCGCGATCGTCCTGATCACGCACGACCTGCGGATGCTCGACGGCTTCGCCGATCGAGTGATGGTGCTGCATGAGGGACAGGTCGTCGAGAAGGGCCCATTAGGGCGGGTCTACCGGGGGCTGGGGTCCGCGTCTCGCCTGGGCAGGGATGACGCGTCCAATCCTCGGCCCGAGCGTCCTGTCGTGTTGCGGGTGGACGGCCTTATCCGGCATTACCCCGTCTTCCAGGGGACGCTGGTGCGTCGCCGAGTGGGAAGCGTGTGCGCTGTGGACGGCATCGGATTCGACGTCCGAGAAGGTGAGACCCTCGCAATCGTCGGCGAGTCGGGATGTGGCAAGACCACGACCCTCATGGAGGTCCTGCGCTTGTCGCAGCCGCAGAAGGGGCGAGTGGTCGTACTAGGTCAGGACACGGCGTCTCTGAGTGCGAGTCGGCGAAAAGCTCTGCGGCGCGACGTCCAGGTCGTTTTTCAGGACCCGGTCGCATCACTCAACCCTCGAATGCGCGTCGCCGACATCATCGCCGAGCCTCTGACCGCGCACGGGTTCCCGTCCTCGCTGACCGGAAGCCGCGTCAGAGAGTTGCTGGAGTTGGTCGGCTTGGAAAGTGACCACGCACGGCGATACCTGCACGCGCTCTCAGGTGGACAGAGGCAGCGCGTGGCCATAGCAAGAGCCATCGCCCTGGAACCGCGTCTGCTCCTCTTGGACGAACCCGTGTCGGCCCTGGACGCATCCACACAGGCCACCATCATCACCCTGCTGGAGAGCCTCCAAGACCGTCTCGGCCTGGCGTATTTGCTCGTCGCCCATGACATGGCCGTCGTTCACCGCATCGCCGACCGGATCGCTGTCATGTACATGGGCCGCGTCATCGAACTGGGCCCGACTCACGACGTGTATCAGGCGCCGGCCCACCCTTACACCCGCGCACTGCTCCATCGCGTCCCTCTCCAGGGAGAACCGCCAGACCCGTTGTCGCCGCTCGCCGGATGCCGCTTCCGTTCCCGGTGCCCCCGCTACGTCACGCTCGCCGAAGAGGACGCCCGCTTGTGCGACGAACAGGATCCAGAGCCGTTGAAAGACCTAGGTCGATCGGTCGCCTGCCACCATCCCCTCATCGGAGCCAAGGCCACGCAGTGAAACGGATCCTCGGCGCAGCCCTTCTGACCCTCGTCCTGATGACCGGATGCGGTGACCTGAGCGAGAAGAACAGCGCGTTCGGTCAACTGCCGGCTTCTGACGTCAACCCCACTCCGCGCGACCGCATCGTGAACGGCGGGACGCTCCGCTGGCCGCTGCCGGAGTTTCCCTCCCAGTGGAACTTCAACCACGTCAACGGAACCAAGGGCGCCGTGGAGCATGTCATCCAGGGCGTCCTGCCGTATCTGATGCGCGCCGACGAGAAATCCGTCCCACACCCCGTCCCCGAGTACCTGGAATCGGCCGCGCTGAAACGCACCGAGCACGGCCAGACCGTCACCTACAAGCTCAACCCACGAGCCAAATGGTCCGACGGACGTCCCCTCGGATACGCCGATTTCGTGGCCCAAGCCCACGCGCTCTCCGGACGAGACCCCCGCTACGAGGTCTCCACCGTCTCCGGATACCGCCTGATCAAGCACATCGAACAAGGCGCCCGCCCGAACGAAGTGATGGTGACGTTCGCCCGGACGTACGCCGACTGGCGGAGTCTGTTCAGCCCGCTCTATCCAGCCGCCGCCTACTCCACCCCACGCGCGTTCAACACCGCCTGGATGAACCGACTGCCCATCACCGCAGGCCCGTTCAGAGTCCAGCGGATAGACCGCACGGACAAGACCCTCACGTTGGTTCGCGACCGGTCCTGGTGGGGCCCACCCGCCAAGCTCGACCGCATCGTCTACCGCGCCATGGACACCAGCGCGATGCCCGGCGCCTTCGCCAACCACGAGATCGACCTGATGGACATCGGCCTCGACGCAGCCGCAATGCAGCGCGTCCAGAACGTCCCCAACAGTGATGTCCGCCGCGCAGGCGGCCCTGACTGGCGGCACTTCACGTTCAACGCCTCCGCCCCCGTCCTGTCCGATGTGCGCGTACGACGAGCAGTGATGCTCGGCATCGACCGCCGAGTCATCGCACGGTCCGATCTGTCCGGCCTCGGCGTCCCTGTCCAAACGCTCGGAAATCACTTCTACGTCAACACACAGACTGGCTACCAGGACAACTCATCAGCACTCGGCGGGTACGACCCCACGCGCGCCAAGCAACTCCTGGACGAAGCAGGCTGGCACCCCCACGGCAAGTACCGCTCCAAGTCCGGACGCACGTTAGCGCTCCGTTTCGTGATTCCGTCCGGAGTGCCCGTGAGCAAGCGCGAAGGCGAACTGACACGCGCGCTGCTCGAACGCATTGGCGTCCGGGTGGACATCCGGCCCATCCCCGCCGACGACGCGCTCGATACCTACGTCACGCAAGGGAACTTCGACATCGTCCCGTTCTCATGGCTCGGCACATCGTTCCCCGTCTCGCCTATGCGAGCCGTGTTCGCAAGCCCGCGCAAGGGCCGCGTCCAGCAGAACTACTCCCGCACCGGAACGGCCGCCATAGACACGGCCATGGATCAGGCCATAGCCGAGACCGACCCGTCCCGGATTCACGCGCTCGTGAACAGAGCCGACCGGCTCATCTGGCGGCAGGCATCGGTGCTGCCGCTGTACCAGCGTCCGCAACTGGTCGCCGCGCGCTCAGACCTGGCCAACCTTGGAGCATGCGGCTTCCTGGAGCCCGCCTACCAGGACATCGGCTTCACGAGCCGCCGAGCGCCCCGTGGACACGAGCCCGCGCCGTCAGAGCCCCGGTCCCGGCCCTGAGCCGGTCGTGCTCCGAGCGGTCGAGGGCCGGAGCGTCGCCGCGGCGCTCTCGGCGCTGACGGGAGCGGAGTCCGCCGCAGGCGCGTTGGAGCGGCCGCGGGCGGCCGGAGTACGGCGGTCGGGGCTCGGTGGGCGGCGGGTCGGTGGTCAGGGGAAGGCGAGCCGGATGCCCTTGCGGTCGCTCGTGTAGCGCGCGTTCCACACGTACAGCCGCAGGTCGTCGGCGGAGAGGCCGTCGTCGACCGGGAGATCGGAGGCGATCCGGACCACGTACGACGCGCCCGCCGGGATCATCGTGCTGCCGCTGTCCTCGACCGGTGCCTTCGCCCCGTCGATCCGGGCGGTGATCTTGCTGTGGTTGGGGAGCGTGCACATGTCGTCGGGGATGCCCGCCTGCGGCATGCACCGCTCCTGCGCCGCCTTGGGCACCTTCGACTTCGGCATGAACAGGTCGGCCGGGTAGTCCAGCAGGACGGCCCGCCGCTGGGTGTTCGTGAGGATGTAGTCGGCGTAGGCGTACGTCGTCCCGGACGGCGGCGCCTTCGTGGCGCCGAGCGGCTGCCGGTCGGTCCCCGCGCGGACGGCGGCCAGGCTGTAGCCGTAGCCCTCCGGCGTCGTGAAGTTGATCGGCGGGCCGGCCTTCGGCGCGGGGACGGCGGAGCCCGGCTGGGCGCTGTCGCCCTGGCTCGCCAGCGTCGGCTGCGCGGCCTCCTCGGCGCCGCCCCCTCCGGGGCGCAGGATGACGATCCCGGCGGCGATCGCGGCGATCCCCACGGCCCCGGTGACGGCCCCGGCGAGGCCGAGCCTGCCCGCGCTGGTCTTCTTTCTTCGGCGGTGCGATCGGTACGGCTGATAGCTGTTGGACATGGTGGTGCGTGCTCCCTCGGGCCTGCTCCAGGCTCAGTAAGCGCGTCCTGTCGTGCTGTGGTCGGCGACGGCTGGCACACGATACCGGACGCCCGGGTCGGCGGGACGGCCGGATCGGCGGTGATCCGGCCCTGCGGGTTACGAAGGGCGCGCGACGAGGGCGTCGCGGCCGAGCCCCCGCAGGGAGGCGTCCAGCACCTGCGCGGTGTGCGCGACCGCGATGCCGGCGCCGCGCCGGCGCAGCGCGGTGGCGATCTGCATCGAGCAGCCGGGGTTGGCGGCGACCAGTAGTTCGGCTCCGGTGGCGTCCACGTTCACCGCCTTGCGGTCGCCGAGTTCACCGGCGGCCTCCGGCTGGAACAGGTTATAGGTTCCGGCGGATCCGCAGCAGATGTCCGGTTCGGCGATCTCCCGGACGGTGAGCTCGGGGATCGCGGCCAGCAGCGCGCGCGGCTGGCTGCGCACGCCCTGGGCGTGGGCGAGGTGGCACGCGTCGTGGTAGGCGACGGTGACCGGAAGTGGCCGCCGTTCCGCGCGGGGCCCGAGTTCCACGAGGTACTCGGCGAGGTCCCGGGTCTTCGCCGAGAGCGCCTTCGCGCGCTCCGCCCACGCGGGGTCGTCCGCGAGCAGCGCCTCGTACTCCTTCATCGCCGAGCCGCAGCCCGCCGAGTTCACCACGATGACGTCGACGGACTCGAACGTCTCGACCGTCCGGCGGGCGAAGGCGCGGGCCTCGTCCGCGCGCCCGGAGTGCATGGACAGCGCCCCGCAGCACCCCTGGCCCCGCGGGATGACGACGTCGCAGCCCTCCAGGGCGAGGACGCGGGCCGTGGCGGCGTTGACGCCGGGGAAGAACTCGCTCTGCACGCAGCCGGTCAGCATCCCGACCGTGGCGCGGCGCCCGCCGCGCGCGGCGACCCGCTCGGGGAGCCGCGGCGCCTTGCCGAGGGGCGGGGCGAGCCGCTCCATCGCCGCGATCGACGGCGACAGGCGCTCCAGGATCCCGCTGCGCCGGACGAGACGCTCCAGACCCGACTTCTGGTACGCGCGCAGGGGGCCGCGCAGAGCGCGCAGCCTCCGCTTGTACGGGAACAGTTGGAAGACCATCTCCCTGACGGCCCGCTCCTTCAGCGAACGCGGGTGCTCGTTCTCGACGTCCTCACGGGTGATCTCGATGAGGCGGTCGTATTGGACGCCGGACGGGCAGGCCGTCACGCACGCCATGCACCCGAGGCAGCGGTCGAAATGCTCGGCCATCGGCCCGCTGAGCGGTTCGCCCTCCGCGTGCTGCTGCATGAGGTGGATGCGGCCCCTGGGGGAGTCCATCTCCTCGCCCCACAGCACGTACGTCGGGCAGGTGGGCAGACAGAAACCGCAGTGGACGCAGTCGTTGAGGAGATTCGGGAGGTCGTCGTGGCCACTCATCAAATACCTCCCACAAACCGGCCGGGGGACAGCCTGTGATCCGGGTCGAACTGGTCTTTCACGCGGCGCATCAGCGTGAGCGCCGGCACCGGGCCCCACAGGTCGATCTCGCCGCGCACCTCTTCGGGGGCGTAGCGGACGATGGCGTGGCCCTTATGCCGCCCCAGCACGTCACGTAGTCGCCCTAGGACGTCCGCCACTTCGTCTGGCGGCGTCTCAGCAGCGAGACCCACGTGCCCGTGGCCGCTGCCGCTCCAGGTGAGGGCGACGTCCGGCCCGAGCAGGGTGAGCAACTCGCGAAGGGACGGCGGCGGGGCGCCTATGTCTATGAGCGTGGTGCCGTCGGGGTAGCGTCCCCAGCCGTCTGGAGCGGATTCGGTGATTTCGGCGTTCTCGCCGAGCAACTCCGCCGTCTGCCGAGCGCGCGCGGCGACACCCTCCGGTACGCCTTCGAGAAGCACCGAGACCGTACCCGGGCCGATGTACTCGACCGCGCTGGGCGCCACAGGGGAGTGCAGGACGCTCTGGACGGCGTCGTGCGCATCCTCCGGGCCGCTCACGGCGCACGTAACGTACGCGGACGCGGCGGGCACGGGATGCAGGCGGAACGTCGCCTCCACGATCAGGCCCAAGGTGCCGAACGAGCCGGAGAAGAGCCGCCCCAGGTCGTATCCGGCGACGTTCTTGACGACCTTGCCGCCGGACCGCGCGACCTGGCCGTCCGCCCGGACGACCGTGAGCCCGATGACCAGGCTCCGCGGCGTCCCGTACAGCGTGCGGAGCGGGCCGGCGGCGCCGCTCGCGATCGTCCCGCCGACCGTTGAGCCGGGCAGCGGGACGTCCAGCGCGAGCCGCTGCCGGTGCTCGGCGAGCCGCTCGGCCAGCACCTCCATGGGCAGCCCCGCCTCCGCCTTCGCGACGAGGTCGCCGGCCGTGTGCTCGATGAGCCCGTCCAGCCGGTGGGTGTCGACCAGCAGATCGCAGCGCTCCGGGGGCGTCCCCCAGTCCAGGCGGGTCTCGGCCCCGCGCGGGACGACGGCGAGACCCTTCTCGGCGGCGACGCGCATGACGTCGGCGGCCTCGGCGAGGTCCTTCGGGGCGGCGACGAGCGCGGGTTCGACGCCGAGCACGCCTTCCGCCGGCTCACCGGGGCGTACGTCGGCGCAGACCTTCGCGAGGGCGTCCAGGGGCCGCATCAGAAGATGTCCGCCTTTCCTTCGTACGGGTGGGGGCCCTTGCGCTTGCCGGGCACCTCGCCGCACAGCCGCGGCGTGGGGAAGACCTTCCCCGGGTTGCACAGCCCCGCCGGGTCGAACCCGCAGCGGACCATCTGCATCGTGTCCAGGTCGGTGTCGGTGAACATGCGCGGCATGTACCGGGCCTTGTCGACGCCCACGCCGTGCTCACCGGTGATCGAGCCGCCGTGCTGGATGCACAGGTCGAGGATCGCGCCCGACACCGTCTCCGCGCGCTCCTCGGCGCCCTCCTCCGCGTCGTCGAACAGCACCAGCGGATGCAGGTTCCCGTCGCCCGCGTGGAACACGTTCGCCACCCGCACGCCCGACTCGGCCGACAGCGCGTCGATGCTCGCCAGGACCTGCGGCAGCACCGTCCTCGGGATCACGCCGTCCTGGACGAGGTAGGCGGGGCTGATCCGCCCCACCGCCGCGAACGCCGACTTGCGGCCCTTCCAGATCAGCGCCCGCTCCGCGTCGTCGGCGGCGATCCGGATCTCGAACGCGCCCGCGCCCCGGCACAGCCGCTCCACCTCGGCGAACTGGGCCGCGACCTCGGCGTCCGGGCCGTCCAGCTCCACGATCAGCACCGCCGCGGCGCCCGCCGGGTACTCGCAGCGCACCGCCGCCTCGGCCGCCTCGATGGCGAGGGCGTCCATCATCTCGATCGCCGCCGGGACGACGCCCGCCCCGATGATCGCCGACACCGCCGTGCCGCCCGCCTCGACCGAGTCGAACGCCGCCAGCAGCGTCTGCACGGTCTCGGGGACCCGCGTCAGCCGCACCGTGATCTTGGTGGTGATGCCGAGCGTGCCCTCGGCCCCCACGAACACGCCGAGCAGGTCGTAGCCGGGCGCGTCCGCCGCCAGCTCGACCAGCTCGCCGTCCGGCGTGACGACCTCGCAGGCCAGGACGTGGTGCGCGGTGAACCCGTACTTCAGGCAGTGCGCGCCGCCCGAGTTCTCCGCGACGTTCCCGCCGACCGAGCAGATCTGCTGGCTGGACGGGTCGGGCGCGAAGTAGTACCCGTACGGCCGGACGGCCCGCGTCACGTCCAGGTTGATCACGCCGGGCTCCACCACGGCCCGCTGGCCGGGGATGTCGATCTCCAGGATCCGGCGCATCCGGGACGTGACGATCAGCACGCCGTCCGCGCGGGGGAGCGCCCCGCCGGACAGGCCCGTCCCCGACCCGCGCGCCACGTACGGGACGCCCGCCGCCGCGCACTCGCGCACGATCGCCGCGACCTGCTCGGCGGTGTCGGGCAGCACGACGATCCCGGGCGTCGACCGGTGGTTGGTGAGGCCGTCGCACTCGTAGGTGCGCAGCCGCACCGGATCGGTGATCACCCGGTCCGGCCCGAGCATCGCCGTGAGCCGGGCCTCGAGCGCCGTGAGCATCGTCTCCATCCTCTCCACGATCCCCCGCCCGCGAACCGGCCGCAAGATCCCGCCGGAAGCCGAGAAAACGTTTCCCGGCACAGGGCGCCCCGGGCGGCCGGCGCTCGCCGCGCCGGCCGCCCGGGACGCCGCTCGCGGGTGCTTACGGGAACTGCTGGTAGGCCGGGGTGGTCAGGAACTCGGAGTACTCGTCGGCCAGGGTGACCTCCTTGAAGAGGGTCACGGCCTGGTTGTAGCGGGGCTCGTTGTAGGCCTCGCCCAGCTCGGCGCGGATCTTGCCGAGCTCCTCGTCCAGGAGCTGCTCGACCCACTCCTTGGTGATCTTCTTGCCCTCGGCGGTGGAGACGCCGTTGTAGATCCACTGCCACACCTGGGAGCGGGAGATCTCGGCGGTGGCCGCGTCCTCCATCAGGTTGTGGATCGCGACCGCGCCGGCGCCGTCCAGCCAGGTGGCGAGGTAGCGCAGCGCCACGTCGATGTTGTTGCGGACGCCGGCCTCGGTGATCTCGCCGGGGGTGTCCTTGATGTTCAGCAGGTCGGCGGCGGAGACGTTCACGTCCTCGCGGAGCCGGTCGCGCTGGTTCGGCTTGTCGCCGAGCACGCCGTCGAACACCTCGCGGCAGACGGGGACGAGGTCGGGGTGCGCGACCCAGGAGCCGTCGAAGCCGTCGCCGGACTCGCGGGTCTTGTCGGCGCGGACCTTCTCCAGCGCGACCTTGTTGACCTCCTCGTCCCGGCGGGACGGGATGAACGCCGCCATGCCGCCGATCGCGTGCGCGCCGCGCTTGTGGCACGTCCGGACGAGCAGCTCGGTGTAGGCGCGCATGAACGGCGCGGTCATCGTGATGGCGTTGCGCTCGGGGAGGATGAACTCGGCGCCCCGGTCGCGGAACTTCTTGATGACGGAGAAGAGGTAGTCCCAGCGGCCGGCGTTCAGGCCCGCCGAGTGGTCGCGCAGCTCGTAGAGGATCTCCTCCATCTCGAACGCGGCCGGGATCGTCTCGATCAGCACGGTCGCGCGGATCGTGCCGCGCGGGATCTCCAGGTGGTCCTGGGCGAGGTTGAACGCGTCGTTCCAGAGCCGCGCCTCGAGGTGGCTCTCCATCTTCGGCAGGTAGTAGTACGGCCCCTTGCCCTTGGCGAGCTGGCGGCGCGCCGAGTGGAAGAAGTACAGGCCGAAGTCGAACAGCGACCCCGACATGGGCTCGCCGTCGATCAGGAGGTGCTTCTCCTCCATGTGCCAGCCGCGCGGCCGGACGACGATGGTCGCGAGCTCCTCGTCGGCCTTGAGCGCGTAGGTCTTGCCGCTCTTCTCGTCGGTGAAGTCGATGGTGCGGTCGAGGGCGTCCCGCAGGTTGAGCTGGCCCTCGATCATGTTGGTCCACAGCGGGGTGTTGGCGTCCTCGAAGTCGGCCAGCCACACCTTCGCGCCCGAGTTCAGCGCGTTGATCGTCATCTTCCGGTCGGTGGGGCCGGTGATCTCGACACGGCGGTCCACCAGGCCGGGCGCGGGGTCGGCGACGCGCCAGGAGTCGTCGCCCCGGACGTTCGCGGTCTCCGGCAGGAAGTCCAGCGTCCCGCCCGCCGAGAGCCGGCGCTGGCGCTCGGCGCGGGCCTCCAGCAGCTCCTTGCGGCGGGCGCCCAGCTCGCGCTGGAGGGCGGCGAGCAGGCCGAGCGCCTCGGGGGTCAGGATCTCCTCGTACCGATCGCCGAGGGGTCCGGTGACCTCGATGCCTTCCAGTCCAGCCATCTGCCTGCCCTTTCGTCTGGTGAAATTCGACTTCTGTTATGTGGAGAACGGTACTCGGCGGTACGAGGCGCGGTCAAAGCGGGTGCACCGAAGGACCTCCCCGCGCGCGCTTAGGTCAACCCAGGGCGGAAACCATGGTGATAACCGGGTGACCAGTGGGGACGGTGCGTGAGACGATCGCCGGGAAGATACGGCCGCGAGGCGGCGTTCTACCGAGGACATATGACTCAACCTTTCTCTTCAGACCAGACCGAGTTCGAGACCGCCCAGGACGAGTTCGAGTACGAGCCCATGACGGGCGAACTCGACCTGGAGGACCGCCGGGCGCTCCGCCGCGTCGCCGGCCTGTCCACCGAGCTGACCGACGTCACCGAGGTCGAGTACCGCGCCCTGCGGCTGGAGCGGGTCGTCCTCGTGGGCGTCTGGACGGAGGGCACGGCCGAGGAGGCCGACAACTCCCTGCGCGAGCTGGCGCTGCTCGCCGAGACCGCGGGCTCGGAGGTGCTCGAAGGGCTCGTCCAGCGCCGGTCCCGGCCCGACCCGGCCACCTACATCGGCTCCGGCAAGGCCGCGGAGCTGCGCGACGTCGTGATCTCCACCGGCGCCGACACCGTCATCTGCGACGGCGAGCTGGCCCCGAGCCAGCTGCGGCACCTGGAGGAGACCGTCCAGGTCAAGGTCATCGACCGGACCGCGCTGATCCTCGACATCTTCGCCCAGCACGCCAAGAGCCGCGAGGGCAAGGCGCAGGTCGAGCTGGCGCAGCTCAACTACCTGCTGCCGCGGCTGCGCGGCTGGGGCGGCAACCTGTCCCGGCAGGTCGGCGGGCGCGCCGCGGGCGGCGTCGGCATCGGCGGCCGCGGCCCCGGCGAGACCAAGATCGAGCTGGACCGGCGGCGGATCCGCACCCGGATGGCCAAGCTGCGCCGGCAGATCGCCGAGATGTCCAAGGCGCGCGACACCAAGCGCGGCGAGCGGCGCCGCAACGCCGTGCCCGCCGTCGCCATCGCCGGCTACACCAACGCCGGCAAGTCGTCCCTGCTCAACCGGCTCACCGGCGCCGGGGTCCTGGTGGAGAACGCGCTGTTCGCCACCCTGGACCCGACCGTCCGGCGCGCCGAGACGCCCGGCGGCCGCGTCTACACGCTGGCCGACACGGTCGGGTTCGTCCGGCACCTGCCGCACCAGCTCGTCGAGGCGTTCCGGTCGACGCTGGAGGAGGTCACGGACGCCGGGCTGATCCTGCACGTCGTGGACGGCTCCGACCCCGACCCCGAGGCGCAGATCGACGCCGTCCGCGAGGTGCTGCGCGAGATCGACGCCGACAAGATCCCCGAGCTGATCGTCATCAACAAGGCCGACGCGGCGGACGACCTCGCGATCGCGCGGCTGCAGCGGCGCGAGCCGCACAGCGTCGTCGTGTCCGCCCGCACCGGGTTCGGCATCGAGGAGCTGCGCGCCGCCATCGAGGCCGACCTGCCGGGCCTGGAGAGCGAACTCCACGTCCTCGTCCCGTACGAGCGCGGCGACCTGGTCGCGCAGATGCACGAGCGCGGCGAGGTGCTCAAGCAGGAGCACATCGCCGAGGGCACCGTCCTGCACGCCCGCGTGCCGGCCGGGCTCGCCGGTGAACTCGCGCAGTACGAGACCGCCTCGCCCACGGCCTGAACCGCTCCGATTCGACCGGCCTCCGGGGAAACCCGGAGGTCGGCCGTTTTGTGGTGGCCTAAATCGCGTTCGTGGACGGCCCGAAACCGGCCGGACGGCCGTCGGGGTCGCCGAACGGTGACAGCTTGTCCAATCCGCTTGACGGACCGGTTGAAATCCGTACGGTCTAAGGGCTAGGGGCGGGGTGATGGTGGTCGATGCGCAATGACGAGAGGTTGTCGGACGGGCCTTCGGTGCACTACCGTGACGAAACCGATATCTCCGGTCTCGTTGCCGCCGATGGCCGTCCGGCCATCCGACCCTCCCACGGAGAGTCGCCGGCACCCAGTCGGTGTTTCGGATCGAGAGCAGGTGGCCATGGCAGGTCCGAACACTGGAACGAGGGCGGACGGCTCGCCCCAGCGCCATTCCGCGCGGCAGCGCGCACGCCTCCACGCAGGTCGGTGACCCTATGACGGTACGGCTGTTGACGAACATCGGCAGGCTCTGGACGGGCACCGACGTCTGCAGCAACGCCGCGGTGCTCATCCACGACGACCGGATCGTCTGGGCCGGGCCCGCGTCCGACCTCCCGCAGAGCGTCCCCGGCATCATCGACGACATCGTGGACGTCGACCACGTCGAGAACCTCGGCGGCGGCCTCGTCACGCCCGGGCTCATCGACGCGCACTCCCACCCCGTCTACGCGGGCAACCGGTGGGCCGAGCTCGCCATGCGCACCAGCGGGTCGTCCCATTCGGCCATCGCCGCGGCGGGCGGCGGCGTCAACTCCACCGTGACCGTCACCCGGGGGACCGACCCCTGGACGCTCTGCAACGGCGTCCGCGAGCGGCTCCGCCAGTGGATCCTCGCCGGCACCACCACCGTCGAGGCCAAGACCGGCTACCACCTCACCCGCGACGGCGAGCTCGCCGACATCCGGATGCTACGGTCGCTGGAGGGCGAGCCGTCCATGCCGCGCATCCACGCGACGTTCCTCGCCGCGCACATCCTGCCGCCCGAGTTCTTCGGCCGCCGCCGCGACTACATCGAGGCCGTCCGGCTGTGGGCCGGCGACGCCGCCGTGGCCGGCGCCGACTCCATCGACGTCTACTGCGACGAGGGCCACTTCACCGCCGAGGAGGCCCGCGCCCTGCTGCTCACCGGCAAGCGCGCCGGGCTGAAGGCCCGCATGCACGCCTGCGCCAACGAGCGCGTCGGCGCCGCGCAGGTCGCCGCCGAGGTCGGCTGCGCCTCCGCCGACCTGCTCACCCAGGCCAACGACGACGACATCAAGGCCCTCGCGCACGCCGGCGTCACTGCCACCGTCTGCCCCGGCAGCTCGCTGAACAGCAGCCGCGCACCGGCGCCCGTCCGGCAGATGCTCGACCGCGGCGTCACCGTCGCGCTCGGCACCGACCACAACCCCGGGCAGTGCGGCATCACCTCGATGCCGCTCGTCATCGGCCTGTCGGTCGCCATGTTCGGGCTCAGCGTGACCGAGGCCCTGCGCGCCGCCACGCTCGGCGGGGCCGCCGCCCTGCGCGTCGGCGACCGCGGCTCGCTCGCGCCCGGCATGCTCGCCGACATCGTCCTGTGGGACGCCGACCACGAGGGCGCGTTCGCGTGGGCGTTCGGGCTGCGGGCGCTGCGCATCTGGCGCGGCGGCGTGCCCGTCCAGCCCTGACGTCCCGCCCCGGCGGCCGGTAGGGTCGCCACCATGGGCAGTGCGGTCGCGGTCGTCACGGATTCCACCGCCTACCTCCCGGCCGGGCTCGCCGAACGGCACGGGCTGACCGTCGTCCCGCTGCAGATCGCCGTGGGCGGCGCCACCCGCGACGAAGGGGACATCAGCGCCGCCGAGGCCGCGCAGGCGCTGAAGGAATGGCGGCCCATCACCACGTCGCGTCCGGCACCGGAGCGCTTCGCGCAGGTCTACAAGGCCGCCGCCTCGTCGGGCGCGGGCCACATCGTCTCCGTGCACCTCTCCGCGGCCCTGTCCGGGACGGTCGAGGCCGCACGTCTCGCGGCCCGCGACGCGCCGGTGCCCGTGACGGTCGTCGACAGCGGCACCATCGGGATGGGGCTCGGCTTCGCCGCCCTTTCCGCGGCGGCCGCCGTCATGTCGGGCGGCACCGCCGAAGCGGCCGCGTCGGCTGCGGTTCGGCGGGCTGAGCTGACTCGGTCCCTCATCTATGTCGACACCCTTGAGCATCTGCGGAGAGGTGGGCGGATCGGCGCCGCCGCCACGCTCCTCGGCTCGGCACTCATGGTGAAGCCTCTCCTGGACATCGCCGATGGACGGATAGCGCCACTGGAGAAGGTGCGCACGTCCTCGCGCGCGCTTGCCCGGCTGGAGGAACTCGCCGTCGCGGAGGCGGGTGAGCGCCGGGTCGACCTGGGCGTCCAGCACCTGTTCGCGTCGTCCCGCGCCGAAACCCTTGCGGCCCGCCTCCGTGAACGCGTCCCCCATGTGGAGGACGTCTACGTCGGCGAGGTGGGACCGGTCATAGGCGCCCATGTGGGTCCCGGCATGCTGGGCGTGGTGGTGGCCCCGCACCTCTGACACTCGGGCCGTGGCCGGTCGCCCGGGGTGTTGTGGGCGCCGAGCCCGTCGCCGGATCTTCTGTGCGGTGCCGACGACCGAAGGGGATGCGGCTCTCCGAAAAAGATCTTTTGGGCCCGCTCGCCATGGACATCCGCGAATCTTCTCCAGCATTCTGCCGTGCTGGAGGTGAGGGCAGTATGTCCGAGACGGCAGCGAGCTCTGAAATAGACCCGGATGTCACGGTCCCCTGGGCATTACCCGTCATGAAGCGGTCGCTGGCGTTGCTGCGCGGCGGGCTGCTGAAGGCCGCCGCACCGGTGCTCGCCGTCGCCGTCCCGGCGGATCTGCTGTGCGCGGTCGTCGCGGTGCGGACGTCGGACGCGAGCGGCTACGTCGTCAACGGCGACTTCCGCGGCTATGGCGACGCCGACGGCGGCACGCTGATCGGTGCGCGGATCGCCTTGTGCGCGCTGCTGGTCGTCCACGCGCTGGCGGTCACGGCCCTGGCGCCGGTCGCCGCCGGCCTGCTGCTCGGCAAACCCGTTTCGGCGGGGGCGGCGATGAGGCGGGCGGTGCGTCCGGGCGCGGCGGTCGTCGCGGTGCTCGCCCTTCTGGTGCCGGCGGCCATCGCGGCCGGCGGCGTACTGGTGGCCGATGCCACGGGGAGACTGTGGGCGGGCGTGCTCGGCGGCGTGGTCGCGGCGATGCCGACCTGCTGGGCGCTGGTGGCATGGCCGCTGTCGGTGCTCGAACGCGGCGGTCCCCTCCGAACGCTCGCCCGGACATGGACCCTTACCCGCCACCGGCGCGGATACAGCTCGTGGAACATCCTCGTGTCCCTCGCCGTGCCCGCAGGGGTCGGCGCCGCCCTGTGGGCGGTGTCCTCGGGCGCGCGCGTGGTCCTGTTCCCCGTCCTCGTGGCCGTCGTAGCGGCACTGGCCATCCTCCTCCAAGCCGCGGTGCTCGCCATCGTCGCGTTGAACCAGTGGTACCCCACCGCCTGGCTGAGGCACGGCCGGCCCATCGATCTGGCGGAGGCCGCCGCGGGTCTGCCCGCCGGACGGCCCGTTTCTGCGAACCGTCCGCGCTCGGTGGCGCTCGGCGCGCTCGCCCTGGTCATCCCGGTCGTCCTGTACGGCGGGTACCTCTTCGCGGGTTCATACGGCCCACCCGCCGTCTCGGACCAGGTGGTCGACGGCAAGGTCGGGCTGGGACGCTCCATCGTGCAGGTGGTCGACGGCGTGCCCGTCGTCCTCAGTCCCGGGCGCCATGAGGGCTTCTTCCTGCGGGCTTGCGCCGACCGGCCATGCCGGACGATTGGCGAGTCGGAGTCCGAGCCCGACTACGCCGAGCAGCGGATGGGAGCGGCGGCCGCGCCGGGCGGCTCGCTTCTCGTCGCCGTCTGGCGGTCCGATGATGCGAAGGAGCTGTTCCGCTACGCGAGGCGGTTCCCCGACCGGACCGTGCTGCCCCTGGGGCTCCACCTGCTCACCTGTACCGTCCGGGGCTGCCCCGCCGATACGGGACCGGCGATCGCCGTCTCCGGCGCGAGCCTGATCGCCGGGGTCGACGTGGCCGCGACGGGGACCGGGGCGCTGCTCGCCACCGTCGCCGAGCGGCCGCAGGAAGAGGTCGGTGAGATGCGGCTCCTGCGCTGCACGCGGCTTCCCTGCACGCGTCCCGACACACTCTTCACCGACAAGGTGCCAACGCGGACGGGGCCGTTCCTGAAAGCCGTCGCGGTCACCACCGGCCGGAACGGGCGGCCGGTGGCCGTCTTCGGTCGGCCCGACGGCACGATCAGCATCGTCACCTGCGACGGTACGTCCTGCCGCAAGACACAACTGGTGGGCCATACCCCTGGGGACTCGCTGGTTTCGCCCTGGTGGCCGGACGCCGTGGACGTGGCCGTCCCGCCCGACGACCGCCCGCTCATCACCTACCGGGACCGGCAGACCGGCAGCGCCCGTCTGCTGCGCTGCCGGACCCCCGCCTGCGCGGCCACCGACAGCGTCGGCCTGAGCCCGACCGGTGTTCGGCAGGCGGCCCCGGCGATCGCCCTCGACTCGGACGGCCGGGCACTGATCGCGACGTACGACGCCGAACACGCGACCGTTGTGCTCATCAGGTGCAAGGACGCGGCGTGCACGTCCCGGGACCGGACGACGATCGGTTCCTTCGCCGGACTTCCCGCCCCCCTGGACCTGGCGGTGGACGGGGACGGACGGGCGCACGTGCTCTGGACCGACTTCGTGTCCAACCGTCCGCTGAACCCGCTGGAGCTGCACCATTCTGAACTCGAATTCTGACGCCGTGGAGCACCGCCGCACACGATCGCGTCCGTCGGCACGCCGCCGCTGAGCGGAGTTATCCACAGTTCCCGGACCTGCGGCGCGCACCGTGCGGGCCTCCCTAGCGTCGGACGGCATGAGACCCGACACGCAGGACCGCCTGCACGCCCTCATGGGGAGGCTGAAGCCGCCCGACGCGCCGCCGGCGGCCCGCTTACGCGCGACGCCCGAACGCTCCCACGTCCGGACGCTCGTCCTCATCGGCGTGGTCGCCGCCCTGGTCGCGGCCGGCTACCTGTGGCTCGCACGCCCGCGCCCGCAGGCGTCCGCGGCCCCGATGGCGAGCGCGACGCTCACCGACCCCGGCCCCACCGCCTCCGCGACCCCGGCGGCGGCCTCCTCCCCGGTGGTCGTCCACGTGCTCGGGAAGGTGAAGCACCCGGGCGTGGTCACGCTGCCGTCCGGCTCCCGGGTCGAGGAGGCGATCAAGGCCGCCGGCGGCGTCCGCCGGGGCGCCGAGACCGGCACGCTCAACCTCGCCCGCAAGCTCGTCGACGGCGAGCAGATCCCGGTGGGCATCCCGCGCCCCACCCAGGCGCCGGCCCCCGCCGCATCTGCCCCCGGCGCGCCCGGCACGCCCCTCGACCTGAACACCGCCACCGCCGACCAGCTCGACGACCTCCCCGGCGTGGGCCCCGTCCTCGCCCAGCGCATCGTCGCCTACCGCACCCAGCACGGCGGCTTCCGCTCGGTCGACCAACTCCAGGAGGTCAGCGGCATAGGCGCCCACCGCTTCGCCGACCTGAAACCCCTGGTACGCGTATGACCCACGACATCCGCCTACTGGCCCCGGCCCTAGCGACCTGGCTAACGGCCGCCACAACCCTGTCCCTTCCCCCGCAAGTCACCTACGCGTTAGCCGCCACAGCAGCCCTGACGTCCCTCTACCTACTAACCCCGCGTCGTCACCCACTACACGACCCGAACGACACCGCCCAACCCCACACCGCGCGCCACAACGAGCCAGGTAGCACCCCGCCGTCCGACACGCCGTTCCCGCCGCGCTGCTCCCGCGACGTGCGCGGCACCGCGGGTCCCCGCACCGAGCCTTCCGCACGTGGCGGCTCTAACGAAATGGACGGCTCCCCGGCGTCCCAGGTGCCGCCGGCCCCGCGCGCCCGGCCCGAAGAGCCGAGCGACGCCGCCTCGCAACACGGCACGGCTCCTGTACGTGATGGTCCCGATGGAAGGAGCGCCACCGCACCGCCCCCCAGTTGGACGACAGCGCAGCATCACGACCGCAAAGCGCCCGAGGGCCCGCCGCACGATCACAAAGGCCAGCGGACAGGACGCGGGGGAGCACGTCCGGTTCTCTGGTGGCTTGGTGGGTCGAGCGCGCGTGGCGCGGGCGCAGACTCCGGTGCGCGCCGCCATGGCGGCCCCGCTGCCGGATGGCGGGCGGGACGTGGGGGAGCGGCGTTGCTTGTGGTCCTCGCGTGGCTTGGACGGTCGGGGATAGCGAGTTCGTGTGGACAGTGTGGGGACTCCGGCGGGCGACGCCGTCGCGGCTGCGGCGGGTACGCAGCGGCAGGGCGGCGGGTTGTCGTCGGGGTCGTGTTGGCGTGTGCGGCGGCGTCGGCGTGCGGCGTGGCGCTTCGCGTGACGGCCGTGGGCGGCGGGCCCGTGCACGAGCTGGCGCGCGGCGGGCGGTTCGCGACGGCCGAGGCGGTGGTGACCGGTGACCCGCAGGCGAAGCCGGGTCATGCCCGGCGGGTGATCACCGTCCGGGCGCGGGCGGAGGCGGTGCGGCGGGTGAAGGTGCGCGTCCCGGTGCTGCTCATCGCGGGCGACCCTCGCTGGCTGCGCCTCGTTCCCAGCCAGCGGGTGCGGTTGCGCGGCCGGTTCGTCCCGCCCAGGGGCGGCGGTCTGCTGTCCGCGGTGGTGATCGTCCGGGGGCCGCCCGCCGTCCTCGGTCCGCCGTCCGCGCCGCAGCGCGCCGCCGAGCACGTGCGGGCCAGGCTGCGGGCGGCGGTGGACGGGCTGCCGCCCGACCGGCGCGGCGTCCTGCCCGGCATGGTCGTCGGCGACACCTCCCGCCTCGACCCCGCTCTCGCAGAGGACTTCCGCACCGCCGGGCTCACCCATCTCCTCGTCGTGTCCGGCGCGAACCTGGCGATCGTCGTCGGCGCGGTCCTCGGGCTGTGCCGCCTCGCGGGCCTCGGCCGCCGCCGCGCCCCGCCCGTGGCCGTCCTCGCGGTACTGGCCTTCGTCGTCGTCGCACGGCCGGAACCGAGCGTCCTGCGGGCGGCGGTCATGGGCATGATCGGCCTGCTGGCGCTGCTCACCGGCAGGGAGCGCCAAGGGCTCCCTGCGCTGGCCGCGGCCGTCCTCCTCCTCGTCCTGATCGACCCCGAGTTGGCGCGCTCCTACGGCTTCGCGCTCTCGGTACTCGCTACGGCCGGGTTGCTGGTCCTGGCCCCGCCGTGGCGGGAACGCCTCGGGCGCCGGCTGCCGGGCCCCATCGCCGATGCCCTCGCCGTCACGGCGGCCGCCGAGGTCGCCGTGGCGCCCGTCCTGGTGATGCTCTCCGGCGAGGTGGGCGTCGTCTCCGTCTTCGCGAACCTGCTGGCCGCGCCCGCCGTCGCACCCGCGACCCTCCTCGGAGCCCTCGGCGCCGTGACCGCCCTCGTCTCGCTGCCTCTCGCCCGGCTGGTCGTGTGGCCCGCCGGCCTGGCCGTCGGCTGGATCATCCGGGTGGCCCGCACGGCCGCGGCGCTACCCTACGCGACCCTCCCTTGGACCGGCGGAACCTTCGGCGCCGCGACGCTCCTGGCGGCAGCCGCGGTCGCGGTCCTGATCCTGCGCAGCCGCCGCCTCCGCCTGATCGCCGCCGCGGCCATGACCGGCGTGCTGATCGCCGTGATCGCCCTACGCGTGATGGCCCCCGGCTGGCCGCCGCCCGGATGGCAGATGGTCGCCTGCGACGTGGGCCAGGGCGACGCTCTGGTGCTGGCCGCCGGTCCGGGCCAGGCCGTCGTGGTCGACACGGGCCCGGAGCCAGGCCCTGTCGACCGCTGCCTGCGGCGCCTCCACGTGACGGACGTCCCGCTCCTGATCCTGACCCACCCGCACGCCGACCACATCAACGGCACGTCCGGCGTCCGCCACCACCGCACGGTCCACGAGGTGCTCACGACACCCCTCACTTCGGGGCGCGAGGCACGCTACACATCAGGGCTCCAGTCCCTTCGCGCCGAACCGGGCCAGAAATGGACCGTGGGCGACCTGACTCTCACCATCCTCGCCCCCCTCAGTGCCGCGCCCGCCCTCTCACCAAGCGATGACGGCACCACGATCAACAACGCCAGCGTCGTCCTCGTCGCCCGAAAACCGGGCTTCAGCGCACTCCTCGCAGGAGACATCGAAACGGAGGCCCAACGTGCCCTGGAGGCGACCGTCCCGCACGTCCAAGTCCTCAAGGTCCCGCATCACGGCTCTCCCAGCCAGGACCCTCGCTTCCTCGCCGCCGCCCACGCGTCCATCTCCTTGATCTCCGTGGGCGAAGACAACGACTACGGCCACCCGTCGCCCGCGACCGTCACCCTCCTCCGCCGCCTCCACACCCAAGTCCACCGCACCGACAAGGAAGGAGACATAGCCATAGTCCGCACCGCCACCGGCATCGCAGCCGTCCCCCGCCACTGACCACGAAGGGACGCGGCCCGAACAGGCGGCCTCGAACCCCATCGCACGCCCCGATACCCGTCGTCCCGCCCCCATAGGCCAGTCAGGGCATGGTGGGTGGCCTCCAGGGTTTGCCCAGATCAGAGGGGTGCGCTGGCTACCGGTCGCGCGAGGTGGGCAAATCCGTGCCGGCGCCTCCGCGGATTGGTCGTCAGGTCGGTGACGGCCTCCGCGGATCGGTCGCCTCATCGTGGTGGCGGCTTGGTTGGGATGGTCTCTTCTGCTTTGCTGCGGGAGCTTTGGGAGGGGCGTGGTTGTGTCGGGCGGGTTCGGGGACGGGGTGGGGCGTGGCATGCTGCTGGGGTGTCGGTTGAGCCCATTGTGCTGGTCGTCGGGGACGAGGAGTTGCTCGCGGAGCGGGCGATCGGGGAGGTCGTCGCGTCCGTGCGGGCGGGGGATCCGGAGGCGGAGGTCATTGATCTTGCGCCCGGCGGACTGGAGCCCGGGCGGATCTCCGAGCTGACGTCGCCGTCGCTGTTCGGTGGCGGGAAGGTGCTCGTGATCCGGTCGGCGCAGGATCTGGGGAAGGACCTGACCGCCGAGGTGCTCAGGTACGCCAAGAATCCGGCGGACGAAGTGGTGCTCGTGGCCGTCCACCCGGGTGGGGCCAAGGGCAAGGCGCTGGTGGACGGGCTCACCAAGCTCAAGGCGCGCAAGATCTCGTGCCCCAAGGTCACCAAGGTGGGGGAGCGGGTCGACTTCGTGCGGACCGAGATCCGCCGGGCTGGCGGGAAGATCTCGGCCGATGGCGCGCGGGGGCTGATCGACGCGGTGGGGAACGACCTGCGGGAGCTGGCGGCGGCGTGCAGCCAGCTGGTCGCGGACACTGGGGGGAAGGTCGACGACGCCGCCATCGCCCGGTACTACCGCGGGCGCGCGGAGGTCAGCGGGTTCACGGTGGCGGACAAGGCCATCGAGGGGCAGCTCGCCGAGGCGCTGGAGCAGCTGCGGTGGGCGCTCGCCACGGGGGTCGCGCCGGTGCTGATCGTCAGCGCGCTCGCGCAGGGCGTGCGAGGGCTGGCGAAGGTCGGCGGGGCGCCGAGGGGCGCTCGGGGCGCGGCGCTGGCGAAGGAGCTGGGCATGCCGCCGTGGAAGATCGAGCGGGTGCAGAAGCAGCTGCGGGGCTGGTCCGGGGACGGAGTCGCGCGAGCGCTCACCGCCGTCGCCGAGGCGGACGAGGCGGTCAAGGGCGGCGCCGCCGATCCCGCCTACGCGCTGGAGAAGACGGTCGCCACCATCGTCGCCGCCCGGGGCTGACACCGGCCGCGCCGCAGAACTTCGTCGGCACGGCTGCCTGGCCGTCGACGTTCGCGGGGGATGCCGAGGTGAGTTTCACGAAACGTGTGCGGACGGATCGCTTCTGTGACGATGATGGGGTGTGAACTTCCCCCTGATGCACGGGTACGACCGCATCGACCTGGTCGCCGATATCGATCCGGTCGCGGCGGTGCGGGACAGGGAACTCGGCGAGCGGATCCGGGAGTATCCCAAGCTCTTCCCCGCCGGGTCCCCCGATTTCGGGTTCGCGGTGCAGAGCGGGACGAGGTGGCGCATCGGGAGCGTCGGCGCGTCCGATCCCGAGGGCGCGCGGCGGAGCCTGGCCGCGCATCTGCGCCGGAGCGCGGATGAGGAGAGGCCCGCCCCGGAGCTGGCGCGCGCGATGGCGGACGCCGCCGGGCGGCTGGATCCCGAGGAGGGCGACCAGCTCGCGAAGGACGAGTGGGAGATCGGCGAGCGGCGCTACCGGGTGATCCGGATCGAGCGGTTCACGCTGATCGGCGGCGGTGCGATGGAGCCGCCGAGGTCCACCGACACCGATCCGGGCGGGCCGGTACTGCTGCGCGACCACCCCATCGAGCCGCTGGCGCCCGCCGGGCACTGGGAGACGCAGTTGAGGCTGAACCTGGTGGAGTTCCGGCCCCTGCCCGGCACCGTCCCGGACATCGTCCAGGCCGAGGCCGCCCATGCGATCCGGTCGCATCCGGGAGTGATCCTGCTGCCGCCGACCTTCACCGTCGTGGAGATCAAGGAGGACGGGGCCTGGCAGCCGCTCACCGGGGGCGACGGGCCCGTCGAGGCGCGCGGCAACCTGGCGGCGCACTTCACCCGGCTGATGCCGCTGCTCCGCCTCCACCAGGGGAGTCCCGCCTCGGAGGCGGAACTCGCCGAGTGGGAGCGGGCCGCGGAGGAGATCACGGCCACGGACGGGTACGAGTTCGCCGCGCTCGGGCGCAGGTTCCGCACGGTGCGGATCTCGCGGATGATGCGCCTCGGCCGGGACGGCCCCGAGGGCCCGCGGCCGTCCGACCAGGAACGCTACGGAATGCCCGCCGTCCGAGAGGGCTGACCGTCGCCCCTGTCGGTTGGGCCGTCCGCCCGTCCGGCGCCGGGCCGCCGCCTTGGTTGCGTCCAGGAGAGGTGTCGATGAGACCGCCCGGCGGAGACAAGGGCGTCTGGTTGTGCCGAGGCCGGCCGGGTCACGCTTCGGCTTTGGCCTTCAGGCCGTTGGCCTCCATTGTCACGTAGCGGCGGGTCAGGCGGCCTGTGAGGAGGGAGAACAGGCCGGCCAGGGGGCCCTTTTGGTCGAGGGTCAGGTGGACGGTGACGCCGTTCTCGGTGGAGGTCATCGCGTGGGTCGCGGTGGTGGTCACGCCGGGGGAGCGGGATTCCCAGGTGAAGGACTCGTTCTCCTTGAGGTCGGTGACCGTCCAGATGGCGGCGGGGATCTTCGGCTGGTGGACGCGTGACCGGCTGGACAGAGCGAACGGCTTGTCGAGGAGTTCGACGCGGTCGATCGAGTCCGTCATGTCGGGCCAGCTTTCGACGTCCGTCAGGAGGCTCCAGACGGTTTCGGGGGAGGCGTCGATGTCGACGGAGATCTCGAAGTGCACGGCGTGCTCCTCACGGCGGTGCGGACGGCGGTCAGCAGATCGGTGACCGGGGGGTCGTCGCTACGGCCCGGCAAGTGCAGAGTGTAGTAGGGAACGGCCGGAAGATCGATGATCTCGCGGGCGGTCATGCCGGGTGGAGGAGGCACGCAGCCGTTCACGACGGCGAGGCCGATGCGCAGGGACGCGAAGTGCAGCATCAGCGGCCACCCCTCGGCCTCGACCGCGAGCGACCAGGGCACCTCGGCGGCGCGCAGCGCGCGTTCGAGGGTGATGCGGTGCGGGCCGGTCGGGGGCGGGACGATCAGGGCGGTGTCCGCGAGGTCGGTGAGCGTGAGGCGCGGTTTCGCGGCCAGGGGGTGGTCGTCCGGCATGACGAGGGTCTGCGGGTAGGAGGCGAGGAGCTCGGTCTGTACGTCGGTCGGCAGGACGTCCAGGACGGCGACGCCGACGTCGGCGCGGCCGGTGCGGACGGCGGTGAGGGTGCGGGCGCGGTCGCCGTTGATCAGCCGGACGCCGGGGTGGACGGCCCCGCCGAGCAGGTACAGGTAGGCGCCCTCCCCGGCCGCGAGGACGGGGACGCGGGACGCGGCGGCGCCTCCGACATCCGCGAGGAACGTCGTCATGCGGGCGTCGAGGTCGCGGGCGAACCTGGCGACCCGCTCGCCGGCGGGGGTGAGGGCCAGGCGGCGGCCCTGCCTGGTGTAGAGGGGGCGGCCGATGGTTTCGGAGAGCTTCCGCACCTTCACGTGGAGGGCGGGCTGCGAGATGTGCAGTTCGGCGGCGGCGCGGGTGAAGTTCAGGTGGTCGGCGAAGACGGCGAACGAGGCGAGCGCGTCCGTGGACAGGCGGCTCAGGTCCATAGGCAGAAACTATAGCGAAGCCTGTTGTTGATAGTTCTGCTTTAGTCATGGACGTCCGAGAGTTGAGGCATGGACATTGAACCTCGGCTCGGCGTTGACTTCGGCCGGGTCATCCACGGCGGCCTTCTGGCGCCTGGCGACGACGACACCGTGTTCCTGGACGGGAGCTTCGAGGAGGCCCTCGCGTCGCCCGCTACCGAAGGCGTCTACGACGTGCTGCCCGGGCTTGTCGAAGCCTTCGAAGGGCGGGCCTGGATCATTTCCAAATGCGGCGACCGCATACGGAAAAGGACACTGGCGTGGCTCGGCCATCACGACTTCTACGCCAGGACGGGGCTGCCCGAAGAGAACGTCCGGTTCTGCCGGAAGCGGGCGGAAAAGGCGGCGCACTGCGCGGAACTCGGCATCACGCACATGATCGATGACCGGCTGGACGTGCATCGGGCCATCCGGGAGATCGTCCCCTACCGGTATCTGTTCGGGCCGGAGAAAGGACCCGAATGGGTGCGGCACGTGCCCGACTGGCGGGCCGCGGAGATCATTCGCGCAGATATTCCGGCGGGACGCGGGCGGCCAGCCACACCCCGTTCGCGCTGACCCGGAAGTCGTGCCCGCCGGCGGCCATCCGCCCGGATTCGACCGTGAGGACGACCGGCCGGCCGCGGCGGGCGCCGACGCGCCGGGCCGTCTCGCGGTCGGGGGAGAGGTGGACGTCGTGTCGCCCCATCGGCAGCAGCCCCTCGCGCAGGATGGCGTCCACGGAATGCCGGACGGTGCCGTGGTACAGGAACTCCGGCGGGTCCACCGGCGGTAGGTCGAGCTCGACCGGGACCGAATGGCCCTGGACGGCCCGTATCCGGTCCCCGTCCATTTCGTAGCGCTTCTTGTCGTTGACGTCGACCACGTGCTCCAGTTCGGAGCGGGTCAACGCGAAGCCGTGCCGCGACGCGGCGGCGAGCAGGTCGGTGACGTCCGCCCAGCCCTCCGGCGAGAGGGTGAGGCCGATCCGCTCGGGGCGGTGCCGCAGGTGCTTGGCGAGATACTTCGAGATCTTCACCACGCGGCGTTCGTCCATGGGCGGGGCTCCGGACATGCGTCGGGGCCGGCGCGCGAGGCCGGCCCCGGGCGTGCGGCGCTTACTTGGCCTGCAGGGCGGCGGCCTGCTTGGCGATCGCCGACTTGCGGTTGGCGGCCTGGTTCTTGTGGATGACGCCCTTGCTGACGGCCTTGTCCAGCTTGCGGGCGGCGGTGCGCTGCGCGGCGACCGCGTCGTCCACGTTGCCGGCCTCGGCGGCCTCACGGAACTTGCGGATCGCCGTCTTCAGCTCCGACTTGACGGCCTTGTTGCGCAGGCGGGCCTTCTCGTTCTGCTTGTTGCGCTTGATCTGGGACTTGATGTTAGCCACGTCGTAGTGCCTCAGCTTGGTAGCGATCCACGCCTGCTCACCGGCAGGCTCCAACGGAATGTCTGAACGGGGGCGGGACGGTGCCCCCGGGGCACGACGCTACGCCACACGCAGTCGCACAGCCTACCAATCAGCGGGGCCCGCCCCAAACCGGGCCGTGCACGGAGCACCGCGCACGGCATGGGACTATGGAAGCACACATATCCATGCCCACCAGTGAGTTTTGCGAACGGACCCCGGTGCCAGCGCCTCAGCCCGACAAGACCGATCCCGCGATCATCCGCAACTTCTGCATCATCGCGCACATCGACCATGGCAAGTCGACCCTCGCGGACCGGATGCTGCAGCTGACGGGTGTGGTCGAGGAGCGCCAGATGCGCGCCCAGTACCTCGACCGCATGGACATCGAGCGTGAGCGCGGCATCACGATCAAGAGCCAGGCCGTCCGGCTGCCCTGGACGTCCGGCGGCACCGACCACGTCCTCAACCTGATCGACACCCCCGGGCACGTCGACTTCTCCTACGAGGTGTCGCGGTCGCTCGCGGCGTGCGAGGGCGCGGTCCTGCTGGTGGACGCGGCGCAGGGCATCGAGGCGCAGACGCTGGCGAACCTGTACCTGGCGCTCGAGGCCGACCTGCACCTCATCCCGGTGCTGAACAAGATCGACCTGCCGGCGGCGCAGCCGGACAAGTACGCCGAGGAGCTGGCCGGGATCATCGGCTGCGACCCGTCGGACGTGCTGCGCGTGTCGGGCAAGACCGGCGAGGGCGTCCGCGAGCTGCTCGACAAGATCGTCGCCGAGGTGCCGGCGCCGGTCGGCGACCCGGACGGCCCGGCCCGCGCGCTGATCTTCGACTCGGTGTACGACACCTACCGGGGCGTCGTCACCTATGTCCGGATCATCGACGGCCGGCTGTCCCGCCGCGAGAAGAGCCTGATGATGTCGACCGGGGCCGCGCACGAGACCCTGGAGGTCGGCGTGATCGCCCCGGAGCCGAAGCCCGTGCAGGGCCTCGGCGTCGGCGAGGTCGGCTACCTGATCACCGGGGTGAAGGACGTCCGGCAGGCGCGGGTCGGCGACACCGTGACCGGCGCGTCCCGGCCGGCCGGCGAGGCGCTCGGCGGCTACCGCGACCCGAAGCCGATGGTGTTCTCCGGCCTGTACCCGGTGGACGGCGACCAGTACCCCGAGCTGCGGGACGCGCTCGACAAGCTGCGGCTGAACGACGCCGCGCTGGTCTACGAGCCGGAGACGTCGGCGGCGCTCGGGTTCGGCTTCCGCTGCGGGTTCCTCGGCCTGCTGCACATGGAGATCGTCCGCGAGCGGCTGGAGCGCGAGTTCAACCTGTCGCTGATCTCCACCGCCCCGAACGTCGTGTACCGGGTCGTCATGGAGGACGGGACGGAGCACATCGTCACCAACCCCAGCGAGTTCCCCGAGGGCAAGATCGGCACCGTGTACGAGCCGGTGGTGAAGGCGACGCTGCTGTCGCCGTCCGAGCACATCGGCGCGATCATGGAGCTGTGCCAGGGCCGCCGCGGCGTGCTGCTCGGCATGGACTACCTCTCGGAGGACCGCGTCGAGATCCGCTACACGCTGCCGCTCGCCGAGATCATCTTCGACTTCTTCGACCAGCTGAAGTCGCGGACCCGCGGGTACGCCTCGCTCGACTACGAGCCCAGCGGCGAGCAGGAGTCCGACCTCGTGAAGGTCGACATCCTGCTGCAGGGCGAGTCGGTGGACGCGTTCAGCCAGATCGTGCACAAGGACAAGTCCCGCGAGTACGGGCTGATGATGACGTCCAAGCTGAAGGAGCTCATCCCGAGGCAGCAGTACGAGGTGCCCATCCAGGCCGCGATCGGCGCCCGCATCATCGCCCGGGAGAACATCCGCGCCATCCGCAAGGACGTCCTCGCCAAGTGCTACGGCGGCGACATCTCCCGCAAGCGCAAGCTGCTGGAGAAGCAGAAGGAGGGCAAGAAGCGGATGAAGACCATCGGGCGGGTGGACGTCCCGCAGGAGGCCTTCGTCGCCGCCCTCTCCACCGGTGGCGGCGGCGACGCCGACAAGGGCAAGAAGTAGTCCCCTGAGGGACCGCTACTTCAGGATGGGCCACGCCACCACGGCGGGGACGCGACGGAACTCGCCGCGGTTGGCGGCCCGTCCCGCGTAGACGAGGAAGAACATCACGGCGGCCGTGAACAGCAGCGGCACCCAGACGAGGACCTCGAGGGCCAGCGACAGCAGGCCGAACACGAACCACACGGCGATCGCCGCGATGCCCATGTTGAGGCCCTGCGCGGCGTGCCGGCGGACGAACGGCGACCCCGCCTTGCCGAAGTAGACGATGGCCGGTGCGACCGCGCCGACGAGGAACTGCCCCACGTACGCCATCAGCGACCACGTCCGGTCGTCGTCGCTGACGGGCCCGTAGTGGCCGGGCATCTGGGAGGTGCCCCCGCCCTGCTGCTGAGGCTGCTGAGGCTGCTGCCAGGCCGCCCCGGGCTGCTGCTGGGGCTGCTGGGGTTGCTGCCACATGTTCCCGGGCTGCTGCCACGGGGACTGCTGCTGCGGCTGCGCCTGCCATCCAGGCTGCTGCCCTTGGCCGGGCGACGGGGGAGGCCCGTAGGCCATGTCGGACGTCCTCTCCTCTAGTTCGCTGCGCGTTCGCCGTGCGAGCTATTGCGCGAAGTGTACGACTCCTTCGACGCGCGAGAAGTTCGGACGGGTTCCGTCGATCCGCCAGGCCCGTGGCCGTTTCGCGCCACGGGCCGCCACAAGCGGGGTCACGGCCGCCAGATGATGGCGGACGGACTCGCCTGCGTGAGCGTGACCGAGCCCGTCCAGGCGATGGACGACGGCTGCGGCAGGTACGACTCGTCCAGGAAGAACCCCCGGTTGATGGACGTGACCGTGGCCGGCGCGCCATTGTCGCCGAACCCCGTCGGACGGCGCAGCGCCTCGATGCCCGCGATGTCGGAGACCTTCGTTCCCTGCGGCAGTTCGACGGTGGTGGCGACGGCGCCGTCACGGTCGATCGACCAGGTCGGCTCGCCGTGGTCGGACCAGTACAGCGTGGACGGGTCGGCCTTCAACCTGACCCCCAGCGCCACGCCCGGCACCGAGCCCCAGCCGGCCGTCGCCGCACCCGTGGTCTTGGCGAACTCCACGAACAGGTAGGAGCGCTGGTCGCCGACCTCCCGCGTCGCCGGATAGGACGGCTTCTCGATCTTCCCCTCCCGGACCATCTCCTGGGCCGCGACGCGGTACGTCCACGGCTCGCGGTCCATGACGATCTCGCGGGCGCGCCCGTCCGGCCGGGTCGCGGAGGCGTCCAGGAGGAAGCGCAGCGGCGGCTCCGGGGAGATCACGTCGCACATGTTGTTGTTGGACGTGCAGGTCTGCAGCACCGGGTGGTCGCCCTCGTACCGCCCGGTGAACTTGAGCGTGAGGTGCAGGGGCGCCTGGTAGACGGCGGTTCCGGCCACCCGGTTCCCGGACGCGTCCACCTCGACGCGGTAGACCCACTCGATGTCGGTGGTGCGGCCCCAGCGGGCCATGAGCGCGGGCGTGTCGGTGCCGCCGTCCTCGTTGCTCCACACGAGCGAGTACTCGATGACACGGTGCCCCGGGGTGGCGGCCGCCCGCGTCTCATGCCAGGCCACCAGCGGGGTGTCGGTGGTGGCGTTCTGGTAAGGGTCGCCGAAGGGCCAGCCCGTCCGCCCGACGACGATCGGTGCGTGCCGCAGCGCGACCGCGTCCGTCACCCGGACTCCGGCGTCCCGGAGCGTGACGCTGCGGGCCGCCGCCGCGCTGCCCTTCGCGAAGCGCAGCGTCACCTTGTGGCGCCCTTTCCCGACATGTCCGAGACCGAGGGTCCGGGGGATCGGGTCGGACGAGGGGACGACGAGGTCGGTCACATGGCGTCCGTCCACCGCGATCGCCACGACCGCGGACTCGGCGCCCCTGCGCACCCACGAGACGCCGGGCGCGGACGCGGAGAAGGAGATCACGGCCTCCCCGCCGCGCCCGGCGGTGAACGGGAACGACCTGGTGGGACCGCCGCGCTCGACGGTGATCGGGTCAGCGGCGGCGTGGGCGGGGACCGCGGTGAGGGCGAGGGGAGCGCCCGCGAGGGCGGCGCCGGTCACGGCGAGCACGGCATGGCGCGCACGGCTTCTCATGATCGGGGAACCTACGGCCGCCGGATCGCGTTCGGGTGACGGTGCGATAGCCCGTGGGCGTCGGCTTCGTGAGCGTCAGGCGCGGCTGCGGTGCAGGGTGCGGAGCGCGGCGAGCGCGGCCGGCGGCTGCAGCGACACGGCCGTGAACCGCTCCGCGTCGCCCGGCCGGTCGGGCCCGTAGAGGGTGAGGCCCGAGTCCGCCAGCCGGACCGTGCGGCCCCGCCGCACCACCTCGTGCCCCAGTTCCCGCAGCAGCGCGACCACGTCGCCGGCGGGCTCGTCGAGCAGGTCGACGCCGTCGAGGCGGAACCGCATCTCCGGGTTGCCGCTCCAGCCCGGCGAGCGCGTCCCGCAGATCTCGGCGAGCCGCTCCACGCCGTCCTCGCCCCGGTCGGTGGACAGGGCCAGCGACCCGCGCCCCACCCGCACGCTGCGGTGGTCGGCCCAGCCGCACAGCAGCGACGCCTTCGGCGGGCGGGTGCCGCAGCGCTCGGCGACCGCGGCGAGCGTCGTCCAGGCGTCGGGGGCCTGCGTGGAGAACAGCAGGCTCGCGTCCGGCAGCAGCGCCCCGCGGCCCGGCTCCAGCGTGATCACGAACGGCGCGACGCGCCCGGGGAACCGCGCGGGGTCGGCCTCCCGCAGCGTGACGAGGCCCTCCCAGGCGACCGGCTCGTCCACCGCGAACCAGGTGATCACGGCCTCGACGCCGAGGGTCCGGAACGTGGCGTCGGTCAGCCGCTCGGCGACCGCCTCCCGCAGCCCCTCGGCCGTCTCGGCCAGCCTGCGGTGCCACCACGGCGGCTCGGGGTCGGCGCGCCCGCCCGTCGACCAGCGGGTCCCCGCGCCGGGAAAGTCCGCACGCTTCTCGCCGCCCGCGCCGTCGACCACCACGCAGTGCCAGCCGTCCGGCTCGCCCAGCAGCAGCACCCGCGCCGGTGCGCGTCCCCGCTCCGTCCCGCCCTCGTCCACCATCACGACGACACTATCCGCCCAAGAGGGTCGGCACGCTCCATTCCGGCCGTCCGGCGGCCGGTTTCCGGACGACACGGCGGGGGTTGCTCGACCTCGGCGCTCAGGTCGGTACGGTCGGAGGCAGCGGCCAGACGGTCCCGACCCGACCTCCCGGAGGTAGCGTGACCCACCCCGAGCAGGTTCTGCGTTCCGCGAAGGAGCGGGAGACGGTGAACGGCGCCGTCCGCGCGCTGCGCTCCGCCGCCCCCGACGGCTGGGAGCGGCTGGACTTCGAGTTCCGCGCGACCGTCGGCATCGACAGCGCCTCGTTCGAGGTCGAGGACGCCGATGGCGGCCGCCGCACCGCCATCCCGCCGGGGCAGGCCATCGGCCGGATGGACGAGCTGCGCCGCGTCATGTACCGCGCCGGCAAGGGCGCCTGGTTCACCGCGCGCCTCCAGATCGAGCGCTCGGGCCGGTTCAGCGCCGAGTTCGACTACGACGGGGAGCCGGACTTCACCCCGCCCCTCACCCCGTCCGCCTACGCCCTCGACCTCGACCGCTTCCCCCGCACGGACGCCCACATCCCCGACTGGCTCCGCGCGAAGCTCGACGAGGCCTGAACCGCCGGCGGGAGGCCGCGGCGGTCCCGAGCAGGGGGCCGGGCGGGGCAGACTGGAACGGTGCCCTCGACTCTTCCCGACGGAGACCCCGTACCGGCCGACGGCGCGCTCCCCGGCAGCGCGCTGACCGGTCTGGGAGACCGCCCCTTCGCCTTCTACGTCCACGTGCCCTTCTGCGTGACGCGGTGCGGCTACTGCGACTTCAACACCTACACGGCGACGGAACTGGGCCCCGGCGCGAGCCGCGACACCTACGCCGACACCGCGATCAGCGAGGTCCGCATGGCGCGGCGCGTCCTGGGGGACATCGACCTCGCGGTGGACACGGTCTTCGTGGGCGGCGGCACCCCGACCCTCCTCCCGCCGGACGATCTGGGCCGCGTCCTGGCCGCCATCGACACCGAGTTCGGGCTCGCCAAGGGCGCGGAGGTCACTACTGAGGCGAACCCCGAGTCGGTGGACGAGTCCTACGTGGCCAGGCTCCGCGAAGCCGGATTCACCCGGATCTCGTACGGCATGCAGAGCGCACGCGAGCACGTCCTGGCCGTCCTGGAGCGCACGCACACTCCCGGACGCGTCCCGCAAGTCGTCGACTGGACGCGCAAGGCGGGCTTCGAGCACATCAACCTCGACCTGATCTACGGCACGCCAGGCGAATCCGACGACGACTGGAGGGCCTCCCTGGAGGCCGCCCTGGCCTGCGAGCCCGACCACGTCTCGGCCTACGCGCTCATCGTCGAGGAGGGCACCCGCCTGGCCGCGCAGGTGCGGCGCGGCGAACTCACGGCCCCCGACGACGACGCCATGGCCGACCGCTACCTCATCGCCGACGAGATGCTCGGCGCCCGCGGCCTGCGCTGGTACGAGATCTCCAACTGGGCCGCCGACCCGTCCGCCGCCTGCCGCCACAACATGCTCTACTGGACGGGCGCCGACTGGTGGGGCGTCGGCCCCGGGGCGCACAGCCACGTCGGCGGGACCCGCTGGTGGAACGTCAAGCACCCCGCCGCCTACGCCTCCCGCCTGGCCGAGGGCACCACGCCCGCCCACGCCAGGGAGATCCTGACCGACGAAGATCGCCACATCGAGCGCATCATGCTCGAACTGCGCCTCTCCCAGGGCTGCCCCACAGATCTCCTGGACGACAAGCCCGTCCGCAGAGCCATAGACGAGGGCCTGCTAGAGCCGGCCCCCTACGACGAGGGCCGAGCCGTCCTGACCCTCAAGGGCCGTCTCCTGGCCGACGCCTTGATCCGAGACCTGACCTAGGCCGTGACGAAGTCGATGAGCTCCTCCACGCGGCCCAGGAGGGCGGGTTCCAGGTCGGTGTAGGTGTTCACCGAGTTCAGGATCCGTTTCCAGGCGGCGCCGGTGTTGTCGCCCCAGCCGAGTTCGGCGATGACGCCCTCCTTCCAGGGGACGCCGCGCGGGATGCGGGGCCAGGCGCGGATGCCGACGGCGGCGGGTTTGACCGCCTCCCAGATGTCGATGAACGGGTGCCCGGTGACCAGGACGTGCGGCGACGACACCTGGGCGGCGATCCGGGACTCCTTGGAGCCCTCCACCAGGTGGTCGACGAGGACGCCGAGGCGGCGGTCCGGGTCCGGACCGAACTCCTCGACGATGGCGGGCAGGTCGTCGACGCCTTCGAGGTACTCCACGACGACGCCCTCCACGCGCAGGTCGTGGCCCCAGATCTTCTCGACCAGCTCGGCGTCGTGGAGGCCCTCCACGTAGATGCGGCTCTCCTTGGCCACCTGGGCGCGCAGGCCCCGGACGGCGATGGAGCCAGACGCCGACCGCGCCGGCCCCGCCGGCTCGGCGGCCGGCCTGACCAGCGTGACCGGCTTGCCGTCGATCAGGAAGCCGGCCTTGGTGAGCGGGAAGACGCGGCGCTTGCCGAACCGGTCCTCCAGGGTGACGCCGAACTTGTCGCAGCCGACCACGGCGCCGCAGAAGCCGCTGTCGGGGTCCTCCGCGACCAGCCCGGGTTCGGCCGGGACCTCGGGGATCTGGCCCTTGCGGGGCCTGCGCCAGTCGCCGGCGAGCACGTCGTTTCCGTAGTTCTTACTGCGCACGGGTCCGCACATTAACCCGGCGGGGCGGCCGGACGGCGTCGCCCCTCGTCCCCCGGCGTGGCGCCCGCGCCGGATATGGATAGGATCACGCAGCCGTACGGGGAGTGCGCGGACACGCCGATCAGCCTCCCGGGGCCGTACACTTGGCACTCAGGAGTAAGGAGTGCCAGCGGCGGGAGGCCGGCCGGACGAGGGAGGTGACGCCGTGCTGGACGACCGGAAACTCGCGGTCCTGCGCGCCATCGTCGAGGACTTCGTCTCCACCAACGAGCCGGTGGGGTCGAAGGCCCTGGCGGACCGGCACAACCTCGGGGTGTCGCCGGCGACCATCCGCAACGACATGGCGGTGCTGGAGGAGCAGGGCTACATCGCCCAGCCGCACACCAGCGCCGGGCGCGTCCCGACCGACAAGGGCTACCGGCTGTTCGTCGACCGGCTGTCGACGATCAAGCCGCTGTCGGTCGCCGAGCGGCGCGCGATCGAGACGTTCCTGTCCGGCGCCTACGACCTCGACGACGTCGTCGGCCGCACGGTGCGGCTGCTCGCGCAGCTCACCCGGCAGGTCGCGGTCGTGCAGTACCCGTCGCTGACGCGCTCGTCGGTGCGGCACGTCGAACTCGTCCCGGTCGCCGAGGGGCGGCTGCTGCTCGTGCTGATCACCAACACGGGCCGGGTGGAGCAGCGGGTCATCGAGACGCCCGGCGCCATCTCCGAGGAATCGATCGGGCACCTGCGGGCGTTGCTCAACACGTGCTTGGACGGGCTCGGCCTCGGCGAGGTCCCGACCGCCGTCGCGGACCTGCCGGACAAGGTGGGGCCGGACGACCGGCCGGTCGCGGCGTCGGTGCTGTCGGTCCTGCTGGAGACGCTCGTCGAGAACCACGAGGAGAAGATCGTCTTCGCCGGCGCGGCCAACCTGGCCGCGGTCGACTTCTCGCAGAGCCTGCGGGAGGTGCTGGTGGCCCTTGAGGAACAGGTCGTCCTCATGCGGCTGCTCGGCGAGACCGGGGACTCCTCTACAGTTACGGTGCGGATCGGCACCGAGAACCCCGACCTGGGCCTCAGGTCGACCTCGGTCGTCGCCGCGGACTACGGGGTGGGCGACCTCACCTTGGCCCGGCTTGGAGTGCTCGGGCCTACACGCATGGATTACCCCAGCACGATGGGAGCGGTACGGGCAGTGGCACGCTACGTGGGACAGATCCTGGCGGGGTCGTGAAAGTGGCGAACGACTACTACGCGACCCTGGGCGTCCGGCGCGACGCCAGCGCCGACGAGGTGAAGAAGGCCTACCGCCGGCTCGCGCGCGAGCTCCACCCGGACGTCAACCCGGATCCGGAGACCCAGGAGAAGTTCAAGGAGATCACCCAGGCGTACGAGGTGCTCTCCGACCCCAAGAAGCGGGAGATGTACGACCTCGGCGCGGACCCGTTCGCGTCCGGGGGCGGCGCGGGCGCCGGCGGGTTCGGCGGCGCCGGGTTCCCGTTCAGCGACATCATGGACGCCTTCTTCGGGACGGCGACCTCGCGCGGCCCGCGGTCGCGGGCGCGGCGCGGCCGGAACGCGACGCTGCGGGTCGAGCTCGACCTCGGCGAGACCGCGTTCGGCACGACCCGCGAGCTGTCGATCGACACCGCGGTCGCCTGCGCCGCCTGCGAGGGGTCGGGCTGCGCGCCCGGCACCCACCCGGAGACGTGCGAGACGTGCCACGGGCGGGGCGAGGTGCAGCAGGTGCAGCGCTCGTTCCTCGGCCAGGTCATGACGGCGCGCGCGTGCCCGGCGTGCGGCGGGTTCGGGTCGGTGATCCGCAACCCGTGCACCGAGTGCTCCGGCGACGGCCGGGTCCGCACCCGGCGGACCGTCAAGGTCAAGATCCCGGCCGGGGTGGAGAACGGCATCCACATCCAGCTCGCCGGCGAGGGCGAGGTCGGCCCGGGCGGCGGCCCGCCCGGCGACCTGTTCCTGGAGATCGTGGAGAAGCCGCACCCGATCTTCGAGCGGGAGGGCGACGACCTGCACTGCACGGTCGAGATCCCGATGACCGCGGCGGCGCTCGGCACCAGCGTCACGATCGAGACGCTGGACGCGGCCGAGAGCGTCGACATCAAGCCGGGCACGCAGTCCGGGCAGGTCATCACGCTCTACAACCGGGGCGTCCGGCACCTCAACGAGAGCGGCCGCGGCGACCTGATGATCCACGTGAACGTGGAGACGCCGCACCGGCTGGACGAGGAGCAGGAGGAGCTGCTGCGCCGCCTCGCGGCCCTGCGCGGCGAGGAGCGCCCGCCCGGCAAGTTCGCCCCCGGGCAGCGCAACGGCATGTTCTCCCGCATCAAGGACGTCTTCAACCAGCACTGAAGCGCCGTGGCGGCGGCCTACCGCGAAGGCCGCCGCGGCGACGACGAGCATGGGGATCTTGGAGGCCGCCCATGAGCCCGCCGGTGTTCCTCGCCGAGGCGGACGTGCTGGAGCGCGACGTCGTCGTCCTGGACGGGCCCGAGGGCCGGCACGCGGCGGCGGTGCGGCGGCTGCGGCCCGGTGAGCGCGTCGACCTGACCGACGGCGCGGGGCTGCTGGCCGAGTGCGTCGTCACGGCCGCCGACCGCGCGTCCCTCACGCTGGAGGTCGGGGCCCGGCACCGGGAGCCGCCGCCGGCGCCGCGCCTCGTGGTCGTCCAGGCGCTGCCGAAGGGCGACCGGGGCGAGCTCGCCGTCGAGACCATGACCGAGGTCGGCGTGGACGTGATCGTCCCGTGGGCCGCGGACCGCTGCGTCACCCGCTGGCGCCCGGAGCGCCGCGACAAGGCCCTCGGACGCTGGCGGACGACCGCCCGGGAGGCCGCCAAGCAGGCGCGCCGGAGCAGGCTGCCCGAGGTGCCCGACCTGGCGTCCACCGGCGACGTCGCGGCACGGCTCGGCGCCGCGTCCCTCGCACTGGTCCTGCACGAGGAGGCGGAGGCGCCGCTGAGCGCCGTGGAGCCGCCCGCGGACGGCGACATCGTGCTCGTCGTCGGCCCCGAGGGCGGGATCACCGACGCGGAGCTGGCCCGGTTCGCCGCGGCCGGCGGGCGTCCGACCCGGCTCGGCCCGACCGTCCTGCGGACGTCGACGGCCGGGGTGGCGGCGGCCGGCGTGCTGCTGGCCGCCACCGGCCGCTGGTAACGCCCGTCAGGGCGCGGTTCCGGCGCCCTGCTCGGCCGTGTTCACCGACTCGCTCGTCGGCGTCTGCGAGGGCGTGTCGGAGGGCTTCGCCGACGTCGGCGGGCTGGTCGGCGTCGCGGGCGGCGCGGAGGTCGGCGCCGAGGTCGGCGTCTGGCTCGGGCACGGCGTGGTCGCCGGGGTCGGGGTCGCGGTGGTGCCGGGCGAGGCCGAGGCGGCGCCCGGCTGCGGGATGCTGCAGGACGACAGGCCGGGCGAGGAACTGGGGCTCGCGGTCGAGGACGGCGACGGCGACCCGGACGCGCTGGCGCCCGGCGACGACGGGTCGGGGAACTCCGGGTTGCCCTGCGCGTGGGCGCGGTCGCCGTCGGTGTTGTTCTGCCCGGCGTCGGACGGGCCGTTGCTCCCGACGGTCTGCTGGATGAGGCTCATGGTCTGCGGCGCCGTCACGCCGAGCGCGGCGATCAGCACGGCGGCGGCCACGGCGAGGACGGGCCGCGCCCAGCCGACGGTGAACCGGTCCAACCCGAACCGGGCGGGGCCGAAGAACCGTCCGAGACCGAACCGGCGGCTCTGGCCGTCGGCTATCCGGGCCCGGATGCGCTCCAGGCCGTCGCCCGCGGGGTTGACCGAGTCCGCCTCCGCGTGCAGGGCGCGGCGGAGGATCTCGCCGTGCTCGTCGTGGGGGTCGGTGGTCATGAGAACTGCTCCAGGACGTTGCGTAGCGCGGTCATTCCGCGCGCCGTATGGCTCTTCACGGCACCGCGGGAGATGCCCATCGCGCCGGCGATCTCCGCTTCGGAGAGATCGGCGTAGTAGCGCAGGACGAGTGCCTCCCGCTGGCGGGCGGGAAGCCGGGACAGCGCGTCGATGACGGCCGAGCGCTCCAGCTCCCCGATGGCCCCGGCCTCCGCGCTCGGCGCGTCCGGCAGGCCCTTCGGGGCGTACTTCTCGACGACGGCGCGGTGCCGGAGCACCGATCGCGACCGGTTCACCACGGACTGGCGCAGGTACGACAGGGCCTTGTCGGGGTCGCGCAGGCGGCGCCATCCGCCGTGCATCGCGACGAAGGCGTCCTGGACGACCTCTTCGGCCGTCCCGGCGTCCCGCACGAGCATGGCCGCGAGGCGTACGAGCGAGCGGTAGTTGGCGCTGTAGAGCGCCGTCACCGCCTGGTCGGCGTCCCAGGCGACGGCCACCGCCCCCGCCGCGCCCCTGGCCACGAGGGTCTCGGTCACGTCAGTTCGACGCGCGCCCTCGTCGCCCGGTTTACGAAGGGGCATGTCCTGGTCTGCCTCGGTCACCTGTCCGCCGCCTTTGCCGGCCCCGGCCGTCCATTCGGACGGGCGCCCTCGGAGCGGCATGAGTTCGGCGCTCCCGCCCGGCCGGTGGCACGCCGCAGCGCCGTGCGGACCGGGGGGTCGCCTTGAGCTGACAACCATAACCAGTGACCGCCCGCGATGGTGACGGCAACCGAAGGTTGATCACGCCGAAACCCTAGTCGGCACGGGGCGCCGCGGGCCGCGGCCGTCCGGGTCCCGATAGCATTCCGGGGCGGTCACCGGCCGCTGCGAGGGGAGACAGATGACCGACTGCCTGTTCTGCAAGATCGTTTCCGGGGACGTGCCCGCCACGATCGTCCGCGAGTCGGCGGGGACGGTGGCGTTCCGCGACATCAACCCGCAGGCGCCCACGCACGTGCTGGTCGTCCCGCGCGACCACCACCCGACGGCCGCCGAACTGGCCGCGGCCGACGCCGGGCTGCTCGCCGAGGTCGTCCGCGAGGCCCACCAGGTCGCCGTCGACGAGGGCATCGCCGAGGCCGGCTACCGGGTCGTGTTCAACACCGGCGCGCAGGCGGGCCAGACCGTCTTCCACGTGCACGCGCACGTGCTGGGCGGACGCGGCCTCAACTGGCCGCCCGGCTGAACCGCCCGCCGGGCCGGTTCCGTGCGCCGCGCCACGCGAGGGACCCCGCGAAAAACCCTTCGCCGCTCGGCGGGGGTCGGTCGGTACCATGGAACCGGCATACCTGGACACCCGGAGCACACAGAAGGCAGGTCCGAGAGGCCGCAAGGCCCGGCTGATGGTCGAATCAACTCACACGAGGGCAACGCGCACCGGGCGCGACGGCTCGCGCTCGCAGATCAAGATCGTGGTGCCGGACGACCATTCGATGGTGAGCCTGCTCGGCTCCCGGGATGAGCTGCTCCACGCGATCGAGCAGGCGTTCGGCAGCGACATCGACTTCCACGTCCGCGGCAACGAGATCACCGTGACCGGCCCGCAGGCCGACACCGATCTCGCGTCCCGGCTCTTCACCGAGATGCTGGAGCTGCTGAAGGGCGGCACCCAGCTCACCCCCGACGCGGTCGAGCGCAGCCTCGCGATGCTGCGCGGCGAGGGCGGCCCGCGCCCGGCGGAGGTCCTGACCCTGGACGTGCTGTCCAGCCGGGGCCGCACGATCCGCCCGAAGACGCTGAACCAGCGGCGCTACGTCGACGCGATCGACAAGCACACGATCGTGTTCGGGATCGGGCCCGCCGGCACCGGCAAGACGTACCTGGCGATGGCCAAGGCCGTCCGCGCGCTGCAGGACAAGCAGGTCAACCGCATCATCCTGACGCGTCCCGCGGTCGAGGCGGGGGAGCGGCTCGGGTTCCTGCCCGGAACGCTCTACGAGAAGATCGACCCGTACCTGCGGCCGCTGTACGACGCGCTGCACGACATGGTCGACCCCGACTCGATCCCGCGGCTGATGGCCGCCGGCACCATCGAGGTCGCCCCCCTCGCGTACATGCGCGGGCGGACGCTGAACGACTCGTTCATCATCCTGGACGAGGCGCAGAACACCTCGCCCGAGCAGATGAAGATGTTCCTCACCCGGCTCGGGTTCGGGTCGAAGGTCGTCGTGACCGGCGACGTCACCCAGGTCGACCTGCCGAGCGGGCAGACCAGCGGGCTCCGCGTCGTCCAGGACATCCTGGAGGGCGTCGAGGACATCGACTTCTGCCGGCTGGACAGCCGCGACGTCGTCCGGCACAAGCTCGTCACCGACATCGTCGACGCCTACAACCGCTGGGACGAGGCGCGCGTGCCCGAGTTCAAGCAGGGCGCGCGCGGCGGGTCCCGCAAGCGGGGGCGGTAGTGAGCATCGAGGTGCTGAACGAGTCGGGCGTCCCGGTCGACGAGCAGGCCATCGCGCGGCTGTCGCGGCACGTCCTCGACGGGATGCGCGTGCACCCGCTCGCGGAGCTGTCGATCCTGCTGGTCGACGAGGCCGCGATGACCGAGCTGCACGAGAAGTGGATGGACGAGCCCGGCCCGACCGACGTGCTGTCGTTCCCCATGGACGAGCTGCGCCCCGGCCACATGTCCGGCGGCGCCGACGAGGACGGCGAGACCGACCCGGGGCTGCTCGGCGACGTCGTGCTGTGCCCGTCGGTGGCGGAGCGGCAGGCGCGGGCGGCCGGGCACAGCACCGAGGACGAGCTGGAACTGCTGTGCGCGCACGGCATCCTCCACCTCCTCGGCTACGACCACGCCGAGCCGGAGGAGCACAAGGAGATGTTCGGCCTGCAGGCCGAGCTCCTCGGCTCCTGGCGGGAGAAACGCGGCGGCTGATGAGCACCGCGCAGGCGTGGCTGTCGGCCCTGGCGGTGGGCCTGGTCTTGTTGGCGGGCCTGCTGGCCGGCACCGAGACGGCGCTCGCCCGGGTCTCGCGGGTGACCGTCGACGAGGTCGTCCGGGAGGGGCGGCGCGGCGCGAAGCGGCTCGCGGAGGTCGTCGCCGACCCGGCCCGCTACGTCAACATGGTGCTGCTGCTGCGGATCGGCTGCGAGCTGGTCGCGACCGTGATCGTGGCGGACCTGTGCATCTCCTGGCTGGACGAGACGTGGCGCGCCTACGTCACCGCCGCCGCGATCATGATCGTGGTCAGCTACGTGGTGATCGGCGTCGGCCCCCGCACGCTCGGCATCCAGCACGCCGACCGGATCGCGCTGGCCGGCGCCGCGGTGATCCACCCGGTGACCCGGGTGCTCGGGCCGCTGCCCGCGCTGCTGATCGCGCTCGGCAACGCGCTGACCCCCGGCAAGGGGTTCCGGGAGGGCCCGTTCGCCTCCGAGGCGGAGCTGCGCGACCTGGTCGACCTCGCCGAGCAGCGGGAGCTGATCGAGCCGGTCGAGCGGGAGATGATCCACTCGGTGTTCGAGCTGGGCGACACCCTCGTCCGCGAGGTGATGGTGCCGCGCACCGACATCGTGTTCGTCGAGCGCACCAAGACGCTGCGGCAGGCGATGTCGCTCGCGCTGCGCAGCGGCTTCTCCCGCATCCCGGTCGTCGGCGAGAACGAGGACGACGTCGTCGGCATCGCCTACCTGAAGGACGTCGTCCGCCGCTCCCAGGAGCACCGGGAGGGCGAGTCGGTCGAGACCGTCGACTCGGTCATGCGGCCGGCCACCTACGTGCCCGACAGCAAGCCGATCGACGAGCTGCTGCGTGAGATGCAGGCCCGGCAGATCCACGTCGCGATCGTCATCGACGAGTACGGCGGCACCGCCGGCCTCGTCACCATCGAGGACATCCTGGAGGAGATCGTCGGTGAGATCACCGACGAGTACGACCGCGAGATCCCGCCGGTCACCTGGCTCCCGGACGGCGCCGCCCGCGTCACCGCCCGCCTCCCCGTGGAGGACCTCGCCGAGCTGTTCGACGTCGAACTCGACGCCGAGGACGTCGAGACGGTCGGCGGCCTGCTCGCGCACGCGCTCGGCCGCGTCCCGATCGAGGGCTCCACGGCCGAGGTCGGCTCCGGCGAGGACGGCCCCGTCCTCACCTTGAAGGCCGAGACCATCGCCGGCCGCCGCAACAGAATCGGAACGGTGCTCGTGACGCGGCTCGGGGCCACCGCGGCGGGCGCACCGCGCACGGGGGAGCCCGACCGGACCCGCTAGGTCAGGTGAGGGTGGTGCGGAGGGTGCCGTTCGGGGCGGCCACCAGGACGGGGGCCTTGGGGCCCAGGTCGCGGACGGCCTGGACGTCGGACGGGTCCGGGGCGTCGGCGGCCGTGACGACGGCGGCGGCCTCCAGGTCTTCGGCGCCGCTGGAGACGGCCATGGCGACGGCGGCCTTGAGCGCCGAGAGCTTGAGGGACGGCAGGTCCACGCTCGTGGCGCTGTAGGTGCGGCCGGTCTCGTCGCGCACGGCGGCGCCCTCGGCGGCGCCCGTGCGGGCCCGCGCCGACCTGGCCAGGGTGATGATCTTCGCGTCCTCGGCGTTCAGCTCGCTCACGCCGCCCAGCGTACGGGGTGGCCCGCAAGTCACCGGCAAGTGGGCGGCAAGAGGCCCGGGCGATCCTCGGACGGTCAGAGTTCCGATCCGGGGGAGAGATGATGTCCCGTCTGCTGTACCGCCTGGGGAGGGCCGCGGCGTCGCGGCCCTGGCGGTTCGTCGTGGTGTGGCTGGCGATCGTCGCGGCGGCCGCCGGGTTCGCGGGGATGGCCGGGGGCTCCCTGCACGACGACTACACGCTGGCCGGGACGGGGTCGCAGCAGGCCACCGACCTGCTGCGGGAGCGGTTCCCGGCGCTGGCGGGCGCGGACGCGCGGGTGGTCGTCCACGCGAAGTCCGGCCAGGTCGACCCGGCGAAGCTCGCCGCGGCGGCGGCGGACCTGCGGAGGCTGCCGCACGTGAGCGAGGTGGGCCCGGCGCAGCCGAGCCCGGACGGCGCGACCGCGCTGATGACCGTCCGGTACTCGGTGCCCGTCACCGACCTCGCGCCCGGCGAGACGCTCGACCGGCTGCGGTCGGCGACGGAGGGACTGGCCGGGTACCAGGTGGAGTTCGGCGGGCAGGTGCCCGAGAACGTCACGGCGCCCGGCGGCGTCGCCGAGGCCATCGGGATCGTGGCCGCGCTGGTGATCCTGTTCCTGGCGTTCGGGTCGGTGGTGGCGGCGGGGCTGCCGCTGGCGGTGGCGCTGGCCGGGCTCGGCGTGGGCGTGTCGGGCATCACGCTGGCGGCCGCGGTCACCGACGTGGCCACGACCGCGCCGACGCTGGCGACCATGGTCGGCCTCGGCGTCGGCATCGACTACGCGCTGTTCATCCTGACCCGGCACCGGGAGGGGCTCGCGGCGGGACTGGACGTGCCCGAGGCGGCGGGCCGCGCCATCGCCACGGCCGGCCTGTCGGTGCTGTTCGCCGGGTTCACCGTCCTGCTGGCGCTGTCCGGGCTGGTGCTGTCCCGCATCCCGGTCTTCATGACCATGGGGTTCACGACCGGCCTCGTCGTCGCGGCGACCGTGCTGAGCGCGCTCACGCTGCTGCCGGCGGTGCTGGGGCTCGCCGGGCGGCGGGTGCTGCGCCGCCGCGACCGCGACGCCGGCGCGGCGATCACGGTCGAGTCGCCGCGGGTGCGGCGGTGGGCCGCGCACGTCGGGCGGCACCCGTGGCCGTGGCTGCTCGCCGCGTCCGTGCTGATGCTCGCGCTGGCCGCGCCCGCGCTCGGCATGCGGACCTGGCCGAGCGACGCCAGCAGCGAGCCGGCGTCCAACACGGTCAGGCAGGCGTACGACCTGGTCGCGGACGCCTACGGGCCCGGCGCCAACGGGCCGCTGGTCGTCGCCGTCGACCTGGAGAAGGCGGACCGGGGCGTCCTGCCGGGGCTCGGGGAGCGGCTCGCCGGGACGGACGGCGTCGCCGCCGTCGCGCCGCCGGTGGTGTCCCCGCACCGCGACGCCGCGGTGATCATGGTCACCCCGGAGTTCGGGCCGCAGGACGAGCGGGTCACCGGCCTCGTCGACCGGATCCGCGCGGACGCGCTCCCGCCCGGCGCGGAGATCACCGGGCTGACCGCCACCTATGTGGACCTCTCCCGGATGCTGTCCGACCGGCTCTGGCCGGTGATCGGCGCGGTCGTCGCCACCTCGTTCGTCATGCTGATGATCGTCTTCCGGTCGCTGCTCGCGCCGCTCAAGGCCGCCGCGATGAACCTGCTGTCGATTGGCGCCGCGTACGGGGTGCTCACGGCCGTGTTCCAGTGGGGCTGGGGCGCGGAGCCGCTCGGCCTCCCGCACAGCGTCCCGGTGTCGTCGTTCATCCTGCTGCTCCTGTTCGCGGTCCTGTTCGGCGTGTCGATGGACTACGAGGTGTTCCTGCTGTCGCGGGTCAGGGAGGAGTGGCTGCTGCACGGCGACGCGCGGGGCTCGGTCACCTCCGGCCTCGCCGCGACCGGCCGGGTCATCTCCAGCGCCGCGCTGATCATGGTCGCGGTGTTCCTCGGCTTCGCCGCCGACCCGGGCCTGGTGATCAAGCAGATGGGGGTGGGGCTCGCGGTCGCGGTGGCGCTGGACGCGACCGTCGTCCGGCTGGTGCTGGTGCCCGCCGCGATGGCGCTGCTCGGGCGGGCCAACTGGTGGCTGCCGCGGCCGCTCGCCCGCGTCCTGCCTGAGATCGACCTGCACGGCGGCGCCGGGCCCGCCCCGGCGGCCGAGCGGGAGCCCGAACCCAGCCGCGCCTAGGGCGGGAGTGATCACGATGGCCGGACATGTCCCGGTTAGGCTGACCGGGACATGTCGCCCGTCGTACGCGTGCTCGGCTCGTTCGGCGCCGAGGTCGCGGGGGAGCCCGCCGACCTCGGCGGGCCCCGGCAGCGCTCGGTGCTGGCCCGGCTCGCCGCGGCGCGGGGCCGGATGGTGCCCGCCGACCGGCTCGTCGCGGACCTGTGGGCCGAGGCGGCACCGCCGCGCGCCGCCGCCGGGCTCCAGTCGTTCGTGTCGCACCTGCGCCGCGCCCTCGAACCGGACCGCCCGCCCCGCACGCCCGCGCGGATCCTCGTCACCGAGCCGCCCGGCTACGCGCTCCGGCTGCCGGACGGCGCCGTGGACGCGTGGCGGTTCGACGCGCTGATCGACGCGGCCGGCGCGCTGCTGGAGACCGACCCGGCGCGGGCGCGGCGCAGCGCGGGCGCCGCCCTCGCCGAATGGCGCGGGCCCGCCTACGCCGAGTTCGCCGACCTGCCGTGGGCCGCCGCCGAGGCCGCCCGGCTGGACGAGCGCCGCCGCCTCGCCGTGGAGCGCGGCGCCGAGGCCGCGCTGCGGCTCGGGGCGGCCGCCGAGGCCGTCCCGGACCTGGAGGCGCACGCCACCGCCAACCCGCTGCGCGAGGAGGCGTGGCGGCTGCTCGCCCTCGCCCTCTACCGCGCCGGGCGCCAGGGCGACGCCCTCGCCGCGCTGCGCCGCGCCCGCGCGGCCCTCACCGAGGAGCTCGGCGTGGACCCCGGCCCCGGCCTGCGCCGCCTGGAGGCCGACATCCTGGCCCAGGCGCCCGCGCTCGGGGAGCCGGAGCCCCTGCGGCCCGTCCTGCGCGTCGCGCCCGTCCCCGTCGAGCATCCCGGCTTCGTCGGGCGCGCCCGCGAACTCGCCCGGCTGGCGGAGGCGGCCCGCGCCGCCGCGGCCGGACGCGGCGGCCTCGTCCTCGTCGGCGGCGACGCCGGCATGGGCAAGACCGCGCTCGCCGAGCGGTTCGCCGCCGGCCTCGCCGAGCAGGGCTGGACGCCGGTGTGGGGCCGGGCGTCCGAGACCGGCGGCGCGCCCGCGGCCTGGCCCTGGGCCGAGATCGTGCGCGAGCTGGCCGCCGCCGCGCCGCCCGCCGCCGACCTCGCCGGCCGCCTCGCCCCGCTGCTGGACGACGCCGCCACCGGGCACGGCGACGCCGACGTCGGCACGGGCCGGTTCCGGCTCCACCTCGCGGTCGGCGACTACCTCGCCGGGCTCGCCGGCACGGCGCCGCTCCTGCTCGTCCTCGACGACCTGCACTGGGCGGACGAAGAGACGCTCGCCCTGCTCGTCCGGCTCGCCGGGCGGCTGCGGGACCGTCCCGTCCTGCTGCTGGCCACGTTCCGGCAGACCGAGGTCGCCGACGACCTCGCCGCGGCGCTGGCCGCCCTCGCCCGGCACGAGCCCGCGCGGATCGACCTCGGCGGGCTGTCGCCGGACGAGGTCGCCGTCCTGGTCCGCGCCACCTGCGCCGCGGACCTGGACGACGCGGAGCTGTCCGCCATCGCCGAGCGGACCGGCGGCAACCCGTTCTTCACCCGCGAGACGGCCCGCCTCCTGGACGCCGAGGGCCTGCCCGCCGCCACCCGCCGGGTGCCCGCCGGCGTCGGCGACGTGCTGCGCCGCCGGATCGCGCGGCTGCCCGAGCCCGCCCGGGCCGTGCTGCGGGACGCCGCCGTCCTCGGCCGGGACGCCGACCTGCGCGTGCTGGCCGAACTGGCCGGGGACGAGGAGACGGTGATCGACGCCGTCGAGGCGGGGCTGGCCAGCGGCCTGGTCACCGAGCCCGCGCCCGGCCGGATGCGGTTCGCGCACGCCCTCGTCCGCGACACCCTCTACGCGGGCCTGTCCCGGGCCCGCCGCACCCGGCTGCACGGCCGCGTCGCCGCCGCCCTGGAACGGCACACGCCCGGCGAGGTCGCCGCGATCGCGCACCACTACCTGGAATCGGGCGCCGAGCCGGACAAGGCCGTCCGCTACGCGCGGCTGGCCGCCGCGGCCGCCGAGGCCCGCTTCGCGCACGGCGCCGCCGCCGACCTGTGGGCCCGCGCCGTTGAGGCGCTCCGCGCGCGGGGGCCCGGCGCGACCCGCGACCGGCTGGAGGCGGAGATCGCCGCGATCCGCGCCGGCGCGCTCGCCGGGCACGTCGTCGCCGCGCGGGACCGGCGGCTCGCCGCCATCGCCGACGCGCGCGCGTTCGGCGACGTCCGGCCGCTGGCCCGCGTCATCGCGAGTTTCGACGTGCCCACGCTGTGGACGAGCCGCGAGTACGGCACCGTCGACCGCGCCGTCGTCGAGGCCACCGACGAGGCCCTCGCGCGGCTCCCGGACGGCGAGGCGGAGCTGCGCGTCCGGATGCTGACCACGCTCGCGATGGAGCTGGAGGGCGAGCAGCACGACCGCGGCCTCACCGCGTCCGACGAGGCCATCGCCGCGGCCCGCGGGCTGGACGCCCCCGAGCTGCTCGCCGCCGCGCTGAACGGCGGCTACGTCAACGGCTACCGCGGCGCGGACGGCCTGCACCGCCGGCACCGGCTCGCCGCCGAGCTGCTGGACCTCGCCGCCGCGCACGACCTCGGCACCTACCGCGTCCTCGCGCACCTGCAGCTCCAGCAGGTCGCCGTCGCCGCGCTCGACCCGCGGGCCGCGCGCCGCCACCTGGCCGAGGGACGCCGGCTCGCCGAGCAGTACGGCCTGCCGCTGCTCGCCCGGATCGCCGGCTGGCACGCCGGGCTGACGCACGCCTTCGCCGCCCGCTTCGAGGAGGCCGAACGCGCCTACGAGGAGGTCGGCGGCGCCATCGGCCGCACCGGCATCTGGTTCAGCGAGCGCGGCATGGTGTTCGTCGGGCTGTTCTGCGTGCGGCTCGCCCAGGGCCGCGCGGCGGAGCTGGTGGACGGCGCCGCGTGGCTGCACCGGCAGTGGGGCCACGTCGAGGCCACCGCCGACGTGTACGCCCTCGCGCTCGCCGCAGCCGGGCGCACCGCGGAGGCGCGGCGGGTCGCCGCCGGCGCCGGTCCCGTCCGGCTCGACTACTTCCACGACCTCACGCTGGCGATCCGGGCGCTGCGCGCGATCGCCCTCGGCGACCGCGACCTCGCCGAGCGGACCTACGCCGTGCTCCTGCCCTACGAGGGCCACATCAGCGGCGGCGCCACGGCCGTCGCCACCCTCGGACCCGTGGCGCACGTCCTCGGCGACCTGGCCGTCTTCCTGGAACGCCCGGCCGAGACCGCCGCCGCCCACTACCGGCGGGCCGCCGAGGTCGCCGACCGCCTCGGCGCCGCCCGCTGGGCCGAGCGGGCGAACGAGGCCGCGGCCCGGCTCGGCACCCCCGCCGCGTGACCGGACGTGCCGAGGCGCACGCCCGGGTGGGCGACAATTGGGGGGTGACGAGTCTGGGGAACGAGACGCCCGAGGGCCACCGCGCGGGGTTCGCGTGCTTCATCGGGCGGCCCAACGTGGGCAAGTCGACGCTGATGAACGCCCTGGTGGGGACCAAGGTCGCGATCACCAGCAGCCGCCCGCAGACGACCCGGCGGGCCATCCGGGGGATCGTGCACCGGCCGGACGCGCAGCTGGTCGTCGTCGACACGCCCGGCCTGCACAAGCCCCGGACGCTGCTCGGCGAGCGGCTCGACAGCCTCGTCCGGTCGACGCTGACCGAGGTCGACGTGATCGGGTTCTGCGTGCCCGCCGACCAGCCGGTCGGGCCGGGCGACAAGTACATCGCGCGCGAGCTGGCGGGCGTGAAGAAGACGCCCGTGGTGGCGATCGTCACCAAGACGGACCTGGCCGCGCCCGAGCAGGTCGCCGAGCAGCTCCTCGCCGTCGGGCGGCTGGGGGAGTTCGCCGACATCGTGCCGTGCTCGGCCGAGAGCGGCTTCCAGGTCGGCCTCGTCGGCGACCTGCTGATCTCCCACCTGCCCGAGGGGATGCCGCTCTACCCGGAGGGCGACCTCACCGACGAGCCCGAGCAGCTCCTGATCAGCGAGCTGATCCGGGAGGCGGCGCTGGAGGGCGTCCGGGACGAGCTGCCCCACTCGATCGCCGTGGTGGTGGACGAGATGGCCCCGCGCGCGGGCCGCGACGACCTCGTCGACGTCTACGCCCACCTGTACGTCGAGCGGTCCAGCCAGAAGGGCATCATCATCGGCCACAAGGGCTCGCGGCTCCGCGAGGTCGGCGCCGCGGCGCGCCGGCAGATCGAGGCGCTGCTCGGCACCAAGGTCTTCCTCGACCTGCGCGTCAGCGTCCTCAAGGACTGGCAGCGCGACCCCAAGCAGCTGCGCCGCCTGGGCTTCTACGACTGATCCGGTCTCGGCTCGGGCTTGGGCTCCGGCGTGGGCTCGGGCGTGGGCTCGGGGGCGGGCCCGGGGTGTTCCGCGGCAGGCTCCCGGCGGCGGCCCCAGGCCTGGTCCTCGTCGGGCCACGCGGCGCCCCCGCCCGCCTGGTCGGGGTGGGCGAACTGCGGCTGGTACTGCTCCTGCGCGTATTGCTCCTGCGGGTACTGGTACTCGTACTGGCCCGCGGTCTGGGAGCGCGCCGCGCGCGCGCCGATGGGCCGGGCGAGGCTGAAGCCGATCACGAACAGGGACGCGACGACCGCGAGGTACCAGCCGTAGCGGACGGTGATCTGGTAGCCGAGGTCCAGTCCGGTGTCGGGCAGGTCGTCGCGGACGTCGCCGAGCCGCAGGATGAAGATTCCGCAGACGAGCAGGGCGAGCGCGCCGGGCACGGCGGCGAGCCCGCCGATCCGCGCGTCCCGGCCGATGAGGTCCCAGCAGGCGAGCGCGATCGCGATGACGGCGAGCACCGGGACGGCGAGGACCATGTCGTCGGCGTCGATGCCGGCGACGCTGCCGAGGTCGCGGCTCAGCGTGCGGCCGAACAGCTCGGCGACGACCTCGGCGTGCGCCCACGGCAGGAACGCCGACACCAGCAGCACGGAGGCGGCGGCGAGCAGGGCGAGGATCCAGGGGATCCCGCGCCCGGCCGGGGCGGCCGCCGGCGGCTGCGGGACGGCCGCGGCCGGTTCGCCGGCCGGCGGCGGATAGCCGTCCACGGGCGGCAGGAAGGACGGGCGCGAGCGCGCGCGGCCCGCGTCGGAACCCAGGTCACCGGTCATGAACCCAGCGTAAAGGCAGGAACGCCGTTGACCGGGACGGCCACGTCGGCGCCCCCGGATGGGTACTTTGGACGAAGTCCGTTATGGGAGGAGAACTCCGGTGTTGCTCGTTTTCGGCCTCACGGCGGTGTTCCGTACGGTCAGCGAGGGGACGTTCCACTGCCCGCAGTGCGGCGGAGACCGCGCCTACCGCAGGCGCGCCGGGCGCCGCTGGTTCTCGGTGTTCTTCGTCCCGATGGTGCCGCTGTGGCGGCTCGGCCACGCCGTGGAGTGCCGGACCTGCCGGGCCCGCTTCCCCGCCTCGGCGCTGCGGACGCCGACCGCGCAGCAGATGGCCGAGACCCTCGCGGCGGGCATGCGGGCGGCGGCCGCGCTGGTGCTGCGCGCCGGCGACCCGTCCGACGCGGCGGCCCGCGCCCGCGCGATCGCGACGGTCACCGGGTACGGCGAGCCCGGCTACGACGCGGCCGCCGTGGACGCCGACCTCGCGCTGCGCCGCATCTTCCTGGAGCAGGAGGTCGTGGCGGCGGGCGCCCAGCTCGCCGTGGAGGCCAAGGAGTGGTTCCTCGCGCAGGCCGTCCGGATCGGGCTGGCGGACGGGCCCCTCGGCGACGGCGAGCGGCAGGCCCTGCACCTCGTCGCCGACCTGCTCGGCATGTCCCCCGCCTACGCGCTGGGCGTGATCGTGACCACCGAGGGGGCGTCGCGCTGACATGACCGCCGCAGCCGGAACGGCACTCGTCCGCGTGCCCGGCCCGCGGATCGCCGAGGGCATCGTCACGCACGCCGCGCGCCGGCCCGTGGACGCCGCGCTCGCGGCGCGCCAGCACGCGGCCTACGTCGGGGCGCTGCGCTCGGCGGGCTGGCGGATCCGGGCGGTGCCGCCCGCCGACGACTGCCCCGACGCCGCGTTCGTCGAGGACGCGCTGGTCGTCGCCGGCGACCTCGCGATCGTGTGCCGGTCGGGGGCGGAGCGCCGCCGCGGGGAGCTGCCGGGCGCGGAGCGGGCGGCGCGCGGCCTCGGCCTGCGGATCGAGCGGATCAAGGACCCGGGCACCCTGGACGGCGGCGACGTGCTGAGCGTCGGCGACACCGTCTACGTGGGGCGCGGCGCCCGCACGAACGAGGAGGGCATCTGCCAGCTCGCGCACCTGCTGGGCGGGCGGAAGGTCGTCCCGGTCGACACCCGCGGCTGCCTGCACCTGAAGTCGGCGCTGACCGCGCTGCCGGACGGCGACCTCATCGGCATGCCCGACATGGTGGACACCTCCGCGCTGCCGAGCCTGCGCGTCGCGCCCGAGCCGTCCGGCGCGCACGTGGTCGTGCTCGGTCCCGGCCACGTGCTGATGGCGGCCTCGGCGCCGCGCACGGCGGCCCAGCTGGCGGCGGACGGCCTGCGCGTCACGAGCGTCGACATCAGCGAGTTCGAGGCGCTCGACGGCTGCGTGACCTGCCTCTCCGTGCTCGTCCCCTGAGCCCGGCGGGGAATGCCGGCGGCTCCGCGGAGCGTTCGGTGAGACGGAGGAGGCCCCTGTCGTCTCATTATCCGGACGCCGGTTTCCGTAACCCGGATGCCATCTGTTACGTTGGCGGACGTGTTGCGTGAGCTGCTCCTCCTTAGCGGCCGCAGCGGGGGCCTGTAAGACAGGTCGGCTCCCTCGCTGCGGGACTTTGACGTGGACGTCGGCCGCGAGGTTCGAGCAGAGAGATCTCAACGGATGTATCCGCAACAGCAGTCATCGGGCATGCCCTTCCAGCGCTACCGGCCGTTCGCGCCGGTCAAGCTGACCGACCGCACCTGGCCCGACCGGGTCATCGCCGAGGCGCCGCGCTGGTGCGCGGTCGACCTGCGGGACGGCAACCAGGCCCTGATCGACCCGATGGACGCCCACCGCAAGCTGAAGATGTTCGAGCTGCTGGTACGGATGGGCTACAAGGAGATCGAGGTCGGGTTCCCGGCGGCGAGCCAGACCGACTACGACTTCGTCCGGCAGATCATCGACGAAGGCCGGATCCCCGACGACGTCGTCATCCAGGTGCTGACCCAGGCCCGCCCGGAACTGATCGAGCGGACCTTCGAGTCGGTGCGCGGCGCCAAGCAGGCGATCGTCCACCTGTACAACTCGACCAGCACGCTGCAGCGCCGCGTCGTGTTCGGCCAGGACAGGGACGGCATCACCGCGATCGCCGTCGAGGGCGCCAAGCTGTGCGCCAAGCTCGCCGAGGACATGGGCGACACCGAGATCTACTTCCAGTACTCGCCGGAGTCGTTCACCGGCACCGAGCTGGAGTACGCCGTCGAGGTCTGCAACGCCGTCAACGACGTGTGGAAGCCGACCCCGGACCGCAAGGTCATCGTCAACCTGCCGGCGACGGTCGAGATGGCGACGCCGAACGTGTACGCCGACCAGATCGAGTGGATGAACCGGAACCTCGCCTACCGCGACTCCGTCGTCCTGTCGCTGCATCCGCACAACGACCGCGGCACCGCCGTCGCCGCCGCCGAGCTGGGCTACATGGCGGGCGCCGACCGCATCGAGGGCTGCCTGTTCGGCAACGGCGAGCGCACCGGCAACGTCTGCCTGGTCACGCTGGGCCTGAACCTGTTCACCCAGGGCGTCGACCCGCAGATCGACTTCTCCGACATCGACGAGATCCGGCGGACCGTCGAGTACTGCAACCAGCTGCCCGTCCACGAGCGGCACCCCTACGGCGGCGACCTGGTCTACACCGCCTTCTCCGGCTCCCACCAGGACGCCATCAACAAGGGCTTCGACCACCTGCGGCGCGACGCCGAGGCCGCCGGGACCCCGGTGGAGGAGTACCGCTGGGAGGTCCCGTACCTGCCGATCGACCCGCACGACGTCGGCCGGACGTACGAGGCCGTGATCCGGGTCAACAGCCAGTCCGGTAAGGGCGGCGTCGCCTACATCATGAAGACCGAGCACTCGCTGGAGCTGCCGCGCCGGCTGCAGATCGAGTTCTCCCGGGTGGTGCAGGAGCACACCGACAGCGCCGGCGGCGAGGTCACGCCCGAGCGCATGTGGGAGATCTTCGAGGCCGAGTTCCTCGCCAACGGGCCGCGCGCCGGGCTGCTGGCGCACCGCACCACGTCCCGGGTGGACGAGAAGGACGCGCTCAGCTGCGACGTCCGCGTCGACGGCGAGATCCGCGAGATCGAGGGCGTCGGCAACGGCCCCGTCTCGGCGTTCGAGGACGCGCTCGCCACGATCGGCATCAGCGTCCGCGTCCTGGACTACGCCGAGCACGCGATGAGCGCCGGCGGCGACGCCCGCGCCGCCGCCTACGTGGAGTGCGACGTGAACGGCGCGACCGTCTGGGGCGTCGGCATCGACGGCAACATCGTGACCGCGTCGCTCAAGGCCATCCTGTCCGCCGTGAACCGGGTGTCCCGGACGCAAGAAGCGTGAGCCGCTTGCGCGATCACGTCGCATAGTTGCGGCATGCGGAGGTCGACTGCGGAGCCCTCGCCCAGCGGGCACGAGCGGATCGGGGCCGTCCTCGGCCCGGCCGACCACGCCAGGCGGTCACGCCTGGGCCTGCACGACAACTAGCAGGACGTCAAGAACACCACCACCACGTTCACGATCAACCGCAACTGACCAGGGACCGGGGACCGGGGACCGCGGGTGTTGGGAGGCGCCCGCGGTCCTCGCCTCCCGTGCCTGGTCAACCGGCATGGGCTAGCCACGGGTTTGAAGCTTTTAGCTAATTTCTCAGCGCCTATTCGCCAAAAGCTTCACTCGTCTGTTCAAAGATACTGTTCAAGCCATGGTTACTGGCATCAAGGACACCGTGCACGCCGTCGAGGCCGCCGCCGTCATGAGCCTCCTCCCCGCCCGGCCCAGGATGCTCGCGCTGGGCGAGCCCACGCACGGCGAGGACATCCTGCTGGAGGTGCGCAACGACCTCTTCCGGCAGCTCGTCGAGCAGGAGGGCTACCGGACGATCGCGATCGAGAGCGACTGCGTGATGGGCCTGATCGTGGACGACTACGTCACCTCGGGCACCGGCGCCCTCGACGAGGTCATGGAGCGCGGGTTCAGCCACGGGTTCGGCGCGTCCGCGGCCAACCGCGAACTCGTCCGCTGGATGCGCGCGTACAACGAGGACCGGCCCGCGTCCGAGCACGTCCGCTTCGCCGGATTTGACGGGCCTCTGGAGATGACCCACGTCGCGAGCCCCCGGCAGGTGCTGACCGCGCTCCACGGCCACCTCGCGTCCCGGGTGGACGCGGACCTGCTGCCCTGCACCGCCGAGGCGCTGGACCGCCTCATCGGTGACGACGCCCGATGGACGAACCCGGCGGCGATCATGGATCCGTCCCAGTCCGTGGGGCGGTCAGCCGACGCCGGGGAGCTGCGGCTGCTGGCGGACGACCTCGCGGCGCTGCTCGACGCGCAACCGCCGCCTGCGCCGGCCTCGTCGGACGACGACCGGGCCCGCCTCTGCGCGCGCACCGCCACCGGCCTGCTGCGCTACCACTCCTGGATGGCCGACACGTCGCCGGGCCGCCTGACGCGGCTGGTGGGCATCCGGGACGCGATGATGGCCGAGAACCTCCTGGCGGCGGCCGCCAAGGGCCCGACCCTCGTGCACGCGCACAACGCCCACCTCCAGCGCGGCAAGAGCTCGATGCGGATGGGCGGGCAGCGGCTGGAATGGTGGAGCGCCGGCGCGCTCGCCGGCGCCCGCCTCGGCCGGGACTACGCCTTCCTGGCCACGGCGATCGGCACGATCCGCCACCAGGGTGTGGACGTGCCGCCGCCGGACACCCTCGAAGGGCTCCTGTACGCGCTGCCGGAGGACCGCTGCGTCGTCGACGCCCCGCGGCTGGCCATCGCCCTCGGCGGGGCGTGGCCCGCACACCGCGTCTCGCCCTGGTTCGGCTACGCCCCGCTGGACCCCGCGCACCTGGCCGAGATCGACGGGATCGTCTTCATCGGAGACGCGCCTACGCCCTAGCCTTCGCCGCCCCCGGCCCGGCCGGGGGGCCGGGCCGGGGGCGATGCGACGGGCTCAGCGGGCGCGGCCGAGGACGTGGTGGACCAGCTCGCGCAGGGGGCCGTGGAGCTGGGCCTCGCCGACCGTGGTCCGGTCGCCGTCGATGTCGATCTCGTACAGGAACTGGTCGGGGATTCGGCCCGGCGGCGGCACCGTTTTCAGGTCCACCCGGTGGACGAGCCTCGTCAGCATGGGGTCGCTGGCGCTGTCGGACTGAGCGCGCCGCTCGATCCCCGCGAACCCTCCGCTGCGGACGACTGTCACTCTCACTGTGCTATCCGTTCGCCTCCATGGGGACCCCTACCCCCGTCCAGCCGCGGCTCACCGCCTTCTCCTCGACGGAGCCGGCGCCGTACAGCCGGGTCGCGGCCTGGACGGTCGCGGCGGCGAACCCAGCGAAATCGACGTCGGCGGCCAGGGAGCCGCCGGTGAGCGTGTCGTACCAGACGCGGCCCGCCTTCTCCCAGGCGTTGCCGCCGATGGCGGTCGCCGCGAGGTAGAAGGCGTGGTTGGGGATGCCCGAGTTGATGTGGACGCCGCCGTTGTCGCGGTAGGTCTCGACGTAGTGGTCCATGTGGGCGGGCTGCGGGTCCTTGCCGAGCCGGGGGTCGTCGTAGGCGGTGCCGGGCTCCTTCATCGAGCGGAGCGCGACGCCGCCGACGCCGGGGGCGAGCAGGCCCTGCCCGATCAGCCAGTCGGCCCGGTCGGCGGTCTGCCCGAGATGCCACTGCTTGACGAGCGAGCCGAACACGTCCGACATGGACTCGTTGAGCGCGCCCGCCTGGCCGTAGTACTCCAGGTTCGCGGTGTGCTGGGTGACGCCGTGGGTCAGCTCGTGCCCGGTGACGTCGAGGCAGCCGGTGAACGAGGTGAAGATGACGCCGTCGCCGTCGCCGTACACCATCTGCTCGCCGTTCCAGAAGGCGTTGTCGTACCGGTTGCCGTAGTGGACGGTCGACACCATCGGCAGCCCGGCGCCGTCGATCGAGTTGCGGCGGTACGCGGCCTCGAAGAAGTCGAACGTCGCGCCGAGCCAGTCGTAGGCCTGGTCGGCGGCCGCGTCGCCGCAGGCGGGGGCGCCCTCGGTGCGGACCGTGCGGCCGGGCAGCTCCTCGCGGCCCCCCGCGTCGCCGATCGTCCGGACGGGGGCGAAGTCCTCCGACGGGGCGGGGGCCCCGGCCGCGGTCGTCCTCCGGTCGGCGAACTGCGCCGAGGTGAGCGCCAGCGTACGGCGGGCGCGGGCGCGGAGGGCCGGGTCGTCGGCGCCGCGGGCGATCCGCTCCAGCATGTGCGGTGGCACGATGTGGCATCTCATGCCCCAACGCTGCCAGCTCGCTGTGGTCCGGGCCACAACTTTCGTCAGGACGGCACGGCCGAATCCGGTCACCGTAAGTGATGACTGTACAGCGCAGCGGCACCACTCGGCCGCTATATGGAGATACTGCGGAGATGTCCGGGCACCGCGCGAGGCATCGGGCCGCGTGCGCCAGAATGAACGGGTGACCCTCTACCGCGACGAAGGCATCGTCCTGCGCACCCAGAAGCTGGGCGAGGCCGATCGCATCGTGACGGTGCTGACCCGGCGGACCGGCCGGATCCGCGCCGCGGCGAAGGGGGTCCGCAAGACCAGGTCCCGGTTCGGCGCGCGGCTGGAGCCGTTCACGCACGTCGACCTCCAGCTGTACGAGCGGCGGTCCCTCGACCTCGTCACGCAGGCCGAGACCATCCGCCCCTACGGGGAGGCCCTCGTCGCCGACTACCCCCGCTACACGGCCGGGACGGCGATGCTGGAGACGGCGGAGAAGCTGACGAGCGAGGAGGGCGAGCCCGCGCTGCGGCAGTTCCTGCTGCTGGTCGGCGGGCTGCGCACGCTCGCCGAGCGCGGCCACGACCCGCGGCTCGTCCTGGACGCGTTCCTGCTGCGCTCGCTGTCGGTCGCCGGCTGGGCGCCCGCGCTGGACGAGTGCTGCCGCTGCGGCACCCGCGGCGGGCTGCGCGGGTTCGCCATCGCGGCGGGCGGCGCGGTCTGCGCCAACTGCCGGCAGCCGGGCGCCGCGACCCCGGCGCCGCCGACGTTCGCGCTGATGCTGGCGCTGCTGCGCGGCGACTGGGAGTACGCCGACGGCAGCGAGCAGCGCCACCGGGCCGAGACGAGCGGGCTGGTCGCCGCCTACCTCCAGTGGCACCTGGAGCACGGGATCCGCTCCCTCCGCCATGTGGAGCGGGACGCCCGTCCCGGAACGAGTACCGACGACACCGACAGGGAGCGAGTTTGAGAAGGGCCGTATCGCCGCCGGAGCCGCACCGCCACGGCGCCACCCCGCCCGCGATCCCCGCGGACCTCGTGCCGCGGCACGTCGCCATCGTCATGGACGGCAACGGCCGCTGGGCGAAGGAGCGCGGGCTGCCGCGCACCGAGGGGCACAAGCGCGGTGAGGACTCGCTCTTCGACGTGATCATGGGGGCGATCGAGCTGGGCGTCCCCTACCTGTCGGCGTACGCGTTCTCCACCGAGAACTGGAAGCGCTCGCCCGACGAGGTCCGCTTCCTCATGGGCTTCAACCGGGACGTGATCCGCCGCCGCCGCGACCAGCTCCACTCGATGGGCGTCCGGGTCCGGTGGGCGGGCCGGCGGCCGCGGCTGTGGCGCAGCGTCATCAACGAGCTGGAGACGGCCGAGGAGATGACCCGCGACAACGACGTCCTCACCCTGCAGTTCTGCGTCAACTACGGCGGCCGGGCCGAGATCGCGGACGCGGCGGCGGCGATCGCCCGCGACGTCCGGGACGGCAAGCTGAACCCGGACAAGATCAACGAGAAGGTCTTCGCCCGCTACCTGGACGAGCCCGGCATCCCGGACGTCGACCTGTTCCTGCGCTCGTCGGGGGAGCAGCGCACGTCCAACTTCCTGCTGTGGCAGTCGGCGTACGCGGAGATGGTCTTCCTCGACACGCTCTGGCCCGACTTCGACCGCCGCCACCTGTGGCACGCGTGCGAGCTCTACGCCTCCCGCGACCGCCGGTACGGCGGCGCTGTGCCTAACTCAGTTGTCGCGGGTCAGGCGCCTGGGGGCGCCTGACCCGCGACAACTGGTGCGATCGCTGCATCGCTCCGGCTCGCCCAGGGGCTCGCTGCGCGATCAGATTTTCGCTTCGCTCGAATCTGCCTTCGGACGCGATCGCGACGATTCAGGTCGGTCCGTGGCTGGGCAGACGGTTGCGGCAGGTGGTCAGGCCAGGGCGGCGTCCAGGGTGATGGTGGTGCCGGCGAGGGCCTTGCTGACGGGGCAGCCGGCCTTGGCGTCCTGGGCGAACTTCTCGAAGTCGGCCGCGGAAAGGCCGGGGACGCTCGCCCGGACCGTCAGGTGGACGCCGGTGATGCCCTCGCCCGGCTGGAACGTGACCTCGGCCTTGGTGTCCACCTTCTCCGGCGGCGAGCCGGCCCCGGCGAGGGCGTGCGAGAGCGCCATCGAGTAGCAGGTGGAGTGGGCGGCGGCGATGAGCTCCTCGGGGCTCGTCCGTCCGCCGGGCTCCTCGGACCGCGATGCCCAGGTCACGTCGTACGTGCCGAGCTTCGAGGAGTCCAGCGAGACGGTCCCCTGGCCCTCGATGAGCGAGCCTTCCCAGTGCGCGTTTGCGGTGCGTGTAGTAGCCATGCCCCCGATTCTTCCCCATGGCGGCGCCGTGCGGATCATCAACCCGGGAAAGCCCCGCGCCCGGCCGGGCGCGGGGCTCCTTCCCCGGAACAGGGGTCTCTAGTTCACGTTCACCGCGGACCAGGCGGCGGCCACGGTGGTGTACTGGACGCTGCCCGCGCCGTAGAGGTCGCCGGCCGCGTTCAGGGTCGCGGTGCGCGCGCCCTTGTAGTCGGTCGAGGACGTCATGTACGTGGTCAGCGCCCGGTACCAGATCTTCGTGGCGGCGTCCCGGCCGATGCCGGTGATCGTGGAGCCGTTGGACGTGGGGCTGTTGTAGGAGACGCCGTTGATCGTCTTCGCGCCGCTGCCCTCGGACAGCAGGTAGTAGAAGTGGTTGGCGACGCCCGAGGAGTAGTGCACGTCGAGGTTCTTGGTGTTGGACGACCAGGCGTCGGGGGAGTTGCCGTCGCGGCTCGGCTTGTCCATGAACCGCAGCGCGGCCTTGCCGAAGCCGGGCAGGACGACCTCCTCGCCGACCAGGTAGTCGCCGACGTCGTTGGGGTTGTTCGCGTAGAACTCGACGGCGGCGGCCATGATGTCGGACGTCGCCTCGTTCAGCCCGCCGGACTCCCCGGAGTAGGTGAGGTTCGCGGTCGAGCTGGTGACGCCGTGGCTCATCTCGTGCGCGGCCACGTCCAGGGACGTGAGCGGGCCGAGCTGGGAGCCGTCACCGTCGCCGTAGGTCATGCAGAAGCACGAGTCGTCCCAGAACGCGTTGGCGTAGCCGCTGCCGTAGTGGACGCGGTTGTAGGACCCCTTGCCGTCCCCGGCGATGCCGGTGCGGCCGAAGACGTTCTTGTAGAAGTCCCACGTCATGTCGGTGCCGAACTGGGCGTCGACGGCGACGGTGGCGCGGTCGGACGTCGTGCCGCTGCCCCAGTGGTTGTCGGCGTCGGTGAACAGCGTGGCGGGAGCCCGGTGGAAGCACCAGATCAGGAAGCAGAGGTCGGTGTCGTTCTGGGCGTCGCCGGTGTAGGTGTTGCCGCGCGACGGGTCCTTCAGCTGGTAGGTGCTGCCGGACTTGGTGGTGTTCAGCGGGACCGTCCCGGTGTACAGGGACTTGCCGTCGCCCGCCTCGGTGTGGATGGTCTCCTCGCGCAGCAGCACCTTGCCGGTCGCGGCGTCGACGGACGTGAACACGCGGCTCGGCGTCCCGTCGGCCTGCGTCCCCACCGTCTGGATGCGCCAGGCCAGGCGCGGCTGGTGGTCGGCGGTGCGCGCCTCGACGACGAGCGCGGGAGAGCCCTCGGCCTTCCGGTGCTTGGTCACGGCGCGCTTCTTGGCGGTCTTGGCGGAGACCTCCGGGGTGGAGTCGGCGGGAGCCTTGGCGAGCGTCCCGCTGCTGCCGCGCCACGTGCCCGACGCCGACTGGTGGACGACGACGTCGCCGCCCAGCACCGGCAGGCCGTCGTAGGTGCGGGTCATCCGGGTGTGCGCGGTGCCGTCCCGGTCCAGGGAGACCCGGACGACCTTGAACGCCTGCCCGTCCCCGGCGCGGACCTCCGGGCCGCGCTGGGTGAGCGCGTGGAGCGCGCGCTCGGCGGCCTTCTGCGGGGTCGGCGGGGACGGCGCCTGCCGCGCGGACGCCGGCAGTGCGGTGCCGGTGGTCGCGAGCAGGGTCGCCGAGGCCAGGAGCACGGTCCTTCGGCTGGTGAACGCCCGTCTTGTCATGAACGCCCTCTCGTGCGGGCGCCACGCACCCCCGGGGGCCCGACGCCGGGCCTGCCGTGGCGATGGGACATTTATGACATAGGGCTACTCACAAGTAGATGTCACAATCCGCCAAGAATTGCGGACTGTGCGTGTGAAGTGCGCGCCTTGCCGGATCCGTCCGGGTTGTTACCCGCCGGTCAGCGGGCCCGGGCCGTGCAGTCCGGGCAGGTCCCGAAGACCTCGACCGTGTGCGTTATGCCGGTGAAGCCGTGCTCGGCGGCGATCGCGTCGGCCCAGCGCTCCACGGCCGGGCCCTCGACCTCCACCGTCCGGCCGCAGTCGCGGCAGACCAGGTGGTGGTGGTGCTCCTCGGTCCGGCAGGCGCGGTAGACGGCCTCGCCCTCGTCGGTGCGCAGCACGTCGACCTCGCCCGCGTCGCTGAGCGCCTGCAGCGCCCGGTAGACGGTGGTGAGGCCGATCTTGGAACCGTCCGCGCGCAGGTCGGCGTAGATGTCCTGCGCGCTGCGGAACCCCTCGCAGCCGGCCAGCACCTGCCGTACCGCGTCCCGGCGGGCCGTCGTCATCCCCCAAGCACCTCCGCCTCGGCGTCCACGCGCGCCTCCACTCCGGGGCCGGCGGGGACGGCGTCTCCCGCCGCGTCTCCCGCCGTGCCGGCGCGGGCGCGCCTGCGGCGCACCACCGAGCCCCCGGCGACCGCCGCCGTGAACGCCGCGAGCGCCAGCAGCACGATCGAGGGGCCTGGGGGCAGATCGTACTCGAAGGACCCGGCGAGACCCGAAACGGCCGACAGCACCCCGATCCCCATCGCGGCCGCCATCGTCCCCCAGAAGCCCCGGGTGAGCTGCTGCGCCGCCGCCACCGGGACGATCATCAGCGCGCTGACCAGCAGCAGCCCGATCGCGCGCATCGAGATCACCACGGTGACGGCGGCGGTCGCGGCGATCAGCACGCTGAGGAACCGGACGGGCAGCCCGGCCGCCCGCGCGACCTCCTCGTCCTGGCACAGCAGGAACAGCTCGCGGCCGAACAGCCCGATGATCGCGAGGACGGCGGCGGCGAGCCCCGCGACCACGTACAGGTCGGTCACCGTCACGCTGCTGATCGAGCCGAACAGGTAGGACTGGAGCGTCGCCGACCCGCCGCCGCTTGCGTTGGTGAGGATCACGCCGCCCGCGAGGCCGCCGTAGAACAGCAGCGCGAGCGCGACGTCCCCGCCGCTGCGGCTGCGGGCCCGCAGCACCTCGATCGCCACCGCGCCGAGCACCGACACCACCAGCGCGCCGAGCACCGGGGAGGTGCTGGTGAGCAGCCCCAGCCCGATGCCGGTCAGCGCGATGTGGCCGATGCCGTCGCCGAGCAGCGACAGCCTGCGCTGCACGATGAACGTGCCCACGGCCGGGGCGGCCAGCCCGATCAGCACCGCCATCACCAGGGCGACGCGCATGAAGTCGTACTGCAGCATCTCGCTCACGCGGTCCTCCCCGCGGTCTCCCGGACCGTCTCGCGGACGATGCGGCCGTGGCCCAGCTCGACCGTGCGCGTGATGAGCGACTCCAGCGGGCCCAGCTCGTGCGCGACGAGCACCACGGTGCGCCCGGCCGCGGCCAGTTCGTGCAGGGTCGAGGCGAGCGCCGCCTGGCTGCGGGCGTCCACGCCGGCGGTCGGCTCGTCCATCACGAACACGTCGGGCTCGCCGGCGAGCGCGCGGGCGATCAGCACCCGCTGCTGCTGGCCGCCGGACAGCAGGTGCGCCGAGTCGCGGGCGCGGTCGGTGAGCCCGACCGTCCGCAGGGCGCGGTCGACGGCGGCGCGGTCGGCCGCCCGGTCGCCGAACGCGGCGGGCCGCCAGCGGGACCGCCGGGCCACCCGCCCGGACGCCACCACCTCCCGGACGGTGGCCGGCACGCCGCCGCCCATCGGCAGCCGCTGCGGGACGTACCCGATCCGGTGCCAGCCGCGGAACCGGGCCGGAGGCTCGCCGTAGATCTCGGTCCGCCCCGCGGCGAGCGGGACCAGCCCGAGCAGGGCCTTGACCAGGGTGGACTTGCCCGCGCCGTTGGGCCCGAGGACCGCCAGCACGTCGCCCGCCTCCACCCGCAGGCCGACACCGGAGAGGATCTCGCGGCCGTCCCGGCGGACGGTCCCGCCGGTCATCGCGAAGGGCGGCGCGGCGGGCGGCTCGACGGGCGGCGCGCTCGCGCCGTGCTCGTCCGGGCGGGTCATGGGCACTCCAGCGCGGGACGCAGGGTCCGCAGGTTCCGTTGCATGATCGTCATGTAGTCGTCGGGGGAGCCGTCCTCGATCCCCTCGACCGGGTCGAGCACCGCCGTCCGGGCGCCCGCCTCCCGGGCCAGCGCCTCGGCGGTCTTCGGGCTGACCAGCGTCTCGGTGAAGACCGTCGTCGCGCCGGTGGCCGACACCAGCCGGGTCAGCTCGGCGAGCCGCTTCGGGGACGGCCCGCCGGACGGGTCGACCCCCGAGACCGGGATCTGCCGCAGCCCGTAGCGGTCGGCGAGGTAGCCGAACGCGGCGTGCGCGGTGATGATGTCCCGCCGCGCGCAGGTCTTCAGTCCGTCCTGGAACGCGCGGTCGAGCCGGGTCAGCTCATCGGCCGCGGCCAGGGCGCGCCGCCGGTAGCCCGCCGCGTGGCCGGGGTCGGCGGCGGCCAGCCGGTCGCCGAGCGCGGTCGCGACGGCCGCCATGCGGCTCGGGTCGAGCCAGATGTGCGGGTCGTAGGACGCCTCGCGGTGGCGGAGGCCGTCGTGCGCCTCCTCGTCGTCGGTCTCGCCCGGTGGGGGCAGCGTCCTGACGACGGAGGCCGCGTCCAGCGACCGTCCCTTGGCGTGCTTGCCGACGGCGTCGTCCACGGCGGGCTGGACGCCCCTGACGTAGACGGCGAAGTCGGCGTCCTCGATGTTCGCGACCTGCCGGGCGGTCAGCTCCAGGTCGTGCGGCTCGGTCCCGGGCCGGGTGAGGGTCCGCACGAAGGCGTCGTCGCCGCCGACCTTCTCCGCCAGCCACGCCATCGGGTAGAACGACGCGACCACGGCCGCCTTGCCGGGCGGGACGCCCGCGTCCGCGTCGGCGCAGGCCGTCAGACCCGCGGCGAGCCCGGCCAGGGCCAGGGCGGCCGAGGGGAGGGCGCGCAGGGAGTCGCGGAGGCGGAGCACACCGCCGATTATGGACGAAGATGAAAATGGTTGTCAAAACCGGCCGATACCGCGCCCCAGGGCGAAGCCCACCAGGACCGCCAACGCGGCGATCCGCAGGATCCTTCCCGAGCCGTCCAGCGCGGGCCAGTTCAGGTAGGCGAACCAGCCCAGCGCGGCGGCGAGCACCAGCAGCCCCGCCGCGGCGACCCAGCCCGTCCCGGCCATGCCGACCACGAGCAGTACGAACACCGCGACCAGCAGCACCCACCGCGGCAGCCGGTGCAGGAACACCACCGGGGCCGCGCTCCGCCGCTCGACGGCCGCGCGCAGGCCGCCGCCGCGCTCACCTCTCGTCTCCACGCACCCAACGTACTGCCAGGATGGGGGGATGATCGCGATAACCCGGTACCGGGTGCCGGGCGAGGACGCCGGCGGCTTCATCGAGGCGATGACCGCGGTGCTGGCGGCGCTGGCGGCGAGCCCCGGCTTCCGCTCCGGCCGCCTCGCCCGGACCGTCGACGACCCCGACCTGTGGGCCCTCGTCACCGAATGGGACGGCGCCGGCCACTACCGCCGGGCCCTGGGCGCCCACGACCTGCGCCTGCAGTTGATGCCCCAGGCGATATGGGCGATAGACGAGCCAGGCGCCTACGAGATAGTCACCTCCGCCTAACCCCCACCACCCCGCCCGCCCCCGCCCCCGACGTTGATCTGCGGCGTGTTGTTGTTATGGGCGCCTCCATAACAACAACACGCCGCAAGTCAACGAAGCGGGTAAGCGGGGGGCAAGAACGTTCCCGGGCGGTTTGGGTGCGGCGTTCCATGGTCATCTCTGCCCCTGCACGATCACGCCGTGGTCCTCGGGGGAGAGTTGATGCGCCAGGCCGTCCTGTTCAGCGTGCTTTCCGGGGCGGCCGCCACCGCCACCGTCCTCGCCGTCCTCGGGGCAGGGCCGGCGCGGCCCGCGCCGCGTCCGGCCGCCGCGCTCGCGGCGGAGAGCGGCCCGCGAATCGTCGAGTACCGGGGGCTGCGCGTCCCCGTCCCGGCGGGCTGGCGGGTGCACCGGCTGGACGCCGACCCCACCCGGTGCGTCCGCTACGACCGGCACGCCGTCTACCTCGGGCGGCCCGGGCCGCAGCCGGACTGCCCGGCCCGCGTCGTCGGCCGCACCGAGGCCCTGCACATCGAGCCCGCCGAGAACGGCCGCGGCTCGCGGACCGTCGTGCACGCCGGCAGGCTCGCCACCCTGAAGATCGCGCCGAACGCCGAGCACGAGACCCGGCTCACCCTCCCCGAGGCCGGGGTCACGATCACCGGCGTGTACGGGACGGACCCGGGACGGCTCCAGCGGGTGCTGCGCGGCTCCCGGCTGTCGGGGACGTGGACGGCGGCCCCGCGCGAACCCGCCCCGCTGTCCAGCCCCGACGTCCGGCGGGAGAGCCCCGGCAAGGGATCGGTACCGGACGACGCCCTGGACCGCCCCTGGGTGCGCGGCAAGGGATTCGACACCTGCACGGCGCCGTCGCTCGCGACCATGAAGGCGTGGCGGCCGTCCTTCAAGGTCACCAACATCTACATCGGCGGCGCGGCGCGCGGCTGCGCGCAGCCGAACCTCACCGCGTCGTGGGTGGAGCAGGTCCGCGGGATGGGGTACCGCATCACCCCCACCTACGTCGGCCTCCAGGCGCCGTGCGGGACCCGTCCGCAGCGCTTCACCCGCAAGAACGCCGCCAAGCAGGGCGCGAAGGCCGCCGTGGACGCCGCGCGCAGGGCCAGGGCGCTCGGCATCCCGGAAGGGGCGCCGATCTACTTCGACATGGAGGCGTACAACAGCAAGAAGAAGGCGTGCAAGGCCGCCGTCCTGCGGTTCGTCGACAGGTGGGTGGAGCGGCTGACGGACGAGGGCTACGTCCCGTGCCTGTACAGCAGCGCCAAGTCCGGCATCCGCGACGTCGGCTGGGCCACCGGGATCAGCAAGCCCGACGGCGTCTGGTTCGCCAACTGGAACGGCCGCGCCTCGGTCTACAACGACAAGCACCTGCCGGACCGCTGGTGGTCCCCGCACCGCCGCATCAAGCAGTACCGCGGCGGCCACAAGGAGAGGCACGGCGGCGTCACGCTCAACATCGACAGCAACATCGTGGACGGGCGCGTCTACTAGCGCCTGTTCCACCGCCCGGGTGCCCTAAGCTGGGGAACGCTCTCCGGCGCCGGCGACGACCGCGCCGGGGCTCATCACCGGGGATCACACTCGCCGCCGCCCGCCGCGTTCCGCGCGGGACCGGGGGCGCACTCACTGTCCCGCCGACCGCCAGCCGGATGGAGAAGATCAGATGGCACGCCGTTCCGATGTGCTGGACACGATCGTCAACCTCGCCAAGCGGCGGGGCCTGGTCTACCCGTCGAGCGAGATCTACGGCGGGCTCCGCGCGTCCTGGGACTACGGGCCGCTCGGCGTCGAGCTGAAGAACAACGTCAAGCGCCAGTGGTGGAAGTCCATGGTGCAGGGCCGCGACGACATCGTCGGCCTCGACTCGTGCGTCATCCTCGCGCGCGAGGTGTGGGAGGCCAGCGGCCACGTCCAGGCGTTCGTCGACCCGCTCACCGAGTGCCAGTCCTGCCACAAGCGCTTCCGGGCCGACCACCTGGAGGAGTCCTACGAGGAGAAGCACGGCCGCCCGCCGGCGAACGGCCTCGCCGACATCAGCTGCCCGAACTGCGGCGTCAAGGGCTCCTTCACCGAGCCGAAGATGTTCAACGGCCTGCTCAAGACCTACCTCGGCCCCGTCGAGGACGAGTCCGGCCTCGCCTACCTGCGGCCCGAGACCGCGCAGGGCATCTTCATCAACTACCTGAACGTCCAGCAGTCCGCGCGCCGCAAGGTGCCGTTCGGGATCGGGCAGATCGGCAAGTCGTTCCGCAACGAGATCACGCCCGGCAACTTCATCTTCCGGACGCGCGAGTTCGAGCAGATGGAGATGGAGTTCTTCGTCAAGCCCGGCAGCGACGAGGAATGGCACCAGTACTGGATCGACGAGCGCATGCAGTGGTACGTCGACCTCGGCATCCGCAAGGAGAACCTGCGCCTCTACGAGCACCCGCAGGAGAAGCTGTCGCACTACTCCAAGCGCACCGTCGACGTGGAGTACAAGTTCGACTTCGTCGGCAGCGAGTGGGGCGAGCTGGAGGGCATCGCCAACCGCACCGACTACGACCTGACGACGCACTCCAAGGCGTCCGGCGCCGACCTGTCGTTCTTCGACCAGGAGTCCGGCGAGCGGTTCACCCCGTACGTGATCGAGCCCGCGGCCGGCGTCGACCGCTGCACGCTCACGTTCATGATGGACGCCTACGCCGAGGACGAGGCGCCCAACGCCAAGGGCAAGCTGGAGAAGCGCACCGTCATGCGGCTCGACCGGCGGCTCGCCCCGGTCAAGGTCGCGGTGCTGCCGCTGTCGCGCAACGCCGACCTGTCCCCGAAGGCCCGCGACCTCGCCGCGCGGCTGCGCAGGAACTGGAACGTCGACTTCGACGACGCCGGCGCCATCGGCCGCCGCTACCGCCGCCAGGACGAGATCGGCACCCCGTTCTGCGTCACCGTCGACTTCGACACTCTGGAGGACGACGCGGTGACCGTCCGGGAGCGCGACTCGATGAGCCAGGAGCGCATCTCCATCGGCCAGGTCGAGTCGTTCCTCGCCGCGCAGCTCGTCGGCTGCTGATCCGGTCCGGAGACCGCTACGGGCCGCCCCCCGCGTGGTGGGGGCGGCCCGCTTGTCATGGGAGCACGTCGTGGGAGCGTGTCCTCGTGGGAGCGAAGTCCGATCAGCCCGTGACGTAGAGGGGCTGGTCGTAGGTGCCGGATCCGGCGCTGGTCTCGCCGCGCAGCGCGTAGGTGGCGCTGACGGTCGCGGTGCTCGGGCAGAAGAAGCTGCCACCGGTCTTGCTGACCTGGGCGTTCTGGACGCCGACCTGGGCGTCGCCGCTGCTGGTGTCGGGACGGGACGCGTTGTCGCCGTTGTAGCCGTTGGCGGTGAGGGTGCCGCCGAACTCGCAGGTGATGCCGCCGAAGATGTCGACGGTGGCCTTCACGCTGAAGTTGTTGATCGTGACGGTGGCGTCGCGGCCGTTGGTGTGGCCGGCGTCGTAGGTGACGTTGCCGCCCGTCCAGGGCAGGTTCTGCGTCTGGATCGTGGCGCTGGTGCTTCCGGCGCACGGGCCGCCGTTGTCGCCGCTGAAGCTGGCGCTGCTGATGGCGAGGCCGCTGCCGTCGGAGTTGATGGACCCGGTCATCGTCGACTCGCTGCAGGACCCGCTGCCGATCGACGTGGAGACCGTCGCGGTGCCGAGCAGGGACGCCTGGACGTTGCCGGAGTAGGCGGCGGCCGTGGCCGTGCCCTTGCGGATGGTCGTGCCCGCGGCGTACGCGGGGGCGACCCCCGCGGCGAGGACGGCCAGTGCGGCGGTCCCGACGATCGCGGTCTGTCTGATTCGTGCCACCGGAAACTCCTCTGTCCGGTTCGGGGTGGGCATACGCGAAAGTAATTCGCGTTGACCTGTCCGGCAATGGACAGAGGCCGATCGTGGCCTGGCCGGATTGGGACACCGACTGGTGTCTGCTGGTGGGACGGTATAAGCGGCACCGGTAACGGCAATGTGACGCCAGGTCACCTTGACGGGGATTTGCTCCCGTGTTTTGCCAGGCCAGTGGCGAAGGGCGTCTCCGGCCCGGAGAACCTGGGCTAGGTTGGCCTGGACGCACCGGCGGACGGCGACCGAGGAGGGGTGGCATGCGCGACTCGCGGCCTGCCGCCCTGCCCGCCCTGCCCGCCGGGCTCCGGGCCCTCGCGGGCCCGTCCGCCGCCCGGCTGCTCCTGGTCGTGCTGGGCCTCCTCGGCTTCGTCGTCGGCCCGGTCGGCGCCGGAGCCCACGGCGGGACGTCCGCCACCGGGGCGGTCTCCGGCGTCCGGACGGTTCCCGCGGCGAAGGTGCCCACCCGCACCGGGTCGGCCGCCAAGACCCGCTCGGCCCCCCGCACCGGGACGTCCCCGCACGCCCGGGCCGTCCCGCGCGCCCAGGCGGCCCCGCGCACCCCGGCGGTCATCGACGCCGTCGCGCGGCACGCCGCCGGGACCGCCGCGCCCACCATGCACCCGGTGCACGCCGTGCTCCCGGTGTCCGGCACGGACGCTCCGCCGCCGGCCGGGCGGATCCCCCCGCCCGGCGCCGCGCCGCCCTCTCCCGACCTCGCGTCGCCCGCGGCCCCCCGCGGGCGCGCACCGCCCTCCACCGCACGGACCCGAGTCACCCCTGTCCGCGGTGCCGCGCGCTGAGGCGCGGCGCCGAAGCCCCGTGGAGGTTCCCTCTTGTCTCGCGCCAACCTGGTGCGGGCGGTACTGGCGCTCGCCGTGCTCGCCACATCGTTCTACTTCGCCTGGTCAAAACCAGCCCGCCTCGGCCTCGACCTCCGCGGCGGCACCCAGATCGTCCTCGAGACCCAGGACTCGCCGACCGTCAAGGCGAACCGCGAGTCCACCGACCGGGCGCGCGAGGTCCTGCACCGGCGCATCGACGCGCTCGGCGTCGCCGAGTCGTCCATCACCCGGTCCGGCGACAAGCGGCTGATCGTCGAGCTGCCCGACGTCCAGGACCCGACCCGCGCCACCGAGGCGGTCGGCAAGACCGCGCAGCTCACCGCGCACCCCGTGCTGCCCAACACCGGCAAGGCCGAGAAGGGGCAGCAGCTGATCCCGGACGAGACCGGGCAGCCGATCCTCATCGGCCCCGCCGCCCTCACCGGTGAGGGCATCGGCAAGGCGAGCGCGTCCTACGACGCGCAGAACCTCGGCGGCTGGGCCGTCAACGTCGACTTCAAGGGCAGCGGCGGCAAGACCTGGGAGCAGCTCACCGCCAAGGCCGCCTGCGCCGTCGGCGACGAGCGCCGCGTCGCGATCGTCCTGGACGGCAAGGTCATCTCCTCCCCGCAGGTGACGCAGAGCGTGCCCTGCGGCGTCGGCATCACCGGCGGCTCCACCCAGATCACCGGCGACTTCACCGCCGACGAGGCCAAGGACCTCGCGGCCCTCATCCAGGGCGGCTCGCTGCCCGTCCCCGTGAAGATCATCGAGCAGCGGGTGGTCGGCCCGACCCTCGGCGACGAGGCCATCGACGCCAGCGCCCGCGCCGCGATCATCGGCATCATCCTCACCGGCCTGTTCATCGTGGCCGTCTACCGCATCGTCGGCTTCCTCGCCACGGTCGCGCTGGCCTGCTACGCGCTGATCTCCTACGCCGCCCTCGTCGCGATCGGAGCGACGCTCACCTTGCCCGGCCTCGCCGGGTTCGTCCTGGCCATCGGCATGGCGATCGACGCCAACGTGCTGGCCTTCGAACGGGCGAGAGAGGAACGGGCGGCGGCACCCGGCCGCAGCGCGCGCAACGCGCTCGCGATCGGCTTCAACAAGGCGTGGTCGGCGATCGCCGACTCCGCCGTCACCACCCTGCTGGCCGGCGGCCTGCTGTTCTGGCTCGCCTCCGGGCCGGTCCGGGGCTTCGGCGTCACGCTGACCATCGGTGTGCTCGCCTCCCTCATCTCGGCGATGCTGATCAGCCGCGTGCTCACCGACGCCGCCGCCGCGCGGATGCCCAAGATCACCAAGGGCAGGGCCGGCGGGCTCGCCGGCCCCGGGCGGATCCGCAACTGGCTGGAGAACAGCGGCCCCGACATCATGAAGCGCAGCCGGATGTGGATCGGGATCTCGGTGGTCGCGGTCATCCTCGCCATGACGGGGATCTTCACCCGCGGGCTGAACTTCGGCGTGGAGTTCACCGGCGGGCGCCTCGTCGAGTACTCGACCAGCCAGCACGTCGACATCAACGACGCCCGCGCGGCCGTCGCCGACGCCGGGTTCCCGCGCGCGGTCGTCCAGACGTCCGGGAAGGACGACATCTCCGTCCGCACCACCGACCTGACCAACGACGAGGAGAAGCGGATCCAGGAGGCCCTCGCGAAGGAGGGCGGCGGCGCGACCAAGCAGCGCGACGAGCTGATCGGGCCGAGCCTCGGCGACGAGCTGCGCAAGAAGGCGCTGATCGCCCTCGGCATCGCCCTGCTCGCGCAGCTGGCCTACCTGACGATCCGGTTCCGCTGGACGTTCGCGGCCGGCTCCGTGCTCGCGATGTTCCACGACATCACGATCGTCACCGGCGTCTTCGCCTGGCTCGGCAAACCGATCGACGGGGTCTTCCTCGCCGCGCTGCTCACGATCATCGGATACTCGGTGAACGACTCCGTCGTCGTGTTCGACCGCATCCGGGAACTGTGGGGCGCGAACCCGAAGGGGCGGTTCGCCGACATCGCCAACCGGGGCACGCTGCAGACCGTCCCGCGGACGATCAACACCGGCATGGGCGCGCTGTTCATCCTGGCGGCCCTCGCGATCCTCGGCGGCGACTCGCTGACCGACTTCGCGATCGCGCTGCTGATCGGCATCGTCGTCGGGACGTACTCCAGCGTCTTCACCGCGACGCCGATCGCGGTCGTCCTGGAGCGGTTCGCGAAGGCCCCGCCGCCGCAGGGCAAGGGCCAGCAGAAGCCCGTCCGACGGACCGCGGGCAGCTCCGGCGCCGTCGTCTAGCCGCGCGCGTGCCGCCGGCGCCCACCGGCGCCGGCGGCACCCGCTCAGTGCGGGACCACGGAGCGCCTCAGCGGCCCGTCCCGGCCGGTGACCAGGCAGACGACGGTCCTCATCTGCTGCTCCCAGCCGTCCCTGCCCGGTCCCGCGAACTCGATGTCGATGCCGGACGGGGGGTCTCCGCCCCAGACTTCGCGCGCGAGATCGCCGCAGCCGTCGCGCGCCTTCTGCTCCAGCTTCTCGTCTCCCGGGTACTCGCCACCGTGCAGCGTGTAGAACCCGAGCATTTCGTACTCGTGCTCCTCGGTGCAGGGGACGAGGGGCTGGTCGTCGTACTCGCCCCATTCCTTGATGCAGTCTCCCGGCGAAAGCTCGGAGGTGTACCGCGTCCTCGTCTCCATGGTCTTGTCGAGAGCGGCCGGGAGCAGGCCGGACCCGGTGTAGCGCATCAGGCACCTGGCGGTGCGGTCCCCGTTCTTCCACGCGTCCTCGCCCGGCGGTGCGACGTGCAGTTCGAGGTCCTTGCCGTAGCGGCTGCGCTCCAGGAACTCGGTCCGCTCGCGGCAGGCCGTCCACGCCCGGTCGCGCGCCTGGCGCTCGCCCGGGTACGGCACATCCGAGAGTTCCGTCGAGGCGCTGAGCTCGCCCTGGTGGGGCGTGGTGCACGGCAGCGGCTTCGCGAACATGCCGTCGGGGGTCTCCACGAGCTCGCTGAAGCAGTCGCCCGGACGCATGGCGGTGACCGCGACCCGGCCGTCCGCCCGGACGCCCGGCCCGGAGGAGGACAGCGGCCCGACCGTCACGGCGGCGGCGATCGCGGCGACCAGACCAGCGAGGCGGCGATGCCGCCGATGGCGAGGCCCCTGCCCTTCTCGCCCCGGCGGCCGGTCTGCACCAGGGCGGCGACGGCGAAGCCGACCGCGAACACGACCATGCCGACGAGACCGGTGACGAGCGCGACGACCGCGAACCGGTTCGTCGGCCGCCGGACGGCCGCGGGCGGCTCGGCTCCGGTCGGCTCGGCTCCGGGTGGCTCGATCACGGGAGACGGCTCGTCGGGCGGAGGCTGGTCCGGTGGTGTCCAGGCAGAGACGCCGCCGTCGGGGACGTCGTCGTCAGGGGCTTCGTCAGGGGGTGGTGGTGTTGCCATTGGGGGCTCCGGGGGAGTGCAGAGGTCATTTCGGGAGGAGTGAGCGCTTCAGCGAGCCCTTCACGGCCTCGACCATGCAGACGATCTGCCGCTCGTCCTGCTCCCAGGCCACGCTGTTCGGCCCGACGTACGACGGCTCGACGTTCCTCGGGAAGCCGTGCGGACCCCAGATCCGCAGGGCCCGGTCGGCACAGCCCCGCCCCGCTCTGTCGTCCATCTCCCCGATGGACGGGAACGTGTCGCCGTCCAGCTCGAAGACGGCGAAGACCTGCATCTTGTGCGGTTTCGTGCAGCCGACGACGGTCACGACGTCCGACTCGTCCCAAGCCTTGACGCAATCGCCGGGCACCAGGTCCGTGTAGTCTCGCGGACCCGTGAGGAGGTCCTTGATCGGGAGGACGAGGTAGCTCGACCCGATGTAGCGGAGGACGCACGTCACGGCACGGTCCCCATGTCCCCACGTCCCCTTGTCGGGACGGTCGATGTAGAGCCGGAAATCGTCGGCGCGGCCCGTCTTCTCCAGGAAGGCCGTCCGGTCCCGGCACAGCTTCTCGGCCTCGGCCAGGACTTCGCGGTCCCCCGGGTACGGGCGCTCCCGCAAGGTCGCCCGGGCGCCGATCTCGCCCTCGTGCGGTCCCTTGCACGGCGCGGCCCTCATGAAGATGCCGGCGCCCTTGTCCTCGAACCCGATGAAGCAGGTCCCGGCCTTCAGCGTCGAGGCCCGCGGCTGCCCGAAGTCACTGGCGAGAGCCTTGTCGGCCGGGTTCTCCGCCATGCCCGCGACGACCGCGACGGTGATCGCGGCGACCCACGCGACGGAGGCCGCGATCCCGGCGGCGGCGAGGCCCCTGCCCTTCTCGCCCCGGCGGTTGATCTGCACGAATGCGGCGATCGCGAAGCCGACCGCGAACAGCAGCATGCCGGCCAGGCCGGTGATGAGCGCGACGATGGCGAACCGGTTCGTCCGCCGCCGGACGGCCGCGGGCGGCTCGGCTCCATACGGCTTGGCTCCGGGCGGCTCGATCACGGGAGAGGGCTCGTCGGGCGGAGGCTGGTCCGGTGGGGTCCAGGCAGAGACGCCGCCGTCGGGGACGTCGTCGTCAGGGGCTTCGTCAGGGGGTGGTGGTGTTGCCATTGGGGGCTCCGGGGGAGTGCAGGGGTCACTTCGGGAGGAGTGAGCGCTTCAGGGGTTTCTTGGTCGTGGCCAGGCAGACCACCGTGCGGATGCCGACGTCCCAGTGCTCCCCGTCCGGGAGGATGTACCGCCTGCGGACCGGGACCGGTGGCGGACGCTTACCGAAGAGCGCCTTGGCCTTCGCCTTGCAGAAGCGGCTCGCCTTCTTCTTGACGGCGCTCGTTCCCGGGTAGGGCGGGTAATCGCTGGGGACACGGCTTCCGTCCAAAGGCAGCGTGTACGTGGCGTACACCTGGTTCCGATGAGCATCGGCGCAGGAGATCGGCACCGTGAAGACGCCGCTCGGGTCGAGGCCCTCGAAGCAGTCCCCGACCTTCAGGTCCGCGTAGAAGGTCGGGGCCGTGCCGATGGTCTCGGCGATCGGCGTGGTGAGCGTGCCGGGGCCCGTGTAGTGGACGGTGCAGATCACCTTGCGGTCGCCGTTCTCCCAAGCCTTCTTCTCAGGTGTGAGGAAGTAGGAGATCAGGTATGGGCCGTGCACGCTCCTGCCCAGATGGAGGCTCCGGATGCCGCACCACCGGTCCGCCTCGGCGTCGACTGCCTTTTCGCCCGGATACGGCTCCGCCGGAAGCGCGCCCACGGCGGTGACCTCGCTGTTGTGCGGCTTCGTGCAGGGCGCGACCGAGACGGGGGTGAGACGGCTCCCCGGAAGAGGCCCGAAGAAGCAGTCGCCCGTGCGGAGCGACGAGACCAGCAGCACGCCGGACTTGCGGACGCGGCCCGAGTCGTCGCGGCCCACGCTGACCATCGAGTTCACGGCCATGGCCGCGATCACGACGTAGGTGATCACCCAGATCCCCGCTCCGATGACTCCGGAGACGGCGTACTGCCGGCCCTTCTTGTCGTTCCCGTCTTTCAGCCGGACGAGGGCGGCGATGCCGAAGCCGAGCGCGAGCGGGACCAGGCCGAGCACCGCGCAGGCGGTCGCGGCGATCGCGAGCCGGTTCGTCCTGATCGGGACGGGGGCGGACGGAACCGGCGGCGGCGTGTCCGGGGGGACGGCGGGCGGTGGGTCCGGTTCGGGCGGGGACGGGTCTGGCGGCACCCAGGAGGGCGCGTCCGTCACGGGAGGACCGACTTCTTCAGTTTTCCGTTGGCGGCCTGGACCATGCAGACGATGTCGTGGATGCTCAACATCCAGTCGGCCTCGGACGGCATCACGTACAGGATCTCGAGGTCGCGTTCGATCGAGGCGTTGCGGAAGACCTTGTCCGCGCGCTTGTCGCAGCCGCGTGCGGCCTTCTCGTCGAGCGCCTCCTCGCCCGGGTAGCCGCCGAAGTCCATGGAACCGTCGCTCGTCTCCAGCGTGAAGGTGGCGTACACCTGGTACCGGTGCGGCTTGGTGCAGGAGACGGTGGCGGTGAACGGGTCGGTCTCCTCCCACTCATCGATGCACTCGCCGGTGGTCAGCTGGTTGTACGTCTTCAGCTTCGTGTCCACGGTGGCGACGAGCGGCGTGGTGAGGGGCGCGGAGCCGCTGTAGCGGACGACGCAGGTCAGCGTCAGTCCGTCGTCGTCGAAGGGCTCGTCGCCGGACCAGTCGTAATAGGGTTCGAGCTCGTTGCGGTACCGGCTGCGCATCAGGTACTCGGTCTTGTCCTGGCACAGGTTCTCGGCCCACCTGGTCATCGAGTCGCGCGAGAGCTGGACGCTCGCGGGCGCTTCGGCGCGTGCGACGACCTCTCCCTTGTGCGGCTGCGTGCAGGGCAGTTCCTTCGCCTGGTAGCCGCCGGAGCCGTCGTCGGTGAAGCCGGTGAAGCAGTCGCCGACGTCCAGGCCGGTGATGGGCGCGACGCCGCCCCGGTGCGCGCCGGCGCGGTCCTCGTCCGGCGGGAGGGCCGAGGTGACGGCGAGCGCGACCACGCCGGCGAGCACCCAGACGACGGACGCGGCCAGGCCGCCGACCGCGAGGCCGCGGCCCTTCTCGCCTCGGCGGCCCGCCTGGACGAGGGCGGTGACGGCGAAGCCGATCGCCAGTGGGATCAGCCCGACCAGGCCGGTGACCACCGCGAACACCGCGAACTGGTTGGTCGGCCGCCGGACGGGCCCGTAGGGCGCTCCCGCCGTGAACGGCGGCGGCGCGGGCGGGCCGGAGTACGGCGGGGGAGCGGGCGCGGCCGGGTCGGCGGCGCCGGGCGGGGGGACGTCGGCCTGGGGAGCGTCCGGCGGGGCCCAGCCGGGGGCATCGTCGGAGGGCGGGGGAGTGGTCATGGCAGCATCGACTTCTTCAGGGGGCGGTCCTCGCTCTCGGCCAGGCAGACGGCGGTGCGGACACCGGCCGTCCAGTCGTCCCTCTCCGGAGCCAGCGACGAGATCAGGTCCGGTGCCCGGTGCCCGCGGAAGATCCGCTCGTAGCGCTCGTCGCAGCCCGCCTCGGCCCGCCGCTCGGCCGTCTTCTGGCCCGGGAACGGGCCGGCCTTCAGCGTGTGGACGGCGTAGACCTCCATCCAGTGCTTCTCGGTGCAGGCGAGGGTGCGCTGGGCCATGGCCTCGTCGTTCCACTTCCCGAGGCAGTCGCCGCGGGCGAGTTCGTACCAGAGCTTCAGGTTCGGGTCCATGGTCCGGGCGAGCGGTGCGGTGATCTTCCCGGTGCCCTCGAAATGCATGAAACAGAGCACCTCGCGGTCCCCGGTCCGCCAGGTCGTCCCGCTCGGTGCGATCGTGTAGAGCTGCAGATGCTCGGCGTACCTGCTCTTCTGCAGGTCGACGAGGCGCCGGTAGCAGGCGTTCTCCGCCTGGTCGAAGACCTCCCGGTCGCCCGGGTAGGTGTCGCCGGGCAGCCGCAGCTTGGCGGCGACCTCGCCCTCGTGCGGCTGTGTGCAGGGCAGCGCGGTCACGAGCGAGCTCTTGATGTCCCCGCTGAAGCCGGTGAAGCAGTCGCCGACGCGCAGCAGCGAGGGGATCACCCGGTCACTCTGGGAAATGTGCCCCGCCTCGTCCCGCTCGACGGTGAACACGGAGCCGACGGCCACCGTCACGGCGACCACCCCGACGACGACCCACACCGCCGAGGCCGCCAGGCCGCCGATCGCGAGGCCCTTGCCCCTCTCGCCCCGGCGCCCCGCCTGGACGAGGGCGGCGACGCCGAAGCCGACCGCGAGCAGGATCAGCCCGAGGAGGCCGGTGACCAGGGCGGCGATCGCGAGCCGGTTCGTCCGCGCGGGGCCGGGCGGCGGCGCGGGGACGGGGGGCGGAGGGCCTGCGGCGGGAACGGCGGAGGACGGCGGCGCGTCCGGCCGGGCCCAGCCGGAGCCGGGTGCGGCGGCATCGGCGGGCGGGACGGGATCGGGGGCGGGGGCGGGATCGTCGGGGACGCCGTCAGTCGGGGGTGGCATGGTCACGGCGGAACGGTAACCGGACTGTCCGACAAAAGAGTCAATTCCGGCAGATGTCGGCCAACTTGTGATCAAGCCTCCGGATCGGCCGGGCCGGGTGGCCCGGCCGGTCCGTACGGCCGTTGGCGCGGTCGTCCGCGCGGGTCAGGCGAGCGGTGAGTGCGGCTCGTCGTTCTCCGCGTTGATCACCTGCATCACCGCGTTGATCAGCGCCAGGTGGGTGAACGCCTGCGGGAAGTTGCCGAGGTGCCGGCCGGTGTGCGGGTCGATCTCCTCGGCGTACAGCTGCAGCGGGCTCGCGTACGACAGCAGCTTTTCGCACAGCGCCCGCGCCCGCTCCAGCTCGCCGATCATCACCAGCGTGCTGACCAGCCAGAACGAGCAGATCGTGAAGGTGCCCTCGTCGGAGTCGAACCCGTCGTCGGTCTCGGTGGCCCGGTAGCGCAGGACGAGGTCGTCCTCCGACAGCTCGTCGGCGATGGCGAGGACGGTCTCGCGCACCCGCTTGTCGTCGGCGGGCAGGAAGCCGAGCAGCGGGATCAGCAGCGCCGAGGCGTCCAGCGCCGTCGCGCCGTAGTGGGCGGTGAACACGCCCCGCTCGTCCAGCGCGTTCGCGAGCACGTCCGCGTGGATCTCGTCGGCGGCGGCCTGCCAGCGGCGCGCCCGGTCCTGGTCGCCGCGGATGCGGGCGAGCCGGGCGCCGCGGTCCGCCGCCACCCAGCAGAAGATCTTGGACGAGGTGAAGTGCTGCGGCTCGCCGCGCACCTCCCACATCCCGCAGTCGGGGGTGCGCCAGTTGGCGAGCGCGTCCTCCACCTGCTTGATGATGATCTTCCACAGCCGGTCGTCGAGCCGGTCCCGCTTGCGCACGAACAGGTAGATGGAGCCGATGATCGCGCCCCACACGTCGTGCTGCGCCTGCATGTACGCCTCGTTGCCGATGCGCACCGGACGGGCGTTGTCGTAGCCGGTGAGGTGCTCCAGCGTCGACTCGGGCAGCTCCTCCCGCCCGTCCAGCCCGTACATGATCTGCAGCTTGCCCTCGGCCGCCTCGGCGACGTCGGTGATGAAGTAGAAGAAGTCGTTGGCCTCCCAGTCGTAGCCGAGGGTGTAGAACGCCCACAGCGCCATCGTGGAGTCGCGTATCCAGGTGTAGCGGTAGTCCCAGTTGCGGTCGCCGCCCGGCGTCTCCGGCAGCGACGTCGTCGCGGCCGCCGCGACCGCGCCCGACGGCGCGAACGTCAGGCCCTTCAGCGTCAGCGCGCTGCGCTGCAGGTGGCTGCGCCACGGGTGGTCGGGGAAGCGGCCCCGGTCGAGCCAGTGCTGCCAGTGGTGGACGGTCCAGACGAGCCGCTCCTGCGCCTCCTCCCACGACGACGGCGCCGCGTGCTCGCTCCACGACAGCGCCACGAAGCGGGACTCGCCCTGCTTCAGCAGCGTCCGGGACGTGGCGAGCGACCCCTCGAACCCGACGTTCATGTCGGTGCTGAGCCGCAGCCCGACGCCGTTGCCGCGTGCGACGGCCTCGTGGTAGCCGGCGCCGGTGTGCTCCCAGCGCGCCGGCGTCTGGCCGTAGTCGAACACCGGCATGCAGTCGAGCCGGACCTGGACCTGCCCGTTCACGCACCGCACCATCCGCAGCAGGACGTGGTCGGCGTCGTAGTCCGTCGGCGCCCTGCGGTGCGTGTGGGACCGCTCCGTCTCGTGGTGCCACGGGCCCATCAGCAGCGCGTCCGTCACCACGAGCCAGCCCCCGTGCACCCACCAGGTGGTCTCCATCACCATGGTGCCGGGGATGTAGCGCTGCGCGGCGGGCACCTCGACGCCCGCCGGGCCGACCCGGAAGTACCCCGCATCGCGGTCCAGGATGGACCCGAACACGCTCGGCGAGTCCATCTTCGGCAGGCACATCCACTCGATGTTGCCGCTCGGCGCGACCAGCGCGGTCGTCTCGCAGTCGGACAGGAACCCGAAATCGGCTATGGGGGCGAACGGATCCCCCGCGCGGCCGCCGGCGACCTTCGGCCTCACAACGCCACCTCCTTGATCTCCATCATCCCCTCTTCCCGGCAGTGGACGCGCCAGCGGCGCGCGACCGCGTCCCCGGCCGGGGGTCGGAGCGCGGTGTGGTGTCGGTCTCCCCAGTGGAATAGACCATTATCTGCGGTCTGAGCTGGGAAAACTCCGTCCGGCGCACCGGGCGCCGAGCAACCGCGCGCGGCGCGGGTACAGTCCCGGCAAACAGTGCAGCGGACCCGCTTCTGCCTGGGGGAACGCGATGGAGCGCACCCCCGGTGCGGGTGGGCCGGAACTGTCACTGGGTGGAACCGGAGCGAGAAGGAGCTCCCCGTGCCGAAGTTCGTGTACGACTTCACTGAGGGAAACAAGGACCTCAAGGATCTGCTGGGCGGCAAGGGCGCCAACCTGGCCGAGATGACCAACCTCGGACTGCCCGTGCCCCCCGGGTTCACGATCACGACGGAGGCCTGCCGGCACTACCTCGAGCACGGGAACCTGCCCGAGGGGCTGGCGGACGAGGTGAACGCGCATCTCGCCGACCTCGAGTCCGCGATGGGCAAGAAGCTCGGCCAGAGCGACGACCCGCTGCTGGTGAGCGTGCGGTCCGGCGCCAAGTTCAGCATGCCGGGAATGATGGAGACCGTCCTCAACGTCGGCCTGAACGACGAGTCCGTGCACGGCCTCGCCGCGCAGGCGGGCGACGAGCGGTTCGCGTGGGACTCCTACCGGCGCCTCATCCAGATGTTCGGCAAGACGGTGCTGGACATCGACGGCGACCTGTTCGAGGAGGCCGTCGAGGACGTCAAGCGCGCCCGCGGCAGCGACCAGGACGCCGACCTGGTCGCCGACGACTTCAAGGAGCTCGTCGACCGGTTCAAGGGGATCGTGCGGCAGCGGACGGGGACGGACTTCCCGACCGACCCGCGCGAGCAGATGGACCTCGCCGTCAAAGCGGTGTTCGACTCGTGGAACGCCGACCGGGCGATCCTGTACCGGCGGCAGGAGCGCATCCCCGTCGACCTCGGTACCGCCGTCAACATCTGCTCGATGGTGTTCGGCAACATGGGCCTGGACTCCGGGACGGGCGTCGCGTTCACCCGCGACCCCGCGTCCGGCCAGCAGGGCATCTACGGCGACTACCTGCAGAACGCGCAGGGCGAGGACGTCGTCGCCGGCATCCGCAACACGGTGCCGCTGACCGAGCTGGAGCGCATCGACAAGGCGTCCTACGACCGGCTTCTCGAGATCATGGAGACGCTGGAGAACCACTACCGCGACATGTGCGACATCGAGTTCACGATCGAGCGCGGGAAGCTGTGGATGCTGCAGACCCGGGTAGGCAAGCGGACCGCCGCCGCGGCGTTCCGCATCGCCTGCCAGCTGCTCGACCAGGGGCTCATCGACGTGGACGAGGCCGCCCGCCGCGTCACCGGTGGCCAGCTCGCGCAGCTGATGTTCCCCCGCTTCGCGAACCGCGTGGACGGCGTCCGCAAGCTCACCAAGGGCATGAACGCCTCGCCGGGCGCGGCCGTCGGCAAGGCGGTGTTCAGCTCCGCCCGCGCGGTGGAGCTCGCCGAGCGGGGCGAGGACGTCATCCTCGTCCGCCGCGAGACCAACCCCGACGACCTGGCCGGCATGGTCGCGGCCAAAGGCGTCCTGACCTCGCGCGGCGGCAAGACCTCGCACGCCGCCGTCGTCGCGCGCGGCATGGGCAAGACCTGCGTCTGCGGCGCCGAGGAACTGGACGTCGACGTCAAGAACGGGCACTTCACCGCCCCCGGCGGCGTGACCGTGGGCGAGGGCGACGTCATCTCGATCGACGGGTCGTCCGGCGACGTCTACCTCGGCGAGGTGCCCGTCGAGGACTCGCCCGTCGTCCGGTACTTCGAGGGCGAGCTGACGCCGGAGGAGGGCGGCGACCTCGTCAAGGCCGTCGACCGCGTCATGAAGCACGCCGACGCGCGCGCCGCGCTGAAGGTGCGGGCGAACTCCGACAACCCGGAGGACTCCGCGCGCGCCCGCCGGTTCGGCGCCGCCGGGATCGGGCTGTGCCGCACCGAGCACATGTTCCTCGGCGACCGGCGGCAGCTCATCGAGAAGCTCGTCCTCGCCGAGGACGGCGCCGAGCGGCAGGCCGCGCTGGACGCCCTGGAGCCGCTGCAGAAGAGCGACTTCGAGGGCATCTTCGAGGCGATGGACGGGCTGCCCGTCACGATCCGGCTCATCGACCCGCCGCTGCACGAGTTCCTTCCCGACATCACCGAGCTGTCGGTCAGGGTCGCTCTCGCGGGCGACGGCGCCGACGCCAAGGACCGGAGGCTGCTCGAGGCGGTCAACCGGCTGCACGAGCAGAACCCTATGCTCGGACTGCGCGGCGTGCGGCTCGGTTTGGTGATTCCCGGCCTGTTCGCCATGCAGGTGCGCGCGATCGCCGAGGCCGCGGCGGCCCGCAAGCGGGCGGGCGGCGATCCGCGGCCGGAGATCATGATCCCGCTCGTCGGCGCGGTGCAGGAGCTGGAGGCCGTCCGCGACGAGGCGCGCGGCATCCTGGACGGGGTGCGGGAGTCCACCGGCGTCGACGTCCCGGCGCTGATCGGCACCATGATCGAGCTGCCGCGGGCGGCGCTCACCGCCGGGCAGATCGCCGAGGCCGCCGAGTTCTTCTCCTTCGGCACCAACGACCTCACCCAGACGACGTGGGGCTTCTCCCGCGACGACGTCGAGGCGGCGTTCTTCTCCCGCTACCTCGAACTCGGCATCTTCGGGGTGTCGCCGTTCGAGACGCTGGACCGGGAGGGCGTCGGGCGGCTCGTCCGCATCGCCGCCGAGGAGGGCCGCAAAGCGCGGCCCGGCATCAAGCTCGGCATCTGCGGCGAGCACGGCGGCGACCCCGACTCGGTGCACTTCTGCCACGAGGTCGGCCTGGACTACGTGTCCTGCTCGCCGTTCCGCATCCCGGTCGCCCGGCTGGAGGCCGGCCGCGCCGCCATCGCGGCGGCGGACGCGCCGGGAGGCGGCGACAGCCGCTGACGTCCGCGGCCGGCGGCCGGTTCCCGCACACGGGGAACCGGCCGCCGGCGCGCGTGTGGGTTCCGTTACACGCGGTATGTGTGAACTTCGGACGCGAGCCGGACCATCTCACTAGTGTGTCCGAAGCGATGACGTTGGAAGTGGAATTGCCGGAGACCCAGCCCGAAGAGCCCGCCGCCGACGAGCGCGGCGAGCGCGAGGACCGCCCGCGCGGGCGCCGCCGGTCGCCCTGGTTCACGATCCCGATGAGCGTCCTCCTCGGCCTGCTGGCGATCGTCGTGCTGACCCCGCTGACCGTCGGCGCGCGGATCTGGTACCAGGCCCGGCAGGACGAGCGTCCCCGCTCCGACGCGATCATCGTGCTGGGCGCCGCGCAGTACAACGGGGTGCCGTCCCCGACGCTGAAGTGGCGGCTGCAGCACGCCCTCGACCTGTACCGGGACGGGGTCGCGCCCGCCATCGTCACCGTCGGCGGCAAGGCGCCCGGCGACGACTACACCGAGGCCGGCGCCGGCCGCGCCTGGCTGATCAAGGAGGGCGGGGTGCCCGCGTCCAAGGTCTTCGCGGTGCCCGTCGGGCGGGACACGCTGGAGAGCCTCAAGGCCGCCGGCGCCGAGTTCGACCGGCACCACTGGGACTCCGCGGTGATCGTCACCGACCCGTGGCACGGGCTCCGCTCCAAGAAGATGGCCGAGGACCAGGGCATCGAGGCCGCCGCCTCGCCGACGCGCAGCGGCCCCAGCGTGCAGACCCGCGACACCCAGTTCAACTACATCGTCCGGGAGACCGGCGGCTACCTGTCGTACGTGCTGCTGGGCAAGAGCGTCCAGGTGCCGGACGAGACCGTCAAGCGCATCCGCATCGACCCGTCCGGTACCCCGGCGCCGTCGTCCTCCGTCCCGCCGAGCCGCTGAACCGGCGGGCCGCCGGACCGGGCGCGCCCGCTTACCCTGGATAGGGCCATGACGAGCGACATCATCGAGGGCTACACCGCGGGCGACCGCCGGCGGTGGGCGCCCGAACCGGCCAAGCGCCGCGACCGGACGGCGTTCGAACGCGACCGGGCCCGCGTGCTGCACAGCGCCGCCCTGCGGCGGCTCGCCGCCAAGACCCAGGTCGCCTCGCCCGGCGCGGACGCGGCGGCCGACACCGTGCAGAGCCTGCGCACCCGGCTGACCCACTCGCTGGAATGCGCCCAGGTCGGCCGGGAGCTGGGCAAGTCCCTCGGCTGCGACCCCGACCTGGTCGAGGCGGCGTGCCTGTCGCACGACATCGGGCACCCGCCGTTCGGCCACAACGGCGAGTACGCGCTGGACATCGTCGCCCGCGACTGCGGCGGTTTCGAGGGCAACGCGCAGAGCCTGCGCGTCCTGACCCGGCTGGAGCCGAAGTCGTTCGCGCCGGACGGCCCGCCCCTGCACGGCCGCAGCGTCGGCCTCAACCTGACCCGCGCGGCGCTGGACGCCGCGATGAAGTACCCGTGGCCGCAGGCCGAGGCGGTCAACGGGAAGTTCGGCGTCTACGACGACGACATGGACGTCGCCGCCTGGGTCCGCGAGGACGCGCCCGCGGGCCGGACCTGCTTCGAGGCGCAGGTGATGGACTGGAGCGACGACGTCGCCTACTCCGTCCACGACCTGGAGGACGCGCTGGTCGCCGGGCACGTCGACTTCGCCCGGCTCGCCGACCCGGCCGAGCGCCGACTCGTCGCCGCCACCGCGGAGAAGCTGTACTGCCCGGGCGCCGACCTCGGCGAGCTGGAGGAGCGCTTCGCCGCGCTGCTCGCCGAGCCGTGCTGGCCGGACCGCTACGACGGCACCCCGCGCAGCCTCGCCGCGCTGAAGAACCTGACCAGCACGCTGATCGGGCGGTTCTGCCTGGCCGCCGAGGCCGCGACCCGCGACGCCTACGGCGACCGGCCGCTGACCCGGTACGCGGCGGAGCTGATCGTCCCGCGCGTGCCGCGGATGGAGAACGCGCTGCTCAAGGGCATCACGGCGCACTACGTGTGGATCAGCCACGAGGAGATCAGGGCCCGCCAGCGGACGCTGATCACCGAGCTGGCCGAGCTGATGCTGGCCGGCGCGCCCGGCAGCCTCGACCCGGGGTTCCGGGAGGCGTTCACCCGCGCCGCCGACGACGCGGCCCGGCTGCGCGCCGTCGTCGACCAGATCGCCTCGCTCACCGACCTCTCCGCGATGGCCCGGCACCGGATGCTGGGCGGCCGTCCGCACTGATCGGGACGCGTTTCCCGGCGGGTGAGGCGCGCGAATACGTGCGGACGCGCCCGGTGACGGCCCTTGTCTCGGCACAGGGGCGGCTGTAGGGATAGCTACAAGTCAACTACAGGAGGTCGCCATGCCCGAGGAGACATTCGTCATCGCCGGCGCGAGCCTGGCCGGAGCCAAGGCGGCGGAGACGCTCCGCGAGGAGGGTTTCACGGGCAGGATCCTGCTGGTGGGCGAGGAGATCGAGCGGCCGTACGAGCGTCCGCCGCTGTCCAAGGGCTTCCTCCTGGGCAAGGAGCCCCGCGAGAAGGCGCACGTCCACGAGCCCGACTGGTACGACGGGCACAACGTGGAGCTGCGGCTCGGCATGTCCGTGGCCTCGATCGACCGGCGGGCGCACGAGGTGCGCCTGTCCACGAAGGAGCCGGTCTCCTACGACAGGCTGCTGCTGGCGACCGGCGCGTCCCCGCGCCGCCTGGAGGTGCCCGGTTCCAAGCTGCAGGGCATCCACTACCTGCGCACGATGGCCGACTCGGCGGCGCTGAAGCAGGCGCTCGCGCACGGCGGGCGGCGCGTCGTGATCGCGGGCGCGGGCTGGATCGGGCTGGAGACGGCCGCCGCCGCCCGCTCCCACGGCAACGAGGTGACGCTCATCGACCCGGAGCCGACGCCGCTGCACGCCGCCATGGGGCCCGAGCTCGGCGGCGTGTTCGCCGACCTGCACCGCGAGCACGGCGTCATCCTGCGGATGGACGACGGCGTCGCCGGGTTCTGGGGCGCCGGGCAGGTGTCGGCGGTCGTCACCTCCGGCGGCGCCGAGGTCCCCGCGGACGTCGTGATCGTCGGCATCGGGGTGCGGCCCAACACCCGGCTCGCGGAGGAGGCCGGGCTGGAGGTCTCCGACGGCGTGCTCGTCGACCAGTCGCTGCGCACGTCCGATCCCGACATCTTCGCCGCCGGCGACGTCGCCAACGCCTTCAACCCGCTGCTCGGACGCCGGATCCGCGTGGAGCACTGGGCGAACGCGCTGAACGGCGGGCCCGCCGCCGCCCGCGCCATGCTCGGTCGGGAGGTCGTCTACGACCGGATCCCGTACTTCTTCAGCGACCAGTACGACCTCGGCATGGAGATGTCGGGCGTCGCGTCGCCGGGGGAGTACGACGAGGTCGTCTACCGGGGCGACCGCGAGGCGCGGGAGTTCATCGCGTTCTGGCTGTCGGGCGGCCGGGTCGTCGCCGGGATGAACGTCAACGTGTGGGACGTCACGGGGGACGTCCAGGCGCTGATCCGCTCCGGCCGCACCGTGGACGCCGCCCGCCTCGCCGACCCGAAGGTGCCGCTGGCCGACCTCGCCTGAATGAACCTGAAGGAAATGGAATGTCCCGATCGGACGTTCCATCGGGCATGGGCACGTCCGGCGCCACTGATCTTTTAGCCGGGTAGTGACTTTCGCATATGTCCTACTCAGGTAAGGTCTGGGCGAGTGAGTACTGTGCAGCGGTCGAGACCGGTCGAAACGGTCTCATCCGCCCCGGCGTACCGGACATTCCTCCGCGAACTGCTGAGCTTCGGCTTCGTGGGGTGCGTCGGCACGCTCATCATGATCTTCGGCGCCAACCTGATGCGCGCGTGGCTCGGCGGCAGCCCGGTCACCAGCGTGGTCGTCCCGACCATCGTGTCGACGCTGACGTCCTACCTGCTCAACCGGCACTGGACGTTCCGGCACCGCGACAGCGACGGCTCCGGCCGGGAAGTCGCGATCTTCTTCGCGCTGAACGGCGTCGGGCTGCTCATCCAGGTGCTGTGCACCGGCTTCACCTACTACACCCTCGGCCTGCACGGCGGGATCGCCTACAACCTCGGCCTGCTCGCCGGCGTCGGCCTCGGCTCGGCCTTCCGCTACTGGTCCTACAAGAAGTGGGTGTTCACCCCGGCCGCGGCGTGAGCGGCGCTCAGCGCCCGGCCGGGACGAGATCCCCGGTCTGGGCGAGCGCCTCGGACAGGATGCCGGCGAGGTCCTGCCCGGTGCCCTGGGAGAAGATCGCGTGGTCGATGCCGCGCTCGGCGAGCCGCCCGACCCTGTCGACGGCCTCGTCCACGGACGGCGTGCCGGTGAAGAGGCTCAGGGACGTCTTCTCGATCTCGCCGTAGTCGCGCCCCTCGCGCTCGCAGTGCTCCCGCAGGACGTCCAGCTTGCGCGGCAGCTCGTCGCCGTCGAAGAGGTTGCAGGCGTCGGCGTACTTCGCCACGAACCGGAGCGTCTTCTTCTCCCCGCCGCCGCCGATCAGGATCGGCGGGTGCGGGCCGCGCAGCGCGGGCGGCGAGTTCAGCGGCCGCTCCAGCGCGTAGTGCTCGCCCTCGAACGGCGATTCGTCGCCCTTCCACATCCGGTCCGCGATCCGCAGCGTCTCCTCCAGCCGCTCGAACCGCTCGGCGGTCGGCGGGAACCGGACGCCGAGGCCGCGCGACTCCTCCTCGTTCCACGCCGCGCCGATGCCGAGCCACGCGCGCCCGCCCGACAGGACGTCCAGCGTGGTCACGGTCTTGACCAGGATGCCGGGGTGCCGGTAGGTCACGCCGGTGACCATCGTGCCGAGGGTGATCCGCTCCGTCAGCGCCGCCGCGTAGGCGAGCGCCGAGTAGCCCTCCAGCATCGGCTCCTCCGAAGGGCCGACCCCGCGGATCTGGAAGAAGTGGTCCATCACCCAGAGCGAGTGCAGCCCGCCCTGGTCGGCCTCGCGGGCCATCCGGCCGAACACCGGGGCGATCTGCTCCGGTCCGCCGGGGAAGGTGAAGCTCGGAACCTGGAGTCCGATGCGCATGGCAGTCCCTGTTGCTCGTCGTTCGCCGTCCCCTCCACTCTGCGATCTGGAGCGCGCTCCAGGTCAAGCCGCCCCGCCGCGCGGACGTTGACCTGGAGCGCGCTCCAGGTGCGATCCTGGAGGACGTGAGTTCCTACTCCCCGTCCGAGACCGCCGAGAAAAGCGGGTTCAGCATCGACACGCTGCGTTACTACGAGAAGATCGGGCTGCTGTCGGGCATCGCGCGCAACGCGTCCGGGCGGCGCGTGTTCAGCGACGACGACCTGGCGTGGCTCGGCATGCTGCGCTGCCTGCGCGTCACCGGGATGCCGATCGCGGAGATGCTGCGCTTCTCCGAGCTGGCCCGCGGCGGCACCGAGACCTTCCAGGAGCGCTTCGACCTGCTGCGGGAGCACGACCGCCGGGTCGAGGAGCAGATCGCCGCGCTCCGCGCGCAGCAGCGGCACATCAAGCGGAAGATCGACCTGTACCGGGAGGCGGCCTGCGAGGCCGCCCCCGCGCCCGCCTGAGCGAGCGCCCGCCCCCAGGCCCGGTCGCTGCGCGGGACCGTCCCGTGACTAGCGCTGGACGGGCGTGACGCGGCGGCCGTCGGCGCCGAAGAACAGCACGCGGCCGAGGTCGACGGTCAGCGCCACGTGGTCGCCCCGGTTGGGGCGGTCGCCGGGCGCGATGCGGAACACCAGGTCGGAGCGGCGGTGGTGGCCCGAGTGCTCCTCCGGGGCCGCCTCCTCGGGCGGCGTCCGGCCCATCATCTCCCGCACCCGGTCGCGCCATCCGGGGCGCTCGGCCTCGTGGGACGGCGCCTGCGGCGGCCGCCCCACCTCGGCCGCGTCGACCGTGGGGATGCCCGCCGCGGCGTAGGCGAGCCACTCGTGCCCGTGGAACTCCAGCGCCCGGACCTGCCCGGACAGCACGGACCCGTGCGGCGCCGGGACGCCCGGCGAGATCGGCACGAGGGTGTCCGGCCGGATGCCGACGATCACCGTCTGGCCGTGGTGGCTGATCAGCGCCGACGCCCGGGGGTCGTCCCAGGGGACCAGCAGCCGCTGCGGCCCGAAGTCGATCAGCAGCCCCTCGCCCTCGATGGCCCACAGGGTGGCCTGCATCAGGTTGATCGGCGGCGAGCTGAGGAACGCGGCCACGAACACGGTGCCCGGGTCCTCGTAGATCTGCTCGGGGGTGCCGACGTCCTCCAGGACGCCGTCCCGCAGCACCGCCATCCGGTCGGCCATCGTCATGGCCTCGACCTGGTCGTGCGTGACGTACACGGTGGTGGTGCCGGTGGAGCGGACCAGCGCGGCGATCTCGACCCGCAGCTCGGCGCGCAGCCCCGCGTCCAGGCTGGACAGCGGCTCGTCCATCAGGAACAGCGACGGCTCCCGGATCAGCGCCCGGCCGATCGCGGCGCGCTGCCGCTGGCCGCCCGACAGCGTGCGCGGCAGCCGGTCGATCATCGTGTTCAGGCCGAGCGCGCGGGCCAGCTCGACGACCTTCGCGCTGGCCTCCGCCCGGTCGTCGCCGGACACCTCCAGGGGGAACATCATGTTGCCCTTGACCGTGCGGTGCGGGTAGAGCGCGCCCTCCTGGAACACCATCGCGACGTTCCGGTCGCGGGGCGGCAGGTCGTTGGCCACGCTCCCGTTCAGCCACAGGTCGCCGGAGGTGATCTCCTCCAGCCCGGCGATCATGCGCAGGATCGTGGACTTGCCGCAGCCGGACGGCCCGAGCAGGACGAACAGCTCGCCGTCGTTGATGCGCAGGCGGACCTTCCGGACGGCGACATGCCCGCCCGGATACACCTTGTCGACGCCGTCGAGCACAACATCCGTCATCGCGTCCGCCTGGGTGAGAGCAAAATCTCGGTCAGTCATCACATCGCGCGACAGTCCGAGTTGTCCAGAGTAAAACCGCGCTTACCGGGGGCGGATCCGGCCGAGTCCGGCCAGTGACCACGGCATTCCGGCCAGGAATAGGAGGATCACGACAAACCGGAGGATGTCTCCGGGGCCGGTTCGGGTGGGGACGCGCCGGATGTCACGCCCCCGCCGTAGACTCCTTGGTCGTGGCAGGCAGGATACGCAACGAGGACATCGCGCTCGTCCGTGAGCGGGCGTCCATCGACGCCGTGATCGGCGAGTACCTGCAGCTCCGCAGCGCGGGCGGAGGCAACCTGAAGGGCCTGTGCCCGTTCCACGACGAGAAGTCGCCGTCGTTCAACGTGACGCCCTCGCGCGGGCTGTACTTCTGCTTCGGCTGCGAGGCGGGCGGCGACGTCATCAAGTTCGTCCAGGAGATCGAGCACCTGTCGTTCTCCGAGGCCGTGGAGCGGCTCGCCGCCCAGGCCGGGATCCAGCTCCGCTACGAGGAGGGCGGCGGGCGCGGCCCCCGCCAGGACGGCGGCCAGCGCGCCCGGCTGATCGAGGCGCACAAGGCCGCCGCCGAGTACTACACCGGCAACCTGGAGTCCCCCGAGGGCGCCATCGGCCGCAAGTTCCTGTCCGAGCGCGGCTTCGAGGCCGCCGACGCCGCCCGGTTCGGCGTCGGGTTCGCGCCCCGCGAGTGGGAGGGCCTCGTCCGGCACCTGCGCGGGCGCGGGTTCGCCGACCGCGACATCGTCGCCGGCGGCCTCGCCAAGGAGGGCCGCCGCGGCCCGATGGACCGCTTCCGCGGCCGGCTGATGTGGCCGATCCGCGACCTGTCCGGCGACGTCATCGGGTTCGGCGCGCGCAGGCTCTACGAGGACGACGACGGCCCCAAGTACCTGAACACCCCCGAGTCGCCACTCTTCCACAAGAGCTCGGTGCTGTACGGCGCCGACCTGGCGAAGAAGGAGATCGCGCGGCGCCGGCAGGCCGTGGTGGTCGAGGGCTACACCGACGTGATGGCCTGCCACCTCGCGGGCGTCCCGACGGCGATCGCCACCTGCGGCACGGCGTTCGGCGACGAGCACATCAAGGTGCTGCGCCGGCTCCTCATGGACCAGGACGAGTTCCGCGGCGAGGTGATCTTCACCTTCGACGGCGACGCGGCCGGCCGCAAGGCGGCGCTGCGCGCGTTCGACGACGAGCAGAAGTTCGTCTCGCAGACGTTCGTCGCCGTCCAGCCCGACGGGCTCGACCCCTGCGACCTGCGCATCCGGCACGGCGACGCGGCGGTGCGCGACCTGGTCGCCTCCCGGCTGCCGCTGTTCGAGTTCGCGGTGCGCAGCGCGATCGAGCAGCACGACCTCGACACCGTGGAGGGGCGGCTCGCCGCGCTGGACGCGGCCGCGCCCGTCGTCGCCGCCATCAAGGACCGGTCGCGCCGGCACATGTACGCCGTCAACCTGGACCGCTGGCTCGGCATCATGGACGAGCAGTTCGTGCTGCGCCGCGTCCGCGAGCTGGCGAACCGCCGGCACGCCCGCGAGCGCGCGGGCCACGGGCGCGCCCCGGCCGGAAACGGCCGGGACGGGTACGGCCGCGACGGGCGGAACGGGAACGGCCGGCCCGGCGACGGGCGGAACGGCAACGGGCGGAACGGTAACGGGTCCGCCGAGCCGCGGCGGCCCGCGTTCGACCCGTCCGATCCGGAGGTGCAGCGCGAGCGCGAGCTGCTGAAACTGGCCGTGCAGCGGCCGGCGCTGCTCGGGCCGGTGTTCGACGAGGTCCCGGCGGAGGCGTTCATCGCGCCGCCGCACGCGGCCGTGCGCGCGGTCCTCGCGGCGGCGGGCGGCGTGACGGCCGCCGGCAACGTGGCCGAGTGGGTGTCGCTGCTCCTGGAGAGCGCCCCCAACGACCAGGTCAGGGACCTGATCACCAAGCTCGGCGTGGAACCGGTCCGGTCCGCCCAGGATTCGGACGACCGCTATGCCATGGAACTGCTCGCCCGGATACAGGAGCGCCAGCTCACCCGCATGATCGCGGACGCGAAATCTAAACTCGGGCGGCTGAATCCGGTCGAGGCGCAGGAGGAGTACCACAGGCTCTTCGGCGATCTTGTCGCGCTTGAGCAGCAGAGACGGGTGTTGCGCGAGCGAGGGCTCGGATCACAGTAAGGCAAGTGAGCGCAAAATGGGTCCTGTGATCTAGGCCCCCTTTGTCGCAGACTGTCCCCGTGGGCCCTTCGGTGCTGCCAAGCGAGGCGCCATCGGTTGATCAGGTGGCGGACCTCGTCGCACGTGGCAGAGAACGCGGCGGTGTGACCGTCGAAGACGTCGCTGCCGCACTCGATCGCTCGGACTTGCCGGACGACTCCATGGAACGGGTCGTCCGGATGCTCGCAGAGCAGGGGGTGGAGGTCCTCGAGTCTCAGCAGGAGACCGAGGACGTCGCGCGAGCGGATGAGGGAGACCTCGGCAAGCGGGCGCCGACGAGCGACCTGGTTCGGATCTACCTGAGAGAGATCGGTCGCGTACCGCTTCTCACGGCAGAAGATGAAGTAGAACTCGCGAAATCGATCGAGGCGGGCCTGTTCGCCGAGGAGAAGATGGCGCGCACCGCCGTCCTCGCCCGCGGCGAGCTGCTCGACCTCGAACTGCTCTCCCGCGAAGGCATGCGGGCGAAGCAACGCCTGATCGAGGCCAACCTGCGGCTGGTGGTCTCGATCGCGAAACGCTACGTCGGCCGGGGAATGCTGTTCCTCGACCTGATCCAGGAGGGAAATCTCGGGCTCATCCGCGCGGTCGAGAAGTTCGACTACACGAAGGGGTTCAAGTTCTCGACCTACGCCACCTGGTGGATCCGGCAGGCGATCACCCGGGCGATCGCCGACCAGGCCCGGACGATCCGGATCCCGGTCCACATGGTGGAGACGATCAACAAGCTGGTCCGGGTGCAGCGGCAGATGCACCAGGACCTCGGCCGGGAGCCGACCCCCGAGGAGATCGGGCTGGAGATGGGCCTGTCGCCCGTCCGGGTGGTGGAGATCCAGCGGATCGCCCAGGAACCGGTCTCGCTGCAGTCGCCGATCGGCGAGGAGGACTCCGACCTCGGCGACTTCATCGAGGACGCGGACGCCGTCGTGCCGATCGAGGCCGCGGCGTTCATCCTCCTCCAGGACCAACTGGAGGACATCCTCGGCACCCTGTCGGACCGGGAGCAGCGCATCATCCAGCTGCGCTTCGGCCTGGCCGACGGCCACCCCCGCACCCTGGAGGAGGTCGGCCGCGAGTTCGGCGTGACCCGGGAGCGGATCCGCCAGATCGAGTCGAAGACGCTGGCGAAGCTGCGCCACCCGTCCCGCGCCCAGATGCTCCGCGAATACCTGGAGTGACGGCGGACTCGGAACGGCCGATCGTCCCCCCGGCCGCGCGGCCGGGGGGACGATCGGCGTCCGGCGGCGCCGCCAGGGTGACTCGCGGCGATTCGTCGCTTTTCGTCCGGGCGGTCATCTACCGTGGTGGTCATGCTGATCGTGACGACTGACGGCGTGCCGGGGTACGACATCCGGAGCGTGCTCGGGGAGGTCCTCGGGACGTCCCTGCAGGCCGACCAGGGCGCGCCCGCGCAGCCCGCGCAGGGCGGGAGCAGCGCGACGTTCCGGGTGACGGGGGAGCGGCCGGCCGCCGGACTCGCCGCGGCGCGCCGGGAGGCGATCGACCGGCTCGGCGAGGAGGCGCGCCGCAAGGGCGCCAACACCGTCGTCGGCATGCGCTTCGACACCGCCCACGTGGGCGGCGGCTTCGAGGTCTGCGCGTACGGGACGGCCGTCTGGGCTGAGCCCGCTGGGCAGCAGCGCGAGCAGCCGCAGCAGTACCAGCAGCGCCCGCCGCAGCAGGGCCACCTCCCGCCCTACGGCGACCCGCAGCCGGGCGGCCCGCCGATGGCGGCGCGCAACCTCACGATGGGCCTGCGCGACCGGCCCCGCTGACCGGACCGGGGCGGATCCCGCAGAACCGGGTCGGGCCGGGCGGCCGCGGCGTGCGATGGCTCACTGTCGCGGGGGCCACTTGACGAGCTGAGGACAGGCTTCGCTAATTTAGGTGAGCCTAACTATTTGCTCGCCCCTGGAGACCCCCATGCGTCCTGTGTCCGCCCTCGCCCTCGCCGGTGCCGCCGCCGTGTCGATGTCCCTGCTCTCGGCGTGCGGCGGTGACGGCAAGGCGGACGCTGCGGGCGCCATCCCGGTGACGGCGACCGACGACTCCTGCGAGGTGGCCAAGACCGACCTCACCGCGGGCAAGACCACGTTCAAGGTCAGCAACAAGGGCTCCAAGGTCAACGAGTTCGAGGTCCTCAAGCCGGACGGCAAGATCCTCGCCGAGCGGGAGAACATCGGCCCCGGCACCAGCGTCGACTTCGTGGTGAACCTGCCCGCCGGCCAGTTCACGCTGCTGTGCAGCGCCGGCCAGACCGGCAAGGGCCCGTCCCAGAAGGTCACGGTCACCGGCAAGGCCGAGGGCGGCGCCGACGCGCGGCTGTCCAAGGCCGCCGCCGACTACAAGGCGTTCGTCATCGTGAAGCTCGACGACACCATCGCCAAGACGCAGGCGTTCGTCGACGCGGTGAAGGCCGGCGACGTGGAGAAGGCCAAGGAGCTGTACGCGCCGTCCCGCGTCGGCTGGGAGACGATCGAGCCGGTCGCGGAGAAGTTCGGCGACATCGACCCGAAGGTCGACGCCCGCGAGGCCGACCTGAAGCCGGAGGAGAAGAAGGACTGGTCCGGCTGGCACCTGCTGGAGAAGGCCCTCTGGGAGGACGGCTCGGTCAAGGGCAAGGAGAAGTACGGCGATCAGCTGCTGAAGGACCTGGAGACGCTGAAGTCGCGGCTGCCCGGCCTCACCCTCGACCCGGTGAACGACATGGCGGGCGGCGCGAAGGAGCTGCTGGACGAGGTCGCCACCGGCAAGGTCACCGGTGAGGAGGAGGCGTTCAGCCACACCGACCTGGTCGACTTCAAGGCCAACGTCGACGGCGCCAAGAAGATCTACGAGCTGCTCAAGCCGGTCGTCCAGGAGCGGGACGCCCAGCTCGCCACCGACCTCGACGACAACTTCGCCAAGGTCGAGGCGCTGCTGAAGAAGCACGAGAAGGGCGACGGCTACGTCTCCTACGACAAGGTCGGCAAGGACGACCGCAAGGACCTGGCCGACGCGGTGAACGCGCTGGGCGAGCCGCTGTCCAAGCTCGCCGAAGTCGTCGCCGCGTAGCGCGGGCGAAGCAACGGAACGGGAAGGTGGCGGCGGGATGACCGAGGCGCGGCCGGGGATGTCCCGGCGCAGGATGCTGACCTTCTCCGGCGCGAGCCTGGTCGCCGGGGCCGCCGCCGGTGCGGGCATCGACCGGGTGGCGTTCGCCGGCGAGGACACCGGGGCCGGCGCCGCCGTCCCGTTCCGCGGCGCGCACCAGGCGGGCATCGCCACCCCCGTCCAGGACCGGCTGCACTTCGCCGCGTTCGACGTGACGACCGGCGACCGCGGCCGGCTCGTCCGGATGCTCAAGGAGTGGACCGACGCGGCCGCCGCGATGACCGCCGGGCGGCCCGTCGGCAACGGCGCCGTCGCCGGGCCGCCGGTCGCGCCGCCCGACGACACCGGGGAGGCGCTCGGCCTGCCGCCGTCCCGGCTCACGCTGACGATCGGGTTCGGGCCGACGCTGTTCGAGAAGGACGGCGAGGACCGGTTCGGCCTCAGGGCGCGCCGCCCGGCCGCCCTCGTCGACCTGCCGCACTTCCCCGGCGACAACCTCGACCCCGACCGCAGCGGCGGCGACATCGCCGTGCAGGCGTGCGCCGACGACCCGCAGGTCGCGGTGCACGCCATCCGGAACCTCGCTCGGATCGGGTTCGGCACGGTCTCGGTCCGCTGGTCGCAGCTCGGGTTCGGCAAGACGTCCTCGACGACCCCGGACGCGCAGACCCCGCGCAACCTGTTCGGGTTCAAGGACGGCACCGACAACATCGGCGCCGGCGACAGGGCGCTGCTGGACGAGCACGTGTGGGCCGGGAAGGACGACGGCTGGATGGCGGGCGGCTCCTACCTCGTCGCCCGCCGCATCCGGATGCACATCGAGACCTGGGACCGGACGTCGCTGCGCGAGCAGGAGGACATCTTCGGCCGCAGCAAGGGCGAGGGCGCGCCGGTGGGGGAGCAGAAGGAGCGCGACAAGCCCGTCCTCGCGCGGATGAAGCCGGACGCGCACGTCCGGCTCGCGCACCCCGACTCCAACCGCGGGGCGCGGATCCTGCGGCGCGGCTACTCCTTCACCGACGGGTCCGACGGCCTCGGGCGGCTGGAGGCGGGCCTGTTCTTCATCGCGTTCCAGCGCGACCCGCGCACGGGCTTCATCCCGGTCCAGCAGTCGCTGGCCACCGACGCGCTGAACGAGTACATCCAGCACGTCGGGTCGGGCGTGTACGCGTGCCCGCCGGGGGTCCGCGAAGGCGGCTACTGGGGCGACACCCTGTTCGCCTAGGGCCCCTGCCCCGCGGCTACCCCTGCCCGGCGCGCTCCGAGCGGATGCGGGTCACGACGTCCCCGGCGGCGGTCCTGACCGACTCCAGCTCCTGGAGGTAGGCCCAGTAGTCCGGGTGGACGCCGGTGAGCCGCTTCGGCGCGTTCTCCAGCCGCTCGACGAGGCCGTCCAGCACCCGGGCGTGCTGCGGCGCGGCCCCGCCCGGCTGCGCCATCGCGAGCCGCTGCGCGTCCCGCACGGCGAACTGGGCCCGCTCCGCGGGCTTCGCCGGGTCCGCGGCGACCGCCTTCAGCTCCTCCACCCGACCGGTGACCTGCCCGGCGCGGCGGTCCGCGGCGTTGAGCTCGGTGCGTGCGGCGGTGAGCGCCCGCTGCGCCTCCTGCCACTCGGCGCGCGCGACGTGCGCGGACGCCTCGTTCAGCCGCTCCCGGGCCCGCGTCGCGGCCGCCTCGATGGCCTCGGGCGCGCCCCGCAGGTCCTGCCAGCACGCCTGCGAGTAGCCGCGCAGCAGCGCCCGCATCGCCTCCTGGACGGGCCCGACCCGGTTCGCGACGGCGTCCGCGCGGGTCCGGACGGAGGCGAGCGAGTTGCGCACCTTCTGCGCGAGCTGCGGCAGCTCCGCGGCGGCCTCCCGGGCCCGCTCGGCGATCGCGCGGACGTCCTCGGCGCGGCGGATCGCGCCGTCCAGCCCGAGCCCGCCGAGGCCCTTGGAGCCGAGCTGGGCGAGGATCTCCCGGGCGCGGGCCAGCTCGGCCTCCGGCTCGGAGGCGTCCATCCCGGCGTCCTTCGCGGCGGCGAGCGCGGCGTCGGCGGCGGCCACGGCGTCGCGGGCGGCGGTCAGCCGGGGCGGGAGCTGGTCGAGCGCCGCCTCCAGCCGCGCCATCTTGGGGGCGAGCCGCTCGGCGAAGCCGTTCAGGTTCCCGGTGACCTGCCGCAGCCGCTCGGCGGACGCGACGAACGCGCGGCGGGCCGCGTCGTACTCGGCCGGTGACCGGTCCCGGTCATCGAGGTCGTGCGCGTCCAGGACGGAGATGTAGGCGACCGACGCGGCGTCGGCCGACTCCGACAGCAGGCCGAACTCCCGCCGGACGGGCGCGGCGGCGGCCGCGTCCAGGTCCTCGAAGACGGTGACGCGGCCGTCGATGTACTTCTGCGCCTGGTCCATGTCGTAGAAGGCGGCCGCGGCCGCCTCCCTGGCCTCGGTGGCCGCGGCAGCCGCCTGCGCCCCCCTGCCGCCCCGGCGGCGCTGGTCGCCCGGTCCCCGCAACACAGCCTCCTCTCGTCCCTGCCCAGTCTGGCCCAGACGGCCGGTATTTCGCGCCCCGGGTGCCCCGGACCGCCCAGTGCGACAGGGAAAGCCGTCACAGGTTCACAACGCATGGAACGGATAGCATCGCTGCTACGTCGATAATGCTGGGCGCCGGGTCGGCGTCCGTCACGGCATGCGATCTTGGAGGCCCATCGTGCCCGTCAGCCTGAGCAAGGGCGGCAATGTCTCGCTCACCAAGCAGGCACCCGGACTCACCGCGGTGATCGTCGGTCTCGGCTGGGACCTGCGCACCACGACCGGCACGGACTTCGACCTCGACGCCTCGGCCATGGTGCTGGACGGCTCCGGCAAGATCATCACCGACCAGCACTTCGTCTTCTTCAACAACCTGCGCACCCCCGACGGCGCGGTCGAGCACAGCGGCGACAACACCACCGGCGCGGGCGAGGGCGACGACGAGCAGCTGAAGGTCGATTTCGGCGCGATGCCGGCCGCGGCCGAGCGGGTCGCGTTCGCCGTGTCGATCTACGACGCCGACAGCCGCGGGCAGAACTTCGGGCAGGTCCGCAACGCCTACATCCGGGTGCTGAACCAGGCCGACGGCGCCGAGATGGCCCGCTACGACCTGTCCGAGGACGCCTCGATGGAGACCGCGATGGTCTTCGGCGAGCTGTACCGCAACGGGACCGAATGGAAGTTCCGCGCGGTCGGCCAGGGCTACGCCTCCGGGCTGGCCGGCATCGCGATGGACTTCGGCGTCAACATCTGACCCGGCACCCCGTCCGCATTTCATCCGGAACGTCTGATCCCGCGGCCCCCCGAGCCGCGGATCCGAACAGGAACACCAGGAAGGGAACGGCCCGAACATGGGAGTCTCACTCGCCAAGGGCGGCAACGTCTCGCTGACGAAGGCCGCCCCGAACCTCACCGCGGTCACCGTCGGCCTCGGCTGGGACGTCCGCGCCACCACCGGCGCCGACTTCGACCTGGACGCGTCCGCGCTGATGCTCGGCGGCACCGGCAAGGTCATGTCCGACCAGCACTTCGTGTTCTTCAACAACCTGAAGAGCCCGGACGGCTCGGTCGAGCACACCGGCGACAACCTGACCGGTGAGGGCGAGGGCGACGACGAGTCGATCAACGTCGACCTCAACGCGGTGCCGGCCGAGTGCGACCGCATCGTGTTCCCGGTGTCGATCTACGACGCCGACAACCGGAACCAGAGCTTCGGCCAGGTCCGCAACGCCTTCATCCGGATCGTCAACCGGACCGACGGCAACGAGCTCGCCCGCTTCGACCTCACCGAGGACGCCTCCACCGAGACGGCGATGGTCTTCGGCGAGCTGTACCGCCACAACGGCGAGTGGAAGTTCAGGGCCGTCGGACAGGGGTACGCCTCGGGTCTGGCCGGCATCGCCACGGACTTCGGCGTCAACGTCGGCTGACGGCCGGCGCACCCCGCACCCGGCCGCCACGCCCGGCCGTCCTCACTAGCAGAGATACGCGCATGATTCTTCGCACCTTCGGTTGGTCCTTCGGCATCACGGCCCTCGGGCTGCTGGCCGCCTTCTTCTACGACGGGCCGACCGGGCTGGCCCTGGTCGCCGTGCTGGCGATCCTCGAGATCTCGCTGTCGTTCGACAACGCCGTGGTCAACGCCAAGGTGCTCGACCGGATGAGCCCCTTCTGGCAGAAGATCTTCCTCACCGTCGGCATCGCGATCGCGGTGTTCGGCATGCGGCTGGTCTTCCCCCTGCTGATCGTGGGCATCACCGCCAAGCTGGGGCCGGTCGAGGCGTTCGATCTCGCGCTCAACGACCAGCACCGCTACCACGAGCTGATGAACGGCGCCTACCCGATGATCGCGGCGTTCGGCGGCATGTTCCTGATGATGCTGTTCCTGAACTTCGTGTTCGAGGAGCGCGCCGAGAAGTGGCTGCCCTGGCTGGAGCGGCCGCTCGCGCGCATCGGCAAGCTCGACCAGCTTGCGGTCGTCGTCGCGGGCGGCTCGCTGGCGCTGGTGGCGTGGCTGACCGCCGACGACCCGGGCAACGTCATGATCGCGGGCGTGCTCGGCATGGTGACCTACATCCTGGTCAACGGGCTCGGCGAGCTGTTCTCCGAGGCGAGCGAGGACGACGAGGAGGAGGACGGCGACGGCGAGGGCCGCGAGGCCGCTCCGGCGAAGTCCGGGCCGAGCTCGCTGGCGCTGGCCACCGGCAAGGCGGGGTTCTTCCTGTTCCTGTACCTGGAGGTGCTGGACGCGTCGTTCAGCTTCGACGGCGTCATCGGCGCGTTCGCCATCAGCACCGACCCGATCGTCATCGCGCTGGGCCTCGGCATCGGCGCCATGTACATCCGGTCGCTGACGGTCTTCCTCGTCCGCAAGGGGACCCTGCACGAGTACGTCTACCTGGAGCACGGCGCCCACTGGGCGATCGGCGCGCTCGCGACCTGCATGCTGATCAGCATCGGCCACCACGTGCCCGAGTGGATCACCGGCGGGCTCGGCGCCGGCCTGATCATCGCGGCGTTCATCAGCTCCGTCGTCCGCAACCGCGGCGAGGACGAGGACGCCTCCGGCTCGCCGTCCGGCGGCGGCAAGCAGCTGCACTCCAGCAACGTCTGACCGGTCCGACTCCACCCCGCGACCAGCATCGATTCACCGAAGGAGCCGAACGATGTCGATCTCGCTGCAGAAGGGGCAGAAGGTCTCGCTGGCCAAGCCCGGCGGCGGCACCCTCAGCCGGGTCCGGATGGGGCTCGGCTGGGACGCCGTCGCCAAGAAGGGCCTGTTCGGCAAGGGCCGGGCCCAGTCGATCGACCTGGACGCGTCCTGCCTGCTGTTCGACGCCGCCGGGAACCTCGCCGACCAGGTGTGGTTCCGGCAGCTGCGCAGCAAGGACGGGTCCGTCCAGCACACCGGCGACAACCTCACCGGCGCGGGCGAGGGCGACGACGAGGTCATCAACGTCGACCTGCAGGGCGTCCCCGCGAACGTCACCCAGCTGGTGTTCACGGTCAACTCCTTCACCGGGCAGGACTTCTCCCAGATCGCCAACGCGTTCTGCCGCCTGGTGGACGAGAGCACCGGCGAGGAGATCGCCCGCTACGACCTGAGCGGCGCCGGCCAGCACAACGCGCAGATCATGGCGAAGGTGACGCGGGACGGGCAGGGCTGGTCGATGACGGCGATCGGCGCGACCGCGACCGGCCGCACTTTCCAGCACCTGCTGCCGGCCGTGTCCGCCCACCTGTGATGGGCTGACGGCCGTCCATGCGGCATTTCGACCACATCGACGCCGCGCGTCGCAAGCACCTGTTCTACCGGCATCCGCGCCCGTTCGACCGGCACGGCGACCCGGCGGTGCTGGCCGTGGCGCTCGGCGCGACGCTGTACAGCCCCGCCACCCGTCCCTGCCTCGCCGCCGACATCGAGCGGGCGGCGCGGCGGGGCGTGATGAGCATGGTCGTGTGCCTTGAGGACGCGATCGGCGACGACGAGGTCGCGGCCGGCGAGGCGAACCTGGTGGCGCAGTTCCACGACCTGGACGCGGCCTGCCGGGAGCGGGGCGCGGAGGTGCCGCTGCTGTTCGTCCGGATCCGCGACCCGCGCCAGATCGGCGACCTGCTCGGCCGGCTCGGCGGCGCCGCCGGGCTCGTCAGCGGGTTCGTCCTGCCGAAGTTCACCCCGGCGGGCGGCGGCGCGTTCCTCGACGCGCTGGAGGACGCCGCCGTCCGCACCGGGCTGCGGCTGCTCGCGATGCCGGTGATCGAGAGCCCGGAGGCGGTGTACGCCGAGAGCCGCGCGGAGATGCTGGACGACGTGGCGCGGCTGCTGGCCAAGCACCGGTCGCGGATCCTCGCCGTCCGGCTCGGCGCGACGGACATGTCCGCCGCGTACGGGCTGCGCCGCCCGCCCGACCTCACGATCTACGACATCCGGCCGGTCGCGAGCGTCATCTGCGACGTGGTGAATGTGCTCGGCCGCGCCGACGGCACCGGGTACGTGGTGACCGGGCCGGTGTGGGAGTACTTCTCGGCGGGGGAGCGGATGTTCAAGCCGCAGCTGCGGCAGTCGCCGTTCGACGCGCAGCAGGCGGCGCCGCTGCGGCAGCGGCTGATCACCTCGGACCTGGACGGGCTGATCCGCGAGGTGCACCTGGACAAGGCCAACGGCCTGCTCGGGAAGACCGTGATCCATCCGAGCCACGTCGCGGCCGTGCACGCCCTGTCGGTCGTGACGCACGAGGAGTACTGCGACGCCGCCGACATCCTCGGCGTCGCCGGGGGCGGGGCGATGGCCAGTTCCTATGCCAACAAGATGAACGAGGCGAAGCCGCACCGCGCGTGGGCGCAGCGGCTGATGCTGCGGGCGAGCGTGTTCGGGGTCGCGGCGGAGGGCGTCACGTTCGTCGAGCTGCTGGAAGCGGCGGGCGGCCGGTGACGTCCTCCTGGGTCTCCTCGCGCCTCGGGGTGCGGCTCATGGACGGCTCCCGCCCGGTGGGGGCCGGTCTGTCGTCGCTCGTAGGGCTGGCCGTGCGGCGCAATCCGCGCCGTGCGCATCTGCTGGTGTCGGCCGTGCTGGGCAAGCACGTCCCGACGGACCCTCGGCTCGTGTACGGGTCCGGGCTGCTGCTGGGCGACCTCGTGCGCGCGCGCCTGCGGGGTGAGGATGCGGCCCATCCCGGTTCGCTTCTGCCGGACGCTCTGGGCGGTGCACCGGGGGCTGCGGCCAGGTTGCGCGACCTCATGCGCGCACCTCGGGTCCCCGTGGACGCGATCGTCCTGGGCTACGCCGAGACCGCCACCGCCCTGGGGCATTCCGTGGCGGACGCCTTGGGCGGTGCCTACTACCTGCACTCGACGCGGCGTCCCGTGCCGGGCTTCGCGACCTACGGCGGGTTCGAGGAGGAGCACAGCCACGCCACGAGCCATCTGCTGCTGCCCGCGGATGCGGCGATGCTCGACCGCGACGTCCCGGTGGTGCTGGTGGACGACGAGCTGTCCACGGGCCGGACCGTGCTGAACACCATTGAGGCGCTGCACGCCGTCCGGCCGAGGGACCACTACGTCCTGGCGGCACTGGTCGACCTGCGCGGGCCCGGGGACCGGGCGCGCATGGACGATCTCGCCGACCGGCTGGGCACCCGCATCGACGCGGTCGCGCTGGCCGGAGGGCACGTCGAGCTGCCCGAAGGCATCCTGGCGGCGGGGCAGGCCCTCGTCGCGGGCCTGTGCGGCGATTCCGCCGTCCCGGACGGGCCGCCGTTCAAGGTGACGCGGGCGGAGTTGGAGTGGCCGGCCGGTCTGCCGGACGGTGGACGGCACGGCTTCCAGCCCGAGCATCGGGCACGCCTGGAGAAAGACCTCGCGCGTATGGCCGATGTCCTCGCCGCGGAGCTCGATGCTGTCTCGCGGGTGCTCGTGCTGGGGTTCGAGGAGCTGATGTACGCGCCGCTGCGTCTCGCAGAGGCGCTCGCCGACGCGCTGCCGTCCGTGGACGTCCGCTACTCGACGACCACACGTTCGCCCGTGCTCGCCGTGGACGACCCCGGTTACGCGATCAGAACGCGGCTGGTGTTCCCGTCGCATGACGATCCCGCCGACGGGCCGGGGGAGCGGTACGCCTACAACGTGGTCGCCGGCTCGGACCAGCGCGGGTTCGACCAGATCGTCTTCGTGGTGGACGACGTCGGTGACACGGAGGCGCTCGCCGGCGGCCTCTTGGAGCGGCTGCGCGCGCTTGCGCCGGTCCTGGTCGCCACTGTCCCCGCCCATGGGAGGGATTCGTGAAGCCGCTGCCCGGGCCGCTGTACGGGCCGTCCTTCGGCAGCTATCCGGCGGAGGACGTCGCCTGGCTGCTCAAGGACCTCTCGCATGTGCGCCTGGAGGCCCCCACCGAGGAGCGCGAAGCGGCGATCCAGGCGGGCCGCGCCCACTACGCCGAGTCGCTCCCGGTCGAGTACCAGCCCGGTCCGGAGTACCGGCGGCTGTTCCACCGGGCGCTGGAGGCGTCGGCGGAGCGGCTCGCCTACGCGACGGGGCTGGTCACCGAGATGATCCTCACCGAGCGCGGGCCGGGCGCCGTCCTGGTGTCGCTGGCGCGGGCCGGGACGCCCGTCGGGATCCTGATGCGCCGCTGGGCGCGGTACGCGCACGGCCTCGACCTCCCGCACTACGCCGCCAGCATCGTCCGGGGCCGGGGCATCGACACCGCGGCGCTGCGGTATCTCGCCGAGCACCACGACCCCGCGTCCGTGATGTTCGTGGACGGCTGGACGGGCAAGGGCGCCATCACGCGGGAGCTGACCGCCGCGCTGGCACCGCACCCGTTCCCGTCCGACCTCGCCGTCCTCGCCGACCCGGGGCGGTGCACGCCGCTCTACGGGACGCGCGACGACTTCCTGATCCCGTCCGCGTGCCTCAACTCGACGGTGTCGGGCCTGGTCAGCCGGACGGTCCTGAACGCCTCGCTCATCGGTCCGGGCGACTTCCACGGCGCGAAGTTCTACCGGGAGCTGGCGGGCGACGACGTGTCCGCGGTGTTCCTGGACGCCGTCGTCGCCCGGTTCCCGGACGTCGCCGAACGCGTCGCGAAGGACCTCCCGGATCTGCGCGCCGCCGACCGCGCGCCCGACTGGTCCGGGTGGGAGGCCGTCCGGCGCTGCGCCGAGGCCGAGGGGATCGACGACCTCAACCTGGTCAAACCGGGCATCGGCGAGACGACGCGGGTGCTGCTGCGGCGCGTCCCGTGGAAGGTGCTCGTGCGGGCCGACGCCGGGCCCGAGGTGACGCACATCCGGCTGCTCGCCGGCGAGCGCGGCGTGCCCGTCCACGAGGTCGAGCCCGACCGGTTCCCCTACGCGTGCATGGGGTTCATCCATCCCCGCTTCGGCCAGGGAGCCGTTCAGTGACCGTCCTGGTGTGCTCGGACCTCGACCGTACGCTCATCTACTCCGCGGCCGCGTTCGCCTTGGACGGGCCCGACGAGGCGATGCCGCGCCTGCTGTGCGTGGAGTTCTACCAGGGGGCGCCGCTCTCCTACATGACCGAGGCTTCCGCGCGCACCCTCGAAGTCCTGTCGACGGCCGCGACGTTCGTTCCCACCACGACGCGCACACCGGAGCAGTACCGGCGCGTGCACCTGCTGGAGAAGCCGCCCGCGTACGCCATCTGCGCGAACGGCGGCCACCTCCTCGTGGACGGCGAAGTCGACCGGGCATGGGCCGAGACCGTCCGGACCCGTGTCGCGGACGGGTGCGCGCCGCTCGCGGACGTCCAGCACCATCTCGCCGAGTCCAGCGGCGACTTCGTCCTCAAACAGCGCACGGCCTCCGACCTGTTCGCCTACACCGTCGTCGACAGGGCCGCGCTGCCCGCCGGCTGGGTCGAGGCCCTCACCGGCTGGTGCGCTGAACGCGGCTGGCGGACGTCCCTGCAGGGCCGCAAAGTCTACTGCCTGCCCGCGTGCCTCACCAAGGCCGCCGCCGCCGAGGAGGTCGCCCACCGCGCCGGCGCGTCCGCGATGCTGGCCGCCGGCGACTCCCTCCTCGACATCGAACTGCTCGAAGCCGCCGACCTGTCGATCCGTCCCGCGCACGGCGAACTGCACGACACCGGCTGGACGTCCCCCCGCACCACCGTCACCGCCGCCCGCGGCATCGCCGCAGGCGAGGAGATCGCGGAATGGCTCCTGGAACGCGCGGCGGAACCGTAAATAATCACGGGGCCCTTCACGCCCGCGTTGGGAATCGACACTCCCGCAGGGGTCGCCGTCGCCGCGATCTGAGGTGACAATCACGGTGAGCCCCTCTCACGCCGAGGAGGTCACCTGGACCACATGAGCTCCCGTCTGACCGGTGACGAGACCGCGCTGTGGAAGGCCGCGGCCCGGGTCCTCGACGCCAACTGGACGGGGACGGCCACCGCCGCGTCGCCCGGCCTCTACCCCCACCAGTGGAGCTGGGACGCGGCGTTCATCAGCATGGGCCTCGCCCGCCACCGCCGCGACCGCGCCGAAGCCGAACTGCTCTCGCTGTTCCGCGGCCAGTGGGCCGACGGGATGCTCCCGCACATCGTCTTCAACACGAGCCTCGCCCGGCACGGGTACTTCCCCGGCCCCGAACTCTGGCGCAGCGAACTCCAGCCGGACGCGCCGCACGGCGTCCACACCTCCGGGCTCACCCAGCCGCCGCTGCACGCCCTCACCGCCCTCCGCCTCCACGAGTGCGCCACCGACCTCGACGGCAGCCGCGCGTTCCTCGCCCGCCTCTACCCGATGCTGACCGCCCAGCACCGCTACCTCGCCCGCGCCCGCGACCTCGACTCCAGCGGCCTCATCGCCATCTGCCATCCCTGGGAGTCCGGGCTCGACAACAGCCCCGCCTGGGACCGCCCCCTCGGCGCCCTGCGGCTCCCGCCGTCCTCCTACGCGCCCGCGCAGCGCCCCCGCACCCTCCCCACCGGCGAGGACTACGACCGCTACGTCCGCCTCGTCGCCCTCATGCGCGAGGCCGGCTACCAGCCCGACTACCTCCGCGAAGCGCACCCGTTCGCCGTCGAGGACCCCCTCGTCAACGCCGTCTACCTCGCCTCCACCCACGCCCTCGCCGACATCGCCGAGATCATCGGCGCCGACCCCGCCCCGCACCGCGAGCACGCCGGCCGCGTCCACCGCGCCGTCCTCGACCGCCTCTGGGACGCCGAGACCGGCTGCTTCCGCGCCCGCGACCTGCGCGACGACCGGCTCCTGCCCGTCATCACCGTCGGCTCCTTCGGCCCGCTCCTCGACCCCGACCTGCCCGCCCCCATCGTCCGCAACCTCGTCGACCTGCTGCTGTCCGCCCGCTTCGCCGGCGCCGCCGGCTACCCCGTCCCGAGCTGCGACATCCAGGCCCCCGCCTTCGACCGCGGCGGCTACTGGCGCGGCCCCACCTGGATCAGCACCAACTGGCTCGTCTGGTACGGCGCCCTCGGCCACGGCCTGCCCGTCGTCGCCGACCTGCTCTACGGCTCCACCATGCGGCTCGTCCGCCAGTCCGGCTTCCGCGAGTTCTTCGACCCCTTCGACGGGACCGGACGCGGCAGCCACGACTACGCCTGGTCCGCCGCGCTCGTCCTCGACCTCCTCGGGGCCCGCCGTGCCCCCCAGGCCGCCTGATCGCCTACCGTGAGCACATGCGCCTGCTCCGGGGCTCGCTGCCCGCCGAAGTCCGCGCCGCGCTCACCCTCGACCGCGGCGAACGCGTCCTCGCGACCGCCCCCACCCGGGGCGGATCCCACGTCATCGCCACCACCACGGCGCTGCACGTCCCGGCACCCGCGGGCGGCTTCACCCGCGTCCCGTGGGAACGCGTCGACCACGCCACCTGGAAGGACGGCTGGCTCCACGTCCACGAGACCTCCGCCGGTCCCGAGCACCACGTCCGGCTCACCGACCCCGGCTCCGTCCCCGAAACCGTCCGGGAACGCGTCACCGCCACCATCGCGGTCAGCCACCAGGTCCAGCTCCCCGGCGGCAAGGTCCGCATAGCGGCACGGCGCCCCGCCGCCGGCGGCGACGTGCGCTGGACCTTCGTCTTCGACGCGGGCCTCGACCCGTCCGACCCGGGCCTGCGCGCCCAGGCCGAACAGGCCCTAGAGGAACTGCGCCGCCAGACCGGTCTCTAGCCGGGGTACACCGTCGGCTGATCCTCGCTCTTGCCGCGCCCGGCGACCTGCTCGGGCACCCGCTCCTTCAGATGGTTCGCCTTGCCGCGCGCGGCACCGGCGAACTCCTCGCCCTTGGCCCGCAGCATCCCGGCCGCCTCCTGCACGTTCGGGTTCTCCGACACCTGCTGCGACAGCCGCTTGATCTGCTCGTACCGCTCGCGTCCGGCCTTCGTCCCGAGGACGTAGCCGATCGCGGCGCCTGCCATGAACATCATGCGGGTCTTCATGTCCAACTCCCACTGACGGCGGAATCGTGACACCCCCCATACCCGCCGACGGCGCACCCACGCGTAACGCGTGCGCGAAGACCCCCTCACATGCGCTAACCTAGTGCCGCCGACAGGGGCCGAAACGCCCCGCCGGACGCACGATCCCGCGTAGCTCAATCGGCAGAGCAGCCGGCTGTTAACCGGCAGGTTATTGGTTCGAGTCCAATCGCGGGAGCTTGACTCAACCCACGTAAGCCCAGTTCAGAGCCCTCGTCCCCGCGCGGACGGGGGCTCTGTTCGTCTCTGGGCGACCAACTGCGTGACTACGGCTCCCCGTGGCTCCCCGGGAAGAGCGGGTTCACCGAGGCCGCGCCGTCCCCGACCACCGGCCGGATCTGGTGACGGTAGATCGTCTCCGTCACTGTGCCGCAACTCCCGCGGCGTCCAGCTCTCTGGCGTCAGGATGGCGCGTGCCAAGGCGGACCCGGCGTCCATGTGGGCGCCCCCTGCACGCTGTGGACCGCGTCCAGGCTGGCCGTGGCCACCCTGGGCAGGTAGGCGCCGCGGTGCCCCGGGGCCGGCTCTACGGTGACGGGACGTTGCGGAGGTAACGGTGCCGGGCTCGTCAACGCCGCGCGTCCGACCATGGATTCACGGTCGCGGGGTACTTGCGGCACCGGGCGTCCTGGAATTCCGGTTCTTCCGTCAAGCGGGTCTTGGCTCTACCTGCGCGGCGGCACTCTCTCACGGTGTGCGGTTGGCCGGTTTGCGGCATGTCGGTAACGGTGGGCGTGTTCGATGAGATGGGCAAGATGGAGGCAGCCGGGGGTGCTTGGCGGGTCGACCTGTGAAGGTGAAGATGGACATCTTCCGCCGTATTCAGCGGTCAACTCTGCTCGTTCTGATTCTTTCGCCCGTCGGACTCCTGCTCATTGCGGTCGCGAGGCTGTTGATCGTTTCAAATTACAATCCGACGACCGCCAACGCGATTGTTTCGTCGGGCGGGTATGTGAACACGCTGCTGAGCACGGTGGTTCCACTGATACCTGCCTTTCTTCCCTATATTGCCCTGATTCTGCTCCTCTTCCGCCGAACGGCGGCCGGTGCTCTGGCGCTGACGGCGAGTGCTTTCGTCTCTCCGGCCGCGATGAGTGGATCCGCTGCGATCGCGCTCGCGAAAGATGATTGGCACTCGGTGTACAAGTGGGAAAGCGTGCGTTTCATTGTCTTGCTGCTGCTCTTCGTGGTGGCCGTCGTCCTTCTGGCCGGCAACTTGGGCCTCGGCTACAGTTCGTTCCTGAGGACGCTCGGCGCCATCATCGCCCTGGCGCTCGTCCCGTACGTTCTTCACATATATGCGGTCCCGCATGGGGACGACTTCTATGCGGAGCAGTTGAAGCGGCCATGGATGCCGCCCGAGAAGATCACCCTGGCCTCTCACGAGACGGTCATCGGCTACGCACTGCCTGGAAATGACAACTGGCTGGCCGTCTTGAGGGAGGATACCCGGGAGGTCGTCTACTATCCGGTGAGAGAGATCGCGGGACGGCAGGTGTGCCAGATGGCCGACTTCAGCTCCATGGAACCGCTGATCTCTCTATCGCATGCTTCAACTGGCGTTCCACTCTGTGCTCCAGGTCCGTGAGCAGTCGGCGGCCATGAAGATCAGATGTTGCAGAGAACGCGGAGCAGATGATGAGAGTGATTACTCCTAGCGACAGTGCCCCGCCGTCAGTAGTCCGTCATCTACTGCCGCATGAGAACCAAGTGATAACTCTGCGACAACATCCGTTCGCTCTCCTTCCGCCGGCCGCAACGCTTGTGGGAAGTTTGATCGTGGCAATCGCCACTCCGGTGATATCGCACGGTCGGCACCAGTCGGTGACCATAGTCTGGTCGCTGACGGCCCTGTTGGCAGTGGGGTTGCTGCTGGCCATTGTCCGATGGAGCAAGACTTATCTGGTCATAACGAATCAGCGATTGCTTGTATTTTCTGGGCGATCTCCCAACAACGCCAGTATCCTGCCTCTGGACGGACTCAAAGGGGTGACCGTTCACCGATCCCTGTCCGGCCGCGTGATGGGCTACGGAACCCTCGTCCACGAAGGGCGCGCGATTTATCACTTCCTTGTATTCCCCGAACAGATCAACCTTGAACTGCAAGAGTCTCTCTTCCCTCGCCCTGTCCGTGAAGAGTAGCCGGGGGCCAAGTGCGGGTATCCATCGCCACCGGCACGAACCGAGCGCCAGACCTGGCGCTCGGTGCGGCGTGGGCGATGATTCTTCGGCGCCGTGCTGGTCTGTACGTCGAAGACCGGCTCGCAGGAGGGTGGCGGCATGCGGAAACTGACCTTCGGTATGAACCTGAGCCTGGACGGCTACGTCGCCGCGCCCGGTGACGACCTCGGCTGGAGTGTGCCGAGCGACGAACTGTTCCAGTGGTGGTCCGATCGGGTGGGGGCGACGGAGCTGGCGCTGTACGGGCGCGGACTGTGGGAGACGATGAGTTCCCACTGGCCGACCGCCGACCGGCAGCCCGGGGTCACGCCGGCAGAGGCCGAGTACGCCCGGCGCTGGCGGGCCATGCCGAAGGTGGTGTTCTCCTCCACGATCGGGACGGTCGACTGGAACGCCCGCCTGGTCGGCGGGGACGCGGTCGCCGAGATCACCCGGCTCAAGGCCGAGGACGGCGGTCCCATGGACATCGGCGGCGCCACACTCGCCGCGGCGGCGATGCGGGCCGGGCTGATCGACGAGTACGTGCTGGTCACCGCGCCGGTCTTGGTGGGCGGCGGCACACCGTTCTTCACGACGCTGGACAACTGGGTGAACCTGACCCTGGTCGAGACCCGGACGTTCCCCGACGGCGTGGTCCTGACCAGGTACGAGACCAAGCGCTGATCCGCCCTTCTGAACCCGCGTGGTGGTCTCCGGCTCGTTCGTGTCCGACGAGCCCGTCGATTTGTTGCGCACTGCTTCGTCGTGGGGGATCGGTGCCTTGTCGCGCTCGGGTGCGTGCGTGGCCGCTTTTGGTCAGCATTCGTGGATTGCCGGGGTGAGTGTCTTTCCGTGGCCATGGGCGGGGTGGAGGGCGGTGACGCCGTCGCCGGAGGAGGAGCCGACGACGACACCGCCCGCGAAGCGCACCAGGCCGCCCACGCACAAGGCGGCGCCTCCGGCCGCCCCTGCCGGTGGTGATCCTGGGGGCGATGGCCCCGTGGAGCCGCGGAAGACCACTCTGTACCTGTCCAAGGACTTGAAGCCGAAGGGCGGCATGCACAACTGGCAGACCACCGGTGCGGCGAAAATGGGCGGATACTATCCGTACAGCTTGAGGATCAAAGGGACTTCGTTCACGCAGGGCGATCCGAACACCATGGCCTACGCCATCCCCGAGGGGGCGAAGGCTTTCGCCGCGACGATCGGGCTGGACGATGATTCCGATCCCGGGTCCAGTTTCAACTTCACGATGAGCCCGGGCGATACCGATGACAAGCTGACCTCCGACGACAGGCCCAAACCGGTCTACGTGCCGCTGCACGGCGAGCGGACGCTCACGCTCACCGTGGTCGGGCTCGAATTCGGCGGCCCCGCGGTGCCCTCCGTCGCGGTCGCCGTGTGGGGCAACGCCCGGTTCGTCATGTAAGGCGTCGGCGGCGCGGTGCCGTCCGTCGTCCCTCCCCGTTTCGGGCGCGTCCCCTGGGTAGATCGCCTGCGACGTGGGGAGGGGGGCTGCGGGCGGCATGCTGGCGTTGGTCGGGGTCTATGCCGTCGTGGCCGTCGGGGTGCCGTGGGCGCTGGGGCGGTACCGGCGGGTCATGGGATGTGCCGCGGCTCTTCTGCCCGCGGCGACGGCCGCCTGGGCGGCCACGCGGGTGGGGCGGGACCTGACCGGCCGGGTCGTCTGGTCGTCCGATCTGGGGCTCGTGCTCGACTTCCGGCTGGACGCGCTGGCCGTGGTGATGCTGCTGCTGGTCGGCGGTGTCGGGGCCGTCGTCCTGTGCTACGCGGGGTGGTACTTCGAGCGGTCCGAGCGGTTGATGATCGGGACGCTCGTCGCGTTCGCGGGGGCGATGACCGGGCTGGTGCTCGCCGACAACCTGCTCGTCCTGTACGTGTTCTGGGAACTCACGACGCTGAGTTCGTTCATCCTCATCGGGCACACGCGGCCCGACCGGGTGGCGGACCGGCGGGCCGCCACCCAGGCGCTCCTGACGACCACCGCGTTCGGGCTGGTCATGCTCGTCGGGTTCGTAGTGCTCGGGGAGGCAGCGGGGACGTATCGGATATCGCAGTTGGTCGCGGATCCTCCCGGCGGGGTCGCGGCGCGTGTCGGCGTGGTTCTGGTGCTCTCGGGGGCGTTCGCCAAGTCGGCGCAGATCCCGCTGCACGGGTGGTTGCCGGCGGCGATGGTCGCGCCTACGCCGGTGAGCGCCTACCTGCACGCGGCGGCGATGGTGAAGGCCGGGGTCTATCTGGTCGCCCGGCTGGCGCCGGGGTTCGCCGGGGTCGCTCCGTGGCGGCCCCTGGTCCTGGCGGTGGGCCTGCTGAGCCTGGTGGCCGCGGGCCTTGTCGCGCTGCGCCAGGACGATCTCAAGAGGCTGCTGGCGTACGGGACGATCAGCCAGCTCGGATTCCTGATGGTGCTGCTCGGGAACGGGACGCGGACGGCGGCGCTGGCCGGCGGGGCGCTGCTGCTGGCCCACGGGCTGTTCAAGGCGCCGCTGTTCCTGACGGTCGGCGCGGTCGAGCACGAGACGGGGACGCGGCGCGCGGACCACCTGTCGGGCGCCGGGTGGCGGCTGCCCGTCCTCGCGGTCGCCGCGACGGCGGCGGTCGCGTCCATGATCGGCATCCCGCCCCTCCTCGGGTTCGTGGCGAAAGAGGCCGCGTTCGAGGCGTTCGCCCACGGCGGCTGGGACGTCGCCGTCCTGGCGGGGATCGTCGCCGGGTCCGCGTTGACCGTTGCGTATGGGGCGCGGTTCCTGCACGGTGCCTTCTCCGGAACGACGGATCAGGGGCCCGACGACCCCTGGGGGCTGGTCGTCCCCGTCGTGGTGCTGTCCGTCGCCGGGTTCGCGCTGGGGCTCGTCCCCGGAGCCCTGCAGCGGCTCATCGGTCCCTACGCCGGGACGCTGCCGGCCGACGGGCCGGGCTACGAGCCGGCGATCTGGCACGGGTTCGGGCTCCCGCTGTGGATGTCGGTGATCGCGATCGTGGCGGGCGCCGGGCTGTACGGCGCGTTCGGCCGGACATTCCCCGGACGGTCCGCGCGGTGGTGGCTCCCGGACGTCCAGAAGGGCTACGACGCCGTGGTCGGCGGGACGATGGCCACCGCGCACGCGGTGACCCGGCGGCTCCAGATCGGCTCACTGCCGGTGTACCTCGGTGTGATCGCGCTGATGGTGCTGGTCGTGCCGGGGTCGGCGCTCGTGGCGGGGCTGGTCCGGGGCACCGGGCCGGGGTGGCCGGCGCCCCGGGCCTGGGGCGATCCGGCGCAGCTCGTCCTCGCCGTGATCGTGATCGCCGGTGCGCTGGGGGCGATGTGGGCGCGCGGCCGGCTGTCGGCGGTGCTGCTGCTGTCGGGCACCGGCTACGGGATGACCGGCCTGTTCGCCGTGCACGGCGCGCCCGACCTCGCGCTCACGCTCGTGGTGGTGGAGACGCTGACGCTGTTCATGCTGGTGCTGGTGCTGCGGCGGCTGCCGGAGCGGTTCCCGCCGCGGCTGCGCAAGGTGCCCGCGCGGGCGGCCACCGCCGTGATCAGCCTCGGCATGGGCGCGTTCGTCGGGCTGTTCCTGATGGTGGCGGCGCTGAGCCGGAGCTCCGCGCCGGTCGGCCCCGGCTACACCCGGCTCGCCGCGCAGGAGCACACGAAGAACGTGGTGAACCTGATCCTGGTGGACCTGCGCGCACTCGACACGCTGGGCGAGATCGCGGTGCTGGCCGCGACCGCGATGGGCGTCGCGAGCCTGGTGCTGACGGGGCCGGACGTGCGGCGCCCCGGCCGGGCGGGGGCGGGGCCGCGGAGCCGCTGGCTCGCGGCGCCGAGCCGTCCGCCGCTCGGCGGCTCCTCGGTCCTGCTGGAGGCGGTGGCGCGGCTGCTGACCCCGACGGTCCTGGTGTTCTCGGTGTACCTGTTCTTCGCCGGGCACGGCCGCCCGGGCGGCGGGTTCGTCGGCGGCCTCGTCGCGGGCATGGCGTTCGTCCTACGGTACCTGCCGGGCGGGCGGCGGGAGCTCGCCGCCGCGCTGCCCGTCCGCCCCGCGGTGCTGCTCGGCGGCGGGCTGGGGATCGCGGTCGCCACCGGTGCGGGCGGCTGGGCGTCCGGCGGGGAGTTCCTGGCCTCCCGGAAGCCGGGCGGCACCGTACCGGTGCTCGGCCGCGTCGACGTCCCCACCAACCTGCTCTTCGACGCGGGCGTCTACTTCCTGGTGCTCGGGCTGGTGCTGATGATCCTCACCACGCTCGGCGCCAGCCTGGAGGAGCCGGAGGAACCGGAGGAGTCCGAGGCCGCGGCGGAGGAGCCGTCGTGACCGGGCCCGGACTCGTCCTCGTCGTGGTGGTCGCCGTGCTGTTCGCCGCCGGGTTCGACCTGCTGATGCAGCGGTCCCTCATCCGGGTCGTGATCGGCTTCTCGCTGCTCGGGCACGGCGCCAACCTCGTCCTGCTGCTCGCCGGCGGGGCCGCGGGCACACCGCCGCTGCTCGGCGCGAAGGGGCCGGGCGCGGTGGCCGACCCGTTCCCGCAGGCCATGGTGCTCACCGCGATCGTGATCACCTTCGGGGTCACGGCGTTCCTGCTGGCCCTTGCCTACCGGAGCCGGCGGCTCCGCGGCGGGGACGAGGTCCGCGACGACGTCGAGGACCGCCGGATCTGCCGGGAGCGGGACCGCCGCGAGGCGCAGGACGCCACCCCGCTGGAGCAGGCGAACCCCGGGCCGGGGGACGGCGCATGAACGTCCTCGTCCCGCTGCCGTTCGCGCTGCCGCTGCTCGGCGCGGCGCTGGCGATGATCGCCCGGCGGCGCGGGACGTGGCTGCGGGTGCTCGGCCCGCTGGCCGCCGCGGGGGGCGTCGCGGCGAGCGCGGCGCTGCTCGCGGCCGTGGCCCGCGACGGGATCCTCGTCGTCCAGGCCGGCGGCTGGGCCGCGCCGCTCGGCATCACGCTCGTCGCCGACCGGCTGTCGGTGCTGCTGCTGGTGGTGTCCGGCACGGTGCTGCTGGCGATCATGCTGCACGCCGTGGGGGAGGGCGCCGGCGGGACGGACGGCCACGAACCCGGCGTCTTCTATCCCGCCTACCTGACGCTGACCGCCGGGGTCAGCCTCGTCTTCCTCGCCGGAGACCTGTTCAACCTGTTCGTCGCGTTCGAGGTCATGCTCGCGTCGAGCTACGTCCTCATGACGCTGACCCCGACCGGGGAGCGGGTGCGGGCCGGGATGACCTACACCGTGGTCAGCCTCACGTCCTCGATCCTCTTCCTCACCTCGCTCGGCCTCACCTACGCGGCCGCGGGCACGGTCAACCTCGCCGACCTGTCCACGCGGATGCCGGACCTGCCGGGCGCGACCCGCACGGCGCTCGGGCTGATGTTCCTCGTGGTGTTCGGCATCAAGGGCGCGATCGTGCCGATGCACATGTGGCTGCCCGACAGCTACCCCGTCGCGCTCACGAAGATCACCGCGGTGTTCGCGGCGCTGCTGACGAAGGCCGCCGTGTACTCGCTCATCCGCGTCGAGACGCTGGTGTTCCCGCGCGAGCACGGCTCCTGGGTGATGCTGGTGCTCGCCGCCGGGACGATCGTCATCGGGACCCTCGGCGCGCTGACGCACGACGACATCCACCGCGTGTTCTCGTTCATCCTCGTCGGGCACATCGGCTACATGCTGTTCGGCCTCGCGCTGTTCGACGTCGCGGGGCTCACCGGCGCGATCCTCTACCTCGTCCACCACATCGTCGTGCAGGCGACGCTCTTCCTGGTCAGCGACCTGATCCAGGGCCATACGGGGGAGACGTCGCTGCACCGGCTCGGCGGCCTCGCGGGCCTGTCGGCGTTCATCTCCGTGCTGTTCTTCATCCCCGCGATGAGCGTGAGCGGCGTGCCGCCGACATCGGGGTTCGTCGCCAAGCTCGCGCTGTTCCAGGCGGGCGTGGCTTCGGGGGGCGTCCTGGCGTACGCCGTGACGGGCGTGGCGGTGGTGGGGAGCGTCCTCACCCTCATGGCGATGAGCCGGATCTGGACGCTCGGGTTCTGGCGCACCCGCCCGGAGGACGCGCGGGAGCCGCCGAAGTCCGAGTCGTACACGCGCGGGGGTGTGCGGCTCATGCAGTCGGTGACGGCGGTACTGGTCGTCGCCGGGCTCCTCATCGCCGCGCTCGCCGGGCCGCTCGCGTCCTGGAGCAGGCACGCCGCGAGCGACCTCGTCAGCGGCGACGACTACCGGCACGCCGTCCTGGACGGAGGGACACCATGAGCACGAGCGTCCGCGGCACCGTCGCGCGGGTGGGCATGGGCGTGTGGCTCTTCGCGGTCTGGCTGCTCCTGTGGGGACGGGCCGACGCCCTCGTCGTGGTCGGCGGCGTCATCGTGGTCGCCGCCGCCTACTGGGTGAGCCGGCTGCCCGCCGTCCCGACGCTCCGGCGGGTACGGCCGCTCTGGCTGGTGCTGGCGGCGCTGGAGTTCGCCTGGGACCTGCTGCTGTCCAGCCTGGTCATCGCCCGGCACGCCCTCTACAGGCCGCGCGAGGTGAAGGGCGCGATCGTCGAGGTGGACGCGCGGACCCGCTCCGAGCTCATCCTGCTGGCCGTCACGACGAGCATCTCGCTGCGCCCCGGCACGCTGCTGGTCGACCTCGACTGGGACCGGCACGTGCTGCACATCCACGCCATGCCGGTCAGGTCCCCGAAGGAGGCGGACGCCGCGCGGGACGGCGTGCTGCGCACCGAGCACCGGCTGATGCGCGCCCTCGTGGCCTCCGAGGACGCGGCGGAACGAGACCCATCCACAAGGGAGGACCGATGAGCGTCGTCTACTCCGCGGCCATGGCGCTGCTGGGCGCCGCGTTCCTGATGACCGCCGCCCGCCTCGTCCGCGGGCCCTCCACGTTCGACCGCGTCATGGCCGGGGACATCCTCGCGGTCCTGCTGGTGAGCGGCATCGCGGTCCACGCGGCCGTCCACAAGGAGACGGCGAACGCGACGATCCTCGTCGCGGTCGCGCTGATGGGCTTCGTGGGGTCGGTCAGCGCCGCGCACCTGGCGGCGGCGCGGGCGGAGCGGCGGGAGCGGGAGGGGCGGGCGTGAGCGCCGCCGACGCCGTCACCGCCGTGCTGCTGCTCGCCGGGTCGGGGTTCAGCGCGGTCGGCGCGCTCGGCATGCTCCGGTTCCCCGACCTGCTCACCCGGCTGCACGCGGCGACGAAGCCGCAGACGATCGGGCTGCTGCTCGTCCTCGCCGGGGTGGCACCGCAGACCGGCTCGGTCGCCGCCGCCACCCCGCTGCTGCTGGTCGCCGCGTTCCAGCTGATCACGGCGCCGGTCACCGCCCAGACCATCGGCGGCGCCGCCTACCGCGCCGGCGTCATCGACCCCGCGACCCTCGCCCTCGACGAGTCCGCCCGCGACTCCTGAGCCGCGGGCCGTTCCCGGGGGGCGGCGGGCACCCGCCCCTGCGGGGTGCCCGGAGCGGGCTCAGGACCGCGCGCCGCGGTTGAGCATGCCGGCGCAGCCCCAGCCGAGGCCGATGACGACGGCGCCGGCGGCGGCGAAGACTCCGACGCCCGGCACGTCCAGGACGGTGAGGAGCGCGATCGCGAGCCCGTAGAGCACGGTGAGGGCGAAGAGGGCCTGCCGGGCGATGGTCTTGTTCATGTGCTCGATCTTGTCGCGGCCCGGAGCCCAGTAGTATCCACCGGTCGGTGGACAGCGGGCGGGCGGGGAACCGGAGGGTGCGGCATGGCCGGGGAGCCGGTGGCGCGGGCGGAGAACGTCTGGCGGCGCTCGTATCCGTTCTGGGACGCCTACTTCGCGATGGTGCTGGTCGGGACCATCGCCGCGACGACCGCCGACGAGGTGGCGCCGGCGCGGCGGTCGGCGGCGATCGCGCTGCTCGTCCTGCTGAGCGTGGCGTACGTGGCGATCGGGCGGAGGGCGCTCCGGTCGCAGGAGCTGCCCCGGCCCGGGTGCAAGATCTACGCGGTCGCGCTGATCTGCATGTTCGTGCCCGCGACGGTGCTCGCGCCGGTGACCGCGACGGCCCTCGCCGCGCTGGCGCCGCAGGTCTACATGATGTACGGGGCGGGGCGCGGGTTCGCGCTGATGCTCGTCATGCTGTCCGGGCCGGTCGGGCTGGGGCTCGCGGAGTCCGGGGCGGGCACGGCGGTGACGGTCGTCATCGTGGCGGCGGGCATCGCGTGCAGCGGGCTGCTCGCGGTGTTCATCGGCCGGATGGGCCACCAGAACCACGAGCGCAAGCGCCTCATCGAGGAGCTGGACCGGACGCGCGGCGAACTGGCCGAGGTCAGCCGCGAGGCGGGCGTGCTCGCCGAGCGCGAGCGGCTGGCCCGCGACATCCACGACACGATCGCGCAGGGGTTCACGTCGATCGCGATGCTGCTGCAGGCGGCGGAGGCCGAGGTCGGGCCGAACCGGCACCTGGAGCTGGCCCTGCGGTCGGCGCGCGAGAACCTGGCCGAGACGCGGGGCCTGGTCGCGGCGCTGGCGCCGCCCGCGCTGGACGGCAGCTCCCTGGTGGAGGCGCTGCGCCGGATGGCCCGCGACTTCGACCTGCCCGCCGAGTTCGCGGTCGAGGGCGAGCCGCGCCCGCTGGACGCCGTGGAGGTCGTCCTGCTGCGGGTGACGCAGGAGGCGCTCGCGAACGTCCGCAAGCACGCCGGGGCGACGGAGGTGAAGGTGCGCCTGGAGTACGGGGACGCCGTGCGGCTGACGGTCGCCGACGACGGGCGCGGGTTCGCGCCGGACGCGGTCGAGCGCGGGTTCGGGCTGCGCGGCATGCGGAGCCGGGTCGAGCAGGCCGGCGGGACGTTCGCCGTCTCCGGCGGCGACGGGACCGTGGTCGAGGCGGTGATCCCGTGCTCCGCGTGATGATCGTGGACGACCACCCGATCGTCCGGGAGGGGCTGCGCGGGATGCTCGCCGCCGAGCCGGACATCGAGGTGGCGGGCGAGGCCGCGTCCGGGGACGAGGCCGTCGCGCTGGTGCCCCGCATCGCCCCGGACGTCGTCCTGATGGACCTGCGGATGCCGTCCGGCGACGGGGTGAGCGCGATCGAGCGCCTGCCCGGCCACCGGATCCTCGTCCTGACGACGTTCCAGGACGACGCCGACATCGTCCGCGCGATCGAGGCCGGCGCCGCCGGCTACCTGCTGAAGGACGCGTCGCGCGCCGTGCTCGCCGCGGCCGTCCGGGACGCCGCGGCGGGCCGGCGCGTCCTGTCGCCCGAGGTGTCGGCGCGCCTCGCCGCCGTCGACGAGACCCCCGCGCCGCCCGTCCTGTCCACGCGCGAGGCGGAGGTGCTCGCCCTCGTCGCCGAGGGCCTCACCAACGCCCAGATCGGCGAGCGCCTCTACATCGGCCAGGCGACGGTGAAGACGCACCTGCTGCGCATCTTCACCAAACTGGGCGTCTCCGACCGCACCGCCGCCGTCGTGGCCGCCCTCCAGCACGGCCTCATCCCCGCCCCCTGACTCACTCCTCGGTGGCGGGGCTGCCGCCCGCCTCGAACTCGGCGAGGAGGTCCTCCTCGGTGGCGCCGCGGCGCCAGTAGCCGGTGAAGGCGACGGCGCGGCGGTCGAGGCCGCGCTCCTTCACCAGGTGCCGGCGCAGGGCCTTGACCGCGCTGGACTCGCCGGCGATCCACGCGTAGGCGCCGTCCGGGACGTTCGCGTCGCGGACGGCGTCCACGAGGGTGCCGGGGGAGACCCAGGCGACCTCCGTGTCGGCGGCGGTGGGCAGGTCGCGGCGGTCCTCGGGGTGCGGGACGTCGATGAAGACCTGCGCGGACGTCCCGGCGGGCAGCCAGGCGAGGTTCCCCGCGATGGCGGGCAGCGCGGTCAGGTCGCCCGCGATCACGACCGGGGCGCCGGGCGGCGGGCGGAAGTCGTAGCCGCCGTTGTCCGGGCCCGTTGGGGCGAGGATCGTGACGCGGTCGCCCTCGGCGGCCGCCGACGCCCACCGCGACGCCGGCCCGGACGTGCCGTTGCCGTGCAGCGCGAAGTCGACGTCCAGTTCGCCGGGGCGGTGGTCGCAGACGGTGTAGGAGCGCATGATGCCGCGCTCGGCCGGGTCCAGCGCGCGCCAGTCGTTGAACCAGGTGGCGCCGTCGCTGTTCTCCGGCATGACCGGCGCGTCCTGGTGCGGGTGCGGGAGGAACAGCTTGAAGCGCTGGTCGCGCCCGGCGGTCGCGAAGCCGTCCAGGGACGTCCCGCCCAGGGTGATCCGGGCCATGGACGGCCCGAGCCGCTCCGAGCGGACGACGTGCACGTCGAAGAAGGCGTAGGGGTGGGCCGGAGTCGTCATCGCGCTGCCTTTCAGCTCGTCTTCTTCGCGGAGTCGAGGGCGGTGGCGAGGGCTTCGAGGAGCGGCGCGCAGCCCTCGTAGGAGAAGCGCGGCTCCGCGTTCCACGGGATGACCTGGCCGGCCTTCACCGCGGGGAGGTCCTTCCAGGACGGCTTGGACTCCAGGTCCTTCGGCTGCAGGGCCTGCGTGCGGGAGTCGAGCATGATGAGGTCGGCCTTGTACTTGTCGGCGTTCTCCCAGCTCAGGCTCTCGAAGTAGTCGTCCTTGCCCAGCTTGTCCGGGACGATCAGGTCGACGCCCAGCTCCTTGTAGTAGATGAGGTCGGTGTTCTTGGCCGGGCTGGAGGCGTAGAACAGGTCGGGGCTCCCGGACGCGGCGAGCACCTTCAGGCCCGGCTTGGCCTTCGCCGCCGCGCGCACGGCCTCGGCGGCCTTCTCGAACCGGGCCTTGGCGGCGGTGACCTTCGCCGCCTTCAGGTCGGCGCCGAGGGCGGCGGCGAGCGCGGCGGTCCGCTCGATCGGCTTCGGCAGCGGGACCGAGCCCGCGGCGATGGCGACGCTCGGCGCCAGCGCGTAGATCTTGTCCTTGCTCTCCGCGGGGACGTAGAACAGGTCGCCCGGGATGAACATGTTGTCGACGAGCAGGTCGGGGCGGAGCGCGGCGTACTTCTCGATGTTGAACTCGCCGAACGCGTTGCCGATGATCTCCAGCCGGCCGACGGGCAGGTTCCCGGCCTGCGGGTCGGGCTTGCCGTCCTTCAGCTTCGTCGGGCCGAACACGCCGACGATCTGCTCGTCGATGCCGAAGTCGTAGAGGGCGGCGGCGGTCGCGGAGTAGCCCACGATCCGCTGCGGGCGCTTCTTGAGGCCGACCTTCGTGCCGCGGTCGTCGGTGAACGTCCAGGCGCCGCCGCCGGGGGAGGCGGTGCCGCCCGGACCGTCGTCGCCGCCGCACGCGCTGATCAGCGCGCCGAGGGCGAAGGCGCCGCCGGCGCCCAGGACGGCACGGCGGGTGAGGGGGCGAGCACCGGTATGCGACATGCGAACTTTCTCCTGAATCAACTACGGTGGCCGGATAGTGGGCCGATGGTGACTTAGGTTAACCTAACCTAAGATCTTGTCCAGAGGAGGCCCGCCCGGTGCTGTCGACCACGCCGCGCCCGCTCGCCGAGCGGCCGGCCGCACCCCCCGGTCGCGCATGGCGGGCGGCCGGACTGTGCGGCGGAGTCCTGTTCCTGCTCGCCACCGCCGCGCTCAGCCTCGCCGTCGGCGCGAAGCCGCTGTCGCTCGGGCAGGCGTGGGACGGGCTCGTCGACCCCGGCTCGGCCGCGTACACGCTCGTCCACGAGATGCGCCTGCCGCGCACGCTGCTCGGCCTGCTCGCCGGGACGGCGCTCGGGCTGGCCGGCGCGGTGATGCAGGCGCTCACCCGCAACCCGCTCGCCGACCCCGGCATCCTCGGCATCAACGCGGGCGCCGCGGCCGCCGTCGTGTCGGCGATCTCGTTCCTCGGGATCACCTCGTTCACCGGCTTCGTGTGGTTCGCGTTCGCGGGCGCCGGCGCGGTCGCCGTGCTGCTCTACGCGGTCGGCGGCGGGCGCGGCGCCACCCCGGCGCGGCTCGCTCTCGCGGGGGCCGCGCTGAACGCCGCGCTGTACTCCTACGTGAACGCGGTGCAGCTCCTCGACACCGCGTCCCTGGACCGGATGCGCTTCTGGACGGTCGGCTCCCTCGCCGCCGCGCAGGACTACACCGTCGTCCGGGTCGCCCCGTTCGTCGCGGTGGGCCTCGTGCTCGCGCTCCTGCTCGCCCGCCCGCTGAACGCGATGGCGATGGGCGAGGACGCCGCCCGCGCGCTCGGCGCCGACCCCCGCCGCGCCCGGATCGCCGCGATCGCCGCGGTCACCCTGCTGTGCGGCGCGGCGACGGCCGCCTGCGGGCCGATCATCTTCGTCGGGCTGATGGTGCCGCACCTCGTCCGCGCGCTGACCGGCCCCGACCTGCGCCGGCTGCTGCCGTACTGCGCGATCCTGTCGCCCGCGCTGATGCTGGCGGCGGACGTCCTCGGGCGCGTCGCCGCCCGCCCGTCGGAGGTCCAGGTCGGCATCGTGATGGTCATCGCGGGCGGGCCGGTGTTCCTGTACTTCGTCCGGCGCCCGAGGAAGGGCCTCTCATGAGCGAAGCGAACCGGGGGGTGTGGGGGGTCGTCCCCCCACGAGGAGCACAGCCATGAGCCGCGGGCCGCACTTCGCCGTCGTCCGGACGCCCGCCGGGGCGTCGTTCCGGTTCCGCCCGCGCGCGTTCGCCGTCGCCGCGCTCTGCCTGGCGGCGGCGCTCGGGACGGGCGTCCTGCTCATCGGCAGCGGCGACTTCCCGATGAGCCCCGCCGACGTCGTCCGCACCCTGCTCGGGCGGGGCACGCCCGCCGACTCGCTGATCGTCAACGAGATCCGGCTGCCGCGGGTGGCGGCCGGGCTCGCCGTCGGCGCCGCGCTCGGACTGGCGGGCGCGGTCTTCCAGTCGCTCACCCGCAACCCGCTCGGCAGCCCGGACATCCTGGGGTTCACCCAGGGCGCGGCGAGCGGCGTCCTCGCGGTGATCGTGCTGACCGGCGGCGGCACCGCCGCGGTCGCGGCCGGCGCGGCGGGCGGCGGCCTGCTCACCGGCCTGGTCGTGTTCGCCGTCGCGGGACGGCACGGCGCGCACGGGCAGCGGCTCGTCCTCGTCGGCATCGGCGTGGCGGCGATCCTCACCGGCGTGAACGGCTACCTGCTCACCCAGGCGCAGATCACCGAGGCGGCCCGCGCCGTGCTGTGGCTGACCGGCAGCCTCGACGGCCGCGACTGGGCCGACACCGCGCCCGTGCTCGCGGCGCTCGCCGTCCTCGGGCCCCTGGTCATGGTGGGCTGCGGGCGGGCGCTGCGGATGCTGGAGATGGGCGACGACGCCGCGCACGGCCTCGGCGTCCCGATCGAGCGGGTCCGGCTGGTCATGCTGGCCGCGGGCGTGCTGCTCACCTCGCTCGCCGCGGCGGCGGCCGGGCCGGTCGCGTTCGTCGCGCTGACCGCGCCGCAGCTCGCCCGCCGCCTCACCCGCACGACCGGCCCCAACCTGCTGCCCGCGACGTGCATGGGCGCGGCGCTGCTGGTGGCCGCCGACTGGGTCGCGCAGCACGCCTTCCCGGGGCACCAGCTCCCGGTGGGCGTCGTGACCGGCCTCCTCGGCGGCGGGTACCTGGTCTGGCTCCTCGTGACCGAACGCAAGACGGGACGGATCTGATGGACGAGAAAGCACGCCTCACCGGGACGGGCCTCACCCTCGCCTACGACAAGCGCACCATCGCCGAGGACCTCGACGTCGCCGTGCCGGACGGGTCGTTCACGGTCATCGTGGGCCCGAACGCGTGCGGCAAGTCGACGCTGCTGCGGGCGCTCGCCCGGATCCTGAGGCCGGCGGCCGGGACGGTCGTGCTCGACGGCCGGCCCATCGCCGGCTGGCCCGCCAAGAAGCTCGCCCGGACGCTCGGCCTGCTGCCGCAGTCGTCCATCGCGCCGGAGGGCATCACGGTCGCCGACCTGGTGTCGCGGGGCCGGTACCCGCACCAGAGCCTGCTGCGGCAGTGGTCGCGGGAGGACGAGCGGGTCGTCGCCGAGTCGATGGCCGCGACCCGCGTCCAGGACCTCGCCGAGCGGCACGTGGACGAGCTGTCGGGCGGCCAGCGGCAGCGCGTGTGGATCGCGATGGCGCTCGCCCAGCAGACCCCGCTGCTCCTGCTGGACGAGCCGACGACCTACCTCGACATCGCCCACCAGATCGAGGTCCTCGACCTGTGCGCGCGGCTGCACGAGGAGGGCCGCACGGTCGTCGCCGTCCTGCACGACCTGAACCACGCCGCCCGGTACGCCACGCACCTGGTCGCCATGCGGGACGGCCGGATCGTCGCGGCGGGCGACCCGGCCTCGGTGGTCACGTCGGAGCTGGTCGAGGAGGTGTTCCGGCTGCCGTGCCGGGTGATCGACTGCCCGGAGACCGGGACGCCGCTGGTGATCCCGGCCGCGCGCGGCCGGGTCCCCGCCCTCCGCTGACCGCGAATTAGTTGTAGGCTTATAACGTTTGTACGCCTACAACGATTGGACCGCGGTGCCCGAACTCAGCCCCCGCCGCAGGTCACTGGTCCTCGGCATCTGCTGCATGAGCCTGCTCATCGTCAGCCTGGACAACACGATCCTCAACGTCGCGCTGCCCACCCTGCAGCACGACTTCGACAGCTCGCTGTCCGGGCTGCAGTGGACGATCGACGCCTACCTGATCGTCCTCGCCTCGCTGCTGATGCTCGCCGGCTCCACCGCCGACCGGATCGGGCGCCGCCGGGTGTTCCAGACGGGCCTCGCGCTGTTCGTCACCGGATCGGTGCTGTGCAGCCTCGCGCCGTCCCTCGGCTGGCTCGTCGCCGCCCGCGTCGTGCAGGCCGTCGGCGGGTCGATGCTGAACCCGGTCGCCATGTCGATCATCACGAACGTGTTCACCGAGCCGCGCGAGCGGGCCCGCGCCATCGGCGTGTGGGGCGCCGTCGTCGGGCTGAGCATGGCGATGGGGCCGCTCGTCGGCGGGCTGCTCGTCGACTCCGTCGGCTGGCGGTCGATCTTCTGGCTGAACGTGCCGATCGGCCTCGCCGCGCTCGCGCTGACCGCGCTGTTCGTCCCCGAGTCGCGCGCCGAGCGGCCGCGCCGGCCCGACCCGCTCGGCCAGGCGCTCATGATCGTGCTGCTCGGGACGCTGACCTACGCGATCATCGAGGCGCCCGGCCGCGGCATCGGTGACCCGGCCGTCTACGGCGCCGCGCTGCTCGCCGCGGCGTCGCTCGTGGGGTTCGTCCTGCACGCGCTGCGCGCCCCCGAGCCGCTGATCGACCTGCGCTTCTTCCGCAGCCTGCCGTTCTCGGGCGCGACGCTGATCGCGATCAGCGGGTTCGCGGCGCTCGGCGGGTTCCTCTTCCTCAACACGCTCTACCTGCAGAACGTCCGGGACATGTCGGCGCTGCACGCCGGGCTGTACCTGCTGCCGATGGCCGCGATGACCGCCGCGGTCTCCCCGCTGTCCGGACGCCTGGTCGGCGGCCGCGGCCCCCGGCTGCCGCTGCAGATCGCCGGGGCCACGATGCTCGCCAGCGGACTGCTGTTCGCCGCGTTCGACGCCGAGACCCGGGACCTCACGCTGTTCGCGTCCTACGTGCTGTTCGGCATCGGGTTCGGGATGATCAACTCGCCGATCACGAACACGGCGGTGTCCGGGATGCCGCGCGCCCAGGCCGGGGTCGCCGCCGCTGTCGCGTCCACCAGCCGGCAGATCGGGCAGGCGCTCGGCGTCGCGGTGATCGGCGCGGTGCTCGCCGCCGGGACGTCCGCCGCGGCCTCCGGCGCGCCCGGCGCGGACGCCTTCGTGTCCGCCGCCCGCCCGGCATACTGGATCCTGACCGGATGCGCGGCGGCCGTCCTCGTGCTCGGCACGGCCACCACCGGCCGGCGGGCCGCGCGCAGCACCGCGCGCGTGACCGAGCTGTTCGACGCCGGCGACCCGGCCCCGGAGGGACCCCACGTGACGGGAGCGAGCACCCGATGACCGAGCCCGCCACCGAGCCCGCCGCCGAGCCCGCCGCCGAGCCGCCGGCCGAGTCCGCGGCCGATGTCGCCGCGCGCGCCTGGCGCAACCTGGGGGTCGTGTTCCACGAGCGCAACGACGTGCGCCGGAAGGTCGCCGAGGCGCTCGGCATGAGCTTCTTCCGGGCCAAGGCGCTGCGCCGCATCGCCGCCGCGGTGAAGCCGCTCACGCTCGGCGACGTCGCCGAACTCCTGCTCACCGACCGCCCCTACGCCACCGTCGTGGTGGACGACCTGGTCGGGCGCGGCCTCGTCGAGCGCGCCCCGAACCCGGCCGACCGGCGCGCCAAGCTCGTCACGGCGACCGAGGCCGGGCGCGCCGCGGCGGCGGAGGCCGAGCGCATCCTCGCCACCCCGCCGCCGGAGCTGTACGGCCTCCCGGCCGAGGACCTCGCCGTCCTCGACCGGATCGCCCTCCATCTGCTGGGGGAGCCCACGGCCCCCGGCGGTGCCTAGGCCGCGCCCGACGGCACCTTGTAGGTCTCGGCGGCCTCGGACTCCTGCGCGTCCCGCTCGACGACCAGGCCGCCGAGCGCCTTGGCGTCGGTCCGCAGGATGTAGGTCTTGCGGGTGCCCGGCTCGTCCACCTTCGAGAAGTCCATCGGGGTGCCGTAGCCGCCGTCGTGCGCGGTCGTCGACCGGTGCGCGGTGATCAGGCCCTCGCGGGTGAGGTCCTTGGCCTGGCACGCCTTCTTCAGCGCGTCCGCGAAGATCACCGCGCCGGTGTAGCCGTTGACGACCGCGCTGTCGCGCGGCTGCCCCGGGTACTTCTTTGCGTAGTCGTCCGCGAGCTTCTTGATCGCCGGCAGGTCGGACGAGACCGGCGCGCCGGCGCTGGCGAGGTAGAAGTCCTTCAGCAGCGCGGGGGCGGCCGGGGTCTGCAGCAGCTGCGGGGAGAACCCGGAGTTGCTCGCCACGATCGGCACCATGATCCCCTTGGCCCGCGCCACGCCCGCCAGGGACGCCGACTGCTTCGGCCCGGCGCTCATCAGGATCGCCTTCACGCCGGCGTCCTTCAGCGCCGACACCTGCGCGGTCATGTCGTTGTCGGTCGCCTTGATCTTCTGCTCGACGAGGGTCAGACCGAGCTTGCCGGCCGCGTACTTCGACCCGGCGAGCGCGCTCTCGCCGTAGTCGCCCTCGAAGTAGACGTGACCGATCTTGTCGCCCTTCTCGATCCCCTTCTCCTTGGTCAGGAAGTCCAGGGCGTTGATCATGTCTACGTCGTAGGTGGTGCCGGTGACCTGGATGTACTTGTTGCCGAGCAGGGTCGTCGCCCACGCGTTCGGGATCACGAACATCTTGTCGGAGGTGATCCGCTGGTTGAGCGCCGTGACCATCGGCGACCCGACGAACTGGGCGAGGCCGATGACGCTCGACTGCATCTCGCTGTACCCGGCGACCGCCTTCTGCACGTCGTAGCCGTGGTCGCGGACGACCAGCTCGACCTTGCGGCCGCAGATCCCGCCCTGCGCGTTGACCTGCTCGAAGTACATCTGCTGCGCCTGCGTGAGGCTCTTGCCGAGCGGGGCGTAGACGCCGGTCAGGTCGGTCGCGGCACCGACGCGGATCGTGTCGTCGCTGACGCCGGGGCCGGTCTTGACACCGTCCTTCCCGGTGCCGCCGGACCCGCCGGTCGCCTTGCCGCTGCAGCCGGACGCCATGCTCAGCGGCAGCGCGACCGCCAGGGCGGCGACCGCCGTGAGACGTGCCGTTCGGTTCATGTGGGTTGCTCCTCTTGTTCGAGTCGGGTGAGGGGACGGGCGGCCCGGCGCCGGGACGCGGCGGTGCGCAGCCGCGGCCACATCCCGGCCAGGCCGCCGGGCAGGAACAGGACGACGGCGACGACGGCGGCGCCGTACAGGATCCGGGCGGCCTCGGCGGGGGAGACCCCGGCGGAGCCCGGCGCGGCGACGAGCGGCAGGTCGTCGCCGAAGCGGGTGAGGAGCTGCGGCAGGACCGACACGAACACCGCGCCGGCGATCGCCCCGGCGGCGGTGCCGAGCCCGCCGATGACGATCATGGCGAGGTAGTCCAGGGACAGGAACATGCCGAAGTAGTCGGGGACGGTCCGGCGGAACGCCAGCGCGAGCAGTGCCCCGGCGGCCCCCGCGTACATCGACGACAGCACGAACACCCCGGCCCGGTAGCGCGCCACCGGCACGCCCATCACGGCCGCCGCCGTCTCGTGGTCGCGGATCGTGTTCATCGCCCGCCCCGGCCGGCCGCGCACGATGCCGCGCGCGATCCACGCCGCCGGAATCAGCAGCAGCACGGCGAGGAACCACAGCCGCTCCAGCGCGCCGAGCGGCACGTTGAACAGCACCAGCTCGGGGGAGTCGTCGAAGCGGAGCCCGGCCAGCTCCAGCGGCGGGACGTCCCGGCCGTTGAACCCGCCGGTGACGGTCTCGGCGTTGAACAGCACGTGCTGCCCGATGAAGATCAGCGCGAGCGAGGCGATGCCGAGGTAGACGCCGCGCAGCCGTCCGGCGATGGGGCTGAACAGGCCGCCCGCGACGCCCGCGAGGACGATCGCGCCGACGAAGGCCAGCGGCGTCGGCAGCCCGAGGCCCGCGGCGTGCGGCCCGTCCTCGGACGCCAGGTACACGTATCCGTAGGCGCCGACCGCGAGGAAGAACGCGTGCCCCATCGACAGCTGACCGGTCGCGCCGGTCAGCAGGTTCAGGCCGATCGCGCCGATCGCCGCCGACATCGCGAACAGGCCGGTCTGGAGCCAGAAGGCGTCCAGGTAGAAGGGCATGGCGAGCAGGACCAGCGTTCCGCCGAGCGCGGCCGCGGTGCGGAGCGGACGTTCAGACACGCGACAGCTCCCTCGTCCCGAACAGCCCGGCCGGGCGGACCAGCAGCACCAGCAGCATCACCACGAACGGCGCCACCTCGCCGATGCCGCGCCCCATGAACGCGAGGTCGCCCTGGTAGCCGGTCACCAGCGACTCGGTGAGCCCGACGATCAGCCCGCCGACCAGGGCGCCCGTCGTCGAGTCGAGCCCGCCGAGGATCGCGGCGGGGAACGCCTTCATCGCCGCGAACGAGGTGCTGCGGTCCAGGCCCGGCGTGGGGAACACGGTGAGGAACAGCGCCGCGACCGCCGCGAGCGCCCCCGCGACCGCCCACGCCGCCAGCGACACGCGGGTCAGCCGGACGCCCATCAGCGCCGCCGTCTCCCCGTCCTCGGCCGCCGCCCGCATCGCCACGCCCCACGAGGTGTAGCGGAACGCCAGCAGGAACGCCGCGATCAGCAGCGACGCGACCGCGAACGCGGCGATGCGGGTCTGCGCGATGCCGACGCCCGCCACCTCCACGATCTCGTCCTGCCAGGGGTCGCCCATCGACAGGACCTGCGTGCCGATCTCCCGCGTGAGCGCGGTCGTCAGCACGATGTCGACGCCGATCGTGACGATCGCGAGCACCGCCTGGTCCTCGACCCGGGCGCGGCGCAGCACCAGGAACTCCACCAGCGCGCCCGCGACCGCCGCCGCGGCGACGCCCGCGCCGAGCGCCGCGAGGAACCCGATGTCGTCGTGCAGAACGGCCGTCACGTAGCCGCCGACCAGCAGCAGCGACGCGTGCGCGAAGTTGACCACCTCGGTGGCCTTGAAGATGATCACGAAGCCGAGGGCGATCAGCGCGTACACCGACCCCGCCGAGACCCCGTTGACCACCAGCTCGATGAACGTGCTCAAGGATTTCCCTCCGAATCGGCGGTCTCGCGCGGCTCGTGCGCGGCGCCGAGGTAGGCGCGGATCACCGCCGGGTCCCGCTGCACCCGCTCGGGTGCGCCGCCCGCGATGCGCCGGCCGAAGTCCAGGACGGTGACCTCGTCGGCCAGCCGCATGACCATGCCCATGTCGTGCTCGACCAGCAGGACCGAGACGCCGAGGTCGGCGCGGACCCGGCCGATGACCTCGGCCATCCGGCGCCGCTCCGCGCCGTTCATCCCGGCCACGGGTTCGTCCAGGAGCAGCAGCCGGGGTTCCATCGCGAGCGCGCGGGCCAGCTCGACCCGTTTCTGGACGCCGTACGACAGCAGCCCCACCGGCGCCGCGAGATGCTCGCCGACCCCGACGAACCGGGCGATGTCGCGGACCCGGGCGCGGTGCCGGGCGTCCTCGCGGCGCGCCCGCGGCAGCCGCAGCCCCGCCGACACGAAGCCGGCCCGGGTGAGCCGGTGCCGCCCGAGCATCAGGTTGTCCTCGACGGACAGGTGCCGCGACAGCGCGATGTTCTGGAACGTCCGGGCCACCCCGAGGCCCGCGATCCGGTGCGGCGGCAGCGCGGTCAGCTCCGCCCCGGCGAACCGGACGCTGCCCTCGCTCGCCCGGTACACCCCGGACAGCACGTTGAAGCAGGTCGACTTGCCCGCCCCGTTCGGCCCGATGACCGCGTGGACGCTGCCCTCCGCCACGGTGAAACCGACCCCGTCCAGCGCCGTCAGCCCGGCGAACCGCACGGTGAGCCCCTCGACCACGAGTTCGCTCGGCCCGGTCTCCCGAGGGGGGACGGCCCCCCGCGCCCCCCGGTTCGCTCCGCTCATCCTGCCCACCGCTCCAGCGACGGCGGCGGCACCGTGTCGCCGCCGTCCTCGTCCTCCTCGGCGCCGACGCCGAGGTAGCGCCGCCGGACCTCGTCGCTCGCGGCCAGCTCCGCCGACGGCCCGTGCAGCGTGACCGCGCCGACCTCCAGCACGTGCGCCTCCGACGACAGCTCCAGCGCCAGCGCCGCGTTCTGCTCGATCAGCAGGATCGCGGTGCCCTGCAGGTTGATCTCCCGGACGGTCTCGGCGATCCGCTCGGCCATCAGCGGCGCCAGGCCGAGCGTCGGCTCGTCCAGCAGCAGCACCGACGGGCACGCCATGAGCGCCCGCCCGATCGCGAGCATCTGCTGCTCGCCGCCCGACAGCAGCCCGGCCCGCTGCCGGGACCGCTCGGCGAGCACCGGGAACAGCTCCAGCACCCGCCCGTGCGCCTTGGCCGCGGCGCCGCGTCCGGGCGTGCCGAGCGCTCCCGCCCGCAGGTTCTCCTCCACGCTGAGCCGGCCGAACACCCGCCGCCCCTCCGGCACCTGCACCACCCCGGCCGCCACGATGGTGGCCGGGTGCAGCCCGACGAGGGACCGGTCGCCGAGGCGGACCGCGCCGGCGTCCACCGCTCCGCGGTGGAACGGCAGCGTCCCGGAGATCGCCCGGAGCAGCGTCGTCTTGCCCGCCCCGTTCGCGCCGAGCACGGCCGTGACCGAGCCCGCCGGGACGTCCAGCGAGACGCCGCGCAGGGCCCGCACCGCCCGCCCGTAGCTCACCGACAGATCGCGGACCGCGAGGGTCCCGTTCGCCATTCGCCCCTCCGTAAGTTCGTGTGGCGGGCAGCCCAGCACGGGCCGCCGACCTGCGTCTACGGGCCCGGGGCAAGACGGGGCCGGGGTCCAACGGGCGGTCGTCCGGGTTGTGCGGCGAGCACAGTCGCGGTGCCGTTCGACCCTCCGGCGGTGTGCGTGCGTATGTCCCGTCATGAGGGAGAATGTTCGGCGGCGATGGCGGACCGGAGCGGCCGTCGCCGCCGCGCTGGCGCTGACGGGCGCCTGCCAGTTCGAGCTGCGGCCGCCAGGCCCGGTCCGCCCGGCCGCGCAGGCCACCCCCGCACCGCGGCAGACGGTGCAGGCCGCCTTCGACGAGGCCGGGTTCCAGGAGGACCTGCGCACCGCCGAGACGACCACGGACGACTACTGGCGGCGGCACTGGACCGAGCTGTTCACCGGTTCCTACCGCTCACCGCGCGTCGTGGGCCTCTACGACGGCGGCGACCCGGGTTCGGCGCCGCTCTGCGGCAAGGAGCGGCTGACGCGCGACAACGCGGCGTACTGCCCGTCCGGCGACTACGTGGCGTGGGACGCGCACCTCATGCGTTCCGGCTACGCGCGCGGCGACGCATGGGTCTATCTGGTGATCGCGCACGAGTGGGGCCACGCGATCCAGGCGAGGCTCCGCCGCGGCCTGGTGTCGCCGGCCGCCGAACTCCAGGCCGACTGCCTGGCGGGGGCCGTCCTCTACGGCTCGTCCGATGACGGCACGCTGCGGTTCGAGGCGGGGGACGAGCAGGAACTCGTGGACGCGTTCCAGGTCATCGGCGACAAGGCCCCGTGGACGAAACCGGGCGACCACGGCACCGCCGTCCAGCGCCTCCGCAGCTTCTCCCGCGGCGGCGAGAACGGCGTGCCCGCCTGCTTCACCTGACGGGGAGCGTCCCCGCCGAGCATCATGGCGCCATGACCGCCGCGGACATGGTCGTCATCGAGGGCGACCGCCACACCACCGTCATGCTCGCCGGGGAGCTCGACCGGGCGTCGTGCCGTGACGTCGAGCCGCGACTGCGGGCGCTGAGCGGCCGCCCCCTCGTCCTCGACTTCTCCGGAGTCTCCTTCATCGACGTGGACGGCCTGCGCATGGTCCAGGAGTGCGCCCGCGGGACGGCCCTGGCCCTGGTGGGCGCGCATCCGTTCGTGGCCAAGCTGTTCCGGATCCTCCGCCTGGACGCGCAGGTCCCCCTGTGCCAGTCCATGGAGGAGGCACTGTGGTGCCTGCTGCCGCGCACGGACGAGGAGATCCGGGACTGGCTCACCTGAGGTGCCGCTCCACGGACTCGACCTTCCCGTCCAGGGCACCGGTGACCCCCGGCCGGATGTCGGCCTTCACCACGAGCCCGACCCTGGGCGCACGCGCGGCCACGGCATCGGTGGCGTCCTTCACCACGGCCATGACCTCGTCCCACTCACCCTCGATCGTGGTGAACATCGCGTCGGTCCGGTTGGGCAGGCCGCTGGCCCGCACCACCCGGACGGCCTCCGCGACGAGTTCGCCGACCTCTTCCCCCGCCCTGAGCGGCGTCACCGAGAACGCGACGAGCATCGAGCACCTCCACTACGGCTGGACGACCTGCCTCACCACGATCTCATCCAGCCGCCGCTCGACGATCACCCCCACCGGCCAGTCGCGCACGAGGCACCGCAGCAGCGCGGCCTCGTGCTCGGCGAACGAGGGGTCGCAGCCCTGCTGCTCGAGGCTGGACCGGATCGCCATGACGTAGTCGTCCTCGGTGAACCCGGGCACGTCCCGGACCATGGCGGTCGTCGTGGCCCGGTGCGAGTTGAGCCCGGCGAAGGACCGGCCGCAGCCGCAGCCCCCGTCGGGGTCGTCCCGGTCGCGGGCGCACACCATCCCGATGTGGACGAGTTCCCCCTCGACGCACCAGTCGAAGTCGTTGGCGCGCAATCCCTGGCCGGCGTTGGTCGCGGTGAGCAGCTTCATGCAAACCCCCTCGGTCCTCGGACCCGCCCACCGTACGACGCGGGTCTGACATAACGTTCAATCCATGAGCGAAGACAAGGACGTCCTGCTGCACCGCGACGGCCCGTTCACCACGATCACGATGAACCGCCCGAAGCGCCGCAACGCACTCTCCAAGGCATTCCTCAACGAACTGACGGCCGCGTTCCGGCAGGCCGCGGGCACCGACGCACGCGGCATCATCCTGGCCGCGAACGGCCCGGTCTTCTCCGCCGGCCACGACTTCGCCGACATGGCGGGCGCCTCGCACGCCGACGTCCGCGACCTCCTCCAGGTCTGCACGGACCTGATGCGCACGATCCAGTCCGTTCCCCAGGTGGTCGTGGCCCGGGTCCACGGCCTGGCCACCGCCGCGGGCTGCCAACTGGTGGCCGGCTGCGACCTGGCCGTGGCCGCCGAGAGCGCGGGCTTCGCGGCCCCGGGCGGCAAGGGCGGCTGGTTCTGCCACACGCCCCTGGTGGCGATCTCCCACAACATCGGCCGCAAGCGCGCCGCCGAGATGGCCCTGACCGGCGAGATCGTCGACGCGGCAACGGCCGCCGACTGGGGCCTGATCAACTACGCGGTCCCGGACGAGGACCTGGACAAGGCCACCCAAGACCTCCTCACCAGAGCCACCCAGGGCAGCCCGAGAAGCAAGGCCCTGGGCAAGCAGGCCATGTACGCCCAGCTGGACCGCCCAGAACAAGACGCCTACGCCTACGCAATAGAGGTAATGGCCGCCTCCAGCCAAACCCCGGAAGCCCAAGAGGGAATGAGGGCCTTCCTAGAAAAGCGCCACCCCACCTGGCCCGCCTAACCCACCCCCGCGAAGACGAGCAGCAACCTGAGCCACGAAGGGCCCCCGTGGGGCGAAGCCCGAGAACACCGACCCCGTCCGATGGTCGAGGAATGCGGCAACCGCAGCCGGGAGGGCCGAGCAGTGGAGCCCCAGGAACGCGGGCCCCGTGCAACGTTGAGGTTCGCGGTGACCTGGGCCGAGAGGGGTGAGGAGCGGAGCCTCAGGAACACCGGCCCCGCGCGACGTTGAGGTTCGCGGTGAGCTGGGCCGGGAGGGGGCGTGGGGGCGGAGCCCCCACATCGGGGGTCCGGGGGTCGCCCCCCGGGAAGGCATCGCGGAAGAGTACCGGTCCGCGCCTTCCGCGGACATACCTCGCCCGACTCTGTAGGGCGGGCGGGACTCGAACCCGCGACCGGAAGATTATGAGTCTTCTGCTCTGACCAGCTGAGCTACCGCCCCGAGGCGTTCCCCCGGGGTGCCGGTGGGGGTTTTGCCGCGTGCAATCTTAGCGGGGAGGGGCGCCGCGACGCGTGCTCAAATCCTCCTTTCGGTGGGGCGAAGTCATACCTGGAGGCGAGTGACGGGTGTGGTGACTCGTCGGTAGGGTCCCGCGTATGTCCAGACGCATGCTCGTTCTCGTTCCCGTCCTGCTGGCGCTGGTGTTCACCGGCGCGTGTGATGAAAACGACGGCGGTGGCGGCGGGAAGAAGGCGGAGTTCGACGCCGCGGGGACGCTCCGGCAGGCGGCGCAGGCGATGGGGGCGTTGAAGAGCGTCGGGTTCACGCTGGAGTCGGAGGGCAGGACGCCGGTCATCGTGAAGAGCGGCGACATGAAGCTGCTGCGGAGCGGGGACGCGCAGGGGACGCTGACGGTCGAGCAGCAGGGCCAGAACATCGAGATGAAGGTCGTCGCGCTGGGGGACAGCATCTACCTGGACGCGGGGACGGGCGGCTGGCGGAGGCTGCCGAAGGCGCTGGCGGCGTCGATGTACGACCCGTCGGCGGTGCTGGATCCGCAGCGGGGGATCCCGATGCTGCTGTCGTCGGCGGCGTCGCCGGAGCCGCAGGCGGTGGAGAAGGTGGACGGCGAGGACGCCTACCGGGTGGGCGCGAAGCTGCCGAAGGCGCAGATCGCGGGCCTGATTCCGGGGATCGGCGCGGACATGGACGGCCAGGTGTGGGTGGGGAAGGCCGACCACCGGCTGCTGAAGGTGCGCGGGCAGTTCCCGAAGGGCGGCGCGGTGGTGATCTCGTTCACCGAGTTCGACGCCCCGTACAAGATCAGCGCGCCGAAGTAGGGCGGCGGGGGTGAGGACGCGGCGCCGGGTCGCGATCGGGGCGGGCGGCGCGGTGGTGCTGCTGGCCGCGCTGGACGCCTATGTGGTGACGACGGTCCTGGTGCCGATGGTGAAGGACGTCGGGGTCCCGGTCAACCGGCTGGAGCGGGTGACGCCGGTCCTGACGGGGTTCCTGCTGGGCTATGTGGCGGCGATGCCGCTGCTCGGGCAGCTGTCGGACCGGTTCGGGCGGCGGCCGCTGCTGCAGGCGTGCCTGCTGTTCTTCGCGGCGGGGTCGGTGGTGACGGCGCTGGCGGGGGACGTGCCGGTGCTGACGGCGGGCCGGGTGGTGCAGGGTGTCGCGGGCGGCGCGCTGCTGCCGGTGACGATGGCGCTGGCCGGGGATCTGTGGGCGGAGCGGCAGCGGCCGGTGGTGCTCGGCGCGGTGGGGGCCGCGCAGGAGCTCGGGAGCGTGCTCGGCCCGCTGTACGGGGCGGGGATCGCGGCGGTGCTGGACTGGCGGGCGATCTTCTGGATCAACGTGCCGCTGGTGGCGGCGGCGATGGCGGCGGTGCAGATCGCGGTGCCGGGCGGGCGCGGTGAAGGGGAGCGGCCCGGCGTGGACGTCGTCGGGGGCCTGCTGCTGGCGCTCGGCCTCGGGCTGCTGGTGGTGGGCGTCTACAACCCGGAGCCGGAGGAGTCGGCGCTGCCGCCGTGGGGGGTGCCGGTGCTCGCGGCGGGCGCGGTGGTGCTCGCGGTGTTCGTCCTGTGGGAGGTCAGGGCGAGGACGCGGCTGTTCGACCTGTCGGGGGTGCGGCGGGTGCCGCTGCTGGCGGTGCTGGGCGTGAGCCTGCTGTCGGGTGCGGCGCTGATGGTGACGCTGGTGGACGTCGTGCTGGTGGCGCAGACCGTCCTGCACAAGGACACGACGGAGGGCGCGCTGCTGCTGACGCGGTTCCTGGTGGCGCTGCCGGTCGCGGCGGTGGCGGGCGGGCTGGTCGCGCGGCGGGTGGGGGAGCGGTGGCCGATGGCGGTCGGGATGACGGTCTCCGCGGTCGGCTACCTGCTGATCGCGGGCTGGCCGGCGGATCTGGCGAACGCCTCCTACGGGCCGTTCCCGCGGATGGACGTCGATCTGGTGGTGACCGGTCTCGGTCTCGGCCTGGTGATCGCGCCGGTGTCGTCGGCGGTGCTGGCGTTCGTCCCGGCGGGGCGGCACGGCGTCGCGTCGGCGGCGGTGGTGGTGGCGCGGATGATGGGGATGCTGCTCGGCGTCTCGGCGCTGTCGGGGTGGGGGTTCTACCGGTTCCACGCGCTGACGGCCGATCTGAAGCCGCCGCTGCCGTTCCTGATGTCGAAGGCGGAGTTCGCGCGGCAGATGGAGGTGTACAACGCGGCGCTGCAGGACGCGCTGCGCACCGAGTACCAGGAGATCTTCTGGATCACCGCGGGGATGTGCGCGCTCGGTGCCCTGCTGGCGTTGGCGGCCGGGGCGCGGCGGGGCGCGGCGGAGGGCACTCCGGGCGTCGCCGCGGGTCCGGACGATGACCTAAAACGGTCATCAACCGGGCATATAGGACGCGATCCGGGAAATGATTCGGCCACCGGCGATGTGCCGATCAACGAACTCGGGAATATCCTCGGTAAAGAAGGTTGAAGGCCTCTTGCCGGGAGGGCGATCCCCGGGGAGGTGAACGCAGATGCGCAGGTCCGGCATCCGTCGCGGAGGCACGCCCGTCCGCAGGCTGCGCCGCCGGCTCGGTCTGGAGCCCAACGGGCTGCGCCGCCGGGTGGACCGCGTCCAGCGGCTGGTGGCCCTCGGGCTGCTCCTGCTGCTGCTCGGCGCCGCGCCGCCGGTGGCGGCGCTGGCCGTCTCGTGGTCCTACGGCGCCGGGACGCACGCGGAGAACGCCGAGCGCGCGAGCCGGCACCAGGTCGTCGCCACCGTCACCTCGACCGGCGGGGTCGGCTCGTCCGGCGACCGCTACATCCACGAGACCGTCCAGGCGACCTGGCCGGGACCGGGCGGTGAGCCCCGCATCGGGACGCTGCCGAGCTGGAAGAACGTCAAGGTCGGCGCGCACCGCACGATCTGGATCGACCGGAACGGCGACCCGACCGTGCGCCCCCGCCCGCACAGCCGCACGGTGACCGACGCCGTCTACGCGGGCGCCGCCGGCGTCCTCGGCTGCGCGCTGCCGGTGCTGCTCGCCTACGCCGTCGTCCGCCGCCGCTGCGACCGGCACCGCGACGCGCTGTGGGAGGCCGACTGGGCGCGGCTGGACGCCGCCGGCCACAACCCGCGCTCCTGACCCGCGGCTACGGGGCGAGCAGCGCGCGGGCCGTCTGGACCAGGGTGGCGTTGTCGCCGGCGGGGGAGCCGTCCGGGAGGGTGAGGGTGTCCTCCAGCCCGATCCGGACGTCGAGGTTGTGCCGGGCGGCGAGGCGCAGCACCGGCCAGGCGCCGCCGTCCTCGCCGTGCAGCAGGATCGGGCGGCCGTGCCCGGTGCCGATGGCGTGCAGGAGCGCCTTGGCGGTGCCGGTCGCGGTCCGCGGGTCGGTGTCGGTGACCTCCGCGAGGATGCGCAGCACGCGGTGGGCGCCCGGCCAGCGCAGGAACCGCTCGGCGGCGTCGGTGCCGGAGAACAGGCCCGCCTCGATCGCGACGCCCCGTTCGAGCAGCGCCTCGGCGACCAGTTCGGCGCCGTCCTCGTGGAAGTTCACCGACGCGTGGTCGGGCAGGACGGTCCAGGACCGGACCAGCGCGGCGCGCTCGGCCGGGTCGGGGGCCGTCCAGGCGCCCGTGGTGACGCCGACCCGGATGGACGGGGTCGACGCCCGCACGGCCGCGACGGTCTCCGCGACGCGGGACGCGTCCAGGGTGTCGGCGCCCGCGTCGTCCTTCGGATGCAGGTGCACGTCCTGCGCGCCGACGTCGGCGGCGATGCGGACCGCGATGGCGACCTCGTCCGGCGAGACCGGCACGCCCTCGGTCCGGGGCCCGTTCGGGCAGACCTGGAGCATGGTCCGATCTTCTCAGGTGGAGGTCAGGGGCTGATGACGCAGGGTGCCCCTCCGCACACGTCCACGACCGTGCCCGTCTTCAGGAACGCCGCCTTCTGGCGGCGGGCGTCGGCGTTGTTGCGCGGGTCGGAGTGCGGGTCGCGGCCCTGCGTCGGCGGCGTGTTCGTCAGCGGCGGCGCCGGGGAGCCGCTGTCCCACACGACCATGGCGGAGCCGTCGTAGGACGAGCCGAACGTCGGAATGCCCCAGTAGGGCACTCTGTCCGGGTTGCGGCCCGGCTGGACGGTCGGCGCGTGGACGCGGGCGCCGATGGTGCGCGCCTCGACCTCGGCGGCGACGGGCGCCACCTGGTGGTCGCCGAACGCCACGTGCATCAGCACCCGGTGCGCGGGCGTGCCCGGCAGCGGATCACCGGTCATGTGCTGGGCGTAGCCGTTGGCCTCGCCGCGGTCCCACAGCATCTGGATCAGCGCGAGGCCGATCTGCTGGTCGAGCTTGTCCGGGTAGAACAGATCGAGGACCTGCGCGTACTCGGGGAAGTCGGCGCTGCGGTTGAGCAGCGTGCTGTAGTTCATCGCCGGGACGCCGAGGACGGCCCGCCGGATGTCGGGGGACACGGCGGTGAGGGCGCCGCCCATGATGCCGCCCTGGCTGTTGCCGTCGTAGGTCAGCTCGGCCCCGGTGTCGATCACGGGGGCGCCCGCGCCGTTCTGGAACGCCTTGTTCGAGGCGAACCCGCGGGTCATTGCCCGCCCGAGGAAGGTGAAGTTGAGCAGGCTCTGCTGCAAGCGGTCGGCGACCGTCCGGAAGCGGGTGAGGTCGGCGAGCGCCGTGATCACGTTCGGGACGTCCTCGTCGGACATGCCGATCCACTTGGTCGCGCAGAAGACGAAGCCGTGCTCGGCCGCCATCGCCTTGACGTTGCCCGCGTCGACCTCGCCCTCGCTGCCGAGGAGGCCGTGCCCGTAGAGGGCGGGGCGGGCGGGGGTGCCGAGCGCCGACTTCGGGATCTCGCACTGGAAGGGGACGGCCTGGGAGTTGCCGGGCAGTTGCTCCGGCCGCCCGTCCCGGCCCCGGTGCAGGGACGATCCGGGCAGCCCGCCGTACTGGTCGAGGTAGCTCGGCGCCCAGACGATCCCCTTCACCTCGCGGGCGATCTTGTCGTCCACGTTGTCGGTCACCTGCGTGACGAAGAACGACGGGGACCGGTCGCCGAGCTTGCGCAGCGCGTCGTCGCGCATGTGCAGCACGGGCCCGGCGAGGCTCTGCCGGCTCGCGACGGTGAAGTCCCAGGCGAGGTAGAGGCCGTCGCGGCCCACGCCGTTCGCCCGGAGCGAGGCGAGGACCTCCTTCTCGTCCCGCTGCCGCGCGGCCAGCGGGTCGGTGGAGGGCAGGTCCGGCCCGAGGATCTCGGCGAACGCGGCGTTCGGCTTGATCAGGTTCCCGGACGCGTCGCGCAGGTTCCGCAGCGCGACCGCGTAGCGGTGGCCCTCCCGGAAGTTCTTCGCCGGGCGGATGATCAGCGCCCTGCGGTCGTCGGGCGCGTTGGCGTCCAATTCCGCCCAGTAGGGCCAGCGCTCGCCGGTCGCGGTGTCGACGATGACGATCGGGGCGTCGGCGTCCAGCGAGGAGCCGATGTCGGTGATCGGCGCGGCGCCGCTGCGGGCCAGGTCGACGCCAGGGACGCGGCTGAGCAGCATCGATCCCGGCGAGAAGCCGTCCGACCGGTTCCACTCGTCCGGCGAGACGGGCAGGCCCAGCGCGTTCTTGAGCGTCGTCCGCATATGGACGCGGCGGCCCGTCGCGGTGCTCCCGTCCGCCACCGTGTACCAGTCGCTCGGGAACGGCAGCAGGCATGCGGCCGGGTCGATCGGGTCGCACCCGTCGCCGGTCCGCGCCGACGCGGCCGGCGCCGGTGCGGTCAGCAGGGCGAGCGAGGCGGCGACGGCCGCCGCAGCCGAGAGCGTGCGCTGGGGGAGACGCAACGTCCACCTCCGGAGGATCCGCGGCGTTCAGCGGGATCTTGGTCTCACCGGAGGCCGAGGTCAATGGGTGTCCGATGGTGGCCAACCCGTTTGTCGGCCGAGGTGGGGCCGTAGGAGCGCAGGACGACCGGCGCCCCCAGCGCGTCCTCGATCGTCTCGACCGGGTCGCCGAGCGGTGCGTGGACGGGCCGGGCGCGCAGGAGGCGGCGGGTGAGGGCGGCCTGGCGGTCCAGGTCGGGCGGCCCGGTCTCCAGCCGCTCGACCCGCTCGCCGTCCAGGTCGTAGGCCCGGCAGACGCGCAGGTCGGGACGCGCCCCCGCGACGTCCAGATGCGTGACCGCCAGGCCGTCCGCGCCGCCCGCCGCCTCCAGCGCGTACCGGAGCGCGATGGCGTCGAGGTGGCCGACCCGGAACGCGCCCTGCCAGCGGCCCGTGCCGTTGTGCCGGTCGGGGAGATCGGCGGTCAGCGCCGGGTCCTCGGTGACGAACGGGCCGGGGCCGTGCCGGGTCGCGTACGCGCGCAGCACCCCGAGCCGCGTCGCGGTCCCGCCCGCCTCGGCCAGCAGCGTCTCGGCGTTGGCGAACGTCGTCGTCGACCAGGTCGTGTACGGGTGGAAGCCGTGCCATTCGTCCAGCAGGACGCCCTGGGCGCCCTCGAACACCACGCGCCCGGCGCGCAGCAGGCCGCGCAGGTGGCCGCCGCCGACGATACGGACCCGCTCGCCGAAGGCGGTGAAGGCGTCCGCGCAGGCCTCGACGTCCGGGACGTGCTCGCCGCCCGGGAACGTGCCGAGGTACCAGTCGCGGAGCGCGCCGAGCCGGCGCCGCAGCCGCGCGGGCGACAGGCAGTCGCCCGCGCGGGGCGCGTCGCCGTGCGCGAGCGCGTAGGACGCCGTCTCCCCGATGCCCATGCCGCACGACCCGTGCCGGGCCGCGCCGCGCGCGGACTCCCGCGCGCGGTTGGCGGCCCGGTGGTAGGGCGTCGTGAGGAGCGCGTCCGCGTCCACGGTGAGCCGGTCGAGCGCGTCGCCGACGCCGAGGGCCCGCAGGTGGTCGGCCTCGGCGGCGAGGGAGAGGGGGTCGACCAGCATGAACCGCGACAGGTGCGTCCGCACGCCGGGCGTGAACGTCCCCGAGCCGAACTGGGCGAAGGTGTGGTGCCGCCCGTCCGCCGCGACGACGTTGTGCGCGGCCTGCGCGCCGCCGTTGAACCGCACGACCGCGGTGACGGGACTCGCGGAGCACAGGTGGTCGACGATCGTGCCCTTGCCGGCGTCGCCGAAGCCGAGGTCGACGACGATCACGTGGTCCCCGCGGTCGCGCTCCATGGGACTCAGAGCCGCGTCGTCGCGGACGGGCCCGAGGCGTTCAGCCCCGGCGGCGTGGACGACACCGCGACCGGTGCGCGGGCCGCGTCCAGCCGGGCGAGGGCGCGCGAGACCGACGCGCCGGCGTCCGAGCCCGCCTCGGCCAGGTGCTCCAGGCCCTCGTCGAGGTCGATGGCGTCCTCGGCGAGCCCGATGGTCAGCGCGATCGTCTCGCAGACGGCGTCCAGATCGTCCAGGTAGAGGACGTTCTGGCCGAGGAGCCCGCGCCAGAAGTCCGCCAGCTCGCGGCTGCCGGAGTGGTAGGCGCCCTCGGGGATGATGAAGTACACGTCGTACTTGCGCTGCAGTTCCCGGACGAGCTCGGCGATCGGGACGTCCTTCGCCCGCTCGTCCCCGATGATCTTCGCGATCTCGCGCCGCTTCGCCTTGGGGTAGGCCAGCTCGTCGCCGATCATGAACAGGTAGCCGCGCCTGCCCCGCTTCTCGTAGCAGTCGATCGCGGTGTGCCGGGCCATGAAGTACATGCCCAGCTCGTAGGACTCGCGCATCTGGCCGCCGCCCCCGCCCTCGAGGAGGATCTTGCCGAGGTCGTCGTCCATCCGGTTGTCGGCCTCGAACTGGCCGATCTGCAGCGGCGCCCGGTCGCAGGTCGCGTCGCCGACCGCGCCGAACAGGATGTGCGGGTCCGTGACGTAGCCCTTGCGCAGCAGCAGCCCGAGCAGGTCGGGGAGCTTGCTCTGCAGCGTCCGGGGCACGGTGCCCATCGAGCCGGTCACGTCGAACAGCACGCCGATCGCGAGCGACTCGGGGTGGTCGGCGGAGTCCCGGCTCTCCCGGACGGCCACGCCGAACGGGTCGAGGTCCGGGTGGACGGCGGTGGCGCCGCCGTCGGAGTAGGCGAACGCGCTGGCGCCGGTGGACGCGCGGTAGCTCGCGCGGGCGGCGTAGACGTCGGTGGACCAGTGTCCGCTTCCCATGGCGGTTCTCCTTCAGTTCGGGGAGGGCAGGTGGAAGGGGCGGAAGCGCCGCGGGCCGTAGAGCCGCTCCAGCAGCTCGTCCAGTTCGGCCAGCAGCCGCCAGGCGTCGGACGGGCGCCGGTTCTGCGCGGGCAGCGTGCAGCCGCGGGCGAACGAGCGCATCGCCGGGGGCGCCTTGCCGCCCATCAGCTCGGTCATGCACCGGGTGGCCATGAAGATGTCGGTCGCGGGGCTCGCGGGCCGCCGTCCCGGCACCTCGGGCGGGTACCAGCCGGCGTAGCGGTCGACCATCGCGGGCACGCGCCCGGACGGGTCGACGTGCGCGTAGCAGCCGGGGACGGAGTAGCACCAGTCGACGAGGACCAGGCCGTGCTCCTCCGGGTGGATCAGCACGTGGTCGGGGAGGACCGCGCCGTGCAGCACGCCCGCGCGGTGCGCGAACCCGAGGCCGACCAGCAGCCGCCGCCACATCCAGGCCGCGTCGCGCGGGTCGACGCCGCCGGGGTACGCCCTCCCGACCTCGGCCAGGCTGCGGAAGCCGTCGAGGGCGGCGATCACGTTGACCTGGCGCTGCGCGCCGGTCGCGGCGTCCCGGTGCCGGAACGACTCGACCAGCCTCGGGACGTACGGCAGGAACTTCCCGTCGCCGTCCCTGGGCAGTTGGCGGAGCGCCACCGCCTCCCGCTCGACCAGGTCGCCGTCGCGCGGGTCGCGCGGCATCTTCAGCAGCACGTCGCGGCCGGCCTCGGGACGCGCCGCGTACAGCTCGGCGAGATCGCCGCTGATCGGGTCGCCGTCCAGCCGGTACGCGTGGCGGCGGGTGGTGATCAGGGTCTGGTCGCCGCGGTTGTAGGTGCGCCACAGGGCGTTCAGCCTGACGAACGCGTCGCGGGTGCGGCCGCCCGTCGCGTCGGGGTGGACGAGCCGGGCCAGCCGCCGGTACCGCCGCGCGGCCTCCGCCGCGTCGTCGCCGAACAGGTCGGCCGGGACCCGCGCCCGGTCGAGCCGCGCCAGCGCGTCGTCCAGGGCGTTCACCGGATCTCCTCCTCCCGGCTCGGCCGCAGCAGGGCGGGGTGCAGGAGGCGGGCGTCGCCGGCCCGGTAGAGCCGGGGGCGGGGACCGCCGCGCCGGCCGCCGCGGTCGGACGTGGCGCCGGTGCTCTCCACGAACCCGGGTACCGACAGGACCTTGCGGTGGAAGTTGCCGGCGTGCAGCTCCTCGCCCCACACCGCCTCGTAGACCGCGCGCAGCTCGGGGATCGTGAACTCGCCGCCGCAGAACGCCGTGGCGAGGGGCGTGTACTCCAGCTTCCCGCGCGCCCGCTCCAGGCCGTCCGCGAGGATCCGCGCGTGGTCGAAGGCCAGCCGGCGGGTGGTGCCCGGACGCTGCTCGGCGGACTCGGTGAGGCCGAGCGCGTCCAGCGGCGTCCAGGCCGCCGCGGCCGCGTCGCCGCCCGCCTCGGGATCGGGCAGCTCCGGCGCGAACGCCAGGTAGGCGACGGAGATGACGCGCATCCGCGGATCGCGGCCGGGGGAGCCGTAGGTGCCGAGCTGCTCCAGGTGGACGCGGCCGATCACGCCGCCCTTGGCGCTGAGCCCGGTCTCCTCGGCCAGCTCCCGGACGGCCGCGTCGGGCAGGTCCTCGGCGTCGGTGCCCCGCACCGGCCCGCCCGCCTGGACGAAACCGCCCGGCAGTGCCCACATGCCCTCGTAGGGGGCGTTCCCGCGCTGGACCAGCAGGACGTGGAGGGCGCCGTCCCGGATGGTCAGCGCCACCACGTCCACGGTCACGGCGACCGGGTCGTAGTCGCGCGGGTCGTAGTTCGCGAGGAACTCCGCCTCGTCGCGCCTCGGTTCCGGTGTCATCCGCGCTCTCCCGCGTTAGTTGATCTCAAGGTGAGTTTATCTCTCACTGAGAACAACGTAACCCGGACGGGGGCGTATGTCCAGTGCGCGGGGGTTGCGAAAGCGGGCGCCGCCCCCTGGGAAGGGGGCCGGCGCCCGCTGTCTTCGGCGGAACTTCACAAAGAGCGGCTCAGGCCGCCCGCAGGCTCAGCGGCGGTGCCGCCCGCTGCCGGGCGGATCCTCCTGCTCCTCGCCGTAGCCCTGCTCGCCGTAGCCCTGGTCGCGGCGGCCCGGCTCGCGGTAGGGGCCGGACGCGTACGGGTTCGGCACGCCCGGATCGACCGCGTAGGGATCGGCGTCGGCGGACGGCCCGGCCCCGTACGCGCCCGAGCGGTACGGCGCGCCGCCCTCGTACCGCTCCGGTGCGGGCTGCTCGGGCCGGTACGGCTCCCGCGCGAACTGCCCGCCCGGCTGCCGCCCGGTCGAGTACCGGCCGGTCGGGTAGGGGCTCTCCGGCGCGCCGGGCCGCCGGTCGCCGGGCCACGGGCCGGACTCGTAGGGCCCGGGGGCCTGGCGGGCGTTCCGCGCACCGGGCGGGTGGGCGAGCGGATCGCCGAGGCCGGGCCCGCCGGCGGGGACGACGCCGGGCGGCAGCCCCCCGGCCGCTCCCGGCCGCAGCGCCCCGGGCCGTGCCCCGGGCGGC